>DATAVA010000019.1:0-128869 GCA_036267975.1 Steroidobacteraceae bacterium | reverse complement strand
ATCAATTTCGACCCGTTGGTACTGCCCTCGGGCATCGAACCCTCCGATGATCCGCTGCTCAGCGCCCGCTCGGCCGCCTACTCGCGCTCCTTCACGCTGCGCGCGGGCGAGACCAAGCCCCCGAGCGCAGTGCATCCTGCGCCGAATCCATTCGGAGAGCGGCCATAGACAGGCCGCGGCAATTCACCGCCCTGACGCGCTGGCTGCACTGGCTCATGGCGCCAATGGTGCTGATGATGCTGTTCGTGGGTCTCGGCATGGTCTCCACCGTGTCGGGGCGATACCACGGACTGATCGCGATCCACCGGCCATTGGGAATCGCGATACTGGTACTGGTACTCATACGTCTCGCGAACCGGCTGCTGAACCCGGGGCCGCCTCTACCGAACCACCTGAACCGGCTCGAGCGCTTCTTCGCCGGTGCCTCGCAGGTCGTCTTTTACAGCTTGATGATCCTCATGCCGCTCGTCGGCTGGGGAATGCTCTCCGCAGCACGCTACCCGGTGGTAATGGCAGGACGCGTGCATTTGCCGGCCATTCTGCCGCAGGACCCGCTGCTGTACGCGATATTGCACCGGGCGCACACGATGCTCGCCTACGCCTTCCTCGCAACCTTCATCGCGCACTTCGGTGCAGCGCTCGTGCACGCCTGGATTTACCGCGACGGCGTCTTCGCTGCCATGGCGCCCTGGCCGCTCCGCACGCCCCGTTCCCGCCATCGCCTGGATGATCTACTCTTGCGCCGCCCGCCGCGACAATGAAGGAGAAGACTGTGGTCACGCGCAACTACCGGTCCTTGCAGATGCATCGAATCCCCTACACGGACCTGAGCGAGGCCCAGGTGGCCCAGGCACTGCGGCCCACCGTCAGTGGCCCCAGCAGCAAATCCGCCTTCTCCGATGTCCTTGCAGGCAAGCATCTGAAGATCGTGACCGACGATGGTCCCCGGCTGGAATACAACTTCCGCAACAGCCGCGAGCTGGAGCTGTCCGAAAACGGCGCGAAGGCGATCAAGGCCGGCTACGGCGCCATGGACAGCGGCGGCCTGACGCTGCTGTCGCACATGATTCCGGGTAGCCAGCGCGGCTACGAAGTGGTGGTCGACCCGCGCACCCGGCTGGTAACGGTCTTCGAAGTGTCCTTCAGCGGCTATGCCGCGGCCGAGACTGCCGCGGCTGCTGAGGCGAAGCGCGCGCCGCAGCTCAAGAACGGCCATCGCAACCGTGAAGCACAGCGCAAGATCTGGTTCGGTTATGTCGATGACGGTACGGCTGCGCCTGTGGCTCGTCACCTGTACACGAACCGGCTCGAAGGCAAGGGCATGCACTGGAAGCAGGACAATGACATCGAACTGCTCGAGTTCTACGTGTCGATCCTGTACTCGAATTTCATTGAACTGACGCGTTTCGGCGGCGAGATGACGGTCTGCGCACCGACTGACTACATCATGGTCAACGATCATCAGTTCATCTACTCGCGCATTGAAGCGGAATTCTCCGGCACACTGACCCTGCAGCTCATCGATCTGTTCGAGATGGCGCAGAAAGGCGTGCGTCTCGGGCTGAACGAAAAGGACGAGCTCGAGTACTACATGTACTCCGGAAAGGGCGAACCCACCGGCCAGATCGCTTCGTTTGAAGTGTTCGGCAACAATGGGGAATCCCGCGGTCCGCGCCGCCTGTATCGCCCGTTCGAGACCTTCGAGGTCATGACCGATGATGAAGTGAAGGATCAGGTCCTCAATCACGCGCATGCCTTCGGCGACGGTCACGGCAGCGGCGCCGCCGGCATGGGCGGCTACAAGGGCGAGCTCATCACGAAATTTGCCGGCAAGTCCCTCACCGCCCGCATGGATGACGGCGGACCCGTCATCCAGTACAAGTTCATCGATGGCAAGCAGTTGAAATGGCGCTACGAAGGCAATTCGAACTGGCGCGATGCCTGGTATGAAATGTATGAGCCGGACGCGGACCTGTACTTCTTCGCGCACCTGCTCGACGCCGAGTTCCCGCGCTCGTGTGCGATGGTTGCACTGGATATTAAGAATGGCCTGAGCACGATCGTCAAGGGGACGACCGGCACGCCGTTCCGCAACAACGAGACGCATCCGACCTACTACTTCGGCATCTTCCAGATGGATGGCGCACCAACGCCGCCCCAGTATCTGCGCCATAAGATGACTGATGAAATGGTCGGCGAGGCCTACACCTGGAACTATTCACCGGGCAATCCGGGGCTCACGTCCATGCACCTGTATGCAACGCCTTCGACCTACTCCTGGATCATTTTCCAGGCCGACGGTTCCGGTGGCCTGCAATGGAGTTCGCCGGGCTGGTACTCGAAGCTGCGCGATGGGGTGTACATCATGGCCTGGGTCGAAGAGGCCTGTAATGGCACCCTCGGCGTGATCCTGCTCAACCGGAAAATCATGCACGATGCCGGTTTCGGCTACCACGTCGGTCGGCAGGGGGGATTGAGCCTGAGCGTAATTGGTGCGCGTGCCCGCCATGCGGGAAAGTTCGAGGTCATGAAATACCTCGGCCTGGTCTGAAGGAGAGCCGCATGACTGAAAGCAAAATGAATGGCACGCGCCGCGCGTTCTTTCTGCGCGGCGGTGCAGTCCTGGGGGCCGGAGTCGCCGCGACGGCGACTGCTACGGCGTTGTTGCCGGGCGCCTTACCGCCGGGCGCGGACCGGCTGCAGGAGTTGCAGCGGGACCTTACGCTGCATCAGGATCGCGAAGCGATCCGACAACTGCATCTGACGTTTACCGCTGCAGTCGAAAATCAGGCCTATGACACGGCAGTTGAGCTGTTCGAGTTCCACGCCGCCTTGGAATTGAGCGGCGCGAGCGCCGCGGGCAGGACTGCGATCAGACAGCTGTTTGCGACTCAATATCGACAGCAGCTGGGGCCCGTCGTGCACAACGCCTATCGCCATAGCCCGCTGCAGCAGCCGGATCTGATCACGATCAGCGCAGATGGCGCGCAGGCGACCGCCACCTTTCATTGCGAGGTTGAACTGAGCACCCCGTTGCCGCCGAATTCGACCTTGGCGCAGATGGCGCGCCTGCAGGGCCAGATGGCCGAACGGCACTGGCAAGTCGGGCGATTCGAGGCGCGGTATGTGAAAGGCGCGGGCGGCTGGAAAATAGCCGCGTTGCGCTTTACATAGTCGCCACCATCGCAACCACCGTGACGGCCATGACGGCCGTCGCGGCCCAGCCCAGCCGCCGCAGTCGCGGCCGGATGACGAACTGCCCCATGATGTCCTCGCGACGGGCGAGCAACATCATGATCGCCATGATCGGCACGGCGATGACGCCATTGACCTCGGCGCTCCACAACAGGGCTCGCATCGGGTCCAGATGCGTGAAGTTCAGGATCACGCCGCCCACCGTCGCGATCGCAATGATGGCGTAAAATTCCAGCGCCTCGTGCAGTTTCCTGTCCATACCTGACTGCCAGTCAAAGCTTTCGGATACGGCATATGCAGCAGATCCGGCAAGCACCGGAACCGCCAGCATGCCAGTACCGATTATGCCGAGGCTGAACAGCAGAAAGGTGAGTTGACCCCCCAATGGCCGCAACGCGCTGGCCGCCTGGGCGGAGGTTTGAATATTCGTGAAGCCCGAGGCGTGCAACGTCGCCGCAGTGCTCAAAATGATGAAGAAGGCGATGAGGTTTGAAAACCCCATCCCTAGGTAGGTGTCCCAGCGGATGCGGCGCAGGTGCCGGCGCGCGACTTCTTCGGCGTGCGGCAGCAGCGTGCCACGACCATTTCGGGCGGAGACTGCCCGCAGATCCTCCACTTCCTGTGCCGCCTGCCAGAAGAACAGATACGGACTGATCGTCGTGCCAAAAACCGCGACGATGACCGTAATCGTATTGTTGTCGAGCACCAGGCTTGGAAGAGCCAGTTCGCGAACCACCGTATGCCACGGAACATGAATCGTGAAGATGACCGCGACATAGGACAGCAGTACCAGGGTCAGCCATTTCAGATAGCGGACATAGGTTTCGTAGCGCAGAAAAACCTGCAAGCCCAGACACAGCGCGCCGAATCCGACCGAGAACATGCGCGCCGATCCGCCGACCAGCAGGCGCAGCGCCTCGCCCATCGCGGCCACATCTGCCGCAATGTTGATGGTATTGGCCATCAGTAGCAGGCCGACAATGCTGTACAGCACCCATCTTGGGAAAACCGCCTTCACATTCGCCGCAAGACCGCGCCCGGTAATGCAGCCGAGGCGCGCACTGACCATCTGGATTCCGACCATCAACGGGTAGGTGAACAGTACCGCCCACAGCATGCTGTAGCCAAATTGTGCCCCGGCCTGCGAGTAGGTCGCGATGCCGCTCGGATCATCGTCCGCAGCACCCGTGATCAGACCCGGACCGAGCTGCTTTACCCGCGGGTGTTCCCCGAGCCTTTTTAGAAGCATCACCATCGCCGCGCTCCAAAGACCTGGCGTTCTCTTGCGGGCAGCAGCTGGGCGTCACACACACGACCAGTCGCTCGCGACGGCACGCTTCACAGCTACCCAGTCGCGAGCAAACAGTTCGATCGACGGAAGGTGGAAATCAACAGGAGCCGATGGCGCTCCGGGCAAACCTGAGCGTTATCGAGCTGAAGTGCGATTGCGTTCAACGCAACGCCGACTGCCACTCATACAACTGCCCACAGAATCGCCTTGTGCCACCAATGACGGGCAGGACGATAGCCCCGCACCGCCATGCTGTAAAGAACGACTTCAGTTCTGCCAGGGCAATGGCGGATAGATGTGCAGGTCCGATCGTTGCCCCAGTTCCTGCAGCCGCTTGTGCCATGCCGCCTCATCGAGCCCGGATTCGAGTTTGCCGGTGGCCGTATCGAGGATGAAATATTTCGTGTCGGGAGTTCCCGTGAACTCGAGGTCATTGGTGAACTGATGGCCGGGAGGTGGCGTGGTGCCAATGGCGCCCACGACCAGTCCGCCCGAGACTACATAGGCCGCAATCGTGCCCGGCAGTAGCCGCTTGCCGTCGCGTTTCACAAGCTTGGTCTGGCCGCCTGTATCAGGTTGCAGGTAGTAGCTGTTCGGCAGTACCACCACCGGTCCCGAAACGCCCGCGTAGGCACTCACGGCCATCATGACCAGGGATGCAAAGACCAGGGACTGCAGCAGGCGGAAAGGTGCGCGCATGGTGTCTGACTCTCGATTCGATAACGACTGTTTAGGATATCGACCTGCGCCCTTAGTTCCAAGGGCGCAACCACCACCGGGCCGCCTTTGGCCAAATCAGCAATTCACCATTGACAATCCATGGCGTGCCGAACCGATCGATCAGATTGCCGCCCGCGGCGAGCTTATCGAACGCCATCAGCGCCTCCGCAACGATGATGAAGTTCCGCGCAGCCGAAGCGGCGTGTATCGGATGTATGTTGGAACTCCTGAGGTTTGGTCAGCGGGCCGCACGGACACGCGGAATTTCTTCGCCATCGCTGTCGAAATCCGACCCTGCGGTTCGTCGCCCAAGCAACCGGAACAATTCAACTGCCGAAACGCAAAGCCACCCGGATGCCGGGTTAGAGATAACTTCTTGTTTTTAAAGGATTACAATATGAAAGTCATGGTCATGGTCAAGGCAACCCCCTCCAGTGAGGCCGGCGCCATGCCGAGCGAGGCCTTATTGAGCGCCATGGGACGGTTCAACGAGGAACTGGTCAAGGCGGGCGTGATGCTGGCGGGCGAGGGGCTGCACCCGAGCCGCCGCGGCAAGCGCGTTCGATTCAGCGGCGAGAAGCGCACCGTCATCGACGGCCCCTTCGCTGAAACCAAGGAACTCGTCGCCGGCTTCTGGTTGTGGCAGGTCAAGTCGATCGAAGAGGCGCTCGAGTGGGTGAAGCGCTGCCCGAATCCCATGCTGGAGGAGTCGGAAATTGAGATCCGCCCGCTGTTCGAGGCCGCCGATTTTGGCGCGGAGTTCACCCCCGAGCTGCAGGCCCGGGAGGTGCAGCTGCGGGCCCGTATCAAGAATGCATAATGGCTACAGCAAGCAGACATGAGGTGGCTATGGCGTACGCCTTGGTGATTCTCGAACCCCCCGGACAGCGCCAAGCGCGCACTGCGGCGGAAGGACGGGTGGCGTACGAGCGCATGGTCCGGTTCAGCGAGGAGTTGCGCGGACGCGGGCTGCTGACGCTCGCGCAATCGCTCGCATCGGACCGAAGCGGGGCCCGCGTACGGGTTCAGAATCGGCAGGCAACCATTGTCGACGGTCCTTTCGCGGAGGCGCGCGAAATGGTCGGAGGATTTCTGCTGCTCACGTGCGAGACGCGCGCGGAGGCCATGACGATTGCCCAGCAATGCCCCGCGGCCGAATGGGCGACCATCGAAGTGCGCGAGCTCGGTCCGTGTTTCACCTGACTGGGTGCAGGTTCTGCCATGTCTGAACCCGAAATCCAACGCACCATCGAAGCAGTCTGGCGCATGGAATCTGCCAAGATCGTCGCAAAACTGACGCGCATGCTGCACCAGGTCGGACTCGCCGAGGAGTTCGCGCAGGACGCACTGGTCAGCGCCCTGGAGCAATGGCCGCGAGCAGGCGTTCCCGACAGGCCCGGTGCCTGGCTCATGACGACGGCAAAGAACCGCGCGCTCGATGAACTGCGGCGCCGCAAACTCATCGAGCGCACCAGTGAGGCCATTGCGCACGAGACACCCCTTGCACTCACGCCCGGCGAGGAGCCCGACGCGGCAGCGGACGATGACATTGGCGATGATCTGCTGCGGCTGATGTTCATCGTGTGCCATCCGGTACTCTCGACGCAGGCACGCACGGCGCTGACGCTACGGATATTGGCGGGCCTGACCACGGCGGAAATCGCCCGGGCATTCCTGCTCCCCGAACCGACCATAGCCCAGCGCATTGTGCGCGCCAAACGCACCCTCGCCGAGGCGCATGTGCCGTTCGAAGTGCCGCGCGGCGGGGAGCGCGCGGCCCGCGTCGGTTCTGTATTGGAAGTGATTTACCTGGTCTTCAACGAAGGCTATGCTGCCACCAGCGGCGATGATTGGATGCGCCCCGCACTGTGCGAGGAGGCGCTGCGACTGGGACGAGTCCTCTCCGAATTGCTGCCCGATGAACCCGAAGTGCACGGGCTCGTCGCCCTGATGGAAATTCACAGCTCGCGCGTCGGCGCCCGCACGGACGCGCACGGCGAACCCATACTGCTGCTGGCGCAGAACCGCGGACGCTGGAACCGCCTGCTGATACAGCGCGGTCTCACCGCACTCCAGCGCGCACAGGCACTCGGTGGACCGTCTGGTCCCTATACCATTCAGGCCGCCATCGCGGCCTGCCATGCGCGGGCTCCCACCGCCGCAGCGACTGACTGGGTACAGATCGTGGCGCTGTACGACGCGCTCGCGCAGCTGCTGCCCTCACCGGTCATCGAACTCAATCGCGCCGTCGCGATATCCATGGCTTACGGCCCGGCTGCCGCCCTGGAACTCGTCGATTCGATCGTCAACGAGGCGAAATTGGCTGATTACCACCTGCTGCCCAGCGTGCGCGGCGACTTGCTGGAAAAGCTAGGGCGTCATGAAGAAGCCCGGGCGGAGTTTTCGCGCGCGGCGGGACTGACTCGCAACGCGCGCGAACGAATCCTGTTACTCGGCCGCGCTGCGGCCTGCGGCACGGCCTCCCAGTAGCTGCAACTCCGCGTATTCGAGGCTGCGCCCGCGCGGCAGCTGTACCCGGAATACAGTGCGTCGCGCGTCCTCGGTCCGCACCTCGATACTGCCCGCGTGCGCGATTACAATTTGCTGAACGATATAAAGTCCCAGCCCCAGCCCTTCACTACGACCCACCCGCTGCTGTCCGTCCTTGAACGGATCGAACAGCCCCGCATGCCGCTCCGCCGGAATGACACCGTCATTCGCAACGCAGAAGGAGACGGTATCGCTGTTGGTGCCATCAAGACTTACCACGATCGGGCCGCGCGAGTCGCCGTGCTTGACGGCATTGCCGATAAGATTGGAAGCTACCTGCGCGATGCGTTCGGCATCCCATAAGCCCCGGAGCGCGCCCTTCGACACGACTTCGATGGGTCGCCCGGGCGAGGCAATCTGATGCTCAAGCACCACAGGGCCGATCAAGGAGCCGAGGTCCCCGTCCTCGCGCTTGATCGCAATGCCATTGCCGACGCGCGCCCGCGCCAGGTCAAGCATGTCCTCGATCAGTCGGCCCATGCGCCGACCGCTGGACAGTGCTCGCAGCGCGGCGTCCTTGGCAATCGGTTCGGCCGCAACGCGTTCGATCAGATGCGCAGCGGTCATCATCGCGCTGAGCGGATTGCGCAGATCATGCGCGAGCAGCGCCGTGAACATTTCGTTGAGCCTGAGGGTCTCCGTACGCTCGTGCAACTGCCGGTCCAGCTGCCGTCTTTGCCGATCGAGCTGAAAGAAGACCGACGCCTTGTTCTTCAGGATGCGCGGGTCGATCGGTTTGTACAGAAAATCGACCGCTCCGGACTCGTAACCCCTGAACATTCGATGCTGGTCGCGCGCTCCGGCCGTGACGAAAATGATCGGGACACGACGAATCCGCGCGCTTCCACGCATCAGTTCGGCCAACTGAAAGCCGTCCATATCGGGCATCTGCACGTCGAGCAATGCGAGTGCCACGTCGTGGACGAGCAGAATCTCCAACGCCTCGGTGCCGGATCGGGCCTCGAGAATCTCGACATCATCCTCACGCACTAGTTCCGATAGGGCGAGCAGATTCTCAGGCAGGTCATCCACCAGCAGGCACTTGACAACATCGCTCATGCCATCTGCCTCGCATCCAAGGTACGCAGCACGGCTGAAATCCCTTCCAGGTCGAGAACATAGCTTGCGGGGTTGCGATTCAAGGCTGATACCACCATCTGCTTGACCTGGGCGCTATCCGGTCGTTGCACGATCGTAAAGCCACCCGCCGCGTGCACCGCCGCGAGCCCCTCCGCTCCATCCTCGTTGGCGCCCGTCAGGATGATGCCGAGCAGGCGAATTCCGTAGACGTCGGCGGCCGACTCGAACAGCACATCGATCGAGGGGCGCGAGAAATTGACCGGCTCGTCGGCCGACAACGCCAGGCATGGGCCTTGATCGATCAGCAAATGGTAATCGGCTGGTGCGAAATATACAGTTCCTGGACGCACCGGCTCTTTGTCCGCGGCCTCACAGACCGGCAACGCGCACTTCTGCAGGAATATGGAGGGCAGCAGACTCGGCCGATCGCGCGGCAGGTGCACGACGATCACAATCGGTGTGCGAAAGCCGGCGGAAAGCGCCGGTAGTAACGTCAGCAAGGCTTCAATGCCACCGGCGGATGCCCCAATGACGATCGCATCGACACGCCCGGCCAGAGATAACACCGCAGTCACGCCGCATCCCGCTTCTGGTAAATTCGTTCCTCGCGAACAAAATCGCCGAAATTGTTGGCCTGCGTCGAGAATCGCAACGATTCCTTTGAGCCTATCCCCAGGAACCCCTTTCGGCACAGTGCTTCACGGAACAACTGCAGCGCGCGGTCCTGCAGCTCACGATTGAAATAGATGAGGACATTGCGGCAGGAGATCAGCTGCACTTCCGCAAAAACGCTATCGGTAGCGAGGCTGTGATCCGAAAACACGATCCGGCGCCGTAATGACTTGTCGAACACGGCGCGTCCATAGGCAGCCACATAGTAATCCGACAGCGAGGAGCGGCCGCCGGAGCGCTGATGACTGTCCGTGAACGCGGCGATGCGGTCAATTTCGTAAATCCCCGCTTCGGCCTTGCGCAGTGAGTCGGGGTTGATATCCGTGGCATAAATGAGACTGCGCTCCAGCAGACCTTCCTCGCGCAGCAAGATCGCCAGCGAATACACTTCCTCTCCCGTGCTGCAGCCGGCCACCCACATCTTGAGCGATGGATAGGTGCGCAGCACCGGCACCACCTGCTCGCGAAGGGCGCGGAAATAGGCCGGATCGCGGAACATTTCGCTCACTGGCACGGTCAGGAAGTTCAGCAGCGAAGCGAAGAACTGCGGCTCGCTCAGCAGCCGATCCTGCAGCTGTGAGAGCGATCGACAATCGAAGCGCAGCATTGCCGTCCGCAACCGGCGCTTGAGCGATGCCACCGCGTAGCCGCGAAAATCATAGTGGTACATCTGGTAAATAGCATCAACCAGGAGTCGGTACTCGATTTCCCACCGCTTCGCATCGGTGGTGTTCTGCTCTATTTCGGCATCCATACGCGAATGAGCGAAAGCAGCTTTTCGACATCCAGGGGTTTGGCAATATAGTCATTAGCACCGGCCGCCATGCACGCCTCAAGATCATCCTGCATCGCCTTTGCGGTCAGCGCGATGATCGGGAGCCTCTTCCATTCGGCGCGCTTGCGGATCTCGCGCATCGCCGTGAAGCCGTCCATCTCGGGCATCATGACGTCCATCAGCACCAGGTCGATACGATCCGCATCGCGTGCGGTGGACTTCGCCAGCGCACCCAAGGCCTCGTGACCATTGCGGGCGATCTGCACCTGCGCCCCTTTCGGCTCGAGCAGGCTGGTCAACGCGAAAATATTCCGAACATCATCCTCCACCACTAGAATCCGCCGGCCCTCAAAGGCGACGTCCTGATCGCGTGCCATTTTCAGCATGCGCTGCCGGTCGGCAGGTAGCGCGGATTCCACCTGGTGCAGGAACAGCGTCACCTCATCGAGCAGTCGCTCCGGCGAACGTGCGTCCTTGAGGATGATCGACTTCGAGAAGCGGCGCAGCTTCTGTTCATCATCCGCGCTCAGTGCCCGCCCCGTATAGACGATAACGGGCGGCACCGAGACATCCTCCTGTTCGGCCATACGCTCAAGCAACTCAAAGCCGCTGAAATCCGGCAGGGTCAGATCCATGACCATGCAGTCAAATGTCATGCTCCGCAGGGCCACGAGCGCCTTGCCGCCACTTTCCACCGCAGTGATGTGCAGGTCGGCCATGGTGAGCAGTTCACGGATGCTGTCACGCTGGCGCTCGTCATCCTCCACGACCAGCACCCGGCGCACGCCCTGCGAGAGCTTGGTTTCCAGGCGCCGCAATGCATCGACGAGCTGCTCGCGGGATACCGGCTTCAACGCGTAGCCCACGGCGCCCAGTTCGAGCGCGCCCTGAGAGTGGTCCGCCACCGATGTGATGTGCACGGGAATATGGCGCGTTATCGGATTTCTCTTCAGCTGCCCCAGTACGCCCAGACCTGAATAGTCCGGAAGATTGACGTCGAGCAGGATAGCACTCGGCCGCAGTTCCGTTGCGGCCAGCAGACCATCGCTCGCGGAGTGCGTGACCACACATTGATAATTCATTTCACGCGCGAGGTCGCGCAAAATGCCGGCGAAGGCCGCATCATCTTCGATGACCAGGATACAGCGCGCATGGGGCTGCAAATGCGCGCGATCGTCTTCAATCTGCGCAGGAGCGGGCCGTCGAGGCTTCGGGGCCGCAGATTCGATGACGGCGTTCCGTTTGACCTCAGGTTGAGCCGCAGCAGCAGTCGGATCTTCGCTCTCCACGGGCAGGACGTGCGGCAGCCGCAGCGTGAACACGCTGCCCTGTCCGGGAATACTTTGCAGGGTGATCTGTCCACCGAGCCGATGTGCCAGATCACGGGAGATCGACAGTCCGAGGCCGGTGCCGCCGAACTTGCGATGGATACTGCCATCGGCCTGCTGAAAAGCCTCGAAAATATTGCGATGCTGGCTTTCGGGGATCCCGACGCCGGTGTCGCTGACATTGAAATATATGGCATTCGCATCGGAAGAGACCTTGAGCGTCACTTCTCCTCGCTCCGTGAACTTCACCGCATTCGAGCACAGGTTCTTGAGAATCTGCCCCAGCCGCTGCGGGTCGGTCACAATCGTGTCGGCCGTCCCCGGCAGGACTGCTGCGCTGAACTTTATGCCGCGCTTCTCAGCCTGCGGCTGGAACAGTTTGCTCTGGTCGTCGATCGCCTTCGCGATGCGGACGGCTTCCGGCTTCAGGTCGATCTTGCCAGCCTCAATCTTGGAAAGATCGAGCACGTCGTTGATCAGCGCGAGCAGATCATTGCCGGCAGTCGAAATGGTGTGCGCGAACTTGACTTGCTGCTCCGTAAGATTGCCATCCTTGTTGTCGCCGAGGATCTTCGCGAGGATCAGGGTCGAATTGAGCGGCGTGCGCAGCTCATGGCTCATGTTGGCGAGGAACTGGCTCTTATAGAGATTCGCGCGCTCGAGGTCCGCCGCGCGCTCGACGAGCAGTTCCTGCTGCTTCGAAAGCGTCTCCTTCTGGTGTTCGAGCATTTGGGTCTGCTCTTCGAGCTGCGCGTTCGTCTGCTCGAGCTCAACCTGTTGCGATTCCATCTGGGCCTGCGATTCTTTCAGTGCCCGGCTCTGTTCGTCGAGCTCCTCGTTGTTGACCCGCAATTCCTCCTGCTGCGATTGCAATTCCTCCGCCTGGCGCTGCGTCTCCTCGAGCAACTCCTCCAGTCGCGTGCGGTCCTTCGAGGAGCGCACGGCCACTGCAACCATCGTTGACAACAGCTCGAGCAACTGCTGCTGCGACCCGTCCGTGCGCCCGAAAAAGCCAAATTCGACCGCGCCCTGCGCGGTGCCGTCGATGCTGGCCGGGGCAATCAGGATTTCGCGGGGGGCACCCCGACCGATCGCGGAGGCGATCGGCAGCACGTAATCCGGAGGGATATCCACCAGGCGTACGGCGCGATTATCCCGCACGGCTTGTCCGAGCAGGGTATCGCCACCGCGGATTGACTCGTTAGGAGAATTAGGCGGCAAGGCATAGCCGGCGAAGCGCCGAAATCTGTCAGCGCCGTCGGCGATGTAAATGGCCCCGACCTGCGCGCCAAGATATTGCGCAAGAAAGCTCACGACGTTGTTGCCCAATACCTCCAGCGTCTGGTCCCCCTGGATACGCTCGCCCAGACCCATTTGCCCCAGTCGCAGCCAGGTCTGCAGCTGTCGCGCACGATAGTCGCGCGACACCAGGGCGGCCGCAGCGGCGATGAGCACCAGCAGTACTCCAGCGCCGATCCACGTGATCCGGGTAGACAGTGCCGCGGTCTGCTGCCACTCCAGCTGGCGCTGCGCGAGCTGCGCGCGGTCGACGTTCTGCATCTCATCCACCAAGGCGCGAATCCGGTCCATCAGCACCTTGCCGCGGTCCGTCCTCACCTCTGCCAATGCTTCCGCCGATTTTCCGGCCCGTTTCAGGGCTATGGTGCTGCGCTGTTCGGCAAGCTTCGCGGCTATCACGACTTGAAGCTGATCCAGCCGCTGCCGCTGCTCGAGATTGCTTGCGGTGAGCCCCCGTATCTTCGCCAGCTCACTGGCGATCGCTGCGCTGCCGGAGACATAGGGCTCGAGATACGCCTCATCGCCGGTCAGCAGGAAGCCGCGCTGACCGGTCTCCGCATCCTTCGTGCTCGACAGCACGTTTTGAACCTGGACGATCCGCTCGACACCCTGCGTGACGGCATCTGCGGCCGCGATGCCGCGCTGCTGGCCCTGGTAGGACACCGCCGCCATCAGCACGACAGCGACGATGGCGGCCGCAAATCCCGCAAGGACGGACGCAGGCAGAGGCGGACCGGAACGAGCCGAGGATTGGGCCATAAGCGGATTCTCGTCGCAGAACTGAAGCGAACTTTGTTCTTGGCACTGTGGCGGCCGTGTCCGGCCGCGGACGCAGCAATATTATCGTGGTTGCAGCGCGGGTGCGAAGCGTGACGCGATTAGGGTCGTGTCTATAGTTCGATGCCGTAAGAGTATGTAAGAATTGACTGACTCAATGGCCGCGTTCGCTCGCTTCCTGTTCTGCAACGGTATTGATCGCATCGGGCATGACATCGAGGCGATTGTCCGGAATGCGCCGCCCACTGACATCGGAAAATCCGTATGTGCCCTCGTCGAGTTTCTCCAGGGCACGCTCGACGCGCGCAATTCTCTGGATGTCACGTCTCACCAGATTGCCTTCCTTCTCGAGCGCATCAAGCCGCTGTGCATCATCTTCGTGCTCATGTACCTGCAGATCGGCTGCGAGCATGGTCCGGCGCTCTTCGGCCTCCGCCGCGTTGGTCGTCTTGCGCAGCTGGGCACGCAGCTGCATGAGTTCGCGCCGCTTGCATTCGAGGTATACGGCACTGAATGTGGGTTCCTGGTTGCCCATGCGCATCTCCGCACTTCGTTGGAGGCTCGACCTTGAGACATCCGTGCATCGCCCACCAGTCGCGGCAGTCCTACACGGCCGCGTCCACGCATATCCTGTTAGCTCCACTCATCCTGGATTGGCACGGCAACGGGCCTGGAGTCCACGATGTCGCGGTAGGTGATGGGGGCGCTTTGTATGGCTTGCTCAAGCAATCGGTAGAACAGCATTCCGCGCGAGGGGGGGCCACGTCGGTTGAACCGAAAGACGAACTCCTCAAGGTACTGGTCGAGTTGTCCGGGTTGAATCGCGCCGTGACGGGTCCCGAGCAGCCATCGCTGCAGAGACGAGGCGATCGGACGTGACCCCACATCCTGCAAGGTGGTCCGAGTGTGCTGATAGCCGTGACGATCAAGGAAGCTGTACAGCAATGAGCCGTCCGTGTGGATGAGTGCAGAAGGATCAATGCAAGCCTCAATGAAGGGTTGTACGTGCACCTGAGCGGCGGCGGGAATGCGGCGCAACCGGATCGCGCCGATACCGGCGGGCTGGAGCATTTCGGCAGCCATGACGACCAACAATTTGCCCGTTTCGCGCTTGCGGCCAAGACTTTCGGGAACCACGGAAAATTCACGATCACCGAGCGCTACGTAGGTCTGATCGACCTGCACCGCTCCACGCAATCGCTCGCGATCGGGGCGGACCATCGCGCGCCGCAAGCGATGCATCAAAGTCCAAGCGGTCTGGTAACTTCCCAGTCCCAGAATCCGCTGCAGCCCAAGAGCGCTAATCCCATGCTTCTGGCTCATGATGTACCACGCCGCAGCAAACCAGGCCATCAGCGGGGTACGAGTCTTATCGAAGATCGTTCCCGCTGTCACGGAGGCCTGACGCCCGCACTGCACACACATCAGTCGCGAACGGCTGGCCCGATACGGTTCCGCCATAAGGCCGCATCCCGCACAGGCGAATCCGTGCGGCCAACGCAGTTGCTCCAGATACTTGGTGCAGGCCGCCTCATCGGGAAACCACTCCAGAAACTGACTTCGTGTCCCCGGATAGTCCTGGCCCGCCACCGCCACGCGCTCGTTCAGCATTTCGATATAGTGCGCTCACTGGATCTGGCAGGATACCTCTGGTATTCATACAGCCAGCTGGAATTTGCTGCGGATTCGCCATGAGCAATACGAAAAAGGGTTCGGATGGTCTTATGCGCTGTCGCTGGGCCGCTGCCACCCCCGAGTTCCTGGAGTATCACGACACCGAATGGGGTTTTCCGGTACGCACTGACCAGCGTCTGTTCGAGCTCATTTGTCTCGAGGGATTTCAGGCGGGCCTGAGCTGGCGCACCATTCTGGCCAAGCGCGAGAACTTCCGCGCCGCCTTCCGCAACTTCGATTTCGACCGGATCGCGCGCTTCTCCACGCGCGACGTCGAGCGGCTACTCAAGAATGCGGGGATCGTGCGTCACCGCGGCAAGATCGAGGCCGTCATCAACAACGCCCGCAGGGTCCGCGAGCTTGTAAAGCGCGAGGGGTCCTTTGCTGCTTTCGTGTGGCGCTATGAAACGGACCCGAAGCGACGCGCCAGGCACACGGCGGCCCCTTCAGCCGAATCCCTCGCATTATCGAAAGAGCTCAGACGTCTGGGGTGGGCATTCGTCGGGCCGACGACGGTGCATGCCTTCAGGCAAGCGACCGGATTGATCAACGATCACGCCGAGCGCTGTGATTTCCGCAGCAAGGCCGAGCGCGCACGCAGGAGTTTCCCGCCGCCCGGCACGCCGTGCCCGTGAATAACATTCAGATCGACCGCAGAGCATTCATTCGATGCACGGGGCTCATCTGCAGCGCTGCTGCAGCGATCGGCGCAAAATCGGTCGTGGCGGACGACACGAATGTCCGGTCGCTGTCCTTCGTCCACACGCATACGGGCGAGAAGCTGGCTGCCACGTACTGGAAGGACGGCGAATACCAACGCAAAGTTCTGCAGCAGGTGAATCACCTGCTGCGCGACTTCCGCACCAATGAGGTCCACACGATGGATCCGGCCTTACTCGATCTGCTGTTTGCACTGCGCACGAAGGTCGGCTCGGAGAGTGCCTTCCACGTCATCTCAGCATATCGCTCGCCGCAGACGAATGAAATGTTGCGCCGTTCCAGCCGCGGCGTCGCCGAGCACAGCATGCACATGCTCGGCAAAGCCATTGATGTGCGCCTGGAGTCGTTTCCGACCGAACGGCTGGCCGAGGCAGCGCGCGCGTTGCGCCGCGGCGGGGTCGGGTATTATCGCGCATCTGATTTCGTACACGTGGACACGGGCCGGGTCAGATATTGGTAGCGGCGCCGGTACCCAGCAGAGTTCGCATGATCTTCCTATACGAGCAATTGAAACGCGCCGCACAGGCCCGTCCAGATGCTCCAGGGCAGTTGCCCACAGCGAAGGTGCGCGCGCGACGACATCGGGGCTGCGGAGCAGCATGCACCGATCGAGCCGGTATTTGAGGCTGCGGTCTGCCAGATCGGCCACTTTGCGGACCGAGACACCCGGAGTCGAAACCGCAGCATATTGATGTTCACTTTGGGGCCACGGCGCGTCGATCCTATGACGAGGCGCCCGATGCTCACCGCCCGCCGGAATCGATGGTCTCCTGCAATTGCCGCCCGGCCGGATACTGGATGGCGTACGCCTGGTGAACGGTCACGGTCTGTTGCGGCGCCGGCTCAAGCTTCCACACCCACACGCCCGCCTTGCCGTCGAGGTCCTTTACGGTGGGATCGGTCGCCCCCTTCAAAATCTCGACGTGAACGTCCTCATTCCGGCTCACCGGAATGCTGTCGAGCAGTTCAACCGGGATCAGCACCGGGTGGTAGTTGGTGATATCGATGCGGCGCCGAGTCTCCTTGACCGTTTGCCGATTGATGAGTCCCTTCTCGCCGGACTGCGTTGCCTCGTCACGGATAGTCGCGCGAATGCGCTCATCGACGCCGAAGGGCATGCGCACTTCCGCGCCGGGCAGGAACGGCTCGGTCTGCGCCGCGCCCACATAGGCGCCGTCGCGATACAGCTCGAGCTGCCCAGCCTCGATGGGCAGTGATTCCGAGTACTTGAAAATGGCTTCCAGGTGCGCCTGATGGCCGACGCTCGGAAAAATGCGGGCTACCAGGTCCACATCGAAGGCGTTCTGCCCGATCGGGAACAGGCGGGCCTGCCGGTCGGCCAGTACGGAAACGCGGGACGGGACGTGGTAGTCGGCAACGTAATCCGTGGATGCCACCTGCGCATTGCGTCGCCGTGATCCGGTGACGGTGACCTCTTCCAGAGCGCTGGATGCCGCCGCTGCCATACTCAGCCGGTTCGACACAGGTGCGCGCAAGTCTACGAACAGTGATGCGGGAACCGGTGTGTTGAGGTCCGCGGCGGGCACCGCCGTGGTCAAGGTCAGATCGACATTCTTCCAGTCCTCGCCGCTGCCCTGCGTGACCGAACCCTGGCGGTCGAGCACGAGGTGCTTCTGGGTGGTATCGAGTCTGGCCTGATAGATCCAACCCCAACCGGCATCGGGGACCGTGTATGACACTGCAACGCCAGCCGTCATGGGAGTGCTGGCCGACACGGTTGCGCGTACCTCCGTGCTCTGCTTGCTCTTCGTGGCCACCTTCGCAAGGTCTGCCTCGAGTTGCTCCTTTTGACGCGTCACGGTTCGCAGTTGCAGATTGGCGTCACGCACGCGCTTGCGAGCGGCGCTTTCCCCCGTCGCCATCGTGCCGAGCACCGCCGCGAGGTTGCTGGCATCGACGACCGCCCGGTTCGTGCTGCCGGCAGGATTCGATGCCAGGGAATCGAGCAGTTTGAGCTGGGTCTGCGCGACCGCGACCTCATCCGTCAGCACCGTTTGCTGATCGCCGACATCCTCGATTCGGCGCCGCAGCTCGCGCTCAGGTTCTGATACGAACGTAGCTTCGTTGATACGGACCACTTCGATATCACCGAGCTCCACGCCGGCACCACCCAGGGTGACCTGCAGGGTGTTGGCGTCCACATTGGCTGGCAAGCCACGAAAGACCAACCGGCTTGAGCCCGCTGGCACCGCAATCTGCGCCGCACGGGTCACGACCGCGCCCTGCCGATACACCGTCACATGATCGATCTGCGCGTCGGCGATCAGCTCGGCAGCAATTGCTGGGGCGACGGAGATGACGGCACACGCGCAGGCCGCGAGCAGCCAGCGCAGACCGGACACTGCGGCGCGATCACGGATGATGGTTTTGGATGCCATTGGCTAGTCCTGATTGCCCAAATTCTTGTGGATGTGTGCAGGAGGAGTCACTTCCCGACTCCGGCTGGGTTCACGTGATTATCCACCGATCACACGCGGGGCCACAAACGCAATGCCCTGGGTCAGGACTGGACATGGCGGAAAGGGGCAAGATTGCGGATTCTGCTGCAGCGCGGCTGGCGATCGGCGCCGCATGCACGCGCGCGCTTGCGCGCAACACCGACATACGAACCCGCCCCGCGCCTACACGTTGCAGCCCAGTCCTATCCAATGCTGTCGAGGTCACAAAAGATACAAGCGCAGATGATGCGATTTCACGCCCGATCCGTTGTTGCCTTCCTGATCGCTTCGGTGGCCATGCTGCCCGCCGTCGCGCAGACGACGCCTTCACATGCGCCGCCGAATACGCCGAACATCAAGCGGATCGCAGGTACCGTGGCCAGGGTTGACGGAAATGAACTGCTGCTCAAGGCCAAGGGCGGCACGACCGAAACCTACCAGCTCGCCCCCGCAGCGCAGCTGATCCTGGCGCAGCCGGGAACTATGTCTGACCTCAGTACCGGAAAATCCGTCCGCTGCACGAGCATATACAGTCAGGGCGCCAAGGTAATAGCGGGGGAATGCGCAATCCTTGCAGACAACATGCATGGATTTGCGGGGCGCCGTGACGTTCCCGATGCGTCGAACACTCCCGAGTACAGCGGGACCATCACGGACGTGCGGGACAGTGCAGGCGCGGTCCAGGGAAAAGGACGCCGTATCCTGGTCCGCATTACGGACCCGCAGGGCGAGACGACGATGACAGTTTCGTACCTGACGAAAATCAGCCTGATCAAAGCCGGGGACGCCTCCATCTTGAAGGTCGGGGCACAGGTGCACGGAATATCGCAGCAGGCTGCGGATGGCACGGGCGTGCTTCAGGTGCTTACCGTCGTGTCCAATGAGCGAGGCAGACAGCCATCATCGGCGCGCAAATAACGTCCCCACCCGGGTGCTCCACGCGATGAGCCAAAGCAGCCCAATCTGCAGCGGCAAGCGGGCCACGAGCACCCAATAGGGAACCGAAAACAGCTCCCAACGCTGCAACATGTACACGTTCGCCGGGGTGACTGCGACCGTCAGGAGCAGCAGGCCCGCGCCGGCCCCCGCGCGCGATCGCGACCAGATGATGCCGAGTGCCCCGAGCAGTTCAAAGACGCCGCTGATGAGCACGGTGGCGTGCGGCCAGGGAATGTATGGCGGCACGATGCGCATTTCCGTTCGGAGAGCGGCGAAATGGGCGATGCCGCCGATGAAGAACCAAAGGAAAACGAAGACCAGGCCCGCGGTTGCGCGTTCCGCGGGCGCCCGTGCCATACCGGTGGCTCGACTAGCATCTGTAGACCCCTGCTACCGCGCCTTGTGAAGGTGACAGCCTCAAGCCGCATCTTGAGCGGTGATCTCGTGCCGGTCAATTCAGCGATATCCGACGCGCGCTGCCGCAGATTCGCGGACAGCGAGGGACGCGGCAGCTGAATAGACTGCTCATCATCCCGCTCAGTGCGCCGGGAGGAGCCATGAAAGCCCGCGTCTATTTCGGAACGAAGTTAGCCCAGGACAGGAGTCGGATGAACTCCGTCATTTTGGAGATCATTGCAACGGTGGTGCTCGCGGCGGCGCTCGGGACGTCACACGCGCAGGGGAGCAGTGAACGGGCATCCGCCCACGCGCCGACGACGGGAGCGGGGCTGAAAGTGGCAGGTATTATTCCGGCAACGTGAGTTGACCGTCCCGGACGGTGTCGTAGTAATGATTCTGGCCTTCGTCGGTATATTCAGCGGCGAGCGTCAGGCCTGCGTGCGCCAGTATGGGCTGATAGGCCGCAGCTCCGAGCGAGCGCGATTCGCGACCCGTCATCAGGTCGTTCCAGGCGCAAGCCTGTACCGGGGCGGTGAACAGGAATCGGCCACCAACCTTGAGTGTCGCGCCGACTTTCAGAAGGAGGGCCGTCTGCGCCGCTTCGGACAACAGGAAGATGAGCCCGATGGCGATCACGGCGTCGTAGCTTCTGCCCAGGAATCGGGAGGTCTCAACCGGTTCGCACGCGCTCATCATGCGGGGGAATCGGCTGCGAAACGCTGCGATCAATGTGGGTGATGCGTCGATGCCGCTGACAATGAAGCCAGCCTGCATCAATGCCTGCGCGACCGGCACGCCGGACCCGCACCCCAGGTCGAGTATTGAAGAACCGCCGTTCAAGGTGCCGGCCCAGGTGCGCATGACATCCACCCCGATGCTTGACTGCTGACGCCGTTCGAGCCATTGCCCGGCAACGGCCTCCCAGCCGTTGGACGCATCATTGTCGGAAGACGAGCCGGTCATTACCGTCAATCCTAATGCTGCGACAGCTAAAGAGCACACCGGTTCACGGCTGAGAATACTATATGCACCTAATGACGACTGCTGCATCACTGCGCGTGCCCGCTCCCACCTCGACGCCTCTCGCAGGCATCGAGATCGACGATCTGATGGATGCACATCCGTTGTCCGCGCTGCAGAAGTACGTGTTGGTACTGTGCGCCCTGGCCGTGATGTGCGATGGCTACAGTCTTCAGGACCTGGCGCTCACGGTGCCGTCGCTGACCAAGGCATGGGGAATCACCCCCGCGTCGCTGAGCGTCGCGCTGTCAGCTTCCCTTCTGGGGATGGGGATCGGCGCGGCGGTGCTGGCTCCGCTGGGGGACCGCTATGGTCGGCGGGCCGTGCTGGCGGGCACGATGGCGATTGTCGGTGCAGCCTCCCTGGCCACGGCTTTGGCTGACAATGTGCTGCAAATGGAGTTGTGCCGGTTCTTTACCGGCGCGGCACTCGGAGCAAGCCTGGCCAATGCCTACTCCCTGACCGCCGACTTCATGCCGCGGCGGCGGCGTGCGAGCCTGATCACGCTCGCATACTGCAATACGGCCACGGGTGCGCTGGTGGCGGGACTGCTCGTGCCCAGCCTCATCGCCCGCTACGGTTGGCCGGCGACATTTGTTGTCGGTGGGGCGTTCCCGTTGGCGCTGAGCGTCGCCCTGGTCATGACGGGTCCGGAGTCGATCAAGTTCCTGCTCCATCGTCGTCCGCGAAATCCCGCGATTGCCACGATTCTGCGCAACATCGCCCCGGGCGTAGTCGCCGAGACGGTCTACCTCAGGCCAGTGGGTCAGGCGCTGACCGGCTCGGTGCGCGACCTGTTCAAGCCGCGGTACCGGGCCTCCACGCTGCTGTTGTGGCTCGCCTATGCCATGAATTCCTTCGTCCTCTACCTGCTCGTCAGCTGGCTGCCGACGCTGCTGACGGGAGCCGGCTGGTTGCCGGCGCAGGCGATCCGCGCGATGGCGTTCAACCAGGTGGGCGGCATCGTGGGCGGCCTGTCGCTCGCCTGGCTGATGGACCGCTTCGGTGCCGAACGCACGCTCGCCGCCGGCTTCGCCGTCAACGCCGTGGCGCTGCTGCTGTTCCTGGTGGTGCCGTCGGGCTTTCTCTCCTGGGGTGCACTGCTGCTGCTGATCGGCGCCTGCACCGGTGGCTCGATATTCGCGATCGTATCGCTGGCAGTAACGCTATATCCGTCGAGCATCCTTGCAACCGGCAGTGGCTGGGCGTCGGCAATAGCACGGGTCGGTGCCGTCGCCAGTCCGCTGGTCGGCGGGGCTTTGATCGCTGCAGGGGTCGCGCCGACCTTCGTAATCGCCGGTCTCGCCGTACCCGCGGCAATCTTCGTTATTTCGATGCTGGGCCTGCAGCGCGCCCGCCCGCCTGCGTGACGGGCCGCTTCGAGGCATCGTAGGTGGGATCTGGTTTCCTGGTCCACGGTGAGCGCAGATAATACGGTACCGCGCTGAAGACCGACTCCACCGCGACAATTCCCTCCTTGTTGGCCTTGAACGCCTCCAGGAACCCCCAGGACTGCGGCTCCTGGTAGTTGGACTTGGCGACGGTGCCGTCAGTCATCGTGTATTGATCCAGGACGCCCTTGTGATCGATGAAGCCGCGGCACATGGTAAAGCCGCGCTCCTCGTCCACCAGAAAACAGTCGCGATCGCGCACCCGGTTGTTGTAGCGATACCGCCCGGACTTGAAGCCCTGCTCGAGATCGGTATAAGGGATTCCGTTCTCGTGTCGCACCGCGCCGGCGGCGAAGCGCGTGCCGCGGATCTCCCCGGTGTTGTACTGCAGGGTCGAGAAGTAGCCATCGGCGAGCTGCCTGATCCGCATCCGCGACAGGCGCTGGGCCTCGGGAACCGCGGCACTCATGGCCGGATCGCGATGGTATTGGAAGGCATCGCCCATGGGCACCGGTGGCGCACTGACATTGCGCTTGGTGGCAATGATCTGCTCGACCTCGGTGATGTGCCGGTCGCGGATCCGCAGCCTGACGGCCAGGAAACCCTGCGTCTGGCGCTGCAGGACCGTGGTGTAGATGCCGATCTGGCCGGTGGTGGGATCGGACAGCACCAGCGGCCTATCGATCTCCTGCGTGACGGTGTCCCAGGTGCCATCCGGGAAGGTCATCTCGGCGTTGTTCTCGGAATACCGCACGTGCTGCGCGAACGGTGCGAGCGTCACATCGTGCTTCAGGTACGCCGCACGGTAAGCCGCCGCGATCTGCTCAAGACACGCCTTGTCGCACTCGGCAGCCCGCACGGACTGGCCGAGCAGCGCCACCGCACCCAGAACCAGAATTCCCGAAGCGGTCGTTTTCATTGGTTTTTCGCTTCCCGCCGTGATTCTCCCCTTCTACCAGACATCCAATGCTGGGACAATTGAGCGGCCACCGGCAAAATCCGGCGGGGACCATGGGAGGCAGCATTAACATCGGATTTATCGGTCTGGGAGCGATGGGACGCCCGATGGCGGGTCATATTGCCCGTGCCGGGCATTCGCTCACCGTGTCTGATCTTGATGTCTGCGCCGCGCAGCGCGTGGCCGGCGACGCCACCGTGCGTATCGCCCAGGGGCCCGAGGACTTTCGCACGACGGCCATCGTGGTGACGATGCTTCCCACCGGTGCGATCGTGCGCGAGGTATTACTCGGACCCGACGGGATCGCCCGTGAACTGCCGAAGGGCGCGCTGGTCATCGACATGAGTTCGTCTGAACCTGAGGGCACGCGTGAACTCGGGACGACCCTCGCGGGCCTCGGCCTCGCGCTCGTGGACGCCCCGGTATCAGGTGGCGTGCCACGCGCGCTGGATGCCGCACTGACGATCATGATCGGTGGCGAGGCCTGCGCCATTGCGCGTGCCCGCCCCGTGCTTGAACTGCTGGGCAAGCGCCTGTTTGAGGTCGGCGCATTGGGAGCCGGCCATGCGATGAAGGCGCTCAATAACTATGTGTCCGCTGCAGCCTTCGAGGCGACCTGCGAGGCGCTGCTGATCGGCAGGGCGTTCGGGATTGATCCGACGCAGCTTATCGATATTCTGAATGTCTCCACCGGCAGGACCTTTCACAGCGAGCTGTCGATGAAGGATCACGTCATCGCCGGGCGGCATGCGGCCGGCTTCCTGCTGGCCCTGGCCGCAAAGGACGTGAGAATTGCCGCGGGACTGGCCGCAGCCCTGAAGATCCAGGCACCGATGCTCGAGCTCAGCGCGGCACAAATGAGCACCGCATCGCAAATGCTGGGACCGAAAGCCGACGTCACCGAGGCCATCAAAGTGTGGGGCCGGGGCGCCTAGCGCTGCCCGCCTATGCCGCCACGCGGTGCTCGTAGTACGCCGGCTGGCGCTCACTGAGAATCGCCTGTAGCTCCTCATCCGACCGGCCCCGTGGCGTCAACCATCGGTCCACATTCTCCCGCGTCAGCCGGATGACCATACGGTCATGTCCGGCCGCCGCGACTTCCGCCGGCGGCTCATCCGTGACCGCTGCGAAGGACAGCAGTTTCTCGGCGGACCTGGGATCGGACCACTCGGCGTACAGGCACGCGATCAGCATCACGCCCGCTTCCCGCGGATTGAAGTGGAGCACTTGATTTTGCCCATCCGGGCCGGTGACGTTCTCATAGAATGATCGGATCGCCATGACGGCATGCGTCGCACCGAACTCCCGGCGCCAAAACTTCGTCAGGTTGTCGCGTCGCGCGTTGTAGTTGCCTGACAGATTGTCGTCCGTGAACGCCGGTTTGCCGGCCTGCCGCAACAGATATCGCCCCGGTGCCAATATCTTCTCGCCGCCGCGCACGTACATGATCGGCGCGTAGTTGCGCGGGAAAATGCGGTAGTCGTTGGCGTGAGGCTTGGCGTCGGTCAGCAGCGACAGCTTGCCCATCGCCTGCTGAACCTTGGATGTCGCGATGCGCATGCTCTCGGCCGCAGCCTTGGTCCGCTTCGCGGCAAGCTTGCGCTCCGCGTCGGCCTGGCGCTTGCGCTGCGCGAATATTTCCGTCTCAAGCTTTGTGACCTGCCCGCTTCGATACTGATCGATGAGGACTTTGATGGCGCGCTCCTCGTCGGTTTGCGCATCGGCGAATTCCAGATCAAATCCGCGCGGCAAACGGTGCTGCGTCGGATCCGCGAGGCGCAGTCGCGCCACTTCCAGGAAGTCCGAATACGCGATGCGCGCTTCCATCTCCCGGACATAGCGCTTCCACTTCGATTCGATGCGAGCCGAGTAGCACATGCTGCAAGTGTATCTGTGCTGCGGTGCGGAGTGCTATCCAGTCAACGCGCCGGATTGAGCCTGTATGCCATCCAGCCATCGACGGAGGTGCTTGCTGATCGTCCCGCATGGCACGCTACGCTTTCGCATGGCCACCCAGGATTTAGTCCTCGTCGAAGTCGCGGAAACGAAATCCGTCGCCACTCTTGATCCGACCTTCATCATCATGGCGGAATGCACCTGCGGCCATGCGCGCGAGCTTCACACATTGTTCCTGCGTCGCCAGCTGGGCGCGGGCATCACGGTCGCCACGGCGCGTCAAAGACTGCGCTGCCACAAATGCCAGGCCAAAATGCCGGCCATCCGAATCTATCGCAGGCGAGTTTGAGCGGGGACGTGGCTGCGAACCGCTGCGCGTGAGGGTTTGATCTTGCAAACTCGCACTCGTTAGCCGATAAAGCACGGGCATGACCAACGGATGTGCCCATGAACTCCGAAACCACCGACCGTGCAAAGAAGAAGCGCTTCATCGTCTCGATCTACGAAATCCGCCAGGAAATCGTGTTTGCAGATGAATTTTCCGACCGGTACGTCAAGACAGTAACGCTTTCGGACGGGACGACCCGAACCGTCGAACTGACTCCCGCGATGTGTGGCGGACGCGCCGGGATTGAGTTCAACGACACAGGCCATCGCGCTTTCATGGGAATACTTCCGGTGCGAAATGGCGGGCACACCCATGACAATCTCATGGTTCGGATCTTCGATCTTGACGATGCGCCGGCCGCGCGCATGTTCCCGCCTGAGACCTCGTTGACAACCATTCCGGAACTCGTGCCACCGGGTTTCGTGCAGGGGATTGAAATCCTGAACGACAACCGCACGCCCATGGAATTCGTGGTGGGCGTCCTGGTTGCCCAACTGGGCCTGAACCGGGAGGATGCCAGCCAGTTGATGCTCGCCATTCACGAGCGGGGCGGCGCATTGATCGCCACACAATCGCTCACCGAGGCGCAGACAATTGCTGCGCAGATCGCAACGCAGGCCGCACGCAGCGGGCATCCGTTGGTGTGCAGGGCGGCCACTATCGCGTGAGTCGAGTTCCCGCGCGCGATCGTGCTCCTGATCTGCGCCTTACACTTTGCAGCAACAGGAGCGATCTGCGGCGGCGTTGAACCTTTTCAGTTGCTCGATGCACTCACGCGGTGTCGCGCAAACTGAAGGGGACCAATGATGCCGAGCGGAATATCACGCCGTCACTGGATGATGAAGGTGCTGGCAACGGCAGTGCTGCTGCCTGGATTGGATTTTCTGTACAACGAAGCCGACGCCCAGGGACTTACCCCATTGGATAGCAAGGATTCGGCAGCGAGCGCGTTGGGGTTCGTCACGGACGCCTCGGCCGCGAAGGCCAATCCTCTCTATAAGAGCGGCGCGCACTGCGCCTCCTGCGTTCAGTTTCTCGGTAAGCCCACTGATGCGATGGCGGGGTGCAAAATCTACGCCGGCCATTCGGTTCCCGCAAATGGCTGGTGCATGGTGTGGTCGCAGCGACCCGGTTGAGCTCCCTCTTGGTTTATCGGTGCGTCTCAATCCGCCGGGGCCGCTTCGATTGAAATCAGCAGCTTGGTTTGCATCTTGAAGCCGATGCTCTTGCCATAGTCCAGGCCCCACTCGTCGCGGTTGAAACTGGCCGCGGCATCCGCGCCGCACACTTCCTTGTGAGTCATGGGACTGGGCTTGCAAAGGAAGCTCCTGATGGTGAGCTTCAGGGGCTTGGTGACTCCTTTCAGCGTGAATTCACCATTGATTTCCGCCGGCGCGTCACCGTTCCATTTGGTGATCCTTCCCTTGTAGGTGGCGGTCGGGTATTTCGCCACGTCGAACATATCTGCGCTCTTCGCGTGCTCATCCAGCGCCGGCATGCCGAAATTGATCGACGCCGTGTCCACGGTGATATCGACCGCGCCGGTCTTCGCAGCCACGTCCAGAATCACCTTGCCGCTGGTCCTGTTGAACTTGCCGCGCCATATCGACTGGCCGCCCATGTGGTCGGCCTCGAAAGAGGGGTAGGTGTGCGTCGGATCGATGATATAGGTGATGGATCTGGCGCTCGCGGTTCCGGCTGCCGCCACCAGTCCCAATAAAAAGAATGTCCTGAACATGAAGTCTCCTAAGATCGGGGCAGGGCCAGGGCGATTCAGGAAGCTACCAACAAACGAATCTCAGATCCAATGATCTTTGGCTAGGACTGAATCGGGCTTTCCTGCCAGACACGAGCGAAAAGGTAGTCTATTCTTAGTCCGCGCTCACCGTTGCAGCGAGCTGCCCACAAGGGAGTCCGAACCATGACGATTCGCCACGTGCTCTTGGTCGCCGCAATGCTGTGCGCGTCGGGCCTTGCGGCTCCGGTGTCTGCCCAGCAGAAAGTACCGTTTGCCTACGGTGTGCCGGTAGCCCCGACAGGACTTGCCCACCAGCCGCTGGGCAAGGGCCCATTCATTTATACGACTGCCGAGCAGCAGGACATCCGCGTGACGGTGCTGCTGCGTGACATCGAATATCCCTATGCCATTGCGTGGCTGCCCAGCGGCGAGATGCTGTTGACGCAGCGTCGCGGTCTGCTGCGGATCGTGCGCAATGGCGTCCTGGATCCGAAGCCCATCGAGGGTGGACCGGCGTCGGTATTCTCCGGGGAGTCGGGTTCGATCGGCGCGGTTCACGGCTACATGAACGTCGCGCTGGATCCGCATTTCACCGACAATCATCTGCTGTACGTGAGCTATACCAAGCCGCTCGGCGAGAAGCGCACGGCAGGTGCCGTTGCGCGGGCTCGCCTGGACGGCAACCGGCTGAGCGATGTCAAGGATGTATTCGTCTCGGCGGAGGTGCACGGTGCGCTGGCGATGACGGTAACGTCCGACGGCATCCTGTGGCTCGCCACGGCCGCGGATGCCGAGGCACAGAACCCCAATTCGCTGGGTGGCAAGGTCCTGCGACTGAATCTGGACGGCAGCGTACCCGCCGATAATCCATTCGTCGGCAAGGCGGGTACCAGACCGGAGATCTATACTCTCGGGCACCGCAGCGTGCTGGGTTTTACGCAACATCCGGCGACTCACGAGATGTGGATTTCGGAAATGGGTCCCAATGGCGGCGATGAAATCAACGTGCTCAAGCCCGGTCGCAACTACGGTTGGCCCTTAGTGAGCCTGGGCCGGACGTACCCCGGCCCGTGGCAGGCAAAGGTGAATGAGCCGACTCATGCCGGATTTGAGCCCCCGATCATCTATTGGATGCCGTCGATCTCGGTCACCGGCCTTACCTTCTATACCGGCGATCGACTGCCGAAGTGGAAGGGCGATCTGTTCGTTGCCGGCGTGCGCTACGGTGAGATCCCCGGTACCGGTCGACTGGACCGCGTGCTGCTGAACGCGAATATGGAAGAATTGCGCCGCGAAACGCTGCTCGCGGATCTGCATCAGCGTATCCGTGACGTCAAGCAGGGACCCGATGGCCTGCTGTATGTCGCGACCGATGAACCGAAGGGCGCAATCCTGCGGATCGAGCCTGCCCAGTAGACCGCGTCCTACCCGCGCTCGGGAAGCGAGCGGCTAACCGGAGAGACATCTGCAGTGCAGGATAGGAACCAGAAGGTGAAGACAACCATGTATACCCGACCCATTTCGCTGGTGGCATTGTCACTTGCTGCCTTGCTTTCGATGAATGCGTGGGCACAGGGTACCGCCCCGGGAGGGGGTAGCGGTGGTGGTTCGAATGGGGTCTCACCATCCGAGGCCGCAACCGCAAAAACGCCCGGCACCCCCGGCGCCGCCGACACACCTGGGGAGTTTCAGGCCCCAAACAAGAGCTTGCCGCCAATAAGCTCGGGGCGAGCGGTTGCCAAGCTGAAAAAGCAGGCAAGCAAGACCTCGCGAAAGAACGCACGCGCAGCCGAAAAGCACTCAGCCGTCACTCCCGCCGACTCGTCGGCCACCCCACACAAATAGTCGCCGCCCCACTCCTTGCGGGTAACCGCGGCCCGCGCGGAACGCAGTGTGCAATGTCGACTCGTTCATTCCGGATCGCTTTCCGACATCTCCGCAGCGTCGTCGGAGCTCCCGGAGCGACCCTTAGTGGTTCGAGCTGCGACGTGGTGCTTGTCCGTGGCCGGTGTTGACTCAGGTTCACTGTCAGCGCCATCAAAGCCCGAGCTTGCTGAAGAATTGTCCTGCCTGTCATCTCCGGGGCCGCCGGAGCCCGGGTGCGAAAGCGGACTATCCTGGTATCGACCGCCAGTGGACTTGCCCGGATCGTTCGCAAATTTCCCGGAGCTGTCGCGCCCCGGCCCGGTCGGCCCGCTCCGCCGTTCAGTCGCCATGATGTCATCCTCGTGAGGTGGAACGCACAAAGCTCTATCATCTTCCCCGCGGTGCGGATGCGCGCATCACCGCCGCGCGCCAGTGTGCGTAAGATTCAGCCGTCAGCCCTTAAGGAGCGCGACGAAATCGGTGCGAATTTGCGTAGCAGATGCCACTGGATCGGATCTGGCGAGGTCCTATGGAAAGATCCTCGCATCTACAATATCTTATGCAAATCAAGTATTTAGGCGCAATGCGATCTTGTACCGCGGAGGCATCGCCGGTGTGAGCATCCGCCGCCTTGAAATCATTACTCCCGGCGCCATGAAATCAGTCTTGGTATAACGACGTGAAGCGCGTGGCTTCGGTGGGCGGCTCGCGCCGAGGATGAGCCCACGGCAACTAAAGGAGGTGATCCAAGTGGTACATACAAACGTTGGTTCGATCGCGTCTCTAGGCGTGCTGGTTGGTGGCGAGGCATATCGCTAGTCGGAACCTTGTACCGCCCAGGCGGCCGTTGAGGATGCGCGCAGGCGCTCGCCACGCGCGCGACCGAATCCAACGGAAGGACGCTTCGATGCAGTTGCCGTGCAGAGACCTTTGCTCTGCAGAAAGCGATGCTCGAGCAGGAATGGTGGGGTCCGCAAGGACTCCACCGTTTTCTTTTCGGGCCAGCATTACGGGGTCCCAAGCGCCATGCCGCGATCCGTAAATCCCTATTATTCCGGGCGACCCAGCGATCACTTTGACGGCCTGCGCTTCTTTAACCCCAGTCACCCCGACACCGATCGCGGCCTGCGTGCCCTCCTGCGCTGGAAGCTGACGGAAACAGCCGCCCCCTGGCCGAGGTCGGTGCCGGTGCGACAATCCATTCCGGATACCCATGTCACCGGGCTTCGAGCGACGATTGTCGGCCATGCGAGCGTGCTGATCCAGGCAGGCGGTTTCAACGTTCTCACTGACCCGGTATGGGCGCAACGAGCAAGCCCGCTTGCCTTCGTCGGCCCGCGGCGCGTTTGGGCACCGGGGATTGCTTTCGAGTCCTTGCCGACGATCGATGCGGTCCTGATCAGTCACAATCACTACGACCATCTGGACATGGCAACCCTGCGCGGGCTGCACAGCAGGGACCAGCCGCTCATGGTCACGTCATTGGGCAATGATACGATCCTGCGGCGTGGGATCCCCGGCGTTCGAACAGCGGTCGGTGATTGGTGGGAGCGTATCCCGATCGGCAGCGGTGCCGAGGTGATGATCGTGCCGGCTAATCACTGGTCGGCGCGGTCGGGACATGATCGGCGCATGGCGCTGTGGTCCGGCTTCATCCTCAGCACCGGCGCTGGTCGCGTCTATTTTTCGGGCGACACCGGCTACGGCGATGGCGGCATCTTCCGATCCATGCGACAACGCATCGGTCGGCCTGATTTGGCGCTGATTCCCATTGGGGCCTATGCGCCGCGCTGGTTCATGTGTGCACAGCATACGGATCCGAACGAAGCCGTGCAGATCATGGAGGACCTCGAGGCCACCCGCGCAGTCGGCATTCACTGGGGGGTCTTCCGACTGACCGACGAGCGCCGGGAGGAGCCACCCGAACTGCTGCGTGAAGCGCTTGCGCGTCGCGGCATTGCTGAACGTCAATTTCCCGCCGGAGTACCGGGGCTGAGTTACGAGCCGGTCTAAATACTTGCAGCGTCGTGCGAGGCCGTCAGAGCCAGCGTGAAACCAGCCGTCGAAGGCGGCGCAGCAGTTCAGTCGCCTCAGAGGGTATCGGATACTGTGCATCCAGCATCGCAACGTCGGCCGCGGTGAGAGTCGTGGAGAGCGCCGCAGCGTTTGCCCTGGCATGCGCGGGGGATCCTGATTCAGGGATCGCGATGACCTTTCCGCTGCGGATGAGCCATGCCAGTGCAATGGCGGCCGCCGAACATCCATGAGCAGCGCCGATTTGCGCCAGCGTGCGATCGTTGACCAAGGGACTGTTGTCGCCACCGAGTGGGGAATACGCCATCACCGGCATATTGTTCCGAATGCACCATGGCAGAACATCCCGTTCGATGCGGCGATCGTAGAGACTGTAGGGAACCTGATTGGTGGCGCAACGATGGCCGTCGGGGACCCGGAACAGATCCTCCATCTGGCTCCGACTGAAATTGGATACCCCCCATGCGCGAATTTTCCCCGCTGCGCGCAGTCGTTCGAAAGCTGCTACGACAGCGGAAAACTGCGTGCTCGCGACGGGCCAATGCAGCAAATACAGATCGAGATAGCCCGTGCCGAGCCGGGCAAGGCTTGCCGCGCAAGCACGGGCGATGGCATCTCCAGTTACGTCACCGGCCTCCACCTTGGAAACCAGAAATATATGATCGCGCTGGCCGGCAATCACGCGGCCTATAAATTGCTCCGAGCGCCCATCGCCGTAATTTCCGGACGTATCGATCAACGTCATACCGAGCGAAATGCCGGTCCGAATCGCCTCGGCTTCAACGGCCGGCGGATGCCTGTCCTGCCCCAAGTGCCAGGCGCCCTGACCGAGCGCTGGTACGGCAGTCCCATCCGGCCAGTGAACCCTATGCCGCGCGGCCGCTGACGCCGCGCCTGTGGCAGTGACAACCGGCGCAGCGGCTTGCACCGCGTGTACCGCATTTGCCAGGGGTAACGTCAACCCGAATGCCGCGCAACGCGCGCTGAATTGACGCCGGTTAAGAAAATGCCGGTTCACAATGGCGCGGCCCGTGGCTCGATCCATGTGGCGCGAGCCCAAGCGCAGACTTCGCTGTCCTCGCCGAACAGCGCGGTACCGACGATCCTCTTGCGACCTTGCTCGTCAATCTTCCAGCCCACAATGACGCAACGCTCGTCCGCGTGCACGAGTCTGGCCAAATGCCCGGTGAACTCGCCTAACAGCCAGGGCCGCGGCCCAGTGCGCAAAGCGTGGAACCCTGGACAATCCAGGGCTGCGCTCATGACCTCTGGGCACACCTTGTCGTCGGCTCGGACGAGCGATGCATCCGGCACCCATGCGGCAGCGACCAGATCCCGGTCAGGTACCGGCCCGGCGAAAATGCGCAGGCCGTCCCCGTAAGCTCGTTCGGGTCCGCACACAAAACACCCCGGGCAGGGGTGTTCACGAGGGTCATTCGGGCCGTGCAGCGAGGATCTCTGTGCCTGCAGGTATCCGGGCGAGGCCGGAATCGCGAGTTCCAGCGGCACCGTGGCGCGTGCTTCGATGTAACGCAATCCCGCATGGTCAACGCCCCACAGGCCCGGTTCCACGCCGTGCAACTCGAGCGCAGTGTCCAACGGCGGAGACCTGAGCAGTCGCACTGTCACAGGCTGATGAATGCGGGCCGCCACCAGGCCGCAAATGTAGCCGCCATTCGCCGACCCGGGCGGACCGCAGAAGCGGGGTGCAACTTGAATCACGGAAGAATCAGCGGTGGTCATGAGCTAGAAAAGTATAACCGCCCGGCCCCGAAGGCCGCCGGCCTCGAGCGCACGCTGCGCATCGGCAATGCGCTCCGGCGCGTATTCCCCCGCTACGCGCAGCTTGATCTGCCCGGTCGCGACCATCTCGCGCAGCAGTTCGAGCCACTCGGTTCGCTCGAGGACTTCAGACACAAATACTGGCTTGATCTTGATTCCCCGCTCACTGGGCTTACTTCCCCAGCCGCGAACCGGCACGTAGACGCCATCGTCGCGGATCGCGCCGAAGCACTGCTCCGCGAGCAGCGCCGTGTCGAGCAGCGCATCGACACCTCCGGGCACCTTGCGCCGAATCGCATCGACAAAGCCAGGTCCGCGCTCAACTACGATATCCGCACCATAACCGCGCACCAGTTCGGTTTCTTCTGGCTTGGCGTCGGCAATCACCTTTTGCCCCTGGCGTTTTGCGGCCGCGATTGCATAATGAGCCAGAAGGCCTGCGCCACCGCTCACGGCAAAGAACTGTCCTTTTTCCAGCGCAGCAAGCTCCAGCGCGCGCAGCGCCGTGAGCCCGTTCATGGGAAGGGTCGAAGCTTGCGGCAGCGAAACTCCGTCGGGTATCGGAACGACTGAGGCCGCGGGAACTACGATATGCTGAGCCTGCGCTCCCCCTTCAGAGCGCCGCGGCATGACCGCCGCCATTACTTTCTGGCCAGTGTGAAGACGCGCTGTGCCCGGGCCGACAGATTCGATGATACCCGCGGCGTCCATCCCCGGCACAACCGTCCAAATTTGATCGGGAATTCCCCGCTCGCGAAGACCTAAGTCGGTGGGGTTCACCGCAGCCGCCTTTACGTTGATACGGACCTCTCCAGCGCCAGGGGACCGCACGGCGCGCTGTAAGATTTCAATTACATCGTAGCCTCCCGGTCTTTTGTATGTGATGGCCGTGCCAGTGAGGGACCCATGCGCTGAATGCTCCGTCGTCGTCACGAACTCACTCCTTGAATCTGGTCGGGAAACTGCAGGGAGGCATCGGCCTCACTCTACGTCGAATTAGGCCTCCTTGGCTTCCATTCGTCCAGGGGCCTATTTTGGGCAAACGAATATCTGCTATCAAAAGATATTTCTCGGCATCAATCTGCTCGCCGCGGCAGCGGCGGATTCGTCAAATCGATTTGACCTCTCCTCCATCCATTCGAACCATTGAGCCCGTCATCCAGCGCGCGGCGGGTGAAACCAGGAACGCCATGAGTTCGGCAATCTCCTCCGGGGTGCCGTAGCGCGCGATTCCGGCCTCATGTGGGAATTCGTCAGTGGCCTCTGCCACGGTCATGCCATGCAGCGGAGCCCAATGTTCGAGGTAGGATCGGCGGCGTCCGGTCATCACGGCGCCGGGCAGCACGCTGTTCACCTGCACGCCATCGGCAATTCCCCGGTCCGAGAATGCCTTCGCAAGGGCTATGACCGCGGCGTTGATCGTGCCCACCGCTGCATAGGGCGATTTCGGGAAAACCGCGGAATTTCCCGACATCAGCACGACAGAGCCCTTCGCGGCCTTCAACGCCGGCCATGCCTCGATGGTCAGGCGGCGGGCGCCGTGCAGCTTCAGCGCCATGCCGGCGTCCCACTGCTCATCCGTCATTTCGAACAGGTCGATTTGCGGGACGGCGCCGGCGATGTTGAGCAAGGCATCGATGCGCCCGAATTTCGCGAGCGTCTGCTCGATGACTTTCCTGGCGGACGCGCGGTCGGCCAGGTCGACATCGATGATCAGTGGTTCGGCGCCAGCCTCTTTGACCGCGGCTGCGGTTGCTTCGAGTTTGACCCGATTACGGGCAACCAACGCAAGGGAACCGAAATCGCGCGCGAGCCGCACGGCGGTGGCGAAGCCGATTCCCTGGCTGGCGCCCGTAACAATCGCGACTGACGTGGGCATGTCATTTCTCCTGAAGGAATTCGCGGATGGCTCGGGCGATTTCCGGCGCGTGAGTTTCGAGGGCGAAATGACCGGTGTCGATGAAGCGGATGTCCGCCTCGGGAATATCACGCCTGAAGGCCTCGGCACCCGGCGGCAGAAAGAACGGATCATTCTTGCCCCAAACGGCGAGCAAACGCGGCCGGTGCCTGCGGAAATAGGCCTGAAAGGCCGGGTAGAGTGCCACATTGCTCTGATAGTCGCCGAACAGGTCCAGCTGAATCTCATCGGCTCCCGGGCGCGCGAGATAAAAGTTGTCGAGGGCGATGCCATCCGGTGACACCGCGGCTTCATCGGCCACGCCATGAGTGTACTGCCAGCGAGTCGCATCCGGCGCGAGAAAGGCGCGCAGCGCCGTGCGGTTCTGCGACGACGGATCCTGCCAGTAGGCGCGGATTGGATTCCAGCCATCGCTCAGCCCTTCCTCGTAGGCGTTGCCGTTTTGCGAAATGATCGCAGTAACGCGTTCGGGATGCCGGGTTGCGATCCGCAAGCCGGTCGGTGCGCCGTAGTCGAAGATATACACTGCGAAGCGGTCGAATTTGACCACCTCGGTAAAACGCTCGATGACGGCGGCGATATTGTCGAAGGTATACTTGAACTGCGTCCGGGGCGGCATGTCCGAGAGCCCGAAACCGGGCAGGTCGGGCGCGATGATGTGGAAGCGATCGGCCAGCAGCGGGATCAGGTCCCGGAACATGTGGCTGGAGCTGGGGAAGCCGTGCAGCAACAGCAGCTTCGGCGCCGACGCCGGACCTGACTCACGATAGAAGATCTTGAAGCCATCGACATCCGCGGTGCGGTATTTGATTTCGGTCATGGTGATACTCCTGCGGTTTGAGGAAATAGCTGGGCGCGCAACTCGCGCGCGGCCACGTCAATCAGTCCACGACGCAAGCTGCTGCGGTGACGCTCGGGGTGTGATCGACGGGATGGGCGCTGACGCGCGCATGCATGCGCTGGGCCATGAAGCGCTGGGTAGAGGGGGCGATCATGCGATCCGCTTCGGCCACCAGATACCAACTCGGTGCGTCCAGCCACAGCGGGCGTTCGACCGGGACGCTGAACTGCGGCCAGCAGCGCCTGCTCTTCAGCGCTCGCATTCTGGGCAAAGGCCTCGGCAAAGGCATTCTCGGGCAGCCAGATCAGGCCGTGCTGGTCCGGAGCGAAATGCGGCGCCTGCGGGTGCGGCTCGTTGCGATAGAAAACATCTGCGACAGTTTCTCCCGCAGCCGGCGCAAGCGCGGCGACATAGACGAGTGCCTTGACCTTCGGGTTACGCGTTAAGGCAATGACGGCCCCGGCATAAGCGTGGCCCACGAGTACGACCGGCCCTTCCATCCGGTCCAAAGTGCGCTCGAGCGCCGCGACATCATCCGCAAGCGTCGTCAGCGGGAGCGCGACCATAACTGCCTTGATGGCCTTTTGGCGCAAAGCCGAGATCACCTTTGCCCAGCTCGATCCGTCCGCCCAGGCGCCCGGTACCAATACCACGATCATCGTGTTTCCCCTCACCTGCCGCTCCTTTACACGCTCCAAGCGGGCCGCAGTCCAAGCCGAGCAGCGCCGGTTCACTTGAAAACTACATAACCACATCCACCATGTTAGGGAGGTTATCGCCCGCAAAGTAACTTGTCAATGCAGATTAAGCAGGTTATTTTCCATACCAATTGGAGCTGGCTCTATGTCTCAGCAATTTCCCGCAATGTTCGTCGGCGACAGTCGCGGCCTGGATTTCCTCAATTCAGTGGCCACGCCCGTCGACGTCCCGATCGACTGGATCGACGATGGCGAGGGTTTGTTAGCGTGGCTGGAACAGGCGCAGCTGGTGCCTGCGCAAGTGCTCGCGGCGATGCGCAATCGTGCAATGCCGGGTGAACTTGATCGGCTGGCGGCTCAGGCACGCAGCCTGCGCGAATGGTTCAGGAGCTTCGTGCGCGAGCACCAAGGCGGCCCGCTCGAAGCGGCGGATCTGGGCGCGCTTGCACCGTTGAACCTGCTACTCGCACGTGATGAAGGCTTCTCGAAAATCGTCCTTCACGGGACCGGAGCAACAACGGTTCTGAATCTGGAGCGCTCGCGACGTTGGACATCGCCGGAATCATTGCTGCTGCCGATTGGCGAGATCCTGGCGCAGCTGGTTTGCGAAGAGAACTTCGCGCACGTGAAGGCGTGCGAAGGCCCTACCTGCACTTTGCTGTTTGCGGACCATACACGCGGGCACGGGCGACGTTGGTGCAGCATGGCCGCGTGCGGCAATCGGGCGAAGCAGGCGGCTCATCGCAGCCGGGTCAAGGCCCACGACGCAGCGGTAGTGCGCCGTGGGCGGACCTGAACGGCGCGACTAGGTCCGATACGAGTCGCGCTTCTGCATGCGATGCACGACTTCGCGCGGATAAATTCCGGTGTGCCGCGTGCGGATTTCGCCGGGCAGGCGTTCCGCCGGGAAGGCCTCGTCCGGGCATGACAGAAGAATGGAGTTGAAACGCTCCGCCATCCCGGCCCTGAACTCCGGATGCGAGAGGATGAATAGATCGTTATTGCGCATGCCGTTCAACACGCGCTCGCCGGCCTCGAGCGGGTTCATCGTCGAAAGCGGATTGAAGGCAGGACGCGGACGCCCGTCCGGGAGCGGCGGCGGTGGCGGACGCGAACCCGGCGGCTGGTTGTCGGTACTGACGCCACCCGGACAGAAGGCGGAGGTGCCGATGTTCGTGCCTTCGAGCTCGATGCGCAGCGCTTCCATGATGGCGACCGCAGCGAATTTGGTCGAGGTGTAGATGCCGGCGGTCACGGCCGGGAGCAGTCCGCTCATCGACGCCGTGGTGATGAACTGGCCGCCCTCGCCATGTTCCTTCATGTGCGGCAGGATCACATTGACGCTGTGATAGATCGCACCGAAGTTGACATCAATGGATTGCTGCCAGATTTCCGCACTTGACTCGCTCGCCTTTGCGAACGTCTTGATACCGGCATTGTTCACAACCACATGCAGCTTGCCGTACTTGCCTTTTACGGCCTCGAGCAACTGTACCCAGCCATCGTGCCCGACAACGTCGTGCTTGACGGGGAAGACCGGTGCGTCTTTGGCAAACAGCGGCAGCGCCTGCGCCAGGCGCTTTTCGTTGCGGTAACCGATGACCACATTCATGCCGGCATTCGAGAAGGCGCGGGCGATACCCAAGCCGATGCCATCGGATGACGCCGTGATGTAGGCGGTCTTGCCCTTTACGTCGCGCATCGGCGGCAGCTGTGACACCGCCGGCTCTGGCGGCGGTGGGGGCCGCGGCCCCCGGGGCGGCTGCGGTGGTTGACCACCGGCCTGCTGTGCAATAGCGGCGGAACTGGCGCCGAGCGCGGCGAGCAAACCCGCGCCTGCGGCCAGTCTTCCTAAGAATTGGCGCCGATCACTCGGTTCCTGATCGATTTCGGTCGATTTCATGGACGGTTCCTTTATAGACATATGGCCCCCTGATCTGCTGCGGTTGATGGTCGCGCCCTACCGCCCAAACGCCAAACCGCCCGCCCTCGGACTCGGCGTTGGCATCGGTTTTCCGGTTACCGGATTGGGGTAGTGATAAGGCTCGACGTAGTAATTCGGAAAAGTCATATACAGGACGCTCGGTGGCAGGTCCGGATACGGCGGCCACTTCTCGGGCGTGGTGTTCAAAATAGTGTTGTCGAGCCAGCCGACCTTATACCCCGAGTACATGTTGAACGGGCCGCGCAGTTTCCTGAACTGCCACACGCCGTTCAGCTTCACGAAGCGGTCCTCGTAGTAGTTGTGGCCCCAGCCGCCCGAACTCATCACGAAGGCAATGCAGCGGATCGCGCCGCTCACGCCATCCGGATTGATCGTAGGCAGGCACTGGAACTGCTGGTGGTCGATCAGCGAGCCATCGTGCGGGCCCAAGCGTCCGAGCCCGACGTGCATGTACTCGAACACGCGCGCGCGTCCGAGGAAAACGCCCTTGCCGCCGATTTCGAGCGTGGCATCCGGCGCGAACAGGTCCGCGAGATAGTGCCACTGTGCCTTGTCGACATAGTAACCATACGCGTCCTGCACGATCTCGATATCCGTCAGATCCTGCAGCCGCTGGATGCGATCACCCAGGCCGTTCAACTGCTTCTCGATGCCCTGCAGCTCATTGGCATCATGGCTGTTGGCCTGTGCCGCCGCCGACAGGGACGTCAGCGCGATCGTCAGCAGCAGGCCGCACAGCAGGGTGCAGTACTTCGCGACCGATTTGCGCATGGCCTTACTCCTGCTCGCCTGGAGTGGGCTTGCCGCTCACGGGATTGTTGTAGTGAAACGGCACGATGTGCAGCTTCGGGAATGATTGATAGACGAGGGTCGGCGGCCGGTCGGGCGCAATGGTGGTACTGGGCGGATCCATCGGATACGGCTTGGCCTGCCAGCCCAGATCGTAGTCACCCCAGAAGGTGACGTAGTAATGCAGCTTGCTGAATTTCCAGGTGCCCTTGTCGTTTACGTATTCGTTCTCGTACACCCCGCCGCCCCAGCGGCCCTTGCCGTCGCGCGCCAGTTCCACATCACTACGCCAGCGCGCCTTCGCGGTGCGATTGTCGTCGGAAATATTGATGATGGGCTGCGCCATCACATAGTTGTTGAGCTGGCCTGCCTCGAGCCCCGGCGGGCCCATCAGCGACAGGGCGCGCTCGACATGAGCCTTGCCGACGTAGACACCGCTTTGGCCGAATTCGTAGGTACCATCGCGACTGAACAGGCTGGCGGCCTGCCGCCACTGCCCTTTGTCGATGTAGTAGCCATACATCGCCTGCAGATTCTCGATCGCACGCACCGAATGCGCGCGTGCCAGCTGCAACTCCTTGGCATCCGCCAGTGCCTCCAGCTTGCCCAGCGCATCATCGGGACGCTTGGGCGCATCAAAGGGCGCCCGGCTCCGGATGGCCCGCAGCGTACCATCGGCATAGTCGTAGGGCGGCACAAATACGGCCGGAAACGGTTGATACTGCACCGGCGCGGGAGCGTCGGCCGGAAAACTCTTCGCGACATCTGACTGCCAATTGCCGCTCACCGGCTTCAGTGATGCCCAGCCGCCCTGGTAGGGCGCCTCAAAGTTCAGAAAGTACCGACGAGTGGCGATCTTCCACACATCGTTGTCCTTCACGTAGTCGTCTTCAATAATGGCGTCGCCCCAGGTCGCGTACTTCTTGTATTCACCGAGCAGGCCCCATTCGCGCCAGCGCGCATGCGCACTGTTGCCGTCGGCGGCCACGGTGACCACCGGTTGCAGCTGCATGCGCAGATTGAGGCGCCCGAAGGGAAGCCCGGGACCGTCGGTCATGCTGCCGCCACCGTGACGGGTCAGCAGCTCGCGAATATGGGCCTTGCCCTTGTACACCCCGTCCACGCCCCACTGGAAGGAGCCGTCATCGGTGAACAGATCAGCCGCCTCGCCGAAGTAGCCCTTGTCGGTGTAGTAACCGAAGGCGCGGCCCAGCGTCTGGATCTGGGTGATGGCCTCGACGTAAGTGGTCTCTGCGTCCATCGACTGCACGCGGGATTTCAGCGCGGCGAGCCGTGCCGCATCGTCTCTCGCCAGCGCGGTCGTGCAGAGCGTGAGTCCGAGCAGCAGGCTCAGTGCGAGCGATGCTGCCTTGGAACTGAAGGCCATTGGCACCCTTCTTTGTGGTCTTTTACAGTCGTTGCGGAATCTACACTGCATTCCCTCACGGTGCATACCGCCGCGCCACGCCGTGCGTGCGCGCAGCCGCGCAACGCAGAGTGCTTTTGACGGGCATTCGATTCCCTATTTTGGAGTGATATAAACCTTTACAATCAATAGCCTATACTCGATGGCTGGCGCGCACGGGCGTCGCGAAGGCGGCACGGTCGACCGATTCCCGCAAAGGTCCCGTACCCGTTCGCTGGGATATACTTTCTGAATGACCGAGACCCTGCGCATCCTCTCGATCATCCCGCCGATGACACAGCTGAACACGCCGTATCCCTCCACGGCGTACCTCACCGGCTTCCTGCGCTCACGGCACTTTGATGCCGCACAGGCGGACCTGTCGATCGGCGTGGCCCTGGCGCTGCTGTGCCCCGAAGGGCTGCTCGCGATACGCGAACCGGTGCAGGCGCTGTCGCCCCGACAACGCACGCCGGTCGTGGGTTTCTTTCTGGAGCACTTCGAGGTCTACCGCAGCACCGTTGCGGGGGTCGTCCGGTTCTTGCAGGGCCGCGATCCGAGTCTCGCCCACCGCATCGCCAACCGGCATTACCTGCCGGAGGGTCCGCGCTTCGTATCACTCGACTATGGCGGCGGGACCGCCGATGCAAGCGATGCGCTCGAGTGGGCCTTCGGCGCGTTGGGCCTGCAGGATCGCGCAAAACACATTGCGACCCTGTATCTCAATGATCTCGGCGATGTCATTCGCGATGCCGTCGATCCGCGCTTCGAGTTCGTGCGCTATGCGGAGTCGCTTGCCGCAAGTCAGCCGACGTTCGATCAGCTGCATGCGGCCCTGCGCGCACCGCGCAGCCTGGTCGACGCTTGCCTGCACACCCTGACGCTCGCGACGCTGGCGCAGCACGAGCCGACGCTGGTACTGATCACGGCGCCCTTTCCGGGCAATGTCTATGGCGCCTTTCGCGTGGCGCAATCGATCAAGGAGCACCGACCGGACACCGTCACCGTACTGGGCGGCGGCTACTGCAACACCGAACTGCGCGCGATGCACGAGCCGCGGGTTTTCGAGTACTTTGATTTCGTCACGCTCGATGCGGGCGAGCGCCCCCTGCTCGCGCTCATCGAGCACCTGCAAAACAAGCGTCCGGCGACGCGGCTGGTGCGCACCTATACCCGCGATCGTTACGTCGATCATACCGAACCCGATATCACGCTCTCGGACACGGGGACGCCGACTTACGATGGCTTGCCGCTCAATGACTACCTGTCACTGCTCGACATGCTCAATCCCATGCACCGGCTGTGGTCGGACGGGCGCTGGAACAAGCTCACCGTTGCCCACGGCTGCTATTGGAAGAAGTGCAGCTTTTGCGATGTGAACCTGGATTACATCTCACGGTACGACCTGGCGGTGACCGATGTGCTGATCAATCGCATCAAGACCGTGATTCATGAGACCGGGCAGACCGGCTTCCATTTCGTCGACGAAGCCGCACCGCCGAAGGCCCTCAAATCACTGGCGAAGGCGCTGCTGGCGCGCAAGCTCGATATTTCATGGTGGGGCAACATCCGCTTCGAAAAATCGTTCAATCCGGATCTGTGCCAGCTGCTCGCCGACAGCGGCTGCATCGCGGTGACCGGCGGCCTCGAAGTGGCCTCCGATCGGCTGCTGAAGCTGATGAAAAAAGGCGTATCGGTTGAACAGGTCGCGCGGGTGACGCGCGCCTTTTCCGACGCCGGAATCCTGGTGCATGCCTACCTGATGTACGGCTTCCCCACGCAGACTGCGCAAGATACGGTTGATGCACTGGAATACGTGCGTCAGCTGTTCGCGGCCGGCTGCATCCAGTCCGGCTTTTTTCATCGCTTCACCTGCACGGTGCACTCACCCGTCGGCAAGCACCCGGAGGCCTACGGGGTGACCCTGCATCCACCGCCCGACCCCAGCTTCGCCAGCAACGACATCAATTTCACGGACGCGACGGGCATCGATCACGATGTGTTCGGCGCCGCGTTGAAAAAAGCCCTGTACAACTACATGCACGGTATCGGCCTCGATCTCGATGTACGCGATTGGTTCGATACGCCAGTGCCGCGCACGCGGGTTCGCAAATCATTCGTCGCGCGGGCGCTGCACCTGTGAGGCGTTTATTGGGTCCGCAGTTCCTGTTTCTTGAAATCGGCCGGAACGAGGAAGGCATCGGGGCTGGCACTATCGGTCGACACTGACACCAGCTGTGATGACACCGTCATCAAGGCCACATCCCCGGCAGGGATGGGCACCGGGGTCGTCGTGGGCGCCGGGGCGGCCGCCGGCGCGTCCGCGTCGTCCTTTTTCTTGTGGAACAGCCCACCGAGTTTGCCGGCGATCGCTCCGGAGAGGCCGCCAGAACTGCCAGAATCGTCATTGCCCTGGTTTGATTGAGTCTGCTGGGCCTTGGGATCCTTGCACTGCGCACCCCCCAAAGCCAACGTAAAGCTGCTTTTCACGGCGTAGCCCTTCATGCTCTGCAGCTTGGTGGCAACTTCGCTCCAGATGCCCTGGTACTGACTGAACAGCGCCTTCGCTCTTTGGGACGCATCCTCCAGGCTCGCCTGATCAAGGCCCATCTTTGCGGCATAGGCGCTGTAGAACTTGCGCACCTCGGCGTTTTCGGAAAAGCCCGTCGACATCCACTGATCGAGGATGATGGCGACTTCGCAGATTGATCCGGACTCCTTGTCCTGACAGGGCTGCGAGGCGGTGATGATTGCGCGTTCGGCATCATAGCCACCGAATTGCGCCTTCTCGGCGGTCCTGCTGACGGAAACCTTGGCAGGCAGCCATTCGCATTTGGACTGATCCACGGCGGAGGCGGGTTTGCGTTCCGAATTTGATTCCATCTGGTCTGCAGCCTTCTGCAACTGGGCGCGCATCTGTTCGAAGCTGGTTTCGGTATAGGTCCTCTTGTTCAGCATCAGATGGTCGATCCGGTCCTCATCGAGCAGCACGATATCCGCGCTTGGCCCCACGGCATTGCGCGCCAGAAATCCAACCAGTTTCGACTGCATCTTCATGTCGCTGTCGGTGCGCGACTTGTTGCCGGAAATCGTGGTCTTGGACGTGCCCGACATGTTGGCAAAGGCCATCGCACCGGCGCCGTCGACCGACATCGAGCGGGTGACGGTGACATCGGCCTGCGCCACCATTGCGAATCCGAAACTGCCGGCGAATACGGTCATGAATACCGCGCGCATCGTGTTCTTCTTCATGCTGGCCCCTTATTTTGTAACGATCTGGCACATTAAACCGGGATGCTAGCAAGAAACCACCACGCCAGCGTCTTACCGCCAAGCCCAAGCAAAGCCGGACGGCGTAGGCAAGCAACTGCACGGGGCCCGGCGACTACCGGCCAGCCAGATGTCCGAGCAATTTGCCGACTGCATCGAAAATGCCGGCCACGCTTGCATTCGCATGCAGCAACGGCAGCAGCAGCGCTATCGAGCCCAGCGATGATCCGAGCAGCTGACCGAATGAACGCATATCAAATGGCACCACCCGCATGTTTTGAATGCGCACGAACATGGTCCCGAGCGCGGAAAGCTCGGTGAGTTCGCGCACCTCTTCCACCGCCGATTCGGCGCTGCGATGCCGCTCGCGCCAACGCTTTTCGACCACCCGGGTGTGTTCGGTCACCCGCTCACGGTAGAGCGAAAGTGCGTGCTGCTTGCTGCGATAAAGTTGCGCGGTAAACATCAGCAACGGCAACGTAAACAGCAGCGGCGCTCCGATCGTGAAGCCCAGCAGCGGCCCCCATACGGGCATCGCGGACAGGTCATAGTGCAGGACGGCAATTTCATAGCCGACGGTGGCGGCAATGTTGCTGACGCCGTAGGCGAGAATGAACAGCGCGAACCGGCCCTGGGTCGCACTGATGAAGCCGATTCCGCCGGTGAGATCGGGATGGGCGGGATGCAGCTCAAGGCGCATCCGGCTCACGCGCAGGAGATAAATTGTCCACATGACGATCTTCCACACGAACCGCAGCCAGGTGTAGTTCAGAATCGGCAGTGCGATCAGAAATTCCCAGGCGCCGGGCGCCGTCAGCGTGCGCCACTGCGCGTAATCCTTCACATGCCAGGTCGCCAGCGGATGCACGGCGAATTCCGGTACCAGGATGGCCAGCGACAATGCGTACGCAATGGCGACGAACGCAATATCCGGCCACCACGACAAGCGCAGCCGACGTATCAGACAATGCACGCGGTGCAACTCGTTCACGTCCTGCGTACGCACGATTCCGCAATCAACGAATTGCCGATCCGCGATGCGCGTGCTCGCCTCGACGAACGGCTCGGCGATCATGAACAGCGGCATTGCGATGAGGAACTGGGCATAAGCCGCAAAATCGGCAAAGAAGTTCGTGGTCGCGATGCCGCCGCCGAATAGCCCGCCAAACAGGGCAAGAACCGCCACCGGTACCCAGGTCAGCAGCACGACGATGACGCAGCGTTTGAGCATCCGGAAACGACCATCCTGTGGCGCGTGAAGAACCGCGAACACGCGATTCAGCCGATCGCCATCGAACAGTGAAAAGGGGACATCGGGCGACGCTACCGAATTTGATGCCATGCCCTCACCGGAATCCCCTCGCATTTCCTGCGTGTCTTTGTCTGTTCTTGTACCAGTTCTCACATCCGGCCACCACATTCAACGGCAAAGCGTCACGCCTGGGCAACTGCCCTCACGGAAGCGGCTCGCGATGCCGAAAGGTTTGCGGCCTGTGTCAAAGTCTCGCGGCGGCTGCCCAGATTAGACACCGGGCAGCGTTTTGTATTCCTGGCCGCGAGCCCGGAAGGCGCGCGGGGCAAGTCCCGCCTGACGGCCGAAAAATCGCGTGAAGTACGCGGCATCTTCAAATCCGAGCGCATACGCGATCGTGCGCACCGGATTGTCGGTATAGAGGAGTTGCCGCTTGGCCTCGAGAACGACCCGCGCGTGGACCAGCTGGATGGGCGTCTGCCCGGTCATCGCAAGACACGAATTGCGCAGGCGCGATTCGGACACCTTCAGCACCGCGGTGTACGCCCGCAGGGGTTCGCACTTGCGGTAGCGGCTCTCGATCAGTTCACTGAAGCGTGCGACCAGGCGGCGCTGCTGTCCGACGACCGGGTCGGCTGCATTCCGGCGCTGCTGAGTGAGGCGCAGCACATTGGCCAGCAGCACTTCCAGCCAGCCTTGCAGGGCTAAGCTGTGCCCGCTGGAGGAGCGCGCGAATTCGCGCGCCAGCATGCGAAACGCCTGCGCGAGATCCGTCGCGCGCAGCGCCTTGGGCTCAAACTCCAGCGTGGTAGGCGCAGCGAACAGCGCGCTAATTTCCGGTTCATGGCGCACCAGATCGTGCTGCAGTTCAACGGACAGGGAGACAACGTAGCCGGTAGTGCCTGGTTCGAACTCAAATCCGTGCACGGACCCGGCCGGCATGAACATCAGCGCTGGCGGCCGAAATTGCGTGCGGGCGCCTTCGGCCTGCGCCACACCACGGCCGCGCGCCACGAATATCATCTGATGCAGCACCTGGTGCAGATGCGGATCAATCCGCCAGTGATGCCGGGCACTGCGCGCTTCGATGGTTTCCACGTGCAGCAGTGGTCCAGAGACGCGGCGCGGCGCCTCGCCATAGAGGAAGTACGTCGGAATCCGTTGCAGGGCGCTGCGCTTCGTCATGGGGCCGATGCTAGGGGCAAGACTTAAGAAAAGTCCAATTGTGTGCCGGGTTCTGACAGCTTCCGTGGCCCGAACGGGCGCAAAATCCGCTCATAAAATGCGGGAGGTCGGTATGACGTCAAGGTCAGCTGCAGTGCGAGCTGCTGGACTAAAAGTGCAAGTAAGGCCGATCGCGGCACTGGAGTAGACGACTCGTGCGCACCCAGGTCGTGATTGTCGGCGCCGGCCCCTCCGGCCTGCTGCTCGGACAGCTCCTGCACCGTGCAGGAGTCGCCGCCGTCATCCTCGAGCGCCACACGGCTGACTATGTGCTGGGCCGGATCCGCGCGGGCGTACTGGAACAGGTGACCGTGGCGCTCCTTGATGAAGCCGGCGTCGGTGCGCGCATGCATCGCGAGGGCCTCGTGCATGAGGGCATCGGCCTGCTGGTGGAGGGTGCGCAGCACCGCGTCGATCTGCGCGCGCTGACCGGCGGCGCTACCGTGTTGGTGTATGGTCAGACCGAATTGACGCGTGATCTCATGGAAGTGCGTGCCACGGCCGGCCTCACCACCGTGTATGAAGCACAGGATGTCACCGTTGGCGATTTCGCGGGTGCGCAGCCCTATGTGAGCTATCGCCACGACGGCCGCGAGCAGCGCATCGATTGCGATTTCATCGCCGGTTGCGACGGCTTCCACGGCGTCTGCCGCGCGAGCGTGCCGCACGGAGCCTGCCGGGAATACGAAAAGGTGTATCCCTTCGGCTGGCTGGGCGTGCTTGCCGATACCCCACCGCTGCACGAGGAACTGCTCTATGTGAACAGCGCGCGCGGCTTCGCCCTGTGCTCGATGCGCAGTCGTACGCGCAGCCGCTACTACCTGCAGGTGCCGCTTGGCGCCGACCTCGCGGCCTGGAGCGACGCTGCATTCTGGGACGAGCTGCGCCGGCGCCTGGATTCGACTTCGCGCGAGCAGCTCATAACGGGACCCGCACTCGAGAAAAGCATCGCGCCGCTGCGCAGTTTTGTCGCCGAGCCGCTGCGCTTCGGTCGGATGTTCCTGGCCGGTGATGCGGCACATATCGTGCCACCGACGGGCGCGAAGGGTCTGAACCTTGCCGCCACCGACGTGCGCTACCTGGCGAGCGCGTTCATCGAGTATTTCAGCGAGCGCAGCAGCGCGGGCATCGACGCGTATTCCGACCGCTGCCTGCGCCGCGTCTGGCGTGCCGCACGCTTCTCGTGGTGGTTCACCTCGCTCTTGCATCGCATGCCGGACGAAGACACGATGGTGGCCAAGCTGCGCGAAGCGGAGCTCGATTATCTGTTGAATTCCGAAGCTGCACTGCGCACGCTGGCCGAGAATTACGTGGGACTGCCGATCGACTTCGGCGACGCGCGACGAGAATAGACATGCCACGAGCCAGCCTTCTTGTCTGCGCATCAGCCATCTTCAAGGCGGCATGCGCCCTGGCTGCTCCAGTGACGCAGCCGGTCGTCGAACTGCATGTGGATGGCGCCCACCCAGGGCCCACGATCGATCGCGATATCTTCGGGCAATTCGCCGAACACCTCGGAAACGGAGTCTACGGGGGTATCTGGGTCGGCAAGGACTCAAAAATCCCCAACGTACGCGGCATCCGCAGTGATGTGGTCGCCGCCTTGCGCGACCTGCACGTGCCGAACGTGCGCTGGCCCGGCGGGTGCTTCGCCGATGAATACCACTGGCGCGACGGGATTGGGGCGGCGGCCAATCGTAAGACGACCGTGAATGCCAATTGGGGCAATGCCCTCGAAACGAACAGCTTCGGTACCGACGAGTACATGGATTTCCTCAGTCAGATTGGCAGCGAAGCCTACATTTCGGTGAACGTCGGCTCCGGAACCGTCGCGGAAGCGGCCGCCTGGATGGCCTATATGACCGCGGATGCGGCAACCAGCGCCGGCAAGGAGCGGGCAGCCAACGGCCATCCCGCCCCCTATCGCGTGAAATTTCTCGGTATCGGCAATGAGAGCTGGGGGTGCGGTGGCGCAATGACTCCGGATTACTACGTCAGTCAGCTCAAGCTCTACGCCCGCTATGTGCGCAACTACAACGCGTCGCAGACGGGCGAGCGGGCAATGCGCCGCGTGGCCGTGGGTGCGGACGGCAGCAAGACCGATTATGTCGAAGCGGTCATGGAGGCGTGGCACGGCAGAGTATGGAGCTGGGACCTGGAGGGGCTCTCGCTCCACTCCTATACATCCGCCGGCTGGCCGCCCACCCATCCGAGTACGCATTTCGGCGTAGGCGAGTACACGTTGTTGCTCAAGGATGCGCTCCGTATGGAGTCACTGATTGCGCAGCACTCGCGCATCATGGATCAATACGATCCGCAGAAGAAAATACCCCTCGTAGTTGACGAATGGGGTGCGTGGCTGACGCCTCTACCCGGCAGCAATCCCGGATTTCTCGTGCAGCAAAATTCGTTGCGCGATGCCATCCTCGCCGCGCTGAACCTGGATATCTTTGCGCGTCACGCCGACCGCGTGCGAATGGCCAATATCGCGCAGATGGTCAATGTGCTACAGGCCATGATCATGACTGATCATGAACGGATGGTGTTGACCCCGACCTACTATGTGTTCCGGATGTACGCACCCTTCCAGGATGCGACGCTCATTCCCGTTCGATTCGATGCCGGTAGCCAGGACATCGGCGGATTGCCGCGCGTCGATGCCATCGCCGCCCGGGATGTGCAGGGCAAGATCTGGTTGGCTGCCGTGAATCTGGATCCGCAGCGTCCGGCGCGGATCCATGCATCCTTCACCGGCACTGCGGCGCGACGCGCGCACGGACAGGTGCTGACCGCCGGACAGGTCGATTCGATCGATACCTTCGAATCGCCCCATGTCGTGCAACCCATATCGATTGACGGCGTTGCAGACGCTAGCGGAATATTGCTCGAATTGCCTGCAAAGTCTGTAGCGGTGCTGCGCGTAGAGCCGTAGTTTGCGGCTTATGTGCCAATCAATTCATTGGCAGCGAGAGATTCAATTCCAGGCCGCCACCCGCAATCGGTGCCACCGAAACGTTGAGTCCTTCAAGGTGCTGCACTCGCTCTAAGCGCCGATTTATTGAAAAGTGGGCGGTCGCGATGCCAACCGTAGCACCCGCGACGACATCCGACAGCCAATGCGCATTGTCATGCAGACGCAGGTATCCGGTCGCAGCGGCCGTACCATAGCCGATGAACCGCCGAAGCCATCGGTACTCGTCGTCACCGGATTCGGCGAACACCGTGCCGATAGCGAAGGCGGCACTGGCATGCAACGAGGGGAAGGAGCTGCCACCAGCGCGCCACGCGTTGGCATTCAACGTCTCATCGGGTCGCGCCCTCCCAGCAGCAAATTTCAGCCCCTCCGCGGTTATAGAACTGAAGATGCCCGCTTCGATCATTGAGTAGGACTCGCCCTTGCCGTACTCGTCGCCCATTGCGGTGGATATCAGCCATGTGCCAGCAAAGAGCGCCGCCGCCGGCACGGCATCGCGCACGCTGTTTGAATCCTTGCCATCAAGCACCGGATGCTTGCCCGCAAAATAATCCCGAACGGGGCCGTCCAGGGCATGGGCAGCGCCAATCGCCGCGACCGTGCCGCCAAAATACAGCCAGTCCTCGCCATCCCAGCGAAGCGGGGCCGTGAAGTACAGTCCGGCGTCGTGGAAGAAATCCGCTGGCCCCAAACCGTCGGCACGTGCTGGCGCAGATTGCATGAATACGGTGAGTGCGACAATTGCCGCGGCCATGGCTTTTCTGTAGGGCATGAAGTAGTTCGTATCTTTCTCTTGGGCAGTCGTCGGCACAGTCTGCACTGTTCGCAGCAGCGTTTAATGATATCGATGCCACCATACCGTTTGGAGTCGCCCGTGGGACTACCCACGGACTTCGCCCTGATCTTCATGCCCGACATCATCCGATATACTGCCTCCGGCAACAATCCGCACAGGTCTGCTCATGCGCACGGCACTTGCCCTCACACATGTTCCCTTCGAGGACTTAGGATCGCTCGCCGAGGAGCTTTCTGCCCGCAGTTATGAGGTACAGGTCATCGATGCCTGTACCGCAGACCCGCGCGCCGTGGAGGCGTTGGCGCCGGACCTGTTGATCGTGATGGGCGGCCCGATCGGGGTCTACGAGACCGAGGCCTATCCTTTCCTGCAGTGGGAGCTGGAGCGATTGCGCCAGCGCCTCGGGGAAAATGCGCCGACATTGGGAATCTGCCTGGGCGCACAACTGATGGCGGCGGCGCTGGGCGCCCCGGTCTACGCCGGCCGTCGTGGCAAGGAGATCGGCTGGGCAATACTGGCACCCGGTGCCGATGCCGCCGCCTGCCCTGCCATCGCAGAATTACTGGTTCCGGACCTGCCCGTGTTGCACTGGCACGGCGACACCTTCGACTTGCCGCGCGGCGCGGCGCATCTGGCCGCCACGGCGCAATATCCGAATCAGGCCTGGTCGATCGGGAAAAACGTGCTCGGGCTGCAGTTTCATCCGGAAGTGCTCACGGCCGCGCTGGAACGCTGGTATGTGGGACATGCCAGCGAACTGGCCGCGGCACGCGTTGATGTGCCACGACTGCGCGCCGATGGTCGCAAGTTCGGACCGGCGCTGCATGGCGCCGCCCGCCTGTTCTGGCGTCGCTGGCTGGAGGGGATCGAGAGGATCACTGAACCGCTTTAACGCGCCGCGCTGCCGCTTCCGTATTCTGAGCATGCTCGCCATCGATGCGCATCCCGGGAATCAGGCCGAAGGCTGCGGCGTACGCGGCACCCGACATTTTCTCGCCACCCTCGATCCGCAACCTCAGAATCTCAAGGCGCCCTCCCAGAACGGCGATATGCAGACCCTGGTCGCCGATCGCGACGATTTCTCCGGGCTTGCCGCTCACATCGGCAAAGCGTCGCGTCGGATGTCTGAGGGTATCGAAGATTCGCAGCTTACGGCCTTCCGAAAGCGTCCAGGCGCCCGGTGCCGGATTACAGCCGCGTATCAAGTTGTAGGTCAGGTCGACATGACTGTGCCAATTGATCCGTGCCTCGGGGTCCCGGCACCACCCTTCGTAACTGGCACGCGATTCGTCTTGCGCAGTCTCCCGGTGCCGCCCCGTAACGATCAGATCCGCGGCCTCCAGCATTGCCTGGACCCCCTGTGGAAACAGCCGCTCGAAGTACACAGTGGCGACCGTATCATCGGCGCTGACCTCAACTGTCCTCTGCAGCACAATCGGTCCTTCATCAAGGCCATCCGTCGGCCTGAAGACCGTAAGGCCCGTCTGGGCGTCGCCGCGGATCAATGGCCAATTGATGGCACTGGGCCCACGATATTTCGGCAGCAGCGAAGGGTGATACTGGATCGTGCCTTGGCGCGGAATGCTGACGAACTCCTGCGGGGCGAACTGCAACACATAGGCCATCACGGCCAGATCGACGTCGAGCGAGCGCAATGCCGTGGCGGCAGCCGCGTCCTTGAGGTTCGGGAGCTGGAAAAGCCGCAGTCCGAGTTGCTGTGCCGTCTGCCGTAGGGGGTCAGGCTTCGCGGCCGCCATTTCGGGTGCGCAGAATACGCCCGCCACCTCGTCGCCACGTGCAACGAATGCTTCGAGCACGCTCTTGCCGAAGGCCTGCTGGCCGATAATCGCTATTTTCATGAAGTATCTTCCGCAATGATTTCTAACGGCCGGTGTTGATCCACACGGCCTTCGGTTCGGTGAAGTTGTCGATGGCCGCAGCGCCGTGCTCACGGCCAAAACCGGAATCGCGAGATCCGCCCCAGGGCAGTCGCACATCGGTGGGTCCATAGGTATTGACCCATACCGTGCCGGCCTTGAGCTGACGCACGAAACGATGCACGCGACCGACATCGGCGCTCCAAACGCCCGCCGCCAGACTGTAGCGCGTGCCGTTTGCCAGTCGGATCGCATCTGCGTCGTCCTGAAAGGCAAGGACGGCCGCCACCGGACCGAAGATCTCCTCCTGCGAAATGCGCATGTCGTGGCGGACACCTGCAAATACCGTGGGATTGACGAAGTACCCCACTTCGCCGCGGCGCTCCCCGCCCGCGGCAACTCGCGCCCCTTCCTGGCGTCCAATCGCGATGTAGTCGAGCACGCGTTTCATCTGCACCGCCGAGACCAGCGGTCCCATGGCCGTTCCGGCCTCACGCGGATCGCCGATGCGGACCGTTCGCGCCCGTTCCGCCAGGCGTTCGACTACCTCGTCGTGAATGTCCCGATGCACGAGGATCCGTGATCCTGCGGAGCAGACCTGGCCGCTGTTGAAGAAGATTCCGGAGGCGGCCGCCTTGGTCGCGGCCTCCAGATCGGCATCCGGAAAAATGATGTTCGCCGACTTGCCGCCGAGTTCCAGGGTGACGCGCTTGAGATTGCCGGCAGCGCCTTGCAGCACGCCGGGCGCGATACCGGCGGCGAGCGCCAACTCGCCGATGCGAAGGGCGGTCAGCGGCGTGACTTCGGCCGGCTTGAGCACCACAGTGCAGCCACAGGCCAGGGCGGGCGAATTTTCCACATGCCGATCATGAGGGGAAAATTCCACGGAATGATCGCGCCGACGACGCCCAGCGGCTCGCGCACCGTATAGGTCAGGGCATCAGGTCGCGCCGGAATGACCTGGCCGTGGATCTTGTCCGCCCAGCCCGCATAGTAGGCGAGCGTGTCCAAAACGGCCGGCAGATCCTGCCGCCGCACAGCCGCGACCGGCTTGCCGGAATCCGCACTCTCCAGGGCCACCAGTTCCTCGGCGTTCTCCCGAATCAATTGCGCGAGCTTCAACAACAGATGACCGCGATCCGCGGCCCGCATCTGCCCCCATTCGCCTTCGAACGCCGCGCGGGCGGATTTCACGGCCGCGTCGATGTCCGCGGCATCGCCTTCCGCAACCCGCGCGAGTACCTGTTCGGTTGCAGGGTCCGCGGTTTCGAAATAGCGACCCGAAGCGGCCGCCACGCGCTTGCCGTGTATGAGCAGATCCTGCCTGTTGTTCATACCATCCGAAGACACAGCACACCTCTATAATAGGAATACCATTTCATATATGACGCTTACCAGCGTGAGCAAATGAATGCCCGGAGAGAATACGCAGTGCTATATTTGCTTGGGAATATGGCGCGTGATACCTATGTACGGGGTATCAAATAGGCACTTCAGTTCAACGCCAGGTGCACCTCCATATGACATTTTGTGCATATATCAGAGTCGATGAGGGCGCCCCGTGATTCGAATCGAGATCGACCCGGTATGGCGTTTCACCCGCGACAATGGCGCGCCCTCCATGCTGGTCATGCTGGATTTTCTGAACGATATCCGCGCATCCGGAAAGATCACTCGCGCCGCGGAGCGTTCCGAGGTGTCCTATCGGCACGCGTGGAATCTCATCGAGAAGTGGTCCGGCTTCTTCGAAACACCGTTGGTCGAACGCCGCCAGGGACGCGGTACGACGTTGACGCCTTTCGGCGAGCGGCTGGTGTGGGCTGGCCAGCGCCTGCAGGCCCGCTTGGGACCGCAGTTACAGAATCTCGCCCAGGAATTGCAGACCGAGCTCAATGAATTACTGCCACAACCGGCCACCGCGGTACGCATCCATGCCAGCCACGGCTTTGCGGTTTCAAAGCTGCGCGAGCTGTTGGCCCAACAGTCGAATCTGCGCGTGGATATCCGTTACATCGGCAACCCGAGTGCTTTGGTATCGCTCGCGCATGGAACCTGTGATCTTGCAGGCATGCACCTGCCGCAGGGGAGCTTGCGTAAACAAAGCATCGCTGCCTGCAAAGGCCTGCTGTCACAGACCGGTCATCGGATCATCGGCCTCGTGACACGCGAAATGGGATTGATGGTCAAGCGCGGCAATCCGCTGCAGATCACCACACTTGCGCAGCTACTGGAATCGACGGTGCGCTTCGTCAACCGCGATCCGGACTCCGGCACGAGAATGCTGCTCGAGCAGCTGCTGGGACAGCAGGGGCTGGACGGCGCGCGAATCAATGGCTACGAGCATTTTGAATTCACGCACGCGGCAGTCGCCGCCTACGTGGCGAGCGGTATGGCGGATGTCAGCTTCGGCGTCGAAGCGGCGGCGCGGCAGTTCGATCTGGATTTCGTCCGCCTGGTCACCGAAGACTATTTCTTCGTTTGCCGCACGGCGACGCTGGAAGATGATGCGGTCAAGCGCGTGCTCATGGTCATGCGCAGCAAGGAGTTTCACGACGCGGTCTCTGCACTTCCCGGATATACGGTGAATTTTTGCGGCGAGGTCAGAACCGTCAGGGAAGTACTGCGCACCCCTGCCTGAAGACTCAAGGTGGGCGGTGTGACCGAGTCCGCGCGGCTCTCGTTGCTGCCGCAGAGCGTTCAGCGGCGCCCATCGTCTTTGCGGCGCTGGGCGCGTGGCGTGCAAGCGCGCGCCGTGATGGCGCCCCGGCACCCGCATGCTTCAAGGCATTCAGCGAATTTCGTGCCCGGCTTGTCGAAACGGGTCGTGTCGGCGCCCCATGGCCTACCGCATAGTCGCGGGCGGCTCGCTTGCGAGTCGCAGCGGACGCCTTACCCGATCGCGGCGTCGGCAAATCAACTCCGGCGCGGCGCGCCTTTGCTAGCCCAATGGCGGTCGTTTGTCGGCCCGCGCACGGGCCAGTGCCTGCTTTTCCGGCATGATTCATCCCTCCCGACCGAAGGCCTTGCGCAATTCGACCTTGGCCTGATTCAGAACCTTGAGGCGTTCCGCACTTAAATTCGTGCCGGCACGGTTGATTTCGAAATTCAGCATCGACATTGCGGAGCGGAACGGACTGGACTTGCGTCGCTTACTTTCCTCGGAGGATTTTTTAAGCGAAGTCGCAATGGCGCGTGCGCTCCTCAATTTGAAAACCCCTGACTTCAGGTCCATCGCATCGCTGTGCGCCATGACCTGCTTGGACCATTTGGTCTTCGCACGTGTCTTCGTCTTAGTAGCCATCGGGTATTCCTCTGTGCGTCGAACTGCTCATGCGCTGGGCGTTGGACAGATGTGCCACCAGGGTGGCTTCGATACGCTTCGTCGAGTGCCGATACAGACGCCTACCCAGTCGAAACGCGCGCGCCTGCAGCTTGCGGCGGCGCTTCTTGATCCGCTTTCGCAAAGTCCGATCACCCGCCTCACCGGAGGCCAGCTTGCCGGCAAGCACGCTTAAGTCATGATCGTCGCCCAAGGCCTCAGCAAGCCGATCCGCGCGACGATGCAGTTTCCTGAATCTGGCATTGAACACCGTGCTCAGCAGTTCCAACTGATTCACCAGATACTTGGCTTGTTTGCGCCACTCGTGCAGCGCCTGGTCGTCCCGCGACCGGGCATTGTGCAGTGCCTTGCGACCAGCCTTGTAGACGCCCGTTGCGCCCGTAATCGCTGATGCGGTTTCCGAGTCAATGCGGGAGACCCTGGCCAGACGTTCACGGGCGGCCCTGAGACGCACCACTGCGGTTTGCGCGCCGCGGTCTTCCAATGCGCGCCATGCCCGGTGGTAGTCGGCCTCCAGATCACGCGCCAGGGGCTGCGGGTGCTTCGACAGTTTCGCCAGTGTCCGGCGCAGTATGACGGCATCCCTGACGGCCGTGAGGGGCCTTGCAGAATCACGGATACGTCGGTTGTCGCTCCGATACTCGCGCTCGCCGAAACCATCGCGGAGCATCCTCAAGGCCGCCCGGACCCGCTTGCAGGCCTTGCGGGCCGCGTGCACGGCCTGCTCATCCGTACCGCCTTGCAACGATTCGATCGCATGGTCCACCAGCGCCATAGCGGCATCGTGCAGCGAGAGTACCGGCTGCACTGACGCGAATCGCTTACCCATGAATAGCTTGTACCGGGTGCGCACAACGCCGCGCTGCGGGGCCGGACAATTTCTTCCCGTAGGGAAACTCCTACGCGGGCTCGATTTTCATATACATAGCCTTGGGACAACTTCAGTGTCAGCGCCGGCCGACCCACGCTGGTGGCTGCTTCGAATGGCTGCATCGCGGGCCGGGTCGCATAGTGAGGGTTGTGAAGATTACCGTCTGCCAACTCCATAACGCAGGGGAGGCGCTGGAACGCAGTTGGAACCAGCTGCTGGCGCATGCACGCTCGGAGCAAACTGAACTGGTGTTGTTACCCGAGATGCCGTTCAGCCCGTGGTTGGCGCACGCCGCATCCTTCAAAGCTGACTCCTGGGACGCCGCACTTGCTGCCCATACCCGGTTTGAAGCCCGTTTCCCGGAAATAGGCGCTGCAACGATGGCCGGCACGCGCCCGGTTGATTTCGGCAATGGGCGCCACAACGTCGCCTTCCTGTGGGACGCCACCCACGGGCTGCGCAGCATCCACGCCAAATCACAGGTTGAGAATCGTGAAGGCTCATGGGAGCCGATCTGGTACGTCAGCTCGCCAGCGGATTACACCTCCGTCGAGATTGGGTCGTCGCGGTGCGCCTTCCTGATCGGTGCCGAACTTCTGGCAACGGACGCCATCGAGCAATACGCGCGCGATGGAGTAACGCTGATGCTTACGCCCCGCTCGACGCCGGCGGGCGATCTGAAACAGTGGCTCGATGTGGCTCGCAGTGCAGCCCGGCGCGCGCACGTATTTTCGGCTTCCTCCAATCGTGCCCCGGACGGAGGCGGTTGGGTGATTGACCCTGAAGGCAACGTCATTGCGATCACCGATGAGGCTCGACCGTTTGTGACGGTTGATCTGCAGTTTCCGGGGCTGCCACGAATAGCGAGAGTCCGCAGGGAGCGACAGGCGCACGGTTGAAATGTCTGCAGATACGACGTGCATAAGGTGCAACAATGAAGGCTATTCGCATTCACAAGTTTGGCGGCCCCGAGGTGCTGCAGCTTGAGAAGATTGACCCGCCGAGACCGAGCCCGGGCGAGGTCCTGCTCAAAATCCAAGCCGCCGGCGTGAATCCCATTGATGCAAAGATCCGTGAGGGGCAATTCCCGCTGATCGGACAATCGCAACTGCCCATCATACTGGGCCGGGATGTCTGCGGCGCTATCGAGGCGATCAATGGCAGTGCGGCAAACCTCGCGGCCGGGGATATGATTTTCGCGTTATTGGACTGGCATTTGGGCGGCTACGCGCAATATGCGCTGGTGGCTGCCTCGCTGTGCTCCAAGAGACCGCCGACCCTCGATGTGGAGCATGCGGCTGCCGTGCCGTTGGCCGCGCTGACGGCCTGGCAGGGCATTTTTACCCACGGAAAACTCAAGGCCGGTCAGACAGTTCTGATCCATGGCGGATCGGGCGGTGTGGGGCATTTTGCCATTCAGCTCGCGAAGCACTTCGGGGCCCACGTCATCGCGACCGCGTCCAAGGCAAACATTACTTTCGTATCCTCACTCGGGGCGCACACTGTGATCGATTACCAGAAGAGCAATTTCGAGGAAATCGGCAAAGAAGTGGACGTGGTGTTCGACCTGGTCGGCGGCGAGACGCAGAAACGTTCCTGGACTGTATTGAAGCCCGGTGGAATTCTGGTCTCGACACTGGGGAAGCCTGATGAAAAGACCGCGAATTCGCTGGGAGTACGCTGCGCCGGATTCATGGCCGAACCCAACCGCGAACAGTTGGACAACATCGCGGCGCTCATTGCGACCGGCAAAGTCGTCGTCACGGTCAGCAAAATCTTCGAGCTGAAGCAGGCCGGTGAAGCGCATCGCGCGCTGGGAAACGACCATCCGCGCGGCAAGCTTTCACTATCCGTTTAGTGTCCGGGTATTCAGCTACAGCACCCGCAGCAAGGTGAGGCCCTCGCCGATGGGCAGCATTGACAGTTCGACGCGGGTGTCGTGGTGTACATGCTCGTTGAACGCGCGGATGGCCTGCGCCCCCGGCGTAGTCAGCTCAGTAATGTACTGCCCGGATAAGCCCAGGGTATTGTCAACTGCGATCAGACCGCCGGGACGCACGAGCTCCAGCAGCTTCTCGTAATAGGCGCTGTAGTTGCCCTTGTCCGCGTCGACAAATGCAAAATCGTAGCCACCGCGCCCGCCCGGCTGGGCCAGCAGCTCACCTAATGTCTGCAGCGCAGGCGCGAGCCGCAGATCGATCTTTGATTCCACGCCCGCCTCGCGCCAGAAAGGCCGTCCGACTCGGGTGAATTCATCGCTCACGTCGCAGGCGACCAGGCGGCCGTCCGGCGGCAGGGCCAGAGCCACCGCCAAAGCGGAATACCCGGTGTAGGTGCCCAGCTCGATGCAGCGCTTGGCGCCGATCAGCCGCACCAGCAGTGCCATGAACTGACCCTGTTCCGGACCGATCTGCATTTCAGCCTCGGCCCTGGGCGCAGTGGCAGCGCGCAGCCGCGCCAGCACCGGCGCCTCCCGAAGCGATGCCCCGAGCATGTATTCGCGAGCCTGCGTTGGCATCCCACTGGTACGTGTCGACATGGTCTCCCCTCGCGGCTTCCGAAGCCGGGTCAAGTTTTTCTGCGCTGAGCTTAAACCCAAACACCCCCGCTACCGGTAATCTTGCGGCATGAATGCCATTCTTTCGGTTCAAAACCTGACCAAAACCTACGCCACTGGCCATCAGGCGCTCAAATCGGTGAACCTGGACATCCGCCGGGGCGAGATTTTCGCGCTATTGGGCCCGAACGGTGCCGGCAAGACCACGCTCATCGGCATCGCCTGCGGTCTCGTGACTCCTTCCGGAGGCAACGTGACCGTGGACGGACACGACGTGGTGCGGGACTTTCGCGCCGCCCGCGCCACCCTCGGGCTGGTGCCACAGGAACTCACCACCGATGCCTTTGAAACCGTCTGGGCAACCGTGTGCTTCAGCCGTGGCCTCTTCGGCTGCCGGCCCGATGCCGCACTGCTGGAGCGAATTCTGCGCAGCCTGTCGCTGTGGGAGAAAAAGGACGCCAGGATCGCCACCCTCTCGGGCGGCATGAAGCGCCGTGTCCTGATCGCCAAGGCGCTGTCGCATGAGCCGCGCGTGCTGTTCCTGGATGAGCCCTCGGCCGGTGTCGATGTGGAGCTGCGCCGGGACATGTGGAATGTCGTGCGCGGGCTGCGCGATGCCGGGGTCACCATCATCCTGACGACGCATTACATTGAGGAAGCCGAGGAAATGGCCGACCGCATCGGCATCATCAGCCGCGGCGAGCTGATTCTGGTGGAAGAGAAGGCCACGCTGATGCAAAAGCTCGGCCGCAAGCAGCTCACCCTGCACCTGCAGGATGCCCTGCCCCGTGTGCCTGGGACATTGGGCGAATATGGTCTGACGCTGAGCGCGGACGGCATGACGCTGGTCTACTCATTCGAAAACGAGGGCGGACGGGCCAGGATCACCGCCCTGCTGCGGCAGCTGAGCGACAGCGGTATCACCTTTCGCGATCTGGAGACCAGCCAGAGCTCGCTTGAGGAAATATTCGTCTCGCTGGTGCGAGGTGCGGCATGAACTGGCATGCCGTAAAGGCCATCTACCGCTTCGAGATGGCCCGCACTTTTCGCACCATCGTACAAAGCATCGGTGCGCCGGTTCTGACCACCTCGCTGTACTTCGTCGTCTTCGGTTCGGCGATTGGCTCGCGCATGACGCAGATCGGCGGCGTGCCCTACGGCGCGTTCATCGTGCCGGGCCTGATCATGCTTTCGATACTCACTGAAAGCGTGGGCAACGGCTCCTTCGGCATCTACATGCCCAAATGGGCCGGAACGATCTACGAGCTGCTGTCGGCCCCGGTTTCGACCCCCGAAATCCTGCTGGGCTACGTCGGTGCGGCGGCCAGCAAGTCCATGATGGTCGGGGTGATCATACTGGCGACCTCCACGATATTTGTGCCGCTGCACATCCAGCACCCGCTGGGAATGATCGCGTTCCTGCTGCTGACCTCGGTCAGCTTCAGCCTGTTCGGCTTCATGCTTGGCATCTGGGCCGACAGCTGGGAGAAACTTCAGGTGGTCCCACTGCTGGTCGTCACGCCGCTGACTTTTCTGGGCGGCAGCTTTTACAGCATCGATATGCTGCCACCGGTATGGCGCACGCTCACGCTCTTCAATCCGGTCGTTTACCTGATCAGCGGGTTTCGCTGGAGCTTCTACGGCCTCGCGGATGTCGGCATCGGCGCAAGCCTCGGGTTCATCGCGGTGTTCCTGGCCGCATGCCTCGCGATGGTCTCGTGGATGCTGCGCACGGGCTGGCGCCTGAAGAATTAGCGACTAATTGGTCCTGGAAGCAGGCGCCATCGCCTCCAGCAGCGCGGCCGCCTCGATTCGCGCCTCATTGAGCGCATCGGCCGCCTTGGGATTGGTCACTCCCTCGATGCCGTCTTGAATCTCGGTGACCCAAAGCGAGCCTTGCACGACATCACGCTGGGTACCGGCAAACATGTTGATGAGGTCATCGACGCGCCGCGCCGCCGGTTCGAGCCGGTCGCGGTCGACCCGGTCGTCCTTGAAGTGCATGAGGGAATCGCGCGCCTGGGCAAGGCTTGCGCGCAGGGACCTCAAGTCGGCCAGAATTTTCGAGTGGGCCAGACGCGCTGCGCTACTGTTCACGGATACACACCTTTACCGGGGACCTTGCCATCGGGCATTAAGTGTACTCGCTCCGGGGCGCGGTTCACGGCGTCAACGTCACAATCGTGACCGGGTCGCCGGATCGATGCATTTAGCCAAGGTAGCGGCCGCTGGAGCCGACCACGACGGTTATGAGCCCGAGCACCAGGTTCACCAGTACCAGGACGCGGATCTGTTTGATGTTCCGTTCTGCCTCGGTCCAGTTGGCAGCTGCGACCGCGCGCCGAAAGCGCTTCCAGGGTGCGAAAAAGACGTGGGCAAACAACATCATCATGATGATTCCCACGGCCATCATCACATTGATGTAGTGGCCAAGCGCCGCAAATCCGCCAAAGCCGATCATCACCATGGCGAAACCGCTGACCAGGAGCGCCGCGATGCTCACCCACACCCAGGTGAAGAATCGTCCGAGCACGCGCCGCCACAGAGCCATCCGTGTGGCGACATCAAGCGGGCCCGCTGCCGGCCGCAGCGCTGCGTGGGCGAAGAACATGCCGCCAACCCAGATCACCGCCGCAAGAATGTGAAATGCCAGTCCGACGCTCATTATCCGTGCCTCCACCGTGACATTTTTGGTCGCATGACGCAGGTGACCATCTACCACAATCCGGGTTGTGGAACCTCCCGCAACGCGCTTGAGCTGATTCGCAATGCCGGCATCGAGCCGACGATCATCGAATACCTGAAAAACCCACCCGACCGAGCGACCCTTGAGTCCCTGATTGCGCGCCTGGGGATCCGGCCCCGCGACTTACTGCGCGAGAAGGGTACGCCGTTTGTGCAGCTGGGTCTCGGTGATCCGCACTGGACGGAGGCCCAGCTCATCGATCAGATGCTGAAATTTCCGATCCTGATCAACCGTCCCATCGTCGTGACATCCCGCGGCGTGAAGCTGTGCAGACCGCCGGAAAAGGCTCTCGACATTCTCCCGCTACCGAAGCCGCTCACTGCTCATCCTTGATTTGCCTGCCCAATTCCCCGTATTCGATCGGCGTCTTGATATAGAAAAGACGGGCTTCGGTTGTGCTGATTTTCTCGAATAAAGCGGCAGCCTGCTGCTGGGATACGGCCATCATGATTTCAATTGGTTGGTCGGCGAGCTCGAAAAACCTCGCAGAATGCCGCCGACCATGGCTGCCAAAGCTCTCGACACCCGCAAACGTCGTGACGCCGGAGATACCAAGCAATTTCGCTTGCTCCATGAGCCACTCTATCGGCTGACTACCTTCGATACGGTGATTCAGCTCAGTAATGAAACTCAGTTGATAGCCTTGCACGGTGTTCTCCTAGAATAGGCTTCGACATACTCTAACGGTTGCGACGCCAAAAAGTGTCATGACGATGCTCCCCACGATGTGTGCGGCAATCGTTGAGAGCGCCCAAAGGCTGCGTCCCTCGAGCAGGGCCGTGACGACTTCGGCGGAAAAAGTCGAAAAGGTGGTCAAACCACCGAGAAATCCGGTCACGATGAGCAAACGCCAGAATGGTGAAAGTGCGGGAACCGCAAGAAAAACCGCCATGGCGATGCCGATCAGGTATGCACCAAGGAGATTGGCGGCCAGTGTGCCGGGTGGCAGCTGCGAAAATGTCGCGTTCAAGCGCGTCGCAAAATGCCACCGCAGCAAAGCCCCGAGGGCGGCGCCCAAACTGATCACGCAGATCGAAATGAGCATGGCTTGCCTTTTTTGTAGTTGGTTCAGCGAGCTTATGGGTTGACCCGCGGCGCTGGGCATCGGGCCGTCGTCGCCAGGACCGAGTTCGCCGTTAAGGATGCCCACATGCTTCTCGCACTGCTGCTGATCGCACCAGTGCAAGCCCCGATCGCTGCGCAAGCGCAGCGGGATTGCGACCACTGTCGATCGGACTACTTGGAAGTAAGCTGCTCATCTTGCCCATCCAGACGGCGGGCGCACCCCCACCGTATACGTATTTCGTACCTCGGTAGGAGTCATCAGCTCAATGGCGGTTCAGGGGGGACTCCATCCCCAGTGCCTGCGGGCAGCCTAAGTGGCCGGCAAGCGTTCGTCAAATGGTGCGGTCATACCGCGGGGTCGAAGCGTTCGGCCCCCGCATAGCAGCTGAAATGGCCCTTCGCGGCGTGGCCGAACAGTGTCATCCCGAGTCTGTCGGCCAGTTCGCAGCACGAGGCGGTCATGCCCTTGCCCGAAACCACCGTCGAGATACCGTTGAAGGCAGCCTTCATGACAATCTCGACCGTGAGTCGACCGGTGCTGTACAGAATCAGGTTATCGCCCGTAACGCCATGCAGGGCCATCCACCCGCTGATCGTGTCGACGGCATTGCGCCGACTGACGTCCTCGATGCTGAGCCACAGTTCAGACGCGCAGAACAACGCGCAACCGTGCGCGGACCCGGCCACCCGATAGACGGTGTCATCCCGCGCCACGCAATCGAGCACGCGCAGCAGCGTGCTGCCCGAAACCCGGCATTGTGCGGGTCGTCGCACGTCCAATGCCGCGCCCGGCCGCAGCGCCGCTGCGGGGTCGATCCCGCCGTCGGCTGCGCCCGGGCGCGATGTGACCGTGGCGACTCCGGCGCTCCACTCGACATTGATCGACTCGATCGCGCTCACCTTGCTGATGATCTGCTGATTCCGCAGATACCCCAGTACCAGCCATTCGGAGCTTGCGCCCAGTGTCCAAAGCGTCGCGACATTGCGACCGTCGATGAGCACTTGCAGCGGCCGCTCGACCGGGCCGTGGACTGTTCTGCGCTCGCCACGCTCGTCGGTGATCTCGATTCTGCGCAGCATCACGCCGGCGGATTGGCTCAAGCGCGGGGCGTCCGGAACGGTCGCCCGCGCGCGGGCGACCGGCTGCACCACCAGCGCGACGGCCACCTGGGGCTGAGATTCAGCAAACCGCATCAAGCCTCGCATTCGTTACACTATGGCAGCAACGATCCACGTGCATTCTTACGCAACTTCGAGTCATAGACCAAGCGAGGCTTTACGGCAATTATTCCGCAGATGGCTGAAGCGGCTATCGAGGCGCGCATGATCCGACAGCCCGCCGAGACGCGCCTCTTGAGTGGCTGCGTGGGGCAGACGCTGCGCCAGGATGTCTACGCCGAGCGGGACAATCCGCCCTTCGACCGGGTGTGCATGGATGGAATCGCGATCCGCAGTGACGCCTTGATCCGCGGGACACGGCAGTTTGCGCTCGAAGCAATGCAGCCGGCTGGAGCGCCGGCGGTAACGCTGGCGAATGCCGCGGGCGCGATCGAGGTGATGACCGGCGCGATGCTGCCCCGCGGCACCGATTGCGTAGTTCCCCTCGAGGAATACGATCTGATCGACGGTGTCGTCTGCTTGAAAAGTGGCGTCATCGGCGAGCCTGACCGCAACGTGCAGCGTCGCGGCTCGGACAGTCGTCCCGGCGTGCCGATGCTTCACGCCGGAACTCGACTTGGCGCTCCCGAGATCGCCGTCGTCGCATCGGCCGGTCTGGCCGCCGTCAGCGTCAGTCGCCAGCCCCGGTTCATGGTCGTCTCCACGGGAGATGAACTCGTCGAGCCCGGCCAACCGATCGCGCCTCACCAGGTACGTCGCTCCAACGCCTATGCCATCGTGGCCTCACTGGCCGGACACGGTTTCGAGCAGGTCAGCAGCGATCACATACTCGATGACGAGCAGATGCTGCGGGAGCGGCTCGCAGCCCATCTTGCGCATTCCGATGCGCTGATCCTGAGCGGCGGGGTCTCGAAGGGAAGGTTCGACTTCGTGCCCAAGATCCTCAAGGAGCTGGGCGTCGAGGAGGTTTTCTACAAGGTCGCGCAGCGGCCGGGAATGCCGATGTGGTTCGGCATCAGTCCCCATGGCTGCGCCGTATTCGGGCTGCCCGGCAACCCCATCGCCACGCTGGTATGCCTGGTCCGCTACGTCGTCCCGGCGCTGTCGCTCGCGATGGGAACGCGTCGTACGCTGCGCGTTCCGATCGCCCTGGCGGCGCCCATTGAGCGCGGCCGATCGATGGCCTCGTTCGTACCGGTCACGGTGCAATACGATGATCAGGGGCGGCATCTGGCCCAGCCGCAGCAACCCAATGGCTCCGGCGACTTCCTGGCCTTGGCGGGAACCGACGGCTTTGTCGAATTGCCACCCCAGGCGGCGCCCTACCCTGCGGGTTTTGTCGCGAACCTGTATCGGTGGTGAACCGGCGTGCTACGCCATGCGCGCGGCAATAGCCGCAAGATCCGCCCGCGTATTGACGTTGGCGAATGCAGCTTCATCATCAAAGCGCACGCGCGTTGCGCCCAGTGTCTGCAGCAGGCGCCATGTGGGTGGATGTGCGCCGCCTTCCAGCGCGGCGGTGACACTGGACAGTGCGCTCACGGGCCATAGCGCGCATAGCGGCTGATCACCTACGGCAGTCTGCGCCAGAGCGGGGCCGCCGCCTGCTGCGTCGCCCAGGCGGACAAACAGATCATCGGGCAGCAACGGTACATCGCAGGGACTGACGGCCAGCGCCGTTGCGCCGAAGTCCCGCGCCCACAGGAGACCGACTTTGACGCCGGCCAACGGCCCCAGGGCATCACCCGGCAAGTCGTACAGGAGCGGTAGTCCGTCAGCGCGAGCGACGGCCTCCGCCTGTGTTTCCGGCCGCACATTCGCCGCCACCGCTGCACAGGTGCGCTGCAGGCGTCGCGCGGCCCACAGCAGCAAGGGCATTCCGGCAAGCTCAGCCACCGCCTTTTCACCCCCGAAGCGGACCGAACGGCCGCCAGCGAGGACCATACCTACGACGGCATTCAAGAGCGGGCCTGCGTGAAAATTGAATCGAGCAAGTGGCGAATATACGCCAGCCTGCGCAGCTGCGGCATACTGCAGGCCTGCCAGACCAAAGGAGCCGTGCAAAATGGATCAGAAACGAACGATCACGCGTGTGCTGACGGCGTTGGGGCTCGGGGCCTTCATGAATAGCGGGGCGGCGGCGCAGACGCCGGCGGTACAGATCTTTGCAGCCGGCAGCCTGCGCGGGGTGGTGAATGATTTGGCCGCACAGGCAGGCACGGCCTTAGGGATCGAGGTGAAATCCAGTTTTGGCGGCTCCGGGTCGATGCGTGAGCGTATCGAGAAAGGCGAGCCTGCAGATCTTCTGATGTCCGCGGATCTGGGTTCGCCGCAAAAACTGGAAGCGCGGGGCCGCACGGTAGTGCCGACCATTGCATTCGCACGCAACCGGATGTGCATCGTCTCGCGCAAGGCGGATGGCATGACGGCAGCCAATCTGATCGATCGCCTGCTCGCCCCTGGCGTGCGCGTGAAGAGCTCCACGCCCATCGTCGATCCGTCCGGGGACTATGCCTGGAGCATCTACAAGCGGATCGAAGCCCTGCGTCCCGGCGTGGAGGGGGTCCTCGAGAAGAAATGGGAAGCCACTTCGAAGCTCGTCGCCAAGCCTGCGACGCCGACTCAAAGCGCCGCGGCGGCATTGTTTGCGACCCATGCCATCGATATGTCGATCACCTACTGCAGCGGCACGGCGGCGCTGGAGCGGGAAGTGCCGGACCTCACCAGTCTGGTCGTTCCCCCGAATCTGGACCCGCATCCGGTCTACGGCGTCGCGGTCCTGTCCGCCAGACCCGAAGTCCTGCGCCTTGCGTTGTTCGTGCTGTCGGAGAAGGGCCAGGCGATCATTGCCAAGGAAGGCCTCGTGCCCCTGACCGAGCCATCCGGAAGCGCGCAGTGAACAGCGCCCGGGTGCTCGGCCTCGTCGGCTGGAGCGGCTCTGGCAAGACCACCTTGATTACGAAGCTGATTCCGCTGCTCCTGAGCCGAGGCGTGCGCGTCGCGACGCTCAAGCACGCCCATCATGCTTTCGATGTCGATCAACCCGGCAAGGATTCCTATGAACATCGCAAAGCCGGGGCATGCGAAGTGATCGTGTCTTCCGCGCGCCGCTGGGTTCAGATGCACGAGCTGGGCGACGCGGCCGAGGCGACTCTCGCGCAGTTGCTGCAGCGAGTATCACCCTGCGACCTGATCCTGGTTGAAGGCTTCAAGACCCACGGGCATTCAAAGATGGAAGTCTTCCGGCAGGCCACCGGCAAGACACTGCTTCATCCCGGTGACCGGCGCATCGTGGCCATTGCGAGCGACCAGAAATTCCCCAACGCCGGTGTGCCGGTCGTGGACCTGAACGATATCGCGGCGGTTGCGGATCTCATCGAGGCAAGCGCGAGCCCCCTGCAGGCGACGCTTGCGGCACTCGAAAGTGCGCAAGCGTCACAAGGCTAATCGACCGTCGCGGCCTCGTGGATCGGTGTGACGCGCGCCGCACAGAATTTGAACTCCGGAATCTTGCCGGTCGGATCCAACGCAGGATTGGTCAGCAGGTTCGCGGCGGCCTCGGCGTAACAGAACGGCATGAAGATCATGCCCACCGGCACGTCGTTGTCGGCACGCACCTTGACCTCGATGGCCCCGCGACGGGTTTCCAGCTTGAGTTTCTCGCCCGGCTCCAGGTCGAGCCGATGCAGCTCGCGCGGGGACAGGAAGACCATCGCTTCCGGTTCGATCGCATCGAGCACCTCGGCGCGGCGGGTCATTGACCCGGTATGCCAGTGTTCGAGCACCCGGCCCGTCGACAGGACCATCGGGTATTCCATGTCGGGCACTTCGTCGGGCGCGCGGATATTGGCCGGTACGATTTTCGCACGCCCGTTTTCGGTCGGGAAGCCATCGACGAAAATGATGTCGTTCCCGGGGACCGTCGGCGAGTCCACCGGATAGGTGACCGAACCTTCGCGCACGACGCGCTCCCAGGTGATGTTGTTGAACGAGGGCATGGTCTTTGCCATTTCAGCGAACACATCGGCGGGTCCCGAGTAGTTCCAGTCCAGACCCAGCCGCTTCGCAATCTCCTGGATGATCCACAAATCCTGCCGCGCATCTCCAGGCGGGGGCAGCACGGGGGTGCCGATTTGCACGCGTCGGTCCGTGTTCGTGAAAGTGCCGGACTTCTCGGCAAATGCCGAGGCCGGCAATACCACATCGGCGTGAAATGCCGTCTCGGTCAGGAACAGGTCCTGAACGACCAGGTGATCGAGCATCGCCAGTGCCTGGCGGGCATGATTGAGATCCGGATCCGACATGGCCGGATTCTCGCCTTCGACGTACATGCCCGTGATATGCCCGGCATGGATCGCGTTCATGATCTCGACGACCGTCAGGCCTTTTTGCGGATCGAGTTTCTGGCCCCAGAGCGCCTCGAAGAATTTACGCACATCGACGTTGTCGACGGACTGGTAGTCGGGATAGACCATGGGGATCAGACCCGCATCCGAGGCACCCTGAACGTTATTCTGGCCCCGCAGCGGATGAAGCCCGGTTCCCTTGCGCCCGATCTGGCCGGTGACCAGCGCCAGCGCGATCAGGCAGCGTGCATTGTCGGTGCCGTGCACGTGCTGGCTGATGCCCATGCCCCAGAATATCAGCGAGGCCTTCGAACACGCATAGAGCCGCGCGACTTCGCGCAGCGTCTGTGCGTCGATGCCGCACACCGGCGCCATCTTCTCGGGCGTGAAGCCATCGATGTTCGCCTTGAGCGCCTCGAAATTCTCGGTATGGGCGGCGATATACTCTTCGTTGTACAGCTTCTCGGTAATGATGACGTTCAGCATGGAATTGAGCATTGCGACGTCAGAACCGGGCTTGAACGACAAATGCTTGTAGGCGTGGCGTGAGAGTCCCTGGCGCCGGGGATCAATCACGATGAGTTTTGCGCCGTTCTGCTTGACGGCGTTTTTGATGAAGGTGGCGGCAACCGGGTGATTCACCGTTGGATTCGCGCCGATGACAATGATCACCTCTGCATCCAGCGCCGCCTCAAACGGCGCGGACACCGCTCCGGAGTTGAGGCCCTCCATCAGCGCTGCGACGGAAGATGCATGGCAAAGTCGCGTGCAATGGTCGACGTTGTTCGACCCGAAACCGGTGCGCACCAGTTTCTGGAACAGATAAGCTTCTTCGTTGGAACCCTTGGCAGAGCCAAAACCCGCGAGGGCGCGCGGACCCTTGGTATCGCGTACCCTCTTCAGACCGCCGGCGGCGCGATCGAGGGCCTCCTCCCAGCTGGCTTCGCGAAAATGCGTCCAGGGATTTGCCGGATCGATCTGGTCGTAGGGGTCCTTGGCAATGTGATCGAGCCGCACCAGCGGCTTGGTCAAGCGGTGCGGGTGGTGAACATAGTCGAAGCCGAAACGGCCCTTGACGCAGAGTCGATTGTGATTGGCTGGACCGTCACGCCCTTCCGCGTAGACGATCTTCTCGTCCTTGACCTTGTAGCTCACCTGGCAACCGACACCGCAATACGGGCACAGTGAATCGACCGAGCGATCCGGATAGACCGTGCGCGTTTGATTCGCATCCAGGTAGGCCGCGGGCATGAGCGCACCCGTCGGGCACGCCTGCACACATTCTCCGCAGGCCACGCAGGTGGACTGACCCATGGGATCGTCGAAATCGAACACGATCTTGGACTCATGCGACCGGAACGCCATGCCGATCACGTCATTGACCTGAACCTCGCGGCAGGCACGCACACAAAGATTGCACTGGATGCACGAATCCAGGTTGACGCGCATTGCAGGATGGCTCGCATCCGGTTGCCAGCGCGCCGCTGCCGGAAAGCGGCTCTCCGTCACCGCCACAAAGTCCGCCTGCTGCCAGAAATGCGAGGTTGGATCATGCGAAGTGTTGCGCTCGGGCTGGTCGGCCACCAGCAACTCCATGACCATGGCGCGCGCCTTGGTGGCCCGCTCCGTGGCGGTTTTCACCTTCATGCCTACACCGGGGATGCGCTTGCACGAGGCGGCCAGCACGCGTTCGCCTTCGATTTCAACCATGCAGGCGCGGCAGTTTCCATCCGGTCGATAGCCCGGTTCGGGTTTATGGCAAAGGTGCGGAATATGCGTACCCGCACGCTGGGCAACTGCCCAGATGGTTTCGCCCGGCAGTGCCTCGACCTGCTGTCCGTCCAGTTCAAAAATGATCGCGGGTTTCGCGAGATTCTTGCCGTTGATGCGCCCGGTTGGAATGACGCCTGCTTCTCCTCCCGACTTGACGCCCTGTGAATAGGTGCCCCCGGCAGCAGGGTCGGACGTGCCCGGGCCACCGGCATCCTGGGCTGCGGGTGCGCGGACCGGCTTGGGTGCCTGCGGCGCGCCGTGTTCAATGGGATTACTGCTCATGATTGACCTACTTCACTGCCACGAGCTGTGGTGGGGAGAACAGCTCCGGAAAAAAACGGATGATGCTGGTCAGCGGATTGGACGCAGCCTGTCCCAGGCCACAGATGGAGGCATCGCGCATGCACTGCGACAGTTCGCCCAGCAACGCCGTATCCCAGACTCCTTGCTCCATCAGCACGCGTGCCTTCTGCGTGCCCACACGGCACGGCGTGCATTGGCCGCAGGACTCGTCCTCGAAGAAACGCATGAGATTGAGGGCCGCGGCGCGCACGTCATCCTGGTCGGACATCACGATCACCGCCGCCGAGCCGATGAAGCAGCCGTATTTTTCGAGCGTGCCGAAATCCAGCGGAATGTGGTTCATGGAGGCGGGCAGGATGCCGCCGGAGGCGCCACCGGGAAGATAGGCCGCAAATCGATGCCCGTCGCTCATGCCACCGCAGAACTCATCGATCAATTCCTGGATGGTGAGGCCGGCAGGCGCGAGCTTCACGCCCGGATCCTTGACGCGTCCGGACACCGAGTAGGAGCGCAGGCCGAAGCGGCCGTTGCGCCCATGGCTCTTCCACCACGCCGCGCCCCGCTCGATCAGGTCGCGTATCCAATACAACGTCTCGACGTTATTGATCAACGTCGGACGTCCGAACAGTCCCACCTGAAACGGGAACGGCGGCTTGTGCCGGGGCAACCCGCGCTTGCCTTCAATGGACTCCATGAGCGAGGATTCCTCGCCGCAGATGTAGGCCCCGGCGCCGCGACGCAGGTGCAGGAGCGGACCACCCGGCGGGAGCTTTGCGATTTCGTTGGCCAGTATTTCGCGCGCGATCGGGTATTCATCGCGGATGTAGATGTAGACCTCCGCGGCCTCCACCACGTGGGCACCGATCAGCGTGCCTTCGAGGAAGCGGTGCGGATCGGTATTGAGGAAGTACTGATCCTTGAAGGTTCCAGGCTCCCCTTCATCGCCGTTGATCGCCATGAGCCGCGGTCCCTTTTCCCCGCGAACCGAGCGCCATTTGCGTCCGGTGGGAAAGCCGGCGCCGCCGAGTCCCTTCAAAGCGCCATCGTCGAGGACCGCGAGCACCGCATCGACGGTCAGCGCACCGGAGCGCAGGCGCTCGAGGGTCTGGTAGCCGCCTGCCGCGCGATAGTCTTCGTAATCAATGTAGTCCGGCAGATGCGGATGGGTATCGCCATGGCCGACGGCCGCCTTAACGCTCGCAATATCCGCGCGCTTGAGGAAGTTGTGGCCAACCTCCACCGCTGGAGCGTGATCGCACAACCCGACGCAGGGAGCACGAACGACGCGAACCGCGTCCCCCAGGCCGCCACGCAGCGACTCGAGAAGTTTTTCAGCACCAAACATTTCGCAGGTCAGGCTGTCGCAAACGCGCACGGTCAGCGCCGGAATCGGTTCATCCTCTTCCTTGATCACATCGAAGTGCGCGTAGAACGTCGCGGTCTCGAAAACTTCGGCAAATGCCAGACTCATCTCATCGGCCAGCGCCGCCAGATGGGCCGCCGAAATCTGACCAAATTCGTCCTGGATCAGGTGCAGAAACTCGATCAGCAGGTGCCGCTCGCGCGGCCGGTCGCCGAGCAGGCCCTGGATCGCATGGCTGGCGTGCGGGTCGACGGTGCGCCCCTTCGGTACAGGACGCGCCCGCGTCTTGCCGCGCCCCGGATGCTCGAATTTGCGGACCTTGCTGAAATCAGGAGGGGTTTCGGAATTGCTCATGCGCCTAGGTTACTGAATGCTCAAGGATTTGGGGCTTTCCCTTGCAGTGCGGCAAGGTCCCCGGGGTTGGACCGGGACTGTCACTTTAACGGATGGCCGGCCATGGAGTCATGCCGGGGGACAACCACTCCCCAACGCGCTCGCGAATCGAACTAATTTAACATAATAAAGGATCCCGCCCTTCTCGGGGCGGCCGGTAAGGCCGTGATGGAAGGTTTCCGACCGACACCTCGAGGCTACATTCTCAATACGGGTTTAAGCACCGCTCCCGATGAGCAGTCGGCCCAGGCTTTGCCGATATGATCGAATGAATACTCGGCGATGAGCCGGTCGAATGGAAACCGTCCCTGCCGCCAATAGTCGATCAGCAGCGGAATAAAGAGCTGGGGTGCAGCACTGCCGCCGAGAATGCCCTGGAACCTGCGGCCGCCGGCGAGCAGCGCCCCCACGTTGATCGTCCAATCGCCCTGCGGACGCGTCACGAAGCCGGCCGTGCCTTCATTCGCCAGGCACTCGGTCGCCATCGTGTAGACCGCCGGTGCGCTGGTGGTATTGAAACTGAAATTGAAACCGAAGGGTTCCAGTTCGCGCAATGCCCCCAGGGTCTGCGCACCTGATGCGACGCTATCCGTGGCGCCCAGGCTCACCGCCAGTGCGAGGCGCTGCGCCGAGACATCCACCGCCACGATGCGTGACGCGCCGGCAATTCGTGCGGCCATGACCGCCGCCATCCCGACACTACCCACGCCGAATACGACGATCGACTGGCCGGGTCTCAATCGGAACGCCTCCAGCACGGAGCCGGCGCCGGTAATGATTCCACATCCCAACGGACCCAGAAGCTGTAGCGGCACATCGGCCGGCACCTTAACGGCACTGCGTTCCGGGACCACCACGTGCGACGCAAATGAGGATTGCGCAAAGAAGGCGCCCGCAATCCTGGCGCCGTGCTGACTCAGGGGCGAAGAACCATCCGCGCGCATGCCGCCGAAGCTCAGCTTCATGGCATCGCGGCAATAGGTGGGCCGTGCCGCACGACAGCTGGGACACACCCCGCACGATCCGCCGCTGAGCACGACATGATCACCGACCGCAAGTCCGTGCACGCCTGCGCCCAATGCTTCGACGATGCCCGCGCCTTCATGTCCGAGCACGATGGGCTTGGGGATCGGGACGCCATACCCGGAATGGCAATTCAGATCGGTGTGGCAGATGCCCGTGGCAACGATGCGCACGCGCACCTCATCGACCCGCGGATCCTCGAGTTCCAATTCTTCTATGTTCGGATGCGCGGTACCGGCGCGCGATATGGCGGCCTGAATCTTCATTCCGGCCAGCCTGATGGTGGCGCGCAAGCACCGCCGGCCGCAGCCACGAGCGCGGCCAGTGCCGCAATGACGGACATCTTCGTCATCATGATCATCCCTTCTTATACTCTGGAACAAGCGCAGTATCGGCGGGTGGAACAGTTCCATCAAGACAGCAGACGCGAATCGAACCGGGCACCGGCGCAAGTTGCGCACGCACACAGGACCGCCTATATAGGTACTACGATGAAATTTCCGGACATACCGATGTTCCAGGGCATCAATGCTCCATGCCGCGTGGAGGTCGATCTGGGCGATCTGGAGATCATCGGCGCGGTTCCCCGTGAAATCGATGGCGCGTTCTATCGCGTCGCGGCCGATCATCAGTTCCCGCCACTGTTCGAAAAAGACGTGCCCTTCAATGGCGATGGCATGATCTCGATGTTTCGCTTTCACGACGGTCACGTGTCACTCAAGTCGCGCTATGTGCGGACGGAGCGCTTCAAGGCCGAGCACGCTGCGGGACGCGCGTTGTTCGGCCGCTATCGCAATAAATGGACCGATGATCCCAGTGTCGCGGGCATGAACCGCAACCTGGCCAACACCAACGTCCTGGAACACCACGGCGTGCTGCTCGCCTTGCGTGAGGACAGCCCGCCGGTGGCGTTGGATCCGCAAACCCTCGAGACCATCGGCGGCTGGGACTTCCACGGCACGCTGCCGGGAGCTACCTGCTCCGCCCACTGCAAGATCGATCCGCTGACCGGGAATCTGGTGGGATTCGGTTTTGGTGCCAAGGGCGACTTCACCCGCGATGTCGTGTACTTCGAGGTCAGTCCCCAAGGCGCGGTCATCCATTCGGCGTGGTTTGAAATGCCATACTTCGCCGAGCAGCATGACTGTGGCATTACCCGCAATCACATCATCTTTCCGGTCGTGCCCATCATGGGCGCGGGGGCGGAGGGCCTGAAAAACGGCTGGGCCTACTACGGCTGGGATCCGCGGCGCGAAATCTACCTGGGCGTGCTGCCCCGCTTCGGGCGCGGTGAGCAGATCCGCTGGTTCACTGCGCCAAATCAGTTCACCAGCCACGTGATGAATGCCTTCGAGGAAGGCTCGCGCATCCACGTGGACGCCTGTGTGTCACCGGGCAACCTGTTCCCGTTCTTCCCCGAGTTTGGTAAGCCCTTCGATCCTTCCGGAATGGCCGTAAAACTCACCCGCTGGACAGTGAATCTGGACACGAAGGACACAGGCTTCGAACGTGTCACCGTCCTGTCAGACTTCATCGGCGAATTCCCGCGCAACGATGACCGCTACCAGATGGGACCGTATCGACACGGCTGGCTGCTGGGCTTCAGCGGCACACGCAATCAGCTCGGTCATGTCGATCTTAAGGAGCGAATTACACAGACGTGGGCGGCTCCCGCCAGCAGCCCCGCGATGGAGCCATGTTTCATTCCGCGCGCTCCCGATGCACCGGAAGGTGAAGGTTGGATCGCGCAGGCGGTTACGGACTCACAGGCAATGCTCACCAGCGTCAACATCTTCGATGCGACACGCATCGCGAAAGGACCCATCGCCACGATCAGGCTGCCCATGCGGTTGAAACCCGCCTTCCATGGGACCTGGGCAGAGGCGCCGCGTGTGAAACGCTCGCCGCTCACGGCGGGTATGACCTCATGATGAATTACATCGAATACGAACAGCTCTTCAATACCGGCGACGATGCGCAGCTGGTCGCACGCTATTTCCACGATGATGTCGTGTTCACGGGCGGTGCGCGCGAATATCGCGGCAAGGACGCTCTTAAGAGCTTCCTCGACTGGGCGCACGATGGGGTGCGCGAAGTCATGCGACCGCAGAACGTGCTGCAGCGTGACGACCTGCTGTTCGCAGAGGTCGATATGGACTTTCACGCCAGCAAGGAGCGTGCGGACTTCCCGTTCGGACACCTGCGGCCGGGGGATCTGGTGACGGTGAAATTCTTCGTCACCTACCGGATACGCGATGGCAAGGTGGCCGAATTGAAGTCCATGACGTGGCCACCCGGCAAGGGCGTCACACGGCTGCCACGCCTGGGCCCGCATCCGAGCCAGCTCGCGGCCTTCCGTGCCTACATGGCCGCGTTCAGCGCCGCCAATTTCGAGCGTTTCCCCAGCTTTTACACCGAAGATGTGCGGCTCGAACTAGGATCGGTCCCGGCGATCCTGGGACGGCAGGGCATCATCGACTTTTACCGTCCGATGTTCGGGCGCATTCGCGAGAGTCTCACGGTGAACAGTATCGCGGCCACGGTCGACAGTATCGAACTCGATGCCGTCACGCGATTCACGGCGCTCAAGGATGCACCGGACTTCGTTGTCGGCGCGCTCAAGGCGGGCGAGTACATCGAGGGACGCGTGCTGGTAAGCTATCGCCTACGCGATGGACTCATCGCCAGCATCTCGGTGCGGCGCGGTGGCGAGATGGTGAAGCACGCCTGACCCTCAACCCCAGAATGCATATGCCCGGATTTCGATACTGGCGCGCGGTGCAGCGCCAGCCGGACAGGTCGGGTCATTGAACGCGCTGTGCGGGCAGCCTTGGATACGGCTCAGATCCGAGTCGAACGCCTTGAATATCAAGGCCTCACCGGCAGTCATGTCCGGAAAGTAGTACCACCGGTGGCGTGGGCTGAAGTGAAACAGCGAGGACTCGAAGCGGAACTCCGGCGCATCGGGCGCATCGATCACGGCCATGCCGGTGGTCACATCTTCGGGCCGAACGGAGGTCGCATCGCAAACCGCAAGGGGCACGTCCTGCGGCGGCGCGGAGAAGACACGCCAGATATTGAACGCGGCGTAGCGCCCATGCAGCCAACGCTGCGCGTCCGGAATGTCCGCCACATGTCGTTGCGCGAACTCGGTAAACGACTTGCGGCTGTAATCCACGTGAACAAATCTGCCAGGTCGCGAATTGACAAATCGGCTTGTATTCCCGTGCCGCTCACTCCAGCGCACGACTCCACGGGGCGTCACAATGACCAGCGGTGCAGCGGTTATGCCGCGAATGAGCTCGGCGAGCTCGCCCCGATAGACGCGGTCCACACTGATCGCATCGGTGAAATCGGTTACGGCGCTGGTGTGCTTCGTCAGCACGAAGCCCAGACCATCTACAGACGGTTCGGGATGGACACGCCGCGCGTTGGTGACGTGGATCTGGTGACTCGAGAGCTTGAGGTTGTTGTCCTGGTGCCGCTCGGAATAAAACACCGGCAGCTCCTCCATGTGCTGCAGATAATTGACCGCGGAAATGACCCCTGGTGCTTGCATCGAACCGCTCGGCCTATCTGCGCGACCGCACCACCGCGCGCGGTCCACGGCGCTGGGAGACCGCGATATGCGCGCGCATGAGTTCCTGGGCCTTGGCGCGGATTGAGCCGGGGTGCAGTGCGTTGCTTTCGGCACGCTTCCATAAACCAGCGAGCATCTCCTGCAGCGCGGCCACCCGTTTGTCTTCCAAATCAGAGAGCAATTCGGCCTCGACGCGGCCGGCGACTCGAATCGCATCCGCCAACAGCTTCTTGCCCGCGCTCGTGAGGCGCATGTGCAGCACCCGCTGATGCGCCGGGCTCGGCTCGCGCTCCAGGATGCCCTTGTTCTCGAGGGGCCTGATCAACCCGATGATCGATTGTGGGCGCACGCCGATGTCACGCGCCAACGCGGCCCCGGACAACTCGGCGTGGTCGCGCAGCCGATACAGCATGAGAAACTGCGCGGGAGTCAGATCGAACTCAGCGAGCGCTACTTCCATGCAACTGCGCACCGCCAGCTCCGCGCGCTTTAGCAGGTAAATTGTGCCGACCGGACGCTTGTACATGTCTGTCCTGAAGTCCCGATGCACTGCATGCTCAGCAGGATATAAGGCCGCCTCCTATGAGTGCAAGCGTTCAGGCATTGACGTCGGCGAACTGCGCCTGGTAGAGCGCGTAATACGCGCCGGTCGCCGCCAGCAGCTGCATGTGTGTTCCCTGTTCAACTATGCGGCCAGCGTCCATTACGAGGATCCGGTCGGCGTCGCGAATAGTGGAGAGGCGATGTGCAATGACGAAGCTTGTGCAATTGGCGCGGAGTGCCCGCATGGCCTTCTGCACCAGCACTTCCGTGCGCGTGTCCACCGAACTGGTCGCCTCATCCAGAATGATCACGCTCGGGCGCGCCAGAAACGCGCGGGCAATGGAAATCAGTTGCAGTTCACCCGTGCTGAGTGTGCCGCCTTCCCCGTCAAGGATGGTGTCATAGCCCTTCGGCAGGGCGTGCACCAGGCGGTCCACATACGCTGCCCGTGCGGCGGCGATGATGTCCTCTTCGCTGGCTGCCGGCCGGCTGTAGGCGATGTTGTCGCGAATGCTGCCCGCGAACAGCCAGGTATCCTGAAGAACCATGCTCATCTGTGAGCGCAGGTTGCGCCGCGTCATCTGCGCGATATCGACACCGTCCAGCGTGATGCGGCCGGAATCGACTTCGTAGAATCTCATCATCAGATTCACGAGCGTCGTCTTGCCCGCCCCGGTATGCCCCACGATGGCGATCGTATGGCCGGGCTCTGCAACCAGGTTCAAGTCCTCGATCAACGGCTTGTCGGGCGTGTAGCGGAACGAGACATCCTCGAAAGCCAGATGCCCGCGCGCTGCCTGAACGACTTTGGCGTCGATCGGGTCAGCCCGCTCCTCGACTGCATCCAGCACCTCAAAGACACGCTCCGCCGAGGCGACACCGGACTGCAGCAGGTTGGCCATGGAGCCCAATTGGGCGAGGGGTTGCGTGAACTGCCGCGAATACTGGATGAATGCCTGAACGTCGCCCACCTGCATGGTTCCGGAAGCCACCAGGATGCCGCCAACGACGGCGATGGCCACGTAAATGAGATTCCCAACGAAAGTCATCGCCGGCATGATCAGTCCGCTGATGAACTGGGCGCCCATGCCCGCCTGGAACAGTGCTTCATTCTTGGCGGCAAATCTGGCCGCGACGGCCGGTTGCTGTCCGAATACCTTGACCAACGCGTGACCGGAGTACATCTCCTCGATCTGGCCGTTGAGCTCCCCGGTATGCGCCCACTGGGCGACAAACAGCTTCTGCGAACGTTTCGCAATGAAGGTGGTAATCACCAGCGTCAGCGGCACCGTCACCAGTGCAATCAGTGCCAGCGCCCAGGACAGCGCGAACATCATCGCGACCACGCCCACCACGGTCAGCACCGATGTGATCATCTGGCTAACGGTCTGCTGCAGGCTCTGCGCGATATTGTCCATATCGTTGGTGACACGGCTGAGCACCTCGCCGCGCTTGTGGGCATCGAAATACTGCAACGGCAGCCGGTGCAGCTTTGCTTCGACAGTTTGGCGCAGCGTATAGACGGTTCTTTGCACAATTCCGCTGAGCAGCCAGGCCTGGGCCCAGGTAAACATGGCGGCACATACATACAATGCCAGCGTCAATTCGAGAAGATGCGCCAGCGCGGTGAAATCCACTCCATGTCCCGGAGTGAGCTTCATGCCGCTGAGCATATCCGCGCGTGCGCCGTGGCCCGCAAGGCGCAGCTGGACAATGATGTCCGACGGCTTCGCACCCGAGGGCAATGATCTGGAAACCAAGCCGGAGAACACCAGATTCGTGGCCTGGCCTAGCAGCCGCGGTCCGGTTACCGAACACGCGACCGCCATGATGGCAAGCACCACGACGGCAAGGAGTTTTGCCGTCTCCGGTCGCAGCTGGGCCAGCAGCCGCCGGGCGCTGGGGCCAAACTGCTTGGCCTTCTTCACCGGTATGTTCATCCCGGCAAATGGACCGCCACCGCCGGGTGGGCGCGCCGGGGTCGGCGGCGGCGCGGCGCTGCTGCGTTCGCCGCCGCTCATGCCGCATCCTCCGCCACCAGCTGGGATGCGACGATCTCCTGATAGGTCGCGGAACCCGCCAGCAGCTCGGCGTGCGTGCCATGAGCTGCAATGCGGCCATTTTCGAGAACCAGGATCTGGTCGGCGTGCGCGACACTCGACACGCGCTGCGCCACGATGATCAGCGTCGCGCCATCAGTACTGCGCTTGAGGGCTTGGCGCAGCCGCGCCTCCGTGGCCGTATCCAGCGCCGAGAACGCATCGTCGAACAGATAAAGTTTCGGTCTCCTGACAAGCGCGCGGGCGATGGCGAGCCGCTGGCGCTGCCCGCCGGACAGGTTGGTGCCGCCCTGGGCAATACGCGCCTCCAAGCCGCCCGCGAGTTCCTTCACGAAGTCCCGGGCCTGTGAAATTTCGAGCGCACGCCACAGTTCCTCATCCGTTGCGTCCGTCTTTCCGTACTGCAGATTGCTGCGCACCGTGCCGGAGAAGAGGTAGGGTCGCTGCGGGACAAGGCCCATGGGCGCTCCCAGCGCCTCAGTGGCCAGCGTGCGGATGTCGACATCGTCCAGGAGCACCGTGCCGGCGGTGACATCGAACAGCCGCGGAATCAGGTTGATGAGCGTCGACTTGCCACTACCGGTACTGCCGATGATCGCCAGGGTCTTTCCGGGCCGCGCAACAAAGCTGATGTCGCTGATGACTGGCTCGTCGGCGCCCGGATAGGCGAATGCCACGTTGCGCAGTTCGACCTTGCCCTGTTCGGCGAGTTTCGTCACGGGGTTCGCCGGCGGAACCACGCTGGACTGCGTGCGCAGTACCTCGCTGATTCGCTCAGCCGACACTGAGGCGCGCGGCAGCATCGTGAGAATGAAGGTGGCCATCATGACTGCTATCAGGATCTGCATCAGATAGCTGAGGAAGGCAATCAGTGTCCCGATTTGCATGGTACCGGCATCGATCCGATAGGCCCCAAGCCAGACGACTGCCACGCTCGACACGTTGAGCACGATCATGATCACCGGAAAAATGAGCGCCATGAGTCGGCCGGTGCGCATACTGGTGTCGGCCACCTCGCGGCTGGTCACCGCAAAGCGGCTCGTTTCGACCTCCTCGCGAACGAATGCGCGAACCACCCGGATACCGCTCAGCTGTTCGCGCAGAATTCGGTTGATGCCATCGATCATTGTCTGCAGCTTGCGAAAAAGCGGAATCATCCGCGCCATGACCATACTCAAACCCAGCATCATGGCCGGCACGCTGACCGCGATCACCCATGACAGGTGAGCGTCCAGGCGCACGGCCATGATGATGCCGCCGATACTGAGTATCGGCGCCGCCACGAGCATGGTGCAGGTGGTCATGACGAGTAACTGCACCTGCTGCACGTCGTTGGTGGTACGCGTAATCAGCGACGGCGCCCCAAAGTGCGATACCTCGCGCTCCGAGAAGGATCCGACGTGCTCGAACACGGCGGCACGCAGGTCGCGCCCAAATGACATGGCGGCCTTGGCACTCAGATACACCGCCGCCCCCGCACACACGATCTGCACCAACGTGATGGCAAGCATCAGCAGCCCGGTAGCGATGATGAGACGAATATTGCCCTTCGCGACACCCTCATCGAAGATCGTCGCGGTGAGCGCCGGCAGGTACAGCAGGGCGAGTGACTGCGATATCTGAAGCACTGCCACGCCCGCGACCAGCATCCAGTGCGGCCTGAGGTAGCGCGTTATCAATTTCCACAGCATGTTGCAGTTCTCTGGCGGATGAACCTGGCGGCACGGACCCTGGTCCGCGCGCGGTGCGTGGGAATTCTACGCGAGTCTTGACGGCCCCGAATACGAATGCGGGAGGCGGCGCTTCGGACCCGGAACGACAGGGTTTACAGGCTACGATTCGCAGGCTACTTTATACATGTACAGCGATGATCTGCGCCGTTCTGCTTCCGATGAGCCACGACCGGCTCGCACTTTCGACAGGACTTCAAATAATCACAATATTGCTGCGCAGCACGCGATGACTGGGCTGACCTTGTCGTAGACCAGATCCAACAGGAGGACGTTATGAAGATTCGAGCACTGGCCTTTATATTGCTGCTGGCCGCAGCCCCGGCTTTCGCAGCCGACGTCGATGGCAAGTGGACCGGTTCGATTGACACCCCGAATGGACCCGTCCAGGTGGCTTACACCCTTAAGGCCAACGGCGCCACCCTCACCGGCTCGACGACCGGTCCAGACGGCGCATTGATCGCGCTTAAGAATGGCAAGGTCAATGGCGACAAGATCTCCTTCTCCATGGACGTCAACATGGGCGACGCTCCGACAACCTTCATGTATACAGGTGTCGTGTCGGCAACCGAGATCAAGTTGCATACGGACTTCATGGGGCAAGCAATTGACTTCTCGGTGAAGAAGTCCAATTGAAACCGTGACCGTGGGCGTTTGCAGCGCGGTGGCCGTGTGGATCGGCCACCAAGCTGCACTTGGTGGCTACCCCGGCGCGGCAATCCGATAGTGCAGAGGGGATCCACTTTCTTCAAGAAGACCGCGCCGGGGAGCCAAGAACAGTTTATTGGGTCCAGCAGGCAATTGAAAACAACACTTGCGCATATGCAGATAACGGTTTCGCCGCCGTTACGAAAACCCGATTAATCGACCGCTGCAGCCGACTCCGAGCCACAAGAGCGGTGACAACAGCGCCAGCGCGATGATGGCGACACCCAATCCGAGGCACACATAGGTCTTGACCACGTCGGAATCGCGCGCCGTGAGCGCAATTCTTGAATTCAACCCCGCGTGCGCGAACGCATCGGACAATGACGACGGTCCGGAGAAACTGAATACATAGGTCACAAGCGGAAACCTGGCCAGCTCCTCCAGAGTCAGCACGGTTGTGGCCAATTTGGCGGCAGCGGCCGTCAGGTTCAGGAGTATATCGGCGCCCCGTAACAAAGGCGGTCGCGCGGCGGTGACGCAGCAGTAACATACCGGTCCTTGCCGGCGATTTGGCGCGTCGCATACACCCGGAATTGCTCTTGATGCATACTGACGCCTGCGAATCTGCTCATTCCAATTTGAACTTGGTCAGACCGCAGGTGCCGCCATTACTATCGAGTGGGTGATGAGGTCCAGATGAGCGGATACCGTGAACTGTTTGCCAGCATGACGCTGCTGATCGTCGCGACCACGGCGGCGCACGCCCAGACGGCGCATGAGGGCTATGATCCGCTACGAACCTTCGCGCGACTGACCCTGCCGCAGCCCGTCAACCGCTACCGATCGGCAGACGGCGCACCGGGTCCTGACTACTGGCAGAACCGCGCGGACTACCAGATCCATGCGCGGCTCGACACTGTCGCCCGACAGCTGCAGGGCAGCGAGGTCATCACTTACACCAACAACAGTCCCACCGGGCTCGATTGCCTGTGGATACAACTCGATCAGAACATGTATCGGAGCGATTCCCGATCCGCCTACGGTGGCGGCTTTACACGCAAGCAGACTACAGCCGGTTATGAACTCGAAGACGTGGAAGTGGTGTCGGGCGGGAGGCACAGCCGTGCGGATTACATCGTCTCTGACACCCGCATGCAGGTTCGCCTGGCGCAGGTTCTGCCTGCAGGCGGTCACCTGCAACTGGCGATTCGCTACCATTACCAGATACCCGGCGATTTTGGCGGCCGCACCGCCTACAGTTCGACCCGTAACGGCGATATCTACGACATCGCACAGTGGTATCCACGCATGGCGGTGTATGACGACCTGCGCGGATGGGACACGTTGCCTTACGTGGGCGCTGAGTTTTATCTCGAATACGGGGATTTCGACTATTACATCACCGTACCGGCGAACTTCCTGGTTGCAGGATCCGGCGAGCTGCAAAATCCCCGGGAGGTACTGACGGCACAGCAGCGTGCGCGCCTGCAGCAAGCGCGCACCAGCGATAAAACAGTGATCATCCGCAGCGAGCGGGAGGTCGCTGATCCGGCCAGCCGGCCCGCACGCGCCGGCGAGCTGACGTGGCATTACCACATGAATCGCACGCGCGATGTCGCGTTCAGCGCATCGCCGGCGTTCGTCTGGGACGCAGCGCGCATCCGGCTGCCAGGCGGGGCCACCTCCCTCGCAATGTCGTTTTACCCGGCCGAAAGTGCCGGTGATGAGGCGTGGGGTCGCTCCACGGAATATCTCAAGCACGCTGTCGAGGAGTTTTCACGCCGCTGGCTGCCGTATCCGTATCCAGCGGCGGTGAATGTCGGCGGCAAGGTCTCGGGCATGGAATATCCGGGCCTGCTTTTCGACGGCGCCGAGCTGCGCGGCAAGGAGCTCTTCTGGCTCACGGCGCACGAGATCGGCCATACCTGGTTCCCAATGGTGGTGGGGTTTGATGAACGCCGTGACGCCTGGATGGACGAAGGCTTCAACACCTTTATCGACGTATACGAGTCGGATGCCTTCGAAGGCGGCGTGTATGGACCGAAACGCGATCAGGAGTACGCCCCGGGAGGAGGTAATCCGGTCGATGACATCCTGCCCCTGCTGAGGGATCCTCAAGCGCCGGTGATTCTCACCAATGCCGACATGATCCCCCGCAAGTACGGTCATCCCGTCAGCTACTTCAAGTCGGCCCTGGGTCTGGTTCTGCTGCGCGAGCAGATCCTCGGACCGGAGCGCTTCGACTGGGCATTCCGCCGCTTCATCCGCCAATGGGCCTACCGCCATCCGTCACCCTCGGACTTCTTCCGTTCGATGGAAAGCGCAGGTGGCGAGGACCTGTCGTGGTTCTGGCGTGGCTGGTACTTCAACAACTGGACTCTGGATCTCGCCGTGGACGATGTGAAGTACGTCAACGGCGACCCGACTCAGGGCGCGCGCGTGACGATCGCCAATCTGGACTCCCTGGTGCTACCAGCGACGGTACAGATAGATTTCGCCGATGGCAGCATCCGCCGGTTCAGGCTGCCCGTGGAGACCTGGCTGCAGCAGGCGCGCTACACGGCGGTTCTTGACAGCCATCTGCCGATTACCTCCGTCACGGTCGACCCCGACCATGTGCTGCCCGATAACGACCGCCGCAACAACGCGTGGAAGCCGGCCGCGGCGGCGATTTCCAGCAAATGAAAGAACTCGCCACAACCATATGATCCGCAGAGTTATCGTGAAAGCCTCAGCCCCTCGCCTCCTGCTGCTTATGGTAGCCGCAGCGCTCTGCAGCACGGTTGCAACCAGCGAAGCCGTGGCGCAGACAAGGGCGACGCGTGCTCACGTACACGGTCTATCGACCGTGCCTGCACACCAGCGAGGATCAGAGCCCGGCTACGGGCTCGTGACTACGGTGCTCAATACCAATGGCAATCAGCTGAATCCAGCGATTTTCATCACAGCCCGAAAACTACGAGACCCACACGACCGCCCGCGACCCGCATGAGAAATTCGCCTTCAGCTTCCCGGACGATCACGGCAAGCTGGTCACTAACGAAGACCCGCGCTTCAAAGGCAAGGTGGTGCTGGCCATCGTCACCGGAACCTGGTGCCCGAACTGCCATGACGAGGCCCAGTACCTCGTGCAGCTGGACAAGAAGTACCGCGACAAGGGCGTGGCCATTGTGGCGTTGGACTTCGAGGAGCCCGATCAGCTAGGCAATCTCGAGCGCGAACACGCGTTCGTGAAACAGTACGGCGTCAAGTACACCTAGCTCATCGCCGGCGCTCCGGAGGAAATGTGGGAGAAGGTGCCGCTCGTGCAGGTGGCGAAGGCCAACTGACACTCCCAGGGCCTACGCCTTCGAAAGCGCGGACTGCCAGGAAAGTCCGCGCTTTCTTTCCCGTAGCAGCAGATAGAACGCGGCGCAGTGCGTGATCATCAGCAGCGGCACGAAAAGCACGGGGATCGCGTAGGCTGCACCCAGCTCGCCCGCCGCGGCAGGCAGGTTGAGCCGGACGGCGTGGTAGTAGTCCAGGCCGAGATCGACGCTGCCGACGACATTGAAGGCCACGACGAACAACCAAAAGAGCGGCCGTATTCCAGAGGTGAGCAGCGCCAGCATGGCCAGCAGCGCGGTGGCGAAGTCACCGTACGCGGCGCAGGCGGCGAACCCTGCCGCCAGCTTCGGGCCGACCACTCCGGGCAAGAGGAAGACGAGCCCAAAGAAACGAAAGCTGTGCACGGTGGCGATGGCGCGCTGGGCTGCGGCCGGCTGCAGCGACTTGAGCCAGGGCCATACGTACCGGCCCATGCACAGCAGCCACGCGAGATATCCCAGCACGAGTTGTATTTGAAAGATGGTAGCCGATGCCATGTTTTGAGCCTCCACTGCGCAGCAGGCGATCCTGCGGTGGACATTACGGCCGATTGTCATCGACTACTATTCACGATAATGTGCATGGACTATGAAGCAAAACTTCACAGTTCGGCATGGGGCGCTCGAAGGGGTGGAGTCCTTCCTGAGTGTCGCCCGCCATAAGAGCTTTCGGCGGGCCGCCGCCGAGCTGGGCGTGACACCATCGGCAATCAGCCAGGCGGTTCGGACCCTCGAACGGCGCATCGGCGCGACGCTTTTCATGCGCACAACGCGCAGCGTCGGCCTGACCGAAGCCGGCGGCAAATTCATCGCACGCGCGAAGCCTGCATATGAAGAGTTGGTCGCCGCCGCAGGGGTCGCGCGTGAACTCGGCGAGCGACCGGCAGGACTGCTGCGTCTCACGGTGCCGCGCGCTGTGGTTCCCATAGTGCTGCAACCATTGATTACGTCCTTCTGCCAGGAATATCCGGAAGTTTCGGTTGAGATTGCGATCAGCGAGGAACTGGTCGACCTCGCAGCCGAAGGCTTCGACGCGGGCATCCGGCTGGGCCAATTCATCGCCGCCGACATGGTCGCAGTGCGGCTGACACCACGGTTTCGCTTTGTCATTGTGGGTAGTCCCGCCTATGTGGCTCGCGCCGGACGGCCGCAGCGACCCGAGGATCTGCGGCACCATGCATGCCTGCGCCTGCGACGGCCCAACCATGGGCTCGCGCCCTGGACACTCAAGGACGGTAGCCGCGCCGTGGAAGTGGCCGTTTCCGGGCCGCTCCTCGCCAACGATTTTCCGACACTATTGGGCGCGGCGCTTGAAGGCATGGGACTCGCGCAAGTGCCCGAGCCGATCGCCGCCGAAGCCGTGGCGGACGGCCGGCTGGTGCACGTGCTCGATCTCTTCGCACCCGTGACACCCGGCGTCTTTCTCTACCACCCGGGACGCCGCCAGGTCATGCCAAAACTGCGCGCCTTCATCGATCACGTGAAGAGCCATTCACGCCCTGCCATCAAAACCGCACGCGGTCGCACATCAGGTCCTGCGGGCCTGAGCTGACATTGGATTCAATAACTTGGTGATGCCGCCTATACTTCGGCGCATACACGGGGGACCGCAATGAAGAACAAGTCGAGACATCAGCTCGCCATCGCGGCCTCTGTGCTGCTGGTTGCAACCTTGGTGCTGCGCACAGCGCCCGCCCCGGCGCAGACCGGTGCAGCCGTGCCCCCGAATGTCGGTAGCGGTGATTGCGACCGTGCCTGCCTGCAGCGCCTGGCCGAGCAGTTCATCGCCGCGGTGATCGCTCATGATGTCAGCAAGGTTCCACTCGCGAAGGGCGCGCGTTACTCGGAAAACAGCGTACCGCTGCCGATCCCCGACGGGTTCTGGAAGAACGCGACGGGCGTGCGCCCCTATCGGCTGTACATCGCCGATCCGGAATGGGGCACGATCGGCTTCTACGCCCGCATGTATGAGAACGGCGCGCCGGTCATAGTCAGCACGCGGTTGAAGGTCTACGGCCATCAGGTGTCCGAAATCGAGACCATCGTCACCTCCGAGCGCAGCCGCCTGGCGCCGGCGGGATCCACAGCAGCACAGACCGATTACCTGGGCGAGAAGGCGCGGCCCGAATTTACGCAGACGGTGCCGCTGGCGCAGCGCCGCACGCGCGAGGAGTTGATGAAGATCGTCGATACCTATTTCACCGGTATCGAGAACAACACCGGCGACAAGCCGCCAATCTTCTCCTCGCGTTGCCAGCGGCTGGAAGATGGTCGGCCAACCTCGAATGTTCCGGTGCCCGCCGGGCAGGAGCGCGGCGGTATCAATATGAGTTGTGCCGAGGATCTAGCGACCGGCTATCACCGCAATGACAATCGCATCCGCAGCCGTCGGGTCATGGCCGTGGACATCGAACATCAGATCGTGATGACCAGTGTGTATTTCGATCACGAAAACGACGCGCAGATCCACACCTATCAGCTCAAGAACGGCAAGACCGTGACGGTCAACGAAACCTCGCCCGCGACGCTGCAGGCGCACGAGACCTTCTCGATCGACCGGGAGGGGATCAGCCAGGTCGAAGCGGTGTTCACCAATGTCACTTACGGAACGCGGCCCTACTTCAGCACCGGCTTCCACATGGATAGCCCGCAGTCAGTGAAGGATGGCTTCGATGAATACGCGCACTAACGCCCGAGGAGGTTGATCATGCGGTTTCGAACAGCGGTGGCGGGCTTGGTGATGCTGGTGGCCGCCGCCAGCGTCGGGGCCCAGGAGCGTGCCCTTTCCTACACGACTCAGCAAAGTGCGGCCGGACGGACGGCTTATCTTGCCAACTGCTCGATGTGCCATGGCCCGAACCTGAGCGACGGGCCGCTCGGCAAGCCGCTCAAGGGGCCTGCCTTCATGCAGAAATTTGGGGGGCACAGCGTGCGGGACCTGTACGAGGTGACGCGCACGACCATGCCGACCACCAAACCCGGCTCGCTCGACACCGACACCTATGCCGCGCTGGTGGCCTTCATGCTCCAGGAAAACGCCATCGTGGCGGGCCAGCAAGCACTGCCGACGGATCCGCGCGAACTGGCGGGCATGATGGTGCCGGGAGGCGGGTTCAGCATCATGGCCTACTCGCCCTACACGGCGCAGAAAGCGGTGACGTTGCCCAATCCGCTGGACCATTTCACGCCCGTCGGCAAAGTTGATCTGGCGAATCCGCCGGCGCAGGACTGGCTGACCTGGCGACGTGGCTGGGACGCCCACGGCTTCAGCCCGCTCAAGCAGATAAATGCGGCCAACGCGGCGAACCTGCGCCTCGTATGGAGCTGGACGCTGCCGGAAGGATCGACTGAGTCGGTGCCGCTGGTGCGCGACGGCACGATGTTCGTGCTGGGCTTCGGCGACATCGTACAGGCCATCAATGCACGGACCGGCGATCTGCTGTGGCAGTACAACCATGCTCTGGCGCCGGGCGCGGCACCGGTCGTCAAGCGCGGGCTGGCCTTGTGGGGTGATCGGCTTTATTTCGGTACCTCGGACGTCCACGTCGTGGCGCTCAACGTTCACACCGGTGCAATGGTCTGGGACACCCGGATCGGCGACTTCAGGCGCCACGAAGGCTTGAGCGGTGGTCCGCTGGTCGCAGAAGGCAAGGTCATGACCGGCACCACCGGAACCGGCGTCAACGCGCATTTTGGTGGTCCGCAACTCGTTGGTCTCGATGCGGCAACGGGTCAGGAACTATGGCGCCTCGGCACCATCGCGAAGCCCGGCGCGCCGGGAGGTGACGGTTGGAACGGAGTTCCCTTCGAATCACGCTCCGGTGCCTCGATCTGGACCCCGGGGAGCTTCGACCCTGGCACGGGGCTTGCGTACTTCGGCACGGGCAACACCTATGACACCGCGCCCCTGCTCGCGCCCAAAAAACCCGGCATGGGCAATGCAGCGCTCTATACGAACTCGACGCTGGCGGTCGATCCGAACACGGGCAGGCTGGTGTGGTACTTCCAGCACTTCCCGGATGACCAATGGGACCTGGACTGGGCGTTCGAACGGCAACTCATCAACCTCAATATTGACGGCGTGCTGCGCAGGGTGCTCATCACCTCGGGCAAGATCGGGATCTACGACGCGCTCGATGCCAAAACCGGCAAGTTTCTGTTTTCGATAGACCTTGGCCTGCAGAACATCGTCACGGCGATCAATCCGCTCACGGGCGAGAAGCGCGTCAACACTGCCCTGTACCCGAACGATGGCAAGATCAAGCTGGTCTGCCCGCATGGCGCAGGCGCGAAGAACTACCTGCCGGCGTCCTGGAATCAGCAGTCAGGAATTCTGGTGATGCCGCTCAACGAAGCGTGCATGGATCTGTACCCGGTACCTGGCGGCGGCAGCCTCAGCGCGCTGTCATCCGGCGTCAACTGGGGCATCCGGCCGCGTCCCGACAGTGACGGTAAGTACGGCCGGCTGCAGGCGCTCGACATGGCGACTCACAAACCGGTGTGGACGGTGCGGCAGCGCGCGCCGATCTCCTCGGGGGTGCTGACCACCGCGGGGGGGCTGGCCCTGGATGCCACCTACGATCGCGTCTTCCATGTCTACGACAGCGCAACGGGTAAGGAGCTGTGGCACAGCCGTCTGAATGATGTGTCCAGTTCCAGCCCGATCAGTTTCGCGGTGGACGGCAAGCAGTACCTCGCGCTGGTCGTCGGTGAAGGTGGCTTTCACGCCCGCAGTTTCGCGCCGCTCGTCCCGGAGTTGCGCAGTTCGCCGAACCGGGGCGCGACCGTGTGGGTCTTCGCGCTGCCCTGACCGTAACAGGAGAGCGTGTGCGCAGGGCTCTTTTTCAAATTCACCTGTGGATCGGGATAGGGATCGGTCTCTACATTCTCGTGATCTGTGTGTCCGGCAGCCTGATTATTTTCCGGCGGGAGCTCGATCGGGCCCTGTGTCCAAGAGTCATCATGGTCCCGCGCCTCGGACATCGGCTCACAGATGCGCAGCTGGAGGCCAAAGCACGCGCCGCCTATCCACGACTGGATTACACGCGGGTGCAGATACGCGGCGCGCGCGCACCCGGCATGGCAACTGAAGTGTGGTTCCTGGGCGGCACCTTCCGGATTGAGCGACTGTTCGATCCCTATACCGGCGCCAATCTCAACGACACCGTCGCCTGCGAGCCGAGGTCCGTAACCTGGATCGCCGATCTGCACGATAACCTGACGCGCGGCCGGCCCGGGCTGCGGTTGAATGGCATTGGTGCGATATTGGTCGTGCTCATGGGTGCGAGCGGCCTGGTCCTGTGGTGGCCAGGAATGCGGCGCTGGCGCCAAAGCATCATCCTTCACCGCCATGTGGCGGGGCGCCGCTTCGTGCGTGAACTGCACAGCGTGGCGGGTATCTGGTGTTTCCTGCTGATCTTCTTATGGGCCATCACCGGAGTCTATTTTGCCTTTCCCGCGCCCTTCAATGCATTGACGGAGGCATTTACGGCGCAGGGGGCGGAAACCGCGAATTCGCTGCGAGTCGAGGATGCAATCTCCTGGCTGGTCCGCCTGCATTTCGGGCGCTCGTTTGGTGTGTGGATCGAAGTGACCTGGGCCCTGCTCGGTCTCGTGCCCTGCGGCTTGCTCATTACCGGCCTCGTGATGTGGTGGCACCGGGTCGTGCGCCCGACACTGGCGGACCCCGCAGACGCGGAGACTGCACCGCACCAACGGATCGAATTCGATTCCGCTGCGTGAGACCTCCGGATTGCAGGTCAGCTTGCTACACTGCCGCCTCGAGTGCCGTCCGGCATGAACCTCAATCACAACAGCCTCCTCAAGGATCCATCATGAACGTGCTGGTCGAAGTCGCGTTGGGAGCAGTGGCTGTTGTGGCACTGGCGTCGGCTCCCGTCGCCTTTCCGCAGACCACCGGACCGCTGACCATCAAGGAGCAAGGCAGCTTCTTAGTGGGAGGTGAAACCAAGACGGTCAGCGAGCCACCCGCCGGGATAATTCCCGCGCAAAGTGGTGAGATCACTGTGAATCAGATGTACGTGCAGTACCAGATTCCAATGAAGGGCGATCGGCACGCTCCGGTCGTCTTTGTCCATGGCTGCTGCCTGAGCAGCAAGACTTGGGAAACCACCCCGGACGGACGCATGGGTTGGAGCGAATATTTCGTTCGCAAGGAACGTTCCGTCTATCTCGCCGATCAGGTGTCGCGCGCACGCTCGGGATTTGATCCCACCGCCTTCAATGAGGTTCACACCGGGTCACTGGCCAACGCGCAGATGCCGGGCATCCTGGATGCCACGCATCAGTTCGCCTGGACCGTCTTTCGCTTCGGTCCGAAATACGGTGAGGGGTTTGCTGATGAACAGTTCCCGTTGCAGTCAGTGGACGAACTGTACAAGCAGATGATTCCGGATCTGAATTCGACACTGCCACCGAATCTGAATCCGACACTGGCGCAGATGGCCGCGCTGGGCGAAAAGCTCAACGGCGCAATCCTGGTGGGGCATTCGGAGTCAGGCTTCTATCCGGAGCAGGCCGCGTTAATCGACCCTAAGGGAATCAAGGGACTCGTGACCATTGAGATGCGCTGCCAGACCGATCTCACCCCGGCGCAGCTGGCGACACTGAGTAAGATCCCGATCCTCGTTATGTTCGGCGATCACCTCGGGGATGTGAATGCACCCTTCAGCTGGGTGGACGCGAAGCACGCCTGCGATACATTCGTCGCGCAACTCAAGAAAGCCGGCGGCGACGCCGAGATGATGTACCTGCCTGCCATGGGCATAAAGGGCAACAGCCACATGCTGATGCAGGACAAGAACAGCAATCAACTGGCGGATCTCGTGATCGGATGGATTGACCAGCACGTCGAGGCCCGGAAAGCGAGCGCACACTGACGCCGAGGATGCGCACGCGGCCGGCGTGGCTTAAAATCCTGTCGTCACGCAGACATCAACAATCCATAGCGGGGACCGCGAGAATGTCGATAAACAAACTATTCCTGTCGGTAGTGGCATTTTCCGCCATCACCGCGCAGCTGCATGCCCAGGCACCGCAGCCGGATCACGGCTCCGCCCGGCAGGTCGCGCCTCGCGTCTCCTGCACCCGCGAGTCGCTGCAGTCGGCGGTGGATAGTTATCTGGCCGCACAGAAGGCCGGCGACCGCAGCAAAATGGCATTCGCCGAAAAGGTGAAGTACCTGGAGAACATGAGCGAGGTGGCACCCGATAAGGGGATGTGGAACACCGCGTTGCCGATTGCGCTCTCGCGCAGCTTCCTCGACCCCGTTCGCTGCCGGACCTTTTCGGAGTTTGCCGTGCTCGGGGGCGATCACCAGTACGTCATCGGCACCCGCCTGAGCGTCGACAACGGCAAGATCACGGCGATCGATAGCCTCGTCTCCCACAAAGGCGACTGGCTGTTCAATGCCAACTCGTATCTGAAGTACGCGAGCAAGGAAGATTGGAGCGCCCAGAAGCCAGGATCGCGAAGTTCGATGCAGGAGCTGATCAATGTTGCCAACAGCTACCTGGATCTGTTCTCCGACAAATTCGTGAAGACAGCGTGGGGCAAACCCTGCGCACGCCTCGAGGGCGGTGCGTATACCAATCGCACTGGCGACCCGAACGCGACCTGCGAGGTCGGCATTCCCGCTGGAGTGCTCTACATCGTGAACCGCGACTACGTGGTTGACGAGGAACACGGAGTGATCAACGTGTTTTGCCGCTTCGGCAACAGCGCCACGGGCATGCCCGATTCACACACTTTCCGCATCGTAAACGGCAAGATCAGGAACGTTCACACCATCAGCATCAATCTGAACCCGGGCCGGCCTTCGCCGCAGGCAGATGACAACGGCGCGATCATTCGTTGACGCCGGGTCTACGCTAGCTCGGGTGAATGCATGCGAAAGTCAGCACTCCAGCCCAATTCCCGGCGAGCTTTCTCGGTGCTGACCAAGCCCTGTTCCTCGGCGATATTATAGGTTCCAACACGTTCTGCCGTGATCGCGAGCACCGCAGCACGCGCCGCAGCGTCGACGTGCACCGGCGCGCTGCCGTTCTGCGCCGTGTTCCAGGTGCTGGGTCCGTAGAACTGGCCATAGCGCAGCACCACGCCCGCAAGCGGCGGCGAATTCAGTGTCATCCACTCCAGGGCAATAACGCTCAGATTCGTAATTGCCGCCGTTCCGCCCGCATTGGCATCAAGCGGATCTTCTTCACCGTGCGGAGTCGGACCGGGGGCATAGACCCAGGCAAGGCTTTGGGCAATTAGGTGGCGCGCCCCGGCGCCCAACGCGGCTTCGATCAGGTTGCGGGTCCCGAGTTCCCGTAACCTCGCGTTGGACTTGAGCACCTGTTCGGACAGCGGGCCCGCACGCATCTTCGGCAGATCCGTAAGTTGATTCACCACGATGGCCGGCCGTATTTCAAGCAGCGCCTGCCTCAGCGCCGAATGATTGAAAACGTCCACGACGATTGGTTTTGCGCCCAGATCCTCAAGGTCGCGCGCGCGCTCGGCAAAGCGGGTCGTACCGAAAACCGTGTATCCCGCGTCCACCAGCTGTGGCACCAGGCTCTTTCCGATGGCACCGCTTGCGCCTGCCAAAAAGACGATTTCCGCCTTCATATTTCTCTCCTAGTGTGATTGGCGCGCCAACAATGCGCGCACCGCATTCAACTCGACCATTCCCATGGCGTGCGGGTTCGAGTAAGCCACGTAGCCGTCCGGTCGCACCAGCATCGTTCCTTCGTGATTCGTGCGGCGCAACTCCACCACTTCGCCCAAGGCCTGGACAAATTGCTGCGCAGCCTCCGTGTGTGCGCCCTCTTCGCGGCCACCTCCAACCAGCAAAAAACGGCTGCCGATACCGCTTCCTCCGCGCATCGTGTCATCGAAAAGGCGCTCTCCGGCACCTTCGATAATCGGGCTGCGGGCGTAGGCAATCCCAAGTCCGGACAACCGCCTCACAAAGGCTTGTTGAAAAAGAGGCAGTCGGCCATGGCGCGCGAGACTCGCTCCCGCCTATGCGGGCTTCCAAAACGTCGTGATGACGCCCCCCACGATGATCAGAGTGCCCCCGAGCACTATCGGCAGGGTCGGCGCAGTTCGAAAGGCGACGTAGTTGATTAGTTGCCACACGACAAACAGCGTTGCGATGTAGAGTCCGACCAATTGGCCGAATTCCAGGGGTGCCAGATTGAGAAATAACCCGTAGCCAAATAACAGGGTCGCGCCCGCGACGAACCAGGCCAGCCGAACGGCGCCGCCATGGTTGTAGATACCCATGCGGACGACCGCGTCGCCGCTCACTTCGAGTACGGTCGCGATCAGCAGGAAGATAAGCGGATGAATACCATCGAACGCCCTTGGCATGTTCCTATGCTCCGAGTCTGAAAAATCAATGAGGTCAGTTGCGAGGCGCGGCGATGTCAGCGCAAAGGCGCCAGTAACCACACATCTTCCGTCGCGGGACATTTCCCCTTAAGTCCGCCCACGACGTCCGCGCTGCCGAGCGCTTTGAGTTCGTAGGCATACTCATACAGCCGTGCGACTTCAGCCGCATTGACCGAAAATGGCGGCCCCGCGAGCCGCTGCTGCTCGTAGTTGACACAAATGACCAGCTGCCGCGCGCGGTCCGTGATTTCCGCCAGATGCCTGGCGTAGCGGCTGCGCAGCGGCTCGGGCAGCGCGATCAGTGCGGCCCTGTCATAGATGGCATCGACTTCGCGCAGTTCGCTGCGGGACAGATCGAAAATGTCGCCCTGGAAAATGTCGATGTCGGGCGCGCTGTATCGGGTGAGCTCGTCGACGCGCGTGGTGTGGGGCGTGATACCAAGGCCCTCGAACAGCTGCTGGACGGCTATTCTGCTCAGCTCTGCACCGGCCACGCGATGGCCGCGTGACAGGAGCCAATGGATATCGAGGGTCTTGCCGCACAGCGGTACGAAAATGCGACTCCCGGCCGGCAGCGCCATGGCGTCAAAATGCGCGATGAGCAGCGGATTGGCGTGCGGCTCGTGGAAGCCGAGCTGGTTTCGGTGCCACCGTTCATGCCAGAAATCTGCTTCCATGCCCCATTATGAATCCAGTTCCGGAGCAATGTATGCTCCCATGCGCGCCAGCAGCCAAAGGATCCAGACCGTGACCAGTCCGTCCATTCTGCAGATCAGCAAGATAGGGTTCCCGTGGGCCACGCTCGACCCGTTCCTGTTCTGCGTGTACCACGAGGACGCATACCCCCGAGGCAACGCCGTACTCGGACCCGACGCGTCACTGAACGGTCGCAATCTGGGGCAGGATTTCAGCGGCAAGGACGGCTGGCGCATGTATCACGGACGTACGGTACCCGGCTTTCCTGCGCATCCCCATCGCGGCTTTGAAACCGTAACGATCATGCGCAGCGGCTACATCGACCACGCTGATTCGCTCGGCGCTGCCGCCCGCTTCGGCCGCGGTGATGTGCAGTGGCTGACCGCGGGCAATGGCATCGTGCATTCCGAAATGTTTCCATTGCTGAAGTCGCGCGAGCCGAATCCGCTGGAACTGTTCCAGATCTGGCTCAACCTGCCAAAGCGCAGCAAGCTGGCGCAGCCTTATTTCACGATGCTCTGGGCCGAGGATATCCCTCGCCAGGTCATCTCCGATCCGACGGGCGCGGTCACTGAAGTGACCTACATCGCTGGCGCGCCATCCCCGACCGCTCCAGGAAAGTCGCAGCTCCCGCCCCCCGATTCCTGGGCATCGGACCCGGCCGCGGACCTCGCCATCTGGACGATCAGAATGTCGGCGGATGCGCACTGGACCTTGCCTGCGGCCACGACGCCCAGCCCGCGCCGCACACTTTACTTCTTCAAGGGCGATGCGCTCGCCATCGACGGCCAAGCCATTGCGGTCCGATCAGCCATCGAAGTCGATGCGGGTCAACCGCTGCAGATCGTCAACGGTGCGGTGCCGAGTGAATTGCTGATGCTGCAGGGGCGGCCCATCGGCGAGCCGGTAGCGCAACACGGCCCGTTCGTCATGAACACCGAACAGGAACTAAGGCAGGCCTATGCGGATTACCACCGAACGCATTTCGGCGCATGGCCCTGGCCGGACGAGGCGCCGGTACACGGCGCCGATCGCGGTCGATTTGCGCGTCATGCCGACGGACGCCTCGAATCGCGGGACCACCAGGGCAGCACCTCTTCGATGACCAACACGCTCCCTGGCGCGGCTGGCGGCCGATAGCCGGGCAGATCGGCCAGAATCCCGCGCCAGCGAGCCCCTGCGAGAATCTCGCGTAAGCGCACGACGGCGCGGTGTTGCGTATTGGGCGCGAGGCACGCGAGAAAATAATTCTCCTCGACCAGCGGCACGAAATGCAGCCCGAACTGCACGGCAGCCGCCTCGATGCCGACGCCCGCGTCGACCACGCCGCTTGCCACGCACAGCGCGACGGCGACGTGGGTATTCTCGATGTGTTCGACCTCGCCGAGCACGCTTTGTGGGTCCAGGGAATGCTCATGAATGAGGTGATCCACGAGCATCCGCGTGCCGGATCCGGGCTGGCGATTCACAAACCGCAAACCATGACGCAGGAGATCCTGAAATTCGTGAATCAGGGCCGCATGCTCCTTGCGCACCATGAGGCCCTGCATCCGCCGCGAGCAGGCGATCAGCTTATGAAGCTTCGGCTGGAGCCAGGGCTTTAGCGCCTTTGCGAAAATCGGGGCGCCGCCGGACAAGGCAGGAACGTGGAAGCCTGCCACGAGGCATTGCCGATCATTGAGTGCTCGCAGTGCATCGACACTGCCTTGAAAACCGATGTTCAGGTACAGATTGGCTGCCTCCGCGGCGTGCTGCTGCAACAGCGGCAGCGCCAGGTCGTGACTTGCCCGGACCGTGAGCAACTGGCAATGCTCATCGCGCGCATCGATGAGAACCCGCTCCAGATCGGATCGCAGCGCCTCGATATGGGGCTGCATTCTGATTCGGGCCCGGCGTTCAGCCCAGGCAAGCCTTTCGGCAAACTCCGTAGGGCGTGCCTTTCTTCCCTGTGACCACGTAACGAGCGGCTCGCCGAGAATGGTCTCCCATTTGCGCAGCGAATCCCACACGTAACGGTATGAGGAATTCAGCAGCTTTGCGGCGTGCCGTATGGACCCGCCTTCCGTCACCGCCGCCAGCAATTCAAATAACGCGTTGCCCAATTCCGCGCCGCACTGCTCCCCGGGCTCGAATGCGTATCGAAGGTGCAGGCCAGGTTTGCCTGGTGCTTCGCAGCCCTTGCGCACGCGCACGGGCGCGAGCGCCACGCCGCCCTTTTTGGCTATTTTGGTCGGATCCACACAGCTAATGTATCGCGTTCGGATCAGATAGGCAGCTGGCGCTGCGGCGGCCTTAGAACTTGACGGTCACAGAGGCTTGCAGCGTCCGCGGCGCCCCGATGTGGGCCACGATATTGCCGGTATTGGCGCCCGTTAGGTTGCTGGGCCCGATTGTCGACCAGTAGTGCCGGTCGGTCACGTTGTCGACCGCCAGGCGCCAGGCGACCGGGGTGCCCCACATCTTCAATGTGTAGCGACCGCCGATATCGATGAGATTGTACCCGGCCACCTCGAACTGATTGGTGTCATCGCCCGGCCGCGGCCCGGAGAACTGGTAATCGAAGGTCGCTACCAGCCCGGGAAGCCGCGGCACGTGGTACTCGACCAGCAAATTGCCTTTTACCTTCGCGGTGCCGACGTACAACTTGTCATTGGTCGCGGGTGATGGGGTGTCCTCCAGCGTTGAATTCAGCAACGTGATGCCGCCGTAGATCGTCAGCCCATGGACGAGTTCGCCGACCGCGGAGAACTCCAGCCCCTTGTTGATCTGATCGCCGCTGATCTCGAAGGTGTTGTCGAGCGTATTGACGTTGGCGAACGGCCGCTCGATGCGGAACAGCGCGGCGGTAAAGTTGATTGTCTCAAAATCGGTCTTGTATCCGACTTCATACTCCTTGCTCCGATACGGAGGCAGGCTCGTGCCCGCGTTCACAGTACCCGCCGGAGCGAGATCACCGGCCTGCAGGCTGCTGGCGAAGGTGGCGTAGACGGACATGTTCGCAGCAGGCTTGAAAATGACGCTGCCCGTCGGACTGATGCCGTGGTTGCTATACTCGGTGGTCTGGACGCTCTTATTGTTGAAGTTGGTGGTGTGGAACCAGTCCTGGCTCGCGCCGACGCGCAGCAGCCAGTAGTCGTTGAACTTCAGGGTGTCACCGAGATTGAAACCCTGCTGGTAGACATCCGAGGAGTCATAGATGTGGCTTGAGCTCACATTAGGCGGACCCGCCGCAGGCTCCGGGTAGACCACGGGCGCAGCGATGCTGGCCGAACCGAGCAGCAGGCTGGCAGGCGTGGCCGTCGTGATGGGCGAATACGACGCTGCGCGGTAGCCGGCCGAACCGATGGTCAGATCGTGTCCGATGCCCCAGGTGTCGAAGTTGCCGTTCAGGTATGCCGCGTCGCTGGTCATGGCAAAACGGGGTGCAAAGCCGGCACCAAAGGAAGTCGTGTAGGCACCGGCATTGGACGTGAGGTTGTTCACCGCAGTATTGATGTCGCGCTGGACTGTCTGATTCAGGATGCCGGCCACCAGATGCCAGCTGGCGCCGAAATCCTGCTTGATCCGCGCCGAACCGATGAAGGTGCGCAGGTAGACACCCGCATAAGGCTGGCCGAGGCCGACATCCTGCGGGTCCGGCGCCGGCGGCAGCACGCGATTCTCCGAATAGGTGAACCAGCCCGGGAACCCCGTCACGCCCAGGACGTTGTCGCTGTAATTAAGCTCCAGCGTGGTGTGCTCCCAGGGGTGCACGTCGATGCCTAAGTCCGCCAGCGTGCGCCGTTCATGGCTGTCGTCCACATAGCCGTCGCCGCTGCCGTAGAGCGCATTGAAGCGGTAGCTGATGATGCCGTTCGGATCGAGTTTGCCGCCGAGGTCCACCTTCGCCGTACCGAGGCTGTCACTGGCGTAAGTCGCGGTGACTTCACGCAGGTCGTAGTCGGTGGGCCGCTTGGTGATCATGTTGAACATGCCCGACGGCGGGGCGGGTCCGTACAGTGAGGCCGACACGCCGCTGACGACTTCGATCTGGTCGAATTGCTCCATCGCCGTGGTGCCGGTGAAGAACACCGTCATGCCATCTATTTTCGTATTCTGGAAATTGCCACCCTGCATGCCACGCGTCATCGGCCGCAGGATGTCCGGACCCTGCTGCTCCTGGAAGGACACGAGCGGCATGTACTTGGAGACTTCCTTGAAGTTGACTGCCTGCGTGTTCTCGATCAAATCGGAAGGCAGCACGGAGAGTGAGTACGGCACGTTGACGATTGGCGTCGTGCCAAGGGGACCGACTGAATCGAGGATATCGACCCGGTAGTCGCCCTTATCGCGGGAGGTCTGGATCACGACCTCTTCGATCGAGTCGGAGGAGGCGGAACCTGCATCGGCGGCGTGCGAAACACCACCCAACGCCAGCGGAACGACCGTAAGCAACGCCGAGCCATGTCTAATCTTCATCTGTCTTCTCGCGGCTGAAAGAGAGCGGAAAGCCCGCCCTTTGGTGCGCGCGGAAAACTAGCATGAGGAACCTTCGCTAACGATATGAACACGAAAGCATAAGTTCTCGAATTCCAGGTACAATCCGACACATTCCGACGCGCCAGCTGCCCGGCGCCAGCTCGATGCAACCTGCTGCAATATAATGGGAATCTCGGATCCAGCTTCTACCCTTAGCGCCGCGCGAGGATTTCGCATGAATGTCAGATTTCGTCTTGGAGCGTGGGTGCTGCTGGGAGGCTTGGCTGCAACCCCCCTGTTTGCGCAAAGCACCGTTAACCCTTTTGCTACCGCGAGCCGCCTGCCGTTCGAGGCGCCGCGTTTCGACCTCATTAAGGACGCTGACTACCAGCCCGCCTTTGACGAAGCCATCAAGCAGCAGTTGGCCGAAGTCGATGCGATTGCGAATAATTCTGCCGCACCGACCTTCGACAACACCGTCGTTGCTCTGGAACGGTCGGGCCGCATGCTGGATCGCGTAGGCGCGACCTTCTCGGCCGTGGTACAGGCCGATTCCGACCCTGAGCTGAGCAAGGTCCAGACGCGGGAAGCACCGAAGCTTGCCGCGCAGCAAGACGCGATCGATCTGAATCCCAAGCTGTTTGCCCGCGTCAAGTCGGTCTACGACCAGCGCCGGACGTTGAGCCTGGATTCCGAATCATTGCAGCTGCTCACCACGACCTATCTGCGCTTCGTGCATGCCGGCGCGAATCTGTCCGAACATGACAAGTCACGGATGATGCAGATCAACAAGGAACTCGCTGAGCTGAGTACCTCTTTCCGGCAGAAACTGATCGCGGCGACCAAGGCGGGCATGTTGGTGGTGGATAACAAAGCGGCGCTGGCCGGCCTGTCCGATGCGGGCATCGCCAATGCCGCTCATGATGCCGCCGAACGCGGCATGGCGGGCAAATGGGCGATTCCGTTGCAGAACACGACTCAGCAGCCGGCGCTGACCGATCTGAGCGTACGGGCCACCCGCGAAAAGTTATTCAACAGCCGCTGGACGGCGACCGAACGCGGCGATGCCAACGATACCCGGCCCGTCATTGCACGAATGGCGCAACTGCGGGCCGAAAAGGCCAAGATCCTGGGTTATCCGAACTATGCAGCCTACGTACTCTACGACCAGATGGCCAAGACGCCGGATGCCGTATCGAAATTCCTCGCCCAGCTGGTGCCACCCACGGCCGCCAAGGCCGCCGCGGAGGCAAAGCTGATCCAGGCGGCGATCGACAAGGACGGAACGCACTTCGATCTGAAGCCCTGGGACTGGGAACGATACGCTGCGCAGGTGCAGAAGGAACGCTACGACCTGGATGATGACGAGCTTAAGCCATATTTTGAACTGCATACCGTACTGGAGAAGGGGGTGTTCTATGCCGCCAACCAGCTCTACGGCATTACCTTCAAGCGACGCGCGGACATTCCCGTCTATCAGCCCGATGTGATCGTGTACGAGGTATTCGACAAGGACGGCGCATCACTGGGGCTGGTGTATTTCGACTACTTCAAGCGCGACAACAAGGAAGGCGGGGCCTGGATGGACAATTTCGTCGAGCAATCACACCTGCTGGGCACCAAGCCCGTGATTTACAACGTCGCCAACTTCACGAAGCCGGCGCCGGGGCAGCCGGCCCTGATCAGTTTCGACGACGTGACGACGATGTTCCATGAATTCGGGCACGCCCTGCACGGCCTGTTCGCCAACGGAAAGTACGCGTCCCTGTCGGGCACCAATGTCGCACGTGACTTTGTCGAATTTCCTTCACAGTTCAACGAGCATTGGGCGCTCTATCCTGCCGTCCTCAAGCATTACGCCATCAACCGCACGACCGGGCAGGTGATTCCCGATGCGCTGGTCGAAAAGATCAAGAAATCGCAGACGTGGGGCCAGGGTTATCAGCTCGGTGAATTGCTGGCAGCCTCGGAACTGGACATGAAGTGGCATATGCTGCCGATGTCGCCGACCACCCAGGACGTGGACTCCTTCGAAGCCAATGCGCTGAAGGAAACGCACACGGACTTCGTCAACGTCCCACCCCGATATCGCTCCAGCTACTTCCAGCACATCTGGGGCAACGAGTATGCAGCCGGCTACTACGCCTACCAGTGGACCGTCATGCTGGATGACGATGCGTTTGCCTGGTTCACCGCGCACGGTGGACTGACGCGCGCCAACGGCCAGCGTTTTCGCGACCTGATCCTTTCACGCGGCCATAGCGAGGACTACGGCCCCATGTTCCGCGCCTTCTACGGCAAGGATCCGGACATCGGCCCGATGTTGAAGCATCGCGGCTTGACGCTGAATTGATGTGCGCACGCAGCATGCCGCGCTAGCGCCGCGGCGTCGGCACGGGAGCCGTGCTAGACTTTTTTGAAAAGCAATAACCCCATGGGAGTCTGGCCATGGAGACAACCTCGCCTGCCCTGCGCATTCGCCAATTGGTCAAGGTCTTTACCCGGCCCGCCGTTGACGGCATAGATCTAACCGTTGCACGCGGCGAGTTCTACGCCCTGCTCGGGCCCAACGGCGCCGGCAAGACCACGACCCTGCGCATGATCAGCGGCCTGCTGCTGCCGGATCGCGGCAGCATCGAAGTCTTCGGCGTGAATGCCGTGACGCACCCGCAGCAGGCCAAACAGCTGATCGCATGGCTGCCGGATGAGCCGCTGCTGTACGACAAGCTGACCGCGGCCGAATACCTGGAATTCATTGCCGGCCTTTGGGGCATGGATGCGCGGCGCGCCGAGCACAATGCCGAGGAACTCCTGAAGCGTCTGGATCTTTGGCAACACCGTGACGAGCGCTGCGAGGGCTTTTCACGCGGCATGAAGCAGAAGGCGGCGCTGGCCGGCGCGCTGCTGCACGAGCCGCAGCTGCTGATACTGGATGAACCATTGACGGGGCTCGATGCCACGATCGCACGCGAAGTGAAGGACCTGCTGCTGGAACGGGCTCGAGGCGGCTGCACCATCATTCTCACAACTCATATCATGGAAGTCGCGGAGCGACTGGTCGACCGCATCGGCATTATCCAAAGCGGCCGCATTGTAGCCGAGGGCACGCTGGAGGAGCTGCGCACCCAGGCCGGACGCTCCAATGCCACGCTGGAGGACCTGTTCCTGCGGCTGGTCGCCCAGCCGGCCGCGGCGACATGACCTTCAAGCCCGGTTCGGTCCCATGGCTGCTGCGGCATGAGCTGCGACTCTATGCGCGTTCCGGAGTCGTAAAGGCCACCAGCCTGACGTTTCTGATTCTCGGCGAAATCCTGTTGCACCTGGTGGCGGTAGTCGCGGCATTTGCCGTGCGCGCCGCAAGCACGTATGCAGCCGCGAAAATGCCCGTCGCCCTGCCCTCGCTGCTCGTCACCGCCGGGCTGGCATTCTGCCTGCTGTTCATGCTCTCGCGTAGTCTGAACGGCATCGTACAGGTGCTATATACGCGTGCGGATCTGGACCTGCTGCTGTCCTCGCCGATCGCGCCAAAGTCGATCATTGCTGTGCGCGTCGGTTCCGTGGCACTGACGGTGACACTGGAAGTCGCGATGCTGGTGTTGCCGTTCGCAAATGTATTCGTATTGTTTGGCCTATATGGCTGGGCGCGACTCTACCTGCTGATTCCCGCGATGGGGATGCTTGCCACGAGCATCGGCGTGGTGCTGGCGCTGACCTTGTTCCGCCTGCTGGGGCCCAGGACTACGCGAATCGTCGGCCAGATATTGGCCGCCCTGATCGGCATGGGCATCTTCTTGCTGAGCCAGCTGCCCAATCTCATGCGTCACGGGCCGCGCCGCGGCCCTGCCAATTTCAATGGATTTGGCACGGTGTTGAACGTGGATGCAGGACGCCTGGGCGCGCTCTTGGTACCCGGCCGGTTGGTGCTCGCCGGCTACTGGCCAACGGTGCTGTTCATGCTGGCGAGTGCCTTGCTGCTGATTTTCACGGTGCGTGCGCTGAGCAGCCGATTCCTGCGCGCGGCCACGACGATCGGCAGCATGGGCGTTGGTCGCGCGCGGCGCGTCTCGGTGCGGCCGCTGCGCTTTCGCGGTTCGCTGCGTGCGGTACTGATACTCAAGGAGTTACGGCTGATCCGTCGCGACCCGCTGCTGCTCATGCAACTGCTGCAACAGAGCATCTACCTGGTGCCCATGGGCCTGCTGCCGTGGCGCCAGTCCGCGGCCGGCTCCGGCGCAATTCCTTGGCTGTGGCTCGGGATGATTCTCGTGTCGGGCACACTGGCGACGGCGCTCGCCTGGATCACCATCGCCGCGGAGGACGCTCCGGAACTGCTGACTGCCGCGCCCCTGACGCGCGCCATGGTGGTTCGCGCCAAAATCGAAGCGGCGCTGCTACCGCTTGCGCCGCTGTGGCTGCTGCCGTTACTGGCTCTGTGGCGCACGCATTTATGGTTCGCAGTGTCACTGGCGCTGTGTGCATTCGGATGCAGTGTCAGCACCGCCTTGCTGCAGGTCTATCGACCCCCCGGAAAGCGTGACCGCTTCAAATTTCGCGGCCGCGGTGCACCCGGCAAAGGCTTCCTGGAAATGGGAGTCATCATTTCATGGATAGTGGTCTGCGCCATCGTGACCTGGGTCGGCGGCCTGATGCCGCCCCTACATACTTGAGGCGCCTGGCGCTTGCGGGACGCTTGCCGCACGTGTTGCAAGGAAAGAGCCGGCGAGGATGACGACAAACGCGGTGACCCCGCCCACGCCGAGTCGCTCGTGGAGTATCCCTACCCCGAGCAGAGTCGCAACGACCGGATTGATATAGGTAATGATCGCTGCGCGCGCGGCGCCCGCATCACGGACCAGGAAGAACATCAGCAGCATGGCCACTGCCGTGCAAACCACTCCGAGTACGGCAATCGACCAGAGCGTGACAGCAGAAGGCCACCGTACCGGAAAAGTCGCGGCGGCCGGCAGCAGCAACACGACGCTCGCAAGCGCAAGGCTTGCCGCCACTGGGCCAATCGAGCCAAGCCCGCGCAGATGTTTTTGAATGATGAGTGGACCCACTGCGTACCCGACAGCGGCCAAAATCATGCATCCGAAGCCGGCCCAGCCCAATGGACCTGAGATGGTGCCGAATCCGAGCAGCGCGACTACGCTCCCTAAGCCGAGCAGCAGGCCCGCAACTCTGCGCGACCCCAACCTTTCGTGCACGCCGAAGAAGCGCCCGATCAAAGCAATGATGATGGGTACTCCGGCAATGAGAATTCCGGCCAGGGAGGAACTGATCCAGCGTTCCCCGATCGAGATCGACGAAAATGGCACGACGAACTCAACGGCCGCAAAGGCGCAGATTGCCGCCAGATGATTTTTGAGGGGGCGCAGCGCGCCACGCTGCCACGCAACCGGCAGCAGGATGAGCGCCGCGAGTGTGATTCGTCCCCAGGCGACGACAAATGGCGAGAGGTCCTGGAGCGCCAGTCGGATAAAGAAATACGGCAGGCCCCAGATGATCCCCAAAGCCACGAACGCCAGCCAACCCCGCCAACTCACAGGATACGAACTCCACGAAATCCCAGCGCGACCATCTTACGCGCTTGGCCATGATTCGCGGTCAAAGCCTCCGATGGCCTTGGGCCAATCCTGCTTCACCAGGTGCAGCAGGGCCAGCACCTCCACGTAAAGCCTCACCTCGGGAAGTTCGGGCATCCGGCATTGATTCCGGTTTTGGCACCCAATTGCACGAGAGTGATGAAAGTTTGGCCTCAGAGCCGGAATTGGGCTACCGTGCCGCTCAAAAGGGGGGAACCATGAAAGCTTTTGCCTCACTGTGTCTCATTGCGCTGACCTGCCCCGCCGCTGCGCAGGCGGCAGCGGCGCTCTCGCCTGCACCTGCATCGAGCTGTGACCGCGAGTGTCTGCGCAGCACCGTCACCGCCTATCTCTACGCTCTGCTCAAACATGACACAAGCAAGCTTCCGGTCAGTGACCAGCTGCGCGTCACCGAAGATGCAATCGAAAAGCCTCTCGCCAAAGTCAGCCTGTTGAACACCGTGACGCGTCTGCGCGGCTTCCGCCAGGACATCCTCGATGAGCGCACCGGAATGGCCGGCGCGGATGTGATTGTGGAGGAAAGCGGTGCACCGACGATGCTGGTAGTGCGCCTCAAAGTCGTCGACCACAAGATTACCGAAATCGAGACCGTGGCGACTCACAGCGCCGCCGAGGGGCTGATTTTCAATATCGATGGTCTGAGCGCACCGAGCGCAGTGATGAACTATGCGCCGCGCCCCGAACAGCTCCCCACGCGCGAAGAGGCCATCAAGGCGGCGCTGCATTACCCTGCGGGGCTGAATTCTGCGAAGACGTTCGCGGCGGTGGACGCCCCGTTTGCTCCGGATGCCTACCGTTACGAGAACGGCCAGGTCATGGCGGGGCCTGACTGTAAGTTCGCGCCGGGCTGCCAGAATATTTCAACTCAGTCGCTCGCGATCTTCAATAAACTCGGCAAGGTTGCAACGCGCGTTATCGGTGTCGATGAGCGAATGGGAATCGTCTGGCTGCGCATGGCGTGGGGCGCGCGTGAAAGCGGCGGCGATCAGCTCACTGTCTGGGAGACCTTCAAGGTCTACGATGGACAGATCCACGCGGTCGAGGCGTTCATGAAGATTCTGCCGTTTGCGCAGCGCAACGGCGGGTGGGAGTAGTTCTAAGGCGTGGCTGTATACGGGATCAGAACCGTACCGCTCTTCACGGAACCGGAATCATTCGTGTACGTGAATCCGAGAGCCAAGGTGCCACTATCCGGATTCGTGGGCAGATAGGTGAGCGCGAGCTGACAGGCGCCCCCGGCACTAACGCTCGAGCAGGCAAATGTATTGTCTGCGCTGCTCCAGCCGGCTGGCAATGCAGCCAATCCCGACGTCACGGACAATGCGCTCGCAGGATTGCCATCATCGCTGGCGAACGTAATCGCGACCATGGTCGTCGTGCCGCTGACGACGCTGATCGAACCCGGAAGCGCCGTGCCGAGCACGCTATCGTCCGTCGTTGCCCGATATGGAACGTTCAGTGATCCGCTCTTTGATTGACCCGCATTGTTCAGGTACGTGTAGCGCAGGGTCAGCGTGCCGCTGTCGGCGGCATTGGGCGTATAGCTGAGCGGCAGCTGGCAGCTCGATCCGCCGGCAACACCCGCACAGGAGAAGGAGCTGTCGGTGCTTGACCAGCCCGCCGGCAACGTCGCCAGATCGGTCGTCATCTGCAGCGCGGTGGCGGTGCGGCCATCGTCCGTGCTGAACGTGACCGAAGCGGATGGGGTCAGCTCTCCCACGATCGCATCAATCTGTCCCGAAGGCGCGGCCGTGGCGATGAGGTTGTCGTCGGTGGTCGCGGCGTATGGAATGTTCAAGGACCCGGTCGTGAACGCACCCGCAGTACTGATATAGGCGTAGTCCAATTCCACCGTGCCACCCGTCAGGGCGGTGGGCGCGTAGTGGAGGGATAGTTGGCAACCATTGCCGGTGCTCACGGTGCCGCACGTAAAGCCACTCGCGGTACTGCTCCAATCAGCCGGCAGGGAGGTTGCGGGCGAGAGCAGTACGAAGTCACTCGCCGCCTTGCCGTCATCGGTCGTAAAGGTGAGGGTGACCGATTCGGTTCCTGCTTTCTGGATCGCGTTGATCTGCCCCGTTGGGGAAACCGTCGCGACGACATTGCCATTGGCCGTGGTCGAGTAAGGCAGGTTGACGGCGCCCGTGCGCGCCATGCCTGAACTGTCGGTATAGCCGTATGCCAGCGTGAGCGTGCCGCTGCCGGCCAGCTTCGGTGTGTAGTTCAATGCCAGTTGGCAGCCACTGCCATTACTAATGATGGCGCAGGAGAAAGCTGTTGTCGTGGAACTCCAGCCAGGCGGCAACAAAGCCAGGTCGGTCAATATTGTCAGACCGGTCGCCGCATTGCCGTCGTCAGTCGTGAAATTCACGCTGACGGATCGAGTTCCCGTGCTGCTCGCGGCGTTGATCTGACCGATTGGCGCGGGCGTCGCCACGACGTTGTTGCTCGCGGTTCCGGCATAGGGAATGCTGATGGAGGCGCCCGGCGGCGCCATCTGATCGCCAACATACACATAGCCGATGCGGAGGGTGCCCGTCTCGATCGACGCCGGCGCGTAAGTCAGTGTCAATACGCAATTGTTTCCGGAGCCTGTCACGGTGCAGGAGAAATTCTTCGGCCCGCTCCAATCCGGTGGCAGCGTAGTGCCCGATAGTGCGAGTCCGGATATTGGACGTCCGTCCACGGAGGTAAATGCCACCGTGATCGTCTGGCTGGCGCCCGCAATCACCGAGACTGTTCCGCCGACCGATGCGGTTGTGCTCACCGCGTCGGGTGATGGCGTGGAATTCCCGGCACCGCTGAGGCCCGGATCGACGCTGCCACCGCCGCCGGCACCGTTGCTGGCAGGACCAGAACCGGCATCGCTGAGAATCGCCGACCCGCTGCTGGTGCTCGATGGCGCATCAAAATTGCAGCCCGTCAGCAGCAGCAAGGCACACAGTCCGCCCAGCACGGCTCGATGGATTGTTGGCATTTTCCTCGACTCCCCGGACAGCGAGGACGTAAGACCGGAGCAAAGCCTACAAGCTAATGCCGGGTGCGGCGTCAACGGACTTCGTTAACTGCGTCACGGATTTCCCGCGGTTGCGCGTGGTCGCGGCTCAGGACCGCGGACGATGCTTGGCGCTGCAACTTAATCACGTCGCCACGCAGCGACGTAGCACGAACTTCGCCAGCAAGCGTGAGCGTTGTCGTGCGAGGCCAGCAGGTGGACACGCCGGCACGGCACCGGGGATGCCTTGGCGCCGCACCCTCATATTTCGCAATAAATGCTAGCCGACCTCGCCTCTGCCGAGCATCGATAAGACAATAATAGTGTCGAGCCGTCGGTGGAAACTCGCATCGGCGCCAGTTAGTTTTCCAACTGTATGCTGCGGAGAAACGGTAGATGAGCACACGCACCGCGCTCAAGACATACGGAGCGCTGCTCCTTGGCTAGTCACGGGACTTACGAGCCTGAGGACGATGAAGACACCATCGAACTTGAGCTGACTGCCGAGGAAATGCTGGGCCTGTCGCAGGCCGCGAAGGAGCACTTTGCCGCCACGGCAGAACTGCCAGTCATGGCATCGCTCGCGACGTCGCCACCCGCCCAGGGCGCCCAGGCCGCCCGGAAAAAACGCGTTCCTCTATGGCCGGTAGTCCTGGTAGTGGCCCTGGTCGGAATCGCGGCGGCGTTCGCCTGGCGTCCGCGCTTGCCACATCGTGAGGTGCAACAGCTTCCTCCATCACCGGCCGCACGCAGCATGCCGGCGATGGTAGCGCCGCCTGCGGCACCGGCGATGCCGGCGGCGCCGCAAGCGCCGCCCATTCGGGTCAAAAACCCGTTTGATCCAAAGGAGGTATTCGAATTTCCGGCCGGCACCTCCAAAGCCGACGCTCGCCAGAAAGTTTCAGAACTGCTCCTTCAGCGCGCCATTGACCGGGGCGGCCCGCGCAGGTATCGCCGCTCAGCCGGCAATCGACCCGTCAATGCCAATTGAACGGTCTGACATCCGCTAAAGGCGCAGCCAGCCGCGCCGTGCGATCTGCTGCAGCAGGATTCCGACAACAAAGGCCAGTCCGACATTCCACAAGGCGAAGGCGGCCGTTGTGAGCGTTATGAATCGCTCAACCTTGCTTTTGCTGAAATCGCAGGAACCGAGCGCAAGTTGTGCGCCGGTCAGAAAAAGAATCACACCCAGAACCGGCTGGGCAATCAAGCCAAAAATCGTCTGGATGGATGCAGAGAAGAAAAACGCCAGACACAGGAGAATCAGGCCCAAAATGATCGGGGCGCCTCCCGTGCGCGCGCCGAACGCGACATGCCCCGCCATGCCGCCCGCGCCGTGGCACATGGGGACACCACCAAAAACGGCACTCCCGAGGTTCATGAGTCCCGTCGAAGTCGCAACTCTGTCCTCGGTCACGCAGCGCTCCGGGAACAGACGGTTGTTCTCTTCGCGGATGGCGATGATGGCATTCCCGAGGGTCAGTGGCAGTTGCGGGAGAGCGAGGAACGCAACACCAATGAGCAGGTCATGCCAGGTAATCGCCTTGAGCGCGATTTGCGGCAAATGAAATTCGATCCTGACCGCGGACAGCACCTTAAGGACTCCAGGGTTCTCATACGCGCCGCAACCGGCGCCGAAGATGAGTAGCAGAAACATTGCCGGGATCGCTTTATTGGCAAGCAGCAGCACGGTTCCCAGTAACCCGATCCCCGCGATGAGCCACCCGCCGCTCATCCATCGGATGCCCTCGAGCATGAAACCGATGCCAAGTCCCAGCACTATGCCGATGACGACCGGTCTGGGAACAAGTCTCGAGATGCTCTTGGCCGCGCCCGTCAGTCCCAGGATGAGCCAGATCAACCCAGTCGCAATATCGGCACCGTAAACGCTGCCCGGCGTGATCGTCGCAGTTTGTGCGGCCTGGGTCGCCGCGACTGCGCCAATGGCCTTCATCGGCTGGACCGGGAAAGGTGTCTTGAAGTACACGCCACAAATGACCAGCGCCGCACCAAAGGAAAACAGGATCCCGAACGGGTCCATTTTGAGTACTGCGATATACGCAACGGCAAACGGAATCAGCGTGCCCAGATCACCGAAGGCACCCGCCCATTCCATGCGATCGAAACGATTGTGGTGCGCCCCGCAGGTCCGTGCAGTCGGCAGCTTTTCAGTCACGTCGTGAACACCACCCAGTGCGCCGAATTGGCTGGCGATTGTGCTCCGAAGCGCTATATTCCCGGGGAACCAACCGACTGCCGTGCACTCGCGCCCGGCGTACGGCTATAAGTCATGCGGATCAATCGTTTATAGATACGTTGGAGGACGGCAGGTGACGGGAATGCGAATTGGCCTCGATCTCGGCGGGACAAAGATCGAGGTCATTGCGCTCGATGACCACGGCGCAACCGTGTTTCGGGAGCGCTGTGCAACTCCCGCCAACGACTATTCGGGCATTCTGGAGGCGATCGCGGCACTCATCGGTCGTGCTGAACATTCCGGACGCGCGGTGGAGCATGTCGGCGTCGCGACGCCTGGTTCGATTTCGCCCGCAACAGGACTGCTTCGCAACTCGAATACCGTGGTTTTGAATGGGATGCCGTTCCGCCAGGATCTCGCGAGCCGGTTACGGAAAGTGGTGCGGATCGAGAACGACGCGAATTGTCTCGCCCTGTCGGAGGCTCAGGACGGAGTTGCCGCCGACGCGAGAGTCGTTTTCGCGGTAATTCTTGGTACCGGCGTCGGGGGTGGCCTCGTGATCGACAACAGACTGATCACAGGACGAAACTATGTTGCCGGCGAATGGGGACACAACCCATTGCCGTGGCGGCGCGAGACGGACCCGCCGCAGATGCGGTGTTATTGTGGGAAATCAGGTTGCATCGAGACGTACCTGTCAGGAATCGGCTTGACGCGGCTGTACGAATCCTTCGCTAACAGCAGTTCCACGCCGCCACAGATCGCACGGTCCGCAGCATCCGGCGACCCAACCGCAATGCGGGCCATGGACGCCTACGCAGATGGCCTTGCGCGCGCACTCGCTTCGGTCATCAATGTCGTTGATCCCGACGCGATCGTATTGGGCGGCGGACTCTCCAATATCGATGGGCTCTATGAGAACGTATCGCCGCGACTGTCTCGCTATGTATTTTCCGACGCCGTCACGACGCCCGTGCTCCGCGCCCTGCATGGCGATTCGAGCGGCGTTCGCGGCGCGGCGTGGTTGAATCCGTGATGGCGCCCGTCCGGCACTGGCTCGTGCTGAGTACATTCGTCATGCTGCAGTCCGCCTGGGCGGACCCTGCGGCGCCAACCGCCTCCGCACCCGTCGAATCGCAGCTCATCGAGCATGGCCACTACGTGAACAGTTCCGGCCACCTCGTTCACTCACCGGCACACACAAAAAGCCCACAGGCGCCTCCTGGCGCGACGGCACAATGTCGTGACGGTACGTACAGCTTCAGTGAACATCGTCGCGGAACTTGTTCGCGCCATGGCGGCGTGTTGGGCCGGATCAGCCGATAACGGCTGCCGCGATAGTCCCGGTATTATGACCAGTAGACCTCCATTAACAAATTCAACCAGTTAGCCGAAGCGCCCTCCCGCGCGCGCTGATCCAGCGGCCGGCAGCACTTAAATCTCTTCGGACTCAAGTTGCTCTGTGTGCTTTTTGCGGCAAAGCGCGTTCACTGTAAGGCGTCGGCCTACAGACGGGAGCAACGCTGCGTATGAGCATGCGCATCGGAGGGAAACAATTAGTGAATGGCCAGAGCACGAGCACGATCTCATCCGCGATCGGTGACGACACGATCGAACTTCAATTGACTCCGGAACAGTTGCTGGAGCTGTCGCAGCCTGCGGAACTGGACGAGCCTTTTGCTTCCGGCCAAGCATCAGCTTTTGCACCTCCAGAGCGAATTTTTCCGGAGTTCTCCTCTGCGCCACCGCTCTTCAGCCCCCCCCCATCAAGCCCCGCGCGCCGTTGGCACCAAACACCGATTGCAAAAATGGGCGGGGCCATCATTGCCTATACTGCCTTAGCCTGGTGGAGTGCTTCGCAGCTTGCCGGGCAGCCGAAGCCGCCCGCCACAGCTGCCACGCGGCCACCTGCCGCCATCGCCAGGCCGGCTTTGAGTGCCAGCCCCGCGAAACCGGAAGTGCGCGTCGTCAATCCGTTCGATAAGACCGAAGTGTTCGAATTTCCGGCTGGAACCAGCGGGGCCGAGGGCCGCGAGAAAGTGGCACAGATACTGCTGCAGCGCGCGCGCGACCGGCAAAGCCAATGGGAGCGCATCAAGCCGGCGCCAAACATGCGCACTGCAAGTCTTTACCGGCCACGTTGAACTGAAAGCCCGTCGCTGCCGAAGCGCGCGTCCGGCACTCGCTCATTGTTCCGGAGCGCTATGGCTAAGATGCGGCCGAAGCACAGCCTTGAGATCATCCCCTAACCAGCGGGAAGCGGAACCCTCCCGATACAGCGCCCACGCCAGCAACGCACCCACCAGCGTGACTTCAATGGTCCGTGCCAACCGGCGGACATTGGTTTCAGCCCGCAGTTCACCGGCGCTCACGGCGTCAACCACCAACTGCTCATAATAGGTGCGCGCTGCCCGGTGCAACCGCAAGAGATTGCGGCGCAGCACCGGGTCCGCCAGGTCGCGTTGCAGATATGCGAGATTTCGCAAGGCCGCACGCGGAGACTGTGCCAGCTTGGCATAAGCCTCCGCTACCCCGTAGATTGCGGACAGGGGCGATTTGGTCCGTATGCTTGGTGGCCCGAAGCCGATATCGAGGGTTGCCGCCGCATGGCGAGCATGAGCCACCATCAGCTCCCGTTTGGATCCGAAGCGCTGAACCAGGGCACCCGCGGTGATTCCTGCTTCCCTGGCGATTGCCGACAGCGTCAATTGCGCCGGACCGACGCACATCATCACGCGCACCATCGCAGCAAATACGTCGGTATCTTCGGCCTTGCGAAGCCGTGGACTCATTGCGACTCATTGACACAAACTAAACTCACGTTTAGTTTAAGAGGAAGCGCAAGAATTGCAAATCCGGTGTGGCCGCATGGCGCAAGAAAAAAGGCAAAGGAAGTCACCGGCGAAGACACTTTCGGGACGTGTGGCGCTGGTGGCTGGTGCGACCCGTGGCGCCGGCCGCGGTATCGCGCGTGCGTTGGCCGATGCCGGCGCAATCGTTTATTGCACGGGCCGCAGCGTCGCGGGGAAGCGCTCCGACTACAAGCGGCCTGAGACGGTTAATGAAACGGCGGCATTCATCCGCACGGCCGGTGGTACCGCCTTCTGCGTTCGTGTCGATCACACCATCGAGCGGGAAGTAGCCGCACTGTGCCGGCGCATTTTGCGCAAGCACAAGCGCCTCGACATCGTGGTTGACAGCGTGGCGGGAGAAGATCCGCTGATGAAGCAGCATGGAGCGCTTTGGGAAACCGATCTGAGCCACGCCGACCGGATCTTCCGACAGGGGCTGTTGTCGCGCATCATCACGGCAAAACACGCCGCGCGCGCGATGTTGCCGGCCCGCAAGGGCCTCATCGTCATCATGACGGAGAACGACATCATCGGTGCTGCCGCCAACTCAATGGCGCACGTTGTGAAAGTAGCCCAGAAAATCCTCCCCTTGAGTTGGGCGGTCGAACTTGCGACATATGGCATCTCGGTCGTTGCGCTCACTCCAGGCTTCCTCCGGTCCGAGTCCGTGCTCGATCACTTTGCGGTAACGGAGGAGACTTGGCGTGAAGCGGGCAGCAAAGACCCCAATTTCCTCGCATCCGAGTCACCGCTGTTCGTGGGACGAGCCGTCGCTTCACTGGCAGCGGACCCCGCGATTCTGCAGCGCACCGGCATGCTCTTCAGTTCATGGGAACTCGCATGGGACTACGGATTCACGGATTATGACGGCCGCCGCCCGGACTGGGGTCGCCATCCGATCGACTTCACCGTCCTGCCGGCTGCGTGGACCCGATACATCCGCACGAGTACCAGCTTGGAGCTGAAATGGCTCACGAAGCTTGCCACTCGCGCCCGGAACTTTCGCGCGAAGATTCCGTCTTGATCACCTCCAGCCGGCATACCGCAACTGTCGGCGTCGCCGAGCACGGGAATTCAGCGCTGCTCGTCACGGTGGCGTCCGGCAGCAGGCTCCTTGATCGCCGCCGCATCGATCTGACCAATGATCTGCCGACCCACCCTTATCACCATGAGGGGTCGTGGGCAGTGGGCCGCTACCTGAACAGTTCCTGGGCGCGACCGATTTCGCTGGTAGCCGCCGTGGCGCTTATTGAGCGCGTGCACACGGCTGCACTAAGTGGCGCGCAGCAGAGCCTTCAGGCCCTGGCGGCAACAGTTTCGATGTCGATTGCGGCCATATCGATTCGGGCGTGCGCCAGTCTTCCTCCGACGATCGAGGAGCGCATTGCCGACACTCGCGCGAATACCCTCGCCGACTCCATCATGTATCGCGAGGCACTCGCGACGGCGGCGGCGGCGCGCGGCTGGTCCGTGCATTGGTACCATCCAGAGCGGGTACGCCATGAAGCACAGATGGCGCTCGGTAGCGATGACTTGGATGCCTGGCTGCGCGCAATGGGTCGGATTGCCGGACCGCCCTGGCAGGCCAAGCACAAACTTGCGGCCACCGCGGCGCTGGCGGGCGGGGCGCGGGCACTGACGCTCAACAATACGGGATCATAAAGACAGCAACCGGCCGTGACCAGGCACACGACCGCCCTGCCCCAGGAGACGCACGCCGGCGCGCAGCGCATGCGGAAGGCTCGACACCACCGGGACCCGACACCTGCGTTCGAGGGGCTCGAGCAGCTCAAGCGTTCGCAATCCGCCACACGAAACCAATAGGGCATCCGGCCGAAGAGCCGACTCGAACACCTCGACGCTGAACTTAAACAGACCGTCCTGCGTTACATCGTGGATGTCGCCAACTTTCTCGACACCCAGTCCCCGAATCGCCAGCACCTCAAACCCCTCCTCCTGGAGAAACGTCTGCAAACAGTGATTGACCTCGTCATTGTAGGCGGTGGCAACCGCCAGTCGTTTGCCGCCGACGCTGACGAGTCCGTCGACCACTGCGGTACTCATGGTCACCGCCGGACATCCGCTCGCCTCGCGCAGACGCTGCGTCAGTTCACGGTTGAAGGCCGCGCCCTTGTAAAAGCTGAGCGAGGTGCCCATCAGGACGATCGCGCGGGCGCCCTGCAGGCTCAACGCCTTCGCGGCTGGTGCTATGCGTTCGACAACCTCGTCGTAGCCCTCCGGTGTCATTGTTTTCAGAGCAACGTTGGCCGCCTGAAAGAGTGGGCCCGTGGGATACATGGCAGCCGCCTCGGGCGGCACCAACGGATCTACGGGCATTACGAGACCTAGCATTGGAGGTATACAGCATGGTCAGAACATTGCATGGCATTCCTCGCGGTAGGCGGAACGTTCTCAATACGGAAGATGTCGACCACCGCCATCGTGCCTGGGCTGTTGTTGCCGCGATTATGCATTAGCACGTATTGGCCCCGCGTTTCCTGCGCTTTCCGGAAATCCGCCATCTGTAATACCTCCAAGGAGAGCCACCCTTGAAGGGTGCCGCCTGCGAGCCTCGCCAGTCTCACAATCTTGCCATCCCGGTAAGCTACCTGTGGCAGGAAAAGCTCTAGAAACCTGCTTCAATCCAAAACTTAGGCGCCCGCCTGCGCCGATATATGGAATAGAATATAGCGCAATTATCTGGGGGATACGGGCATGCGATTGATCCATAAGGCACTTCTGACCTGCGCTGTAGCTGCGAGCTGCGGTTGCGCCGGAATGTCCCAACGGTCCGACACGGCTGGGGCGCGCGACGCGGCATCAACCGTTCACGCTGGCGCAGCCGCGGCCGACTGGCCGACTTTCGGCGGCAGCAATACGCGTACCAATGCCAACATGGCGCCGACCAAGATCACCGCGGCCACTGTGGGTTCCATGGTGCGCCAGCAGGTAATGATTTCGGCGCCCATCGATGCCGGACTCATCTATCTGAGTGGGGTAAAGGTCGACGGCGCGTCGCACGACGTTTTCTTCGGCACCACGAATGTGGGCCGGACCGTGGCAATCGACGCCAACGCGGGCAAGGTGCTGTGGGAGTACGCACCACCCGGTTTCGATGAAGAAGCTGCCGCGAAGGGAGTCCCGACGGGCTCGCGAGGTCTGATCGTCAAGCAGATCACCAATTCGACGCCGGTCGCGGACGACAACCGCCAGTTCATCTACGCGGCATCCGCGGACGGCAAGGTCACCAAGATCTCGATCGCCGACGGCAAGGCGGTGTGGAGCACTGCGGTGACCCGGGCGCCGATCCTGGAGAAGCTCGATTCGCCGTTGTCGTTCGTCCATGGGAACGTGCTGGTCTCAACGGCAGGCTATGTGGGCGATACGCCTCCGTATCAGGGCCACATCGCGGTGCTTGATGCGAAGACCGGGGCGATACGCAAGGTGTGGAATTCGCTCTGCAGCGATCGGGCCGAACTGCTCGAGCCGGCGTCGTGCTCACAGACCCAGTCCGCCATCTGGGGACGCGCCGGTATCGTCGTGGTTCCCGGCACCGGCAATCTGCTGTTCGCCACCGGCAACGGGCCGTGGGATGGCAAGACCGCGTGGGGCGATGCACTGATCATGCTGGATCCCAGTGCAACTAAAATTCTGGCCAACTGGACGACGACGAACAACGAGGAGCTGAACAAGAAGGATCAGGATGTGGGCTCCACGTCGCCGGTACTGCTGGGCGATGGTTATATTGCCCAGGGTGGAAAAGACGGGACGATCCGGCTCCTGAACATGAACGCCATCAAGGGCGCGGCCCCACATCAGGGCGGTGAGCTGCAGATCGTGGAAGTACCGGGCAAGACACAGCTGCTGTCGGCCTCCACCACCGCGAAGATCGGCGGCACGACGTACCTGTTCGCAACGACCGGGCGTGGCGGCACTACCGCGTGGACCTTTGGTGCGGACCACCAGCTCAAGGAAGCGTGGAAGAGCAAGACCGGTGGCAACTCACCGTTCTATGCGGGCGGACTGCTGTACATCTATGATCCCGCGCCGCGGGGATCGAAATTGCATGTGTTCGATGCGGTCAGCGGCAACCCGGTTGCCGACCTCGACGCCGGCAGCGGGCACTGGAACAGCCCGATCGTCGTGGACAATCGTATCGCGATGCCCGAGGGTGCAATCAGTGGATTTGGCTTCGCCGGCGGACGACGCCCGGGTCCCCCCGGCGCACCGGCGGCCGCAGCGCCTGTGGCGCCGCCTCCGCCGCCGCAGGGAATCCCGCCTGGAATCGTCGATATCTGGCGCCTGCCGTAAACGCAACACTGCGCAGGCGCGATTCCCGGAATCGCGCCTGCCATTCGGTCCGCGCTGGTAAAGGCGCTATTTCGCGCCGCCGGCCAGTGACTGAAAATAGGCGATGACGTTGTCGCGGTCCTGCTTCACCGGAATTGGCAGCGCCATCGTCGTGCCGGGAACCGTCGCCGCGGGATCCGTCAGGAAGCGACCGAGGGTTTCGGCGTTCCATACGAGTTTCGAATCGGTGAGCGCCTTGCTGTAAGCAAACCTGGTATCCCCGACACCCGCGGTCCGCCCGAACAGACCGATCAGGGACGGACCTATTTCGCCACCACCATCGCCGGGCTCGGCGCTGTGACACTGCCGGCACGTCTGGGTGAAGTAAGCCTTGCCCGCGGCTGCATCGCCCGGGTCCGCCGCATACGCGGCAGCGGCGATCGCAAACAAAATCAGTGGCGCGGTGAACATGCGAACCGACATTTAAGTTTCCCCGAAATCGCAGCTGCGTTGAGGCAGTTATAGCCGGAAAGACCCATCGATGCCAGCACCGGGCAGTCGCACTTCCATGGTTATTTATACAGCTTATCTGTACAGTTAAACTGTAGTCATGATACGATCGACGCATGCACAGGCAGGCGCGCCGATCCGAAACTTCCCCTTCCGCCAGGCTGGCAGGCGACCTGCGCATTGCCCTGGGAAAGCTGAAGCGCCGGCTGCGGGAACAGACGCATCCGAATGATTTCACTGATTCACAGAAGTCCGTTCTCCTGTGCCTGGAGCGGGGCGGCCCCGCAACCGTTTCTGCACTCGCCCGTGCCCAGAGCGTGCGCCCGCAGTCAATGCGGGTCACCGTGGCGGCCCTTGAGGCGATGGGAGCCGTCAGCGGCAAAGCCGACCCTAGTGACGGGCGACAAGCCCTCATCGACCTGACTGCGGATTTCCGCAGAGCACTCAATGCCAACCGGGCTGCGAAGGACGACTGGCTGTTGCGCGCATTGCAAACGCAGCTATCTGACCGTGAACAGGCCGAACTCGCGGCAGCGGTAAAACTGCTGCAACGGCTCGCCGAGTTCTAAGCGCACCTGGCACGGTTTGATCAGCGGTAAGCATGGCAGCGACAGGCTTTTTCCGTTCCCTGGGTGGCTTCAACTACCGTGTCTGGGCGGTCGGTGCGCTGGTTTCCAATATCGGAACCTGGATGCAGCGGACGGCTCAGGACTGGCTGGTGCTCACCCAGCTCACGCACCAGAACGCCTCGGCGGTGGGTGCGGTCATGGCGCTCCAGTTCGGGCCACAACTTCTGCTGTTGCCCTGGACGGGCTTTGCAGCCGACCACTGCAACCGGCGCAAGCTTCTGATCGTCACCCAGGCAGCGATGGGTGCGATTTCCCTGGTGCTGGGTGCGTTGACCGTGGCTGGCGTGGTTCAACTCTGGCACGTCTACGTACTGGCCTTTATGTTCGGCTGCGCGTCGGCATTCGATGCGCCCGTACGCCAGACCTTTGTGGCAGAACTGGTCGGCGACGCCGACCTGCCAAACGCAATCGCGCTCAACTCCACTTCGTTCAACGCCGCGCGAATGATCGGGCCGGCGGCGGCCGGCCTGACCATCGCTGCAATTGGCACGGGCTGGGCGTTTGTGTTCAATGGCCTCTCCTTCGTTGCCGTGCTCGTCTCCCTGTCCATACTGCGCACTTCCGAATTGCACGCACATGCGCGGGCGCACCGCGTGCGGGGAAGCCTGATGGAAGGATTCCGTTATGTATGGTCCCGACCGGACCTCAAGGCGATCCTGGCCATGCTGTTCCTGATCGGTACGTTCGGGCTGAATTTTCCGATCTTCATCTCGACGATGGCCGTGCGCGTCTTTCACGCAGATGCGCGCGGCTATGGTCTGCTGTCTGCGATCATGGCCATTGGTACAACCTCGGGTGCATTGCTGGCCGCCGGCCGCGGCACCCCCGGCTTCGCCTCGCTGTTAACCGGTGCCGCGATCTTCGGTCTGGGCTGCACATTGGCTGCTCTCGCCCCGAACTACTGGCTGTTCGCTGCCGCGTTGGCCATCATCGGCGTCGCCGCCCTCACCTTCAGCAACGCGACCAATAGCCTCATGCAGCTATCGACAGAGCCAGCCATGCGAGGACGCGTCATGGCGTTGCGTATTGGTATTGCCCTCGGCTGCACCCCGATCGGCGCGCCGATAGTAGGCTGGGTAGCCGACCATCCTGGCCCGCGCTGGTCGCTCGGCATTGGCGCGCTATCGGGCTTTATCGCCGCTGTCGTCGCCATTCATGCAATGAACTCGATGAAAAAAAGGGGCCCGGCGCGCCGCAAGGCGCTGCAGCTCACATAGATCCCGTCGACCACTGTCATACTAGGCGCATCGGCTGGCGCCGTAATTCACTTCGTTTCGAACAAATTCATTGAGCGCAAATCCAATGCCGATGATCAAAGCGTGGCGCACGCAGGACCCGCACGACAAGAGCCTACCGGTCCCCGTTGTATTCCGGGTTGAAAACTACCGGGTGCAAGTGATGCCAGGAAAAGCCAGTGGCATATTGCACGTAGTACCGCCGAGACTGCCGATTCTGATCGGCGCCGGGACGGGCCGCTTCGCCCGCATAGAGGTATATACCGAAGCTGAAGTGCTACGCGAGACTGTGCTGGTTGAAAACGGCCAGCTGAACCGATACCCGGAGCCGTTCTACAAGGTGTGGATAGAGCATCTGGGCCAGCGCGGTGCGCGGGAGGGGTACGAGATTGAGGCGCAGTACGCCGCCTTCGATCCCATCACGAGTACCGGCGAAGGCGTTGCACGGCTTCGGAAGCCGGACCAGGTGCTGCGCGTTGCAGCCGACGCAACCCGACTTGTGCGGATTATCGCACCCGATGGCAAACAGTCCACGATGGAGTATGCGAATGCGTGCGTGACCGTCCGATAGACTCAGGCCTGGGGGCCCTGCTGTCAGCGGCTGCGGCGCCAGAAGTAGCCGATCGCACCGGCCCCAACGGCGACGACCCAGAGGAGCATGGCATTCGGCTGAGGCAGCAGGCCGGCGCGCGCCGCGACCCACCAGGCGGGCGTCACAGTAAAGAACAGAGCCCAACTTACCAGGTTGCAGACATCATCCGCTTTGCGCTGGTGCTCGTCGGCGCTGAAGTACCACCACCACTTGTTGATCGCCTGCCCCAGCAGCCAGCTCGCGATCGCGAAGATGGCGATCCGCAGCGGCACAGGGCTGTTCGAGAAGAACGCGGACGGACGGTCCTTGCTGAAAGCTCCGAAGTACAGCGCGACGCTGCCGGCCCCGCAGACCATGCCCGACAGCGCCAAAAGATTCCTCGCCTTCTGTGTCGATGGCGAGAGCGGCTCGCCCGACTCCTTCCACTCCTTCCACGGCTTGAGCCACAAGAAGCTCCAAATCGCGACCACCCCGATAAGCAGATTTGACGCGAAGACGCACACGGTCTGCCAGGGCCATGGCCCCGAGAGCGTCTTCGTAGCGACCAAGGTCCTTACAACGCTGACGGTCACGGCGAAACCCGCCAACGCTACGATTCCCAGCATCATCGACACTGCAGCGACCTTCGGTCTCGACGGCTTGAGCTTCAACAGGCCCCAAATCGCGCCGACCATAAGCAGGTTCATCGCGAGGACACCCAGCGGCTGCCAGGCCCGCGATGTCTTCGCCACGAGCAAGTCATTAAACGAGAAGCACACCGCGATGATTCCCAGAAGCACCGACAGCGCAGCGGGGCTCAGTCTCGCCGGTCGATCTTCGTGCATGTCCTCATTCCTGGGCATCATTGAAAATTTCCTCGATCGGTATCTCGAAAAGGCGGGCGATGCGAAAGACCAGCTGCAGCGAGGGATCGTGCTTGCCGGTCTCGATCGCGTTTACCGCTTGGCGCGATACGTCGAGCCGCAGGGCCAGTTCGGCCTGGCTCCAGTTGCGCTCGGCGCGAAGGACTTTCAGCCGGTTCTTCATGTCTTCCGGGCTTATCTTTATGTCAAGTAAACCTGACTATGGTGTCGTGGCCCGATGATGTCAAGAGAACCTGACAAAAAGCCAGTATTGCTTGCCTCCGCCGCTGCGGCCGATGAGCTTTGTGCGCCCGGCCAGGTGTCGGTCTATGACGCCCGCTTGAGGGCGGCACGCGCCGGGCTGATCTCCCGCATGAATACCGCCACTTTGCGCGGAAACTTGCTGTGCGAGTGGCGATGGACGCGGCGCCAAGCGGCCCACACATTCCCGGCCAATGCCCCCGCCAACAAGAAGTAAACCACGCCGAATATCTCAAATACGGCGTAGCTGAGCGCAGCGACGATGATTCCGCAGATCCACTGGTCCCGATACCTGGCGGGCGATGTCGGCGGGTCCGACAGAATGATGAGGGCAAAAAAAAGTACTGCTTCAATGTCCGGCGATCGAAAAATCTCCGCGACCCGCCGCGGATCGCCCAGATATGCGGTTACGGTGAAGACAAGGAAGTACGCCCCGAGAAAAGACAAAACGAGCGGCATTTTATTCACGCGGTCCGCGATGTAGATTCCGCCGGCGAGCAATGCCGCGCGTAGCCATACGGGCGAAGCGTCCGCAAGCGCCCCCCACCAGCTCTGCCCCATGGGTAACAAATACATCATCGATACGAGGGCCAACGCCGCCGGGTTAAACACATTCGCCGAGCGCGTGCGGACCAGGTACTTGCTGATCACTGCGACCGCCGACAGCGCTACCGGGACATACCAGTGCTCCTGCGCGCGCACCACCATTGTCACGATCATGGCTGTTAGCACCGCACCACTGGGAAATTGCCAGAAATTCTTGCGCAGCCGCAGGATGATCAGGTCCACTACGCCGGCGATCACAGTCGCGGACCCCATGTTGAGTGCTACCGTCCCGGCCCCTTCGCCCGGCGCCGCAATCGCTGTCAGGATCACCAGGATGATGATCAGCATCCCCTTGGGAGTCTTGAAAAAGCGAATTACTCTATGCACGGCACAGGCCCGGGGTGCGCAATACTTCAAGACCAGAGGTGACAATGAGTCCCTCCACGCCCATGCGCATCAGCAGCGGGATGCTTTCTTTTGGATCGAGAACGAATGCGGCCGTCGCGAGCGCGTCGGCGAGCATCGCGCGGGGCGCGACGACGGTAGCGCTCGCAACGCCATTCGCCGCCTCGCTGCAGCGCGGATCGAGAATATGCTGTCCGCGTTCATAGTCGCCCGACGTGCAGACGGCCCGGTCCGAAATGCGGAAACGGTCGACAAGATCACCCGGAACACGAGGATGGCGTATGCCAGCGGACCATGGCTCACCTTGCGGGTTGCAGCCACTGAGATATAGATCCCCGCCGGCATCAATGGCGAAATTTCGGAACGGTTGCAGCTCGCGCGCCGCAGCGTCGACGGCCAGGCCCTTGGCGACCGCGCCGAGGTCGAGCGTCAACGGCCGCCGCAGCAGAATACTCCGGTCATGCGCATCGATCTCGACGTCACGGAAGGTCACGTCCTCGTCAGACTCCGGCGCGCCCATGACCTCGCGGGTGCGGTAATGGCGGTTGAACCCGCGCGCAGCCATGCGCGCGCCGACGGTCGGATCGAATGCGCCGCCGGTTTCCTCGGCCACCATTAGCGCGAAGCGCACCGCCTCAAATAAAATCGGACTTGCCGGGGTACGCTTGCCGATCACCAATTGGCGCAGCTCACTCGCCGCATCGAAGCGGGAACAATGAACCTCGACCACCCGGAACCAGTCGAACGCGCGCTCCGCGGCGGCGTCGGGCGCGTCGACCTCGATGGACACAATGGTTCCCATCACGGCTTCGCTGAAAATCACTTGGGGATCGTTGCCTCGCTGGCAGAGGGCTCAAGAGCGTAATTGAGCGCCGCGACCACAGCGTAGTAGTAGGCGTCAGAACTCTCTGTGGCGTGCGACATGTAATCCACATCAGGACTCTGCCGCTCGACGGGTTGATGAATGAGCGGGTTGATCACGTCGCACGGGTAACGGGTATCGCATGTCACGATGCCCGCCTCGACGATGCGACCGTCTTTGATGACCACGCGCGCTTCGATGTCGCCGTGTGGAGAGTCGCCCAGACCCGTATAAGTGCCATCTCGCCACTTCGGAACGGAGGCGGAAGTAGGCTCGCGCGTGATGGCAATGGGCATCGCCGCGGGCGCCTCTGCGGCGGGTAAGGGCACAGGCGCAATCTCCCGCGGTGTACCCGGTGACGATGGTCCCATCGCAACCGCCAAGGCATCGGCAGTCGTGACGGGCGCGGCAGCCGGCGGCTGGGGCGCCGCTGCGACGGCCACCGATGAAACGGCCGCCTTAGATGCTGGCTTGCGTACGGTGATCGGTGCCAGCGGCTTTGGCGCAGGCTTTATCGCAGACGCAGTCGCGGCCGTTGCCTTGTATTCACGAGCGGATTGCGGCGTCAGGGCCTCGATGACGGCCGGTCTCGCGCCGGCAGCCGCAGGCTCGGGTGGGGTCGCAGGCCTGCGCTCCCTCGCCTGAGTCTCGAACCGGCGCGCCGCATCCCGCGTCCGTGAATATCCGGCGGCATACACGGCCAGAACGGCCGCGCAGCTCGCTGCCAGCAAGTCGTTTGAAATTTTTCCCTTGCCGCGACCCTTGAGCATGCCGTTCATTGTACGTGGAGCAGCGCGCGAAAGTGGGCGGCGTGGAGCCGCGGCTCCAAGCCACCCTCTTGGCCAGCGGGGCACAAGGACTACCTGGCCTCGTACACACTCGCTCCAAGGACCTGACCCAGGTTGGGCGTTTGCACGATGACGGCGAGCCCGTTCGCGGGCGGCTTCAAGGCGGGCAAGCTCAACCTGCCGGGAGCGAAAGGGCCGAGTCGGCGGACGCCGGTTACGTCATTGTAGGACTCCAGTTTTCGACCGCCGTTCTCACCGCCACGGATCTGTGTTGTCGTATGCTGCACGTAGTCAACTTCCCACAGCTCGGCGCTAATGGGTGATCCCGCGAGAGTCAGTACAAAACCCCCGCCGGGTTGCCTGGCCAGACCCACTTGCACGGGCAACGCGACCCGCCCTGCCGCCGCGATCGCATATCGGATGGCACCTTCCTCAGAGCCCACCAATGACTGCATTCCATTCACCACCATCTGTGGCGTGAATACCGAGCGCTCGCGCAATGCACGCGCATATGCGTACTGACGATCGGTACTGGCTTGTGAGGCGAAAGGATCTTGCCATTGAGGACCATCCCAATAGTTCACGTGAAATGATAGGACGATCGCGGCAGGATTGGCGCGCAGCCGTCCTGCCACGGCGTCCGCGGGTGGACAGGAGGAACAGCCTTGAGAGGTGAAGAGTTCTACCACGGTGCGTTCAGTGCCAGCCGCAGCTGCCGCCTGGGCCCACAGGAGAGCTGCCATCAGGATAATGATGCGTCGTGGCGAATCCATTGAGCAGATGTTCTCATGAGCCTAGCTACCGCTCGAACCGGCATGCACTCATGGCTCGGGCCGTCAGCGACGGGTGCGTGCCCGTGCCACCAACCGCTCGAGCCCAGGGTATTCGATGCCGCCCAGCACGAGCTGGTTGCCAACGATCAACCCCGGCGTACCTCGTAGACCTAGTGCGGCGGTCTCGCGCCGATTACGCGCCAGCACGTCGCTGTATTCGTGCGCATGCGATTGGATGTCAGCGTCAAGCTTCTGTACGTCGAAGCCTGCCGTTCGCAGCACCGTCCGTACGGCTTCCCTGGAGCCGAGGTCCATGCGGGAGGCAATGAGCGCCTCGTGAGCAACCTCATACCGACCCTCTCGGGCAGCTGCATATGAGCAGTACGCCGCATATTCGGATGCCTCTCCGAACACGGGCCAGTCTTTGTGTATCAGCCGAACCTTGGCGTCGTTGGCAAGGAGCTTGCGCAACTCGGGTTCGAGATGCCGGCATACCGGACAGTCGTAGTCAAAGTACTCTACGAGCGTGACTTCCCCAGGGGAGGCACCGACCCGCGGTGTCTGCAGATTTCCGGTCAGTATGGCCTGCATCGTGGCAGGCGGCACCTCGCGAGTGCTTTGAGCATTCGCAATATCCGTGAGGAGAGTGAGAATCAACAACGATAGCCCGAGGCGCCCGAGTTGACTGCATGTGGTCACCTGACGAATACCCCCGGCCACGCGCGGGCGCGAAGCGGCTGCGCCGACTCCGCATCGGAGGCCACGCTTCGCCCAAGCCAATAGTTGAGTACGCATCGGTTCCTCGCGCGTTGACCTCTAGAGAGACCGGGGTTCAGGGGCGTTTATTACCGGCCCAATGTGACGCATGCTCCGCGCAACTATTTGCGCTTGAGCGGTGCTTGGGTGACACAAATCGACCGGAACCCCGGTCACTACAGGACACAGCTGAATTCCTGACTCGCCGAACCGCGTTGCCACTCACGCTTTTTGCCTATTATGAGACGGATGCTTAAACGGGTCGGGAAGTTTGCAAGTCTTGGACATACGCCGACAAACCTATGGATATTGCTGCATCGCGCTCGACTACGCCTCTGCGACCAGGCCCTTTGCTTTGGCTTGAGCGCCGGCGCTTGCGATTGCATCTGGTGCGGGTTGGGTGTATGCCCTGCGATCGCTTCAGGCGGCAGGCAGCGTCATTCGTGCGAACGTATGGCACGTGCGCTGTACTCTCGAGAGCCTTGACCGGATTCCGCTCGAATTTCGCACTCTCGTGTCTTGCTTCATTTGATCCGTCATCACCAGGAGAAAGCTAATGCTCACCTCAGAGAAGTCCCGATCGCTGATTGCGGGAGCGGTAACATCCGTACTCGCACTGGGTCTCATGTCCGTCAGCCATACGGCGGCGGCTGCCACAATGGAAAAATGCGCAGGGGTTGCTGCCGCTGGCAAGAACGATTGCGGCACTGCAACCAGCGCTTGCGCTGGCACAGCCAAACAGGATCGCCAGGCGAATACCTGGATTTTAGTGCCGAAGGGAACATGCGCTAAAATCGCCGGCGGTACGGTCACGACCGATCCCGCCGACAAGCATGGGGGCGCCGCGGCCAAGTAATGGGTGCCGCGGTCCAAGCTATGAGCGCTGCAGCGCCGACAATGGCAGGCACGATCCCGGCGCGAGCCGGGATCGGCTTGCGATCAGCACATTGGCGTGACCTGTTTGAATTACGCCCCGACGTGGGATGGCTGGAAGTACACAGCGAAAACCACTTCGGGGGCGGTGCGCCGCTACATATTCTCGAGCGCGCCAGGCAAGACTACCCCGTAAGTCTGCACGGGGTCGGCATGTCCTTGGGCTCTACCGATGACCTCGACCGACATTATCTGAAACAGCTGAAGCAACTGGCCTCGAGAGTCGAACCAGGCTTCATTTCCGATCATCTCAGCTGGTCTTCTGGCAACGGGCGCTACCTCAATGATCTGCTGCCTCTGCCGTACACGGACGAGGCCCTCGATCACGTTGTGCGACGAATTGTTTCCGCTCAGGACTACCTGGGATATCAATTGTTGATCGAGAATCCGTCGACCTATTTGCAATATGCGCACTCGACGATTTCTGAGTGGGAGTTCCTCGTTGCGGTTGCCGAGCGCGCCGGCTGCGGCATTTTGCTTGATGTAAACAACATCTACGTCAGCGCGCACAATCACGGCTTCGATCCGCTGCAATACGTGCGTGCCGTTCCACCTGTGCTCGTGGCAGAGGTGCATTTGGCGGGTCATCTCGTGCGCCAAGTGGGTGCCCGGCGGATACTGATTGATACGCACGACACGCACGTGTGCCCGGAAGTTTGGCATCTGTATGCCGCGAGCCTCGTGCACTTGGGTCCGCGTCCCACCTTGATCGAGTGGGACGCTGCGCTACCTTGCCTCGACGTGTTGGTCGAGGAGGCGCGGATGGCTGAGATGCACCTGGAGCGACAGCGTGCCGGCATCGCTGCGTGAGCTCCAAGGCCGCTTGTCGGCCGCCATTTTCGAGCAGCACGCGGTCCCCGAAGAGATTTGCGACGGAGAGTTTTCCGCGGCTGAGCGTGTGCAGATTTACCGCCGTAACACTGTGGTAACACTCACCGAAGCACTCGCCGCCTGCTATCCGACCGTGCAAAGTCTCGTAGGCGAGGAGTTCTTCAGCCAGACCGCCGAGCAGTACATACGCTCATATCCGCCTACCAGCGGCAATGTGCACGACTTTGGGTCTGCGCTTGCAGCGTTTTTGGCCCGCTTCACGCCAGCGCAAGCGCTGGCCTATCTACCCGATGTGGCGCGGCTGGAGTGGGCGCGTCAACTGAGCTACCACGCGGACGACGCCCCCGCGCTGGAGATGCAGACACTCCAAGCGGTCCCGCCCGCGGATCTTGAGGCGCTGCGGTTCGAACAGCATCCAGCGACCCGACTAATCTCATCCGCCTATCCAATCTTTGATATCTGGCAGCTGCATCAATCGAATGAGCCCCAGGCCACGGTGGATCTGGGAGTCGGTGGGCAGCATGTGCGCGTGTTCCGAGACCACCTAAAGGTAGATATCGAATTGCTGGGACCGGCGGAATACCTGTGGCTGCAGAGTCTCGCGGACGGCAGAGCGTTTGGTGAGGCCACCGATGTCGCCCTCGCCGCCGACGGCGAGTTCGCACTGATCCGGCATCTGCAGCGGCACTTGGTGGGTGGAACTTGGACTGCCGCGACTCTAAGGTCCGGACACGCAGACGGCAATTTTCCCTAAGGAACCCGCATGAACATCGTACACAGACTTTACGCACTCGGCAGCCGTCCCGCAGCCGTCCTTGCGTTCATCAGCCCCGCGGTGGATCTTGGCGTAAGGCTTTGGGTCGGGAATGTCTTCTGGAAATCCGGACTAACCAAGATTCAAAGCTGGGATACGACTCTCTATCTCTTTTCCAACGAATATCACGTGCCACTACTGTCACCGCAGATAGCCGCTGTATCGGGCGCATTTACAGAGCTCTTCTTTCCGGTGCTGCTGGTACTCGGCCTGGGTGGCCGCTTCGCCGCATTCGTGCTGTTTGTGTTCAACCTGATCGCGGCAAATACCTATCCGGGAATCAGCGAGGGCGGTATCAAGGACCATACCTATTGGGGCATCCTGCTACTGATTCTGCTGGTGCACGGCCCCGGCAAACTTTCCATCGACTATTGGATCAATCGCCGACGAGGCTGACGTGCGCCACGGACAAGCCAAAAGGTGTTGCCGCTTTGGTTGGCGTGAACAGCAAGCCCCGTGAGGTAGTCCTGATGCCATCCGGAGAGCTCAGATAGCAGGCGAGGTGTTCAGGCAAAGAGGGAGGTTCAGAAGCTCGCCCACACCACGTTATGAGCCATCCCATTGGCCCAAAGTAGGCCGTGTAGAGTCGAGGACTGGCGCGGACAAGTCCTTGATAGACTTACGTTTCCAGTCCCCGCTCATCGAACCGGACATGCGGATTTCCCGCATCCGGCTCTCGGACAAGACATCATGCGCCGACCGTCATCGTCCGCCCGCCTTCCCCGACCCACTCCGGCCGCCGATTGCTCGGTCGCGCGGCTTTCACCGCACTTCAGGTACTACTCGGGCAGTCCGACTACTGACACGACATCGCTTCCCATTTCGCTTGCGCTT
>DATAVA010000018.1:0-95098 GCA_036267975.1 Steroidobacteraceae bacterium | reverse complement strand
AGCGCGGCCGATGCTCCTTGATGAGGTTGTACTCCAGCAGCAGCGCTTCAACTTCCGAATGCGTCACCGTCACTTCGATGGCCGCGATCTGCTGCACCAGCGCGTGCAACTTCGGCGACACATTGCCGGGATTGAAGTAGGTTCCGACCCGATCGCGCAGATTGCGGGCCTTGCCGACGTACAACAGCGCCTGATCGGCGCCATACATGCGGTACACCCCCGGACGCTTCGGCAGGCAGGCTACGAAATCCTTGTGGTCAAATGTGGCCAAGCTCCACCGCACGACTCATGACATTGCGGAACATCTGCGGCGTGAGCCGCCGCGTCTGGGTGTTGTAGCGGCTGCAGTGGTACGAGTCGATCAGCTGCACGCCAGCAACGCAATGTTCGGCGGCATGTCCGAAGCGGTATGCGCCGGGGCGCTTGCCGAGCGCGATCAGCACCGCGTCGTGCGCGATGCGACCGAGCGCCAGGATCACCTTGATGCTCGGGAGCGCGGCAATCTCGGCGGCAATGAAGGAATTGCAGCGGCGAATTTCGGACAGATCCGGCTTATTTTCCGGTGGCACGCACTTCACGGAATTGGTGATCCGCGCCCCTTTCAGGACCAGCCCATCATCCGGCGAGTTGCCGTTCGGCTGGTTCGACAGTCCGAGCGCGAACAGCGTCTCATAGAGCAGAATTCCGGCAAAGTCGCCGGTGAACGGGCGCCCGGTGCGATTCGCGCCATGCAATCCCGGTGCAAGGCCGGCGATCAGCAGCCACGGCCGCTCATCACCGAATGGCGGTACCGGCCGGCAGAAGTAACTCGGAAAGCGATGCCGCGATTCGGCGAGAAACTGCGCCAGGCGCGGACAGGCCGTGCAATCGGGATCATAGAGCACGGGTGGCGGGCTGCGATCCTGCGTGCGACTAGTCATCCATGTGCCGGATGATGGCCTGCGCAAACCCCGAGCAGCTCATCAGCGTGGCGCCGGGCACGAGCCGCTGCAGGTCCTCCTCGACATTGCGGCGCGCGGCCATCTCGCGCTTGGTGGCCTTCATGGCCTCGCGCAGCCGCGCGAGATCGTAGGTGAGCTCCTTGTGCGCGATGGTCCGCGCGACACCCTTGATGATGAAGTCGGCGGCCTCGGTCCACTGCATGTAGCGCAGCATCATTTCGGCCGACAGAATCAGCGAGCCCGGATTCACGCGATCCTTGCCGGCGAAGCCCGGCGCCGTACCGTGCGTGGCCTCGAACACGGCTGGTCCGTCACCGATGTTGCCACCCGGGGCGATGCCGATACCCCCGACCTGGGCGGCCAGCGCATCGGAGATGTAGTCGCCGTTGAGGTTCAGCGTCGCGATCACGTCGTACTCTTCCGGACGCATCAATGCCTGCTGCAGAAAATTGTCGGCGATCACATCCTTGATCACGATTTCCGAGCCGCTGCGCGGATTGCGGAATGACAGCCACGGACCGGCTCCGATTTCCTGGGCACCGAACTCCTCCTTCGCCAGCTGGTACCCCCAGTTGCGGAAGGCCCCTTCGGTGTACTTCATGATATTGCCCTTGTGCACCAGCGTGACCGAGGTCCGGTCAGAGTCGATGGTGTACTGGATGGCTTTGCGCACCAGGCGCTGGCTGCCTTCCTTCGACACCGGCTTGATGCCGATACCGGAACTGGCCGGGAAGCGGATCTCACGCACGTGCAGCTGCCGCTGCAGATAGTCGATGAGCTGGTGGACTTCCGGGGTGCCGGCCGCCCACTCGATACCGGCGTAAATGTCTTCGGTGTTCTCGCGGAATATCACCATGTCGGTGAGACTCGCGTCGGCCATCGGGCTCTCGACACCGGGAAAGTAGCGGATCGGACGCACGCAGGCGTACAGATCCAGGGTCTGGCGCACCGCGACGTTCAGTGAGCGGATGCCATCGCCCACCGGGGTTTCAAGCGGCCCTTTGATCGATACCACGAAGTCGCGCAGCACCTGCAACGATTCATCGGGCAGCCAGTTGCCATAGATTCTGTTGGCCTTGGCACCGGCGTAGATTTCCATCCAGTGGATCGCGCGTCTGCCGCCATAGGCGCGGGCGATGGCCGCATCCACCACCTTGACCATCGCCGGGGTGACATCGATGCCGATGCCGTCACCCTCGATGAACGGAATGATGGGGTCGTCCGGCACATTGATCGAACCGTCCGTGTTGACGCGGATTTTCGTACCCGCAGCCGGAACGACGATGTGTTCGTAACGCATGCGCAGGTCAGCGGTGACGGTGGTTGTGGCTGCGCTCCGCGATCAGCAGGGCCAGTTCCAGGGCCTGCTCCTGGTTCAACCGTGGATCGACCGTCGAGCGGTAGGCACGCTGCAGGTCCGCATCCGTCAAGCCGCGCGCACCCCCGGTGCACTCGGTCACATCCTCACCGGTCAGCTCGATGTGCACGCCGCCCAGGTATGAGCCCATTTCCGCGTGGATGCGGAACGCAAGATCGATTTCCTTGAGAATGTTCTCGAAGCGCCGGGTCTTCAGGCCCCCGGTGCTGGTCTCCGTGTTGCCGTGCATGGGATCGCACACCCACAGCACACTCTGCCCGGTCTCGCGCACCGCCTTGATCAGGCGCGGGAGCGACTTCTCGATGTCCTTGGCGCCAAAGCGGTGAATGAAGGTCAGGCGACCCGGCTGGTTCTGCGGATTCAGGGTCGTCACCAGGCCCTGCGCCCACGCATCATCCATACCGCTGCTGACCTTGACGGCCACCGGGTTCGAAATGCCGCGGAAATATTCGACGTGCGCGCCATCCAGCTGCGCGGTGCGCATGCCGATCCACGGATAGTGGGTCGAGAGGTTGTACCAGCGCTGCTGACGCGGAATGAAGCGCGTCTGCGCCTGCTCGTACAGCAGATGCAGACCCTCGTGGCTGCAGTAGAAGTTCGGCTGCGCGGCCTCATGGATGGGACGGCCGCTGATGCCTTCGAAAAAATCGAGCGAGTCGGCAATCGAATCGGCAATGCGCTGGTACGCATCCTTCAGTGGGCTGTGGTTGAGAAAACCCAGGTCCCAGTATTCGGGATGGTGCAGATCGGCAAAACCGCCATCGATGAGCGCCCGTACAAAATTCAGCGTGAGCGCCGCGCGCTCGTAGCCACGCAGCAGCAGCTGCGGATCGGGCGCGCGCGCCTCAGGGGTGAACTCCGGCCGATTGACCAGATCGCCGCGATAGCTGGGTAACGTCACGCCGTTCTTGGTTTCCATGTCGGCGGAGCGCGGCTTGGCGTACTGCCCCGCCATCCGACCGACCTGGATCACCGGCTTCTTCAGCCCGTGCAGCAGCACCAGGCTCATCTGCAGCAGAATCTTCAGCTTGCGTGCGATCTGATCCGATTCGCAATCTTCGAAGGTCTCGGCGCAGTCGCCGCCCTGGAGCAGGAACGCCTCGCCACGCTGCGCGGCCGCCAGGTGCTCGCGCGCCGCATCGACCTCCCACGACACGACGATGGGCGGCAGCCGCGACAGCTGCGCCACCACCTTCTCCAGTTGCACCAAATCATCGTAGCGCGGCTGCTGTTGTGCAGCCTTGGTGTGCCAGCTTGCGGGATGCCAGGAAGTCATAACGGGAGAGCGCATAAGGGACTAAATCCTAACACGAAACCATTTCGGGACCATGTTTTGGGGCCGCGCGGGCGCCGTTCAAGTCAGCCGGTCCGGCCGCGCTCCGCATCCTTCGCCTCCAGCCACAGCGCCTCCCAGTGCGCAAGCGTCAGTTCACTGAGCACCAGTGCGCGCTCGCGCGCCAGAGCCTCCATGCTGGCGAACCGGCGCTCGAATTTCGCGTTCGCCGCACGCAGCGCACCTTCCGCATCGGCACCGACATGGCGGCCCCAGTTGGCGATGGCGAACAACAGGTCGCCCATCTCCTCGACCAGGTGCGCCGGCGGGTTGGCCAGATCCGGGTGGGTACCGGCCTCGAGCACCGCTTCGTCCAGTTCGGCGAGCTCTTCGGTAATCTTGGCCCGCACGTCGCGCATGTCGGTCCAGTCAAAGCCCACCCGTCCCGCCCGCTTACCCAGTTTCTGGGCGCGCGTCAGCGCCGGCAGGGCCCGCGGCACATCGGCCAGCACCCCGAGTGCGGTATGAGGATCCTCGACGGTGGCGGCGGCTTCCCGTTCGTGGGCCTTCAGGTCCTCCCAGGGGACCGCCGGTTCACCGAACAGATGCGGATGGCGTCGCACCAGCTTGTCGTGGATCGCACGCGCAATCCCGTCGAAATCGAACCAGCCGCGCTCCTGCGCCAGCTGCGCGTAGAACACCACCTGGAAGAGCAGGTCACCGAGCTCATCGCGCAGTCGCGGTGGTGGGTCGCCGGATTGAATCGCATCCACCAGCTCGTACGCCTCTTCGAGGGTGTAAGGCGCGATGCTCGCGAACGTCTGCACACGATCCCAGGGACAGCCCTTGAGCGGATCGCGCAGTTTCACCATCAGGGCCAGCAGGTCGGCCATGGCGGACAGATCCGGCGCAGCACTTCGCGACATGCTCACTCCTTGCACAACCGATACAGGCCCATCAGCATCCCGGCGGTGGCGCCCCAGATATTGCGTTCATTGAAAGGAATATCGTTGAGCTGCACGGGCGGCAGTTCCGGCACGTACTGGCGCAGCCGCTGACGGAAATTTGCCGGATCAAACAAGAAGTCCAGCGGCACCTCGAAAGTCTCCTGCACTTCGCGCGCATCGGTCACCACGGTGAAGCCCGGTCGCACGAACCCCACCACCGGCGTCACCCGAAAGCCGGTGCCGATGATGTGATCGGGAAGAAAACCCACGATGGTGACAAATGCCGGATCCAGACCCACCTCCTCCTGGGCCTCGCGCAACGCGGCCGCGATCGGGTTGGCATCGGAAGTCTCCAGGCGGCCGCCCGGAAAACTGATCTGACCGGCATGATGCCGCAGCGCCGCGGAGCGTTGGGTGAACAGCACCGTGGCCGAGGGCTCACGCAGAATGATGGGCATCAGCACCGCCGCGGGTGTGAGGGATTTGGGCACGAATGCGTCGAAGACGCGACTCTCCTGCGCGGTCAACCCCGGCAGTACCCAATCGGCACGTTCATGGCGCGCAGTGCTGCCGCGCAAGCGCTCGGCAATCCGCCGTTGCCAGAACTGGGGATCCAAGGCAGCCTCAGCCGCCGCCGCTGGTGCCGCCCTTGATGCCCCCGCGCGTCAATTCCAAAGGGTTGAGCAGTTTCGCCAGTTGCGCGGACTTAAGATCGGTCATCTTCTGCGCCATTTCGCGGATCGGCTTGCCTTCCGCATAGGCCTGCTTCGCGATGGCGGCACCTTTCTCATAGCCGATGATCGAATTCAGTGCGGTCACGAGAATCGGATTGCGCTCGAGTGCCTCCTGCAGTCGCGGTTCGTTCACGGTGAATCCGGCGATGGCCCGATCGGCCAGCGCATTCAGAACGTTCGCCAGCAGGCGGATGCTTTCGAGCAGCTTGTAGGCGATCAGCGGCAGCATCACATTCAACTGGAAGTTGCCGGATTGGCCAGCAATGGTGATGGTCGTGTCGTTGCCGATGACTTCGGCAGCGACCATCGCCGCGGCTTCCGGAATTACCGGATTGACCTTGCCCGGCATGATGCTGCTGCCGGGCTGCAAGGCCGGCAGTGCGATCTCCCCCAGTCCCGCGAGCGGTCCGCTGTTCATCCAGCGCAGGTCGTTGGCCATCTTCATCACGCTCACCGCAATGACTTTCAGCTGACCCGACAGCTCCACCGCCGCGTCCTGGGCGGACAGCGACTCGAAATAATTGCGGCTCGGCACAAATGCGATGCCGGTGATGGCCGCAAGTTCCGCGCAGAACTTCGCGGCAAACTGCGGATGTGCATTGATGCCGGTCCCGACCGCGGTGCCGCCCTGGGCCAGCGCCAGCAGGCGCGGTTCAACGGCCTTGAGCCGCGCCTGACCGTTCTCAAGCTGGCTACGCCATCCCGACAGTTCCTGACCGAGCGTGATGGGCATGGCGTCCATGAGATGGGTGCGTCCGGTCTTCACGACCTCGGCAAGCTCACCTTCGCGCCTGTGCAGCACCGCGCACACATGCGCGAGGGCCGGCAGCAGCTGCGCCTGGGTCGCGAGCGCCGCACTGACATGGATGGCCGTCGGGATCACGTCATTGCTGCTCTGTCCCATGTTGACATCATCATTGGGATGCACCGTACGACCCAGGCGCCCGGAGGCAAGGTGCGCGATCACCTCGTTCGCATTCATGTTGGTACTGGTGCCCGACCCGGTCTGGAAAATATCGATCGGAAACTGGACATCATGGGTGCCTTCCGCCACTTGCGCGGCGCACACCGCTATGGCCTGGGCCACCTCCGGGTCCAGCAGACCGAGCTTGGCATTGGCAAGGGCGGCGGCCTGCTTGATCACGCCCAAGGCGCGGATGAAGGCGCGTGGCAACGGGCGGCCGCTGATCGGAAAGTTCTGCACGGCACGCTGCGTCTGCGCGCCCCACAGCGCATCGGCGGGCACCTGCAGCTCACCCATGCTGTCGCGTTCGGTACGAAAAGAAGCTGTCATCTCAGGCACTCCGGCACGGTATCATTGCAAATCCTAACACCCCGTATTGCCCATTGCCCATTGCCGGATTGCGCATGTATGTCTGCGACTGACCCTTCCGCCCTCACGGCGCTGTCACCCCTGGATGGTCGTTATCGGCGCGCGACCGAACCGCTGCGCGAGCTACTCTCGGAGGCCGGGCTGATCCGCGAGCGCATCCGCATCGAAGCGCACTGGCTGCTGCACCTGGCACAGGCCGCACCTGCGCTCGCGGGCGCCCAATTGTCCGCGCAGGTTCTCAAGGCCGCCCGCTCACTCGCCGAACATCCGGCGGCAGATGCCGCGGCCCTCGTCAAAGGCATCGAGGCGCGAACCAATCACGATGTAAAGGCCGTCGAGTATTACGTGCGCGAAGTGCTGCAGGACGCCGGCGCCACCGCCGCCAATCTTGAGCTGGTGCACTTCGGCTGCACCTCGGAGGACATCAACAACCTCAGCTACGCGCAGTTGCTGACCGCCGCGCGCATCGTCATGTCCGGTGCGGCCGATGAACTGAGTGGTGCGCTGGCAGCGCTCGCGGCGCGCTATGCCGACCTGCCGATGCTGGCGCGCACCCACGGCCAACCCGCAAGTCCGACCACCCTGGGCAAGGAACTGGCCAACGTGGTGGCGCGGCTGCGGCGCGCACAGCAGCGCCTCGCCACGGTCGAGATCCTCGGCAAGTGGAATGGCGCGGTCGGCAATTTCAATGCGCATGTCGCAGCCGTGCCGCAGCTGCCATGGCCGCAGATCGCGCAGCACTTCGTCGAGTCGCTGGGCCTCATCGACAATCCGTTCACGACCCAGATCGAGCCGCACGATTGGATCGGGGAGTACTGCGATGCGGTGGCCGCGATCAACGTCATCACGCTCGACCTGTGCCGCGATATCTGGGGCTACATTTCGCTCGGCTATCTGCGCCAGCGTTCCGTCGCCGGCGAGGTGGGTTCATCCACCATGCCGCACAAGATCAATCCGATTGATTTCGAAAATGCCGAGGGCAATCTCGGACTCGCCAATGCACTGCTGCGACACTTCGCCGACAAGCTGCCGGTGTCGCGCTGGCAGCGTGATCTGACCGACTCCACGGTGTTGCGCAATGTCGGTGTCGCATTGGGCCATACCCTGGTCGCATGGCGCTCCGCGTTGCGCGGCCTTGCCAAGATTGATGCCGATGCGGCACGCATCAGCGCCGACGTCAACGTAGCCTGGGAAGTGCTCGGCGAGGCAGTGCAGACCGTACTGCGCGCTCAGGGTGTGCCGCAGGGCTATGAGCTCTTGAAGCAGTTCACACGCGGACGCTCAATCGATGGCCCGAGCCTGGCAGCCTTCATCGAAACGCTGCCCATTGGCGCTGCGGAGAAGGTCCGCCTGCAGCAATTGAAGCCTCAGGATTATGTCGGATTGGCCGCCGAACTTGCGCGCAAGCTCCCATGAACTCGCATTATTGAGTGATCTGCGCCACGAATTTGGCGCAACACCGCGCTCGTACCCCATCAAAGCGTGATCGGATCGACAATCAACCCGCGGTAGCCTTCCTAAGATCCCTCGGTCTGCGCGTTCGCAGGCGCAATCGTCGAGCGGTGCATCGTGGGAATCTCCGGGGATGGCGAGGATAACGGAGTGCTGGCGCCTCTGGCCCATGCCCGTTTCACGCCCGAAAAATCCTCCGGCACCATCAGCCTTGCAACCCCGCAGCGCAGCGCCGAGCCGATGTCGGTGATCACGAGCATCGCCGAGGCGCGCGTCGCAGTGGACACTGCCGCGGCCTCCGCGAACCGGATACTGTCGATCTACACGCAGGACCTTGAACCGGAGGTCTACGACCAGACTCCCTTCCTCGAGATCATCAAGAGTTTCGTGCTGGCACGCAGCTTCGCCAAGGTGCGCGTGCTGCTGGTGGACCCGACCCGGGTGATGACCGACACCAATCGCTTCATTGCCATGGGGCGACGGCTCTCGAGCTACATCGATATCCGCTACGTGGCGAACCACATGCCGCAGCAGCGCTCCTGCGCCTACCTGATCGCCGATGAACGCGCCATCGTGTACCGGTTGCGCGCGGATACCTGGGATGGCATCGCCGACTTCAACAACCCGGCCGTGGCCCGCCTGCATCTGGCTGAGTTTGATGCCGTGTGGAACGCCAGCGCACCGGAGCGTGCGCTGAGGGTCGCCCGGCACAATTAACCGAAGCGTGCCTGGGAGTGGCGGCCGGTTGTCTATAATGGAGCGGCCATGCCCAGCCCTCCGGATGTCACCGTCGCCGCCCTTGCCGAAAGGCAGGGACGATTCCTGTTGGTCGAGGAGCGTATTGCCCGGCGCTTGGTATTCAACCAGCCCGCCGGGCACGTCGAGCGAGGCGAAACACTGCTGCAGGCCGTGGCCCGCGAAACCCGCGAGGAAACCGCGTGGCGCTTCACCGGTGAGGCGTTCCTGGGAGCCTATCTGTGGCGTCATCCCGGCACCGGCCGTGCATCGCTGCGCTTCGCCTTCATCGGCAGTGTCACCGACCATGATGCAGCGCAGCCCCTGGATCATGGCATTCTGCGCACCCACTGGCTGACGCGTGAACAGCTGTTGGAGCGCGCGGCGCGCCTGCGCAGCCCGCTGGTGCTGCGCTGTATCGATGATTACCTCGCCGGACAGCGCCAGCCGCTGCTGGGGGTCGGCCATCTGGACATGGACGGCGCCCGGGCAATTTCCGCCGTGGAGGTGGCATGAACGCCGCCGCGGCCTGCGTTGCGGGGCCGGTCATCGTGGGTCTGTCCGGTGGCGTGGACTCGGCGGTCGCGGCCCTGCTGCTGGTCGAGCAGGGGCTGCAGGTCCAGGGGCTGTTCATGAGCAACTGGGACGAAGAGGATGCCTACTGCACCCAGGCGCAGGATTACCAGGACGCGCGCGCCGTGGCACGGGTTCTGGGCATTCCGCTGCACCGGGTCAGCTTCGCGGCCGAGTATCGCACTCGGGTATTCGAGTACTTTCTGGCCGAGCATCGTGCCGGTCGTACCCCGAACCCTGATGTCCTGTGCAACCGCGAGGTGAAGTTTGGCGTGGCCCTGCGCTACGCGCGGCGCCTCGGTGCCAGCCGTTTCGCCACCGGACACTACGCACGGCTGCATCAGGACGGCGCCGTGCAGCTGCTGAAAGCAGCGGATGCCCTCAAGGATCAGACCTACTTTCTGCATGCCGTGCACCGCGCAGATCTGGGCCACGCACTCATGCCCATCGGTGACTACACCAAGGCGCAGGTGCGCGAGCGTGCGCGGCACGCTGGTCTGCCGGTGTTCGACAAACCCGACAGCACCGGCATCTGCTTCATCGGCGAGCGCCCCTTTCGCAAGTTCCTGCGCCAGTACATCGATGAGTCACCCGGCCCCATCGAGTCCCCCACTGGCGAACACCTCGGCACGCACTGCGGCGTGGCTTTCTACACCCTGGGTCAGCGCGGCGGACTCGCCATCGGGGGGCGCCGCGACGGTGAAACGGCGCCCTGGTACGTCGCCGCCAAGGATGCGTCCCGCAACCTGCTCATCGCCGTGCAGGGCCATGATCATCCGCTGCTGTGCGCGCGCGAGCTGCACTGCGAAAACCTGCACTGGCTGGTGGCCGCACCAACTGGCCCGCGCCGCTGCACGGTGCGGGTGCGCCATCACCACACCGATCAGCCCGCGGTGCTGCATCCTGGGCCGAATGGCACTGCCCGCGTGGTTTTTGATGAACCACAGCGCGCGCTGACACCCGGCCAGTTCGCGGTCGCCTACGACGGGCAGCTGTGCCTGGGCGGCGGAACCATCAGCGCAGTGACTTCCTGAATCCCGAGCGGCGCTCCAGCAGTAACGCATAAAGATTATGCGCGGCCGGTGACAGGACGGCCCCCTTGCGGGTGAGCAGGTTGAATGTTCTCGAGACGGTCGGCGCGACCAGATCAACCACTCGCAAACTCGGATATGCGCCGTGTTGCATGGCCAGGCGCGGCACCACCGCAATGCCCACGCCCTGCGCAACCAGCCCGACGGCCGTCGAGCTGCGCTGCACCTCGTAAAAAATGTCCAAGGCCCGATGTTCTATGCCCAAGGCCTGTTCCAGCAGCGGCTCGTTGCTGCTGCTCGCGCCTGGAAATATCAGGCGATGACCCTTCAACTGCTGCCAGGAAACCCGTCGATGCTGCGCCAGCGGATGGTCGCGCCTGCACACGAGCACAAAACTGTCCTGCAGCAGGGGCGTGCTGTCGAGGTCCGCATGACGCAGCCGGGCAACGTTAATGCCGAATTCGGCCTCGCGGCGCAATACCGCCTCGGCGACCGCCGATGAAGCGTGGTCGAGCAGGCGGATTCGATTATTCGGAAAGTGGACTGCGTATTCGCGCAGCACTTCGGGCAAATAGTGCACCCCCATCGTCGGTACGCAGGCCAGCGTCACATCGCCGCGCATCGCATTACCCGTCTCGCGGATTTCATTCAAGGAAGCCGCGAGCTCGGCGAGCAATCGGCGCGCCTGCGGCAAGAACCCCGCGCCGGAGCGGGACAGGGATACCGTGCGGGTCGTGCGCTCAATCAAACGAACGCCAAGATCCGTTTCGAGTCCCCGCAAGCGACGACTCAAGGCACTTTGCGTAATGCTGAGGGCGGCCGCGGCCCGATTGAACGAGCCACTCTCTGCAATCGCGACAAACGCCTGTACACCGAGGGTGTCTATTTTCATGCAAAATATGCATCAATAAGGTAGTTAAAGTCATTTTACTCCTCACCGCCAATGAAGCAAAATGGCGCCCATGCACCAGCGGAGAACCTCATGACCGACAGCTTCAAGTCGCGCACCACGCTCAAGGTGGGCGACCGTTCCTACGAGATTTTCAGCCTGAAGACGCTGCCCCAGGAGCAGGTCGCGCGTCTGCCCTTTTCGCTGAAAATCCTGCTGGAAAATCTGCTGCGGTTCGAGGACGGCGTCAACGTCACCCGCAAGGACATCGAAGCCATCCTCAACTGGGACCCGACGGCCGCTCCGGCACACGAAATCGCCTTCACCCCGGCGCGGGTGATCCTGCAGGACTTCACCGGCGTTCCGTGCGTGGTGGATCTGGCCGCCATGCGCGAGGCGGTAGTGAAGCTCGGCGGCCAGGCCGAGAGTGTGAACCCGCTGGCTCCGGTGGAGCTGGTCATCGATCATTCCGTGCAAGTCGATGAATACGGCACCAAGCAGGCCCTGGCCGATAACAATAAAATCGAATTCCAGCGCAACGGCGAGCGCTACTCCTTCCTGCGCTGGGGACAGACCGCGTTCGACAATTTCAAGGTCGTGCCGCCGAACACCGGCATCGTTCACCAGGTCAACCTCGAACACCTGGCGCGCGTGGTGTTTGATCACCCTGAGGGCGAGACCCACCGGGCCTATCCGGACACCCTCGTCGGTACCGACTCGCACACCACCATGATCAATGGCTTGGGCGTGCTCGGCTGGGGCGTCGGCGGCATCGAAGCCGAAGCGGCCATGCTCGGCCAGCCGATCACCATGCTGATCCCGCAGGTGATCGGCGTGAAGCTCACGGGCAGCCTGCCCGCGGGCGCCACGGCCACGGACCTGGTGCTCACACTCACCGAAATGCTGCGCAAGAAGGGCGTGGTCGAGAAGTTCGTGGAATATTTCGGCGATGGCCTCGCGAATCTGCCGCTGGCGGATCGCGCCACCATTGCGAACATGGCGCCCGAGTACGGCAGCACCTGCGGTATCTTCCCGATTGACGAGGAGACCATTCACTACCTGGAAATGACGGGTCGGCCGAAGGAACAGGTCGAACTGGTCAGCGCCTATGCCAAGGCCCAGGGCCTGTGGCGGGTCACGGGTGCCGCGGCCGCCGGCTACACCGATACGCTGGAACTGGACCTGTCGAGCGTGGAGCCGAGCATCGCGGGCCCCAAGCGCCCGCAGGATCGGGTGCCGCTGAAGGGTGCCAAGGCCGCGTATCGCAAGAGCCTGATCACGATGACCGAGGAGCGCACCAAGCGCAATCCCACCGCGACCGGCACCGCGCCGCTGACCACCGGCGGCAAGTCCGTGCAGCTCAAGGATGGCGCGGTACTGATCGCGGCCATCACCAGCTGCACCAACACCTCCAATCCCTACGTCATGCTGGGCGCCGGTTTGCTCGCGCGCAACGCGCGCAAGCTGGGCCTGAACGCCAAGCCCTGGGTGAAAACCTCCCTGGCCCCTGGCTCGCGGGTGGTGACGGACTACTATCGCAAGGCGGACCTGCTGGATGATCTGGCTGCCGTGGGCTTTGACCTGGTCGGTTATGGCTGCACCACCTGTATCGGCAACTCGGGGCCCTTGCGACCGGAGATTTCGGCCGCCGTTAAGGCCGGCGATGTGATCGCCGGCGCGGTGCTGTCCGGCAACCGTAACTTCGAGGGCCGCGTGCATGCCGAAGTGCGCATGAATTTCCTCGCCTCCCCGCCGCTGGTGGTCGCGTACGCCCTGGCGGGCACTTTGGATGTGGACCTTGCGACCGAGCCGCTCGGCGTCGGCAGCAATGGCCAGCCGGTGTTCCTGAAGGACATCTGGCCCAGCCAGAAGGAAGTCCAGGACACGGTGCTGCGCGCCGTCGACTCGCAGATGTTCCGCGACAGCTATGCCACCGTGTTCAAGGGGGACGACAACTGGTCGAGCATCAAGATCCCGCAGGGCAATGTCTACGCCTGGGATAAGGGGTCGACCTACGTGAAGAATCCGCCCTACTTTGATGGCATGACCATGACGCCTGCGAAAGTGGGTGATGTGCATGGCGCACGCGCGCTTGCCGTGCTGGGCGATTCGGTCACCACCGACCACATCTCTCCGGCCGGCAACATCGCCAAGAGCAGTCCGGCCGCGCGCTACCTCATCGAGCAGGGCGTGCAGCCGGCTGACTTCAACTCCTATGGGGCACGTCGCGGCAACCACGAGGTCATGATGCGCGGCACGTTCGCCAATATCCGGCTGCGCAACCTGCTCGCACCGGGTACCGAAGGCGGCGTCACGGTGCACGTTCCCAGCGGCGAACAGATGTCGATCTATGACGCCGCGATGCGTTACAAGGCCGAAGGCACGCCGCTGGTGATACTCGCGGGTCGTGAGTACGGCACGGGCTCATCGCGTGACTGGGCCGCCAAGGGCACCATGCTGCTGGGCGCGAAGGCCGTGATCGCCGAGAGCTTCGAGCGCATCCACCGCTCGAATCTGATCGGCATGGGCGTGCTGCCCCTGCAGTTCCTGCCCGGACAGAATGCGCAGAGCCTGGGTCTGACCGGCACGGAGACTTTCGACCTCACCGGTCTGACCGCTGCGGGTGCCAGGACCGTGAAGGTCACGGCGACTCCTGCGGCAGGCGGTGCGCCGCTGCACTTCGAAGTGCGGCTGCGGATCGACACGCCCAAGGAGCACGAGTACTTCCGGCACGGCGGTATCCTGAAATACGTGTTGCGGCAACTCGCCACAGCGCGCGCGGCTTAGACCTTAACCCGAGCCGCGTGTAATCCGATGCGGCTGGTCGTCTTCGATCTCGATGGCACGATCACGCATCGCGACACGCTACTGCCATATGTGACCGGTTACCTGACTCGTTCGGGCCGCAGCCGCCTGCGCATGGCGCGGCTGCTGCCAACGCTTGGCGCCTTCGCCATCGGCGCCGCTGACCACGGCGCGGTCAAATCTGCCTTCCTGCGCGCCACCCTGGGCGGAGCCACGCGAGAACAGCTGGCGGCGTGGACCCAGCAGTTCGTACCCGGGGCGATCTCAATCGGCAGCAGTGCGGGTGCGCTGGCTATGATCAAGGCGCATCGTGCGGCGGGTGATCTGCTGGTGCTCATGAGCGCCAGTACCGACCTGTACGTCCCGCAGATCGCCCAGGCGCTGGAATTCAACGAAGTGATCTGCACGGGGGTGGCGTTCGATGCGTCCGGGCGCCTGACCGGCGCGCTCACGACCGCCAACCGCCGCGGGCCGGAGAAGGTGCGCTGCTTCGAGCAGCTCAAGCAGCAGCACGCGGGCCTGCAAAGCGTCGCGTATGGCAATGCGGGCAGCGATCTGGCGCACCTGCGGCTGGCCGACGTCCCGCGCCTGGTCAATGGTTCGCGGCGTACGATTCGTCTTGCGCGCGCCATCGGCATAACACCGTTCGCCAACTGGAGCGCAACGACTTAAAATCCGGCACTCGAGCGCAGGTCAACGGAGATTCGCGATGAAAGGAACACAGGCCCGAATCATTCGGCCGTCGCAGATAACGCCTCTGGATGCATTTCTGAACCGTCGCGAACTGCTGGCAGGCGCGATGGCCACCGGTGCATTGAGCGCCGCTGCGCACAAGGTGCAGGCTGCGCCGGCCGCACCGCCACCGGATCCGCACCTCGCCTTCACGCGCAACGCACGCTATTCGGTGAAGGAAGCTCCGACCAGTTTCCAGGACATCACTCATTACAACAACTTCTACGAATTCGGCACCGGCAAGGAGGATCCAGCGCACAACGCGCACACTCTGCGGCCGAAGCCCTGGAGTGTGACGGTCGGCGGCGAATGCGCAGTGCGGGGAACGTTCGCTTTCGATGATCTGATCAAGGGTCTGCCCCTCGAAGAGCGCATCTACCGCTTCCGCTGCGTGGAGGCCTGGTCCATGGTGATTCCGTGGCTCGGCTTTCAGTTGTCCGGGCTGATCCAAAAGTTGAAGCCCAATTCCAACGCCAAGTACGTGCAGCTGGTGACACTCATGGATCCGAAGCAGATGCCCGGCGAGCGCGACGATGTACTGCAGTGGCCCTATGTCGAAGGTCTGCGGCTGGATGAGGCCATGAATCCCCTGGCGCTCATCGCCATCGGGTTGTACGGACAGGTTCTTCCCAACCAGAATGGCGCGCCCCTGCGCCTGGTGACGCCCTGGAAGTACGGGTTCAAAGGCGTGAAGTCCATCGTCAAGATCAATTTCGTCGCCACCCAGCCGGCCACGACCTGGGCCATCTCGGCGCCCAACGAATACGGCTTCTATGCCAATGTGAATCCGCACGTGGACCACCCGCGCTGGAGTCAGGCGAGCGAACGGCCGATCGGCAAGGGGCTGTTCGCGGCGCGCCAGCCGACGCTGCTGTTCAACGGTTATGAAAACGAGGTCGGCTACCTCTACAAGGGGATGGACCTGCGCCGCAACTTCTGATGAGTGTCGACCAGCGTTACCGCTATGTGTACAAGCCCGCCGTCTTCGTCGCAAGCGCGGTGCCGGCTGCGCTGCTCGTAGCGGGCGCATTCGGCTGGTTTGGCGAGGACCTGGGAGCCGATCCGGTCGCGAGGCTGCTGCATGCCTGTGGCAGGACCGGGCTGAACTTCCTGCTGCTGACGCTGCTCGTCACGCCGGTGCGCCGCCTGACGGGTTGGACGCACCTCGTGCGCCTGCGCCGGATGCTGGGGCTGTTCGCTTTTTTCTACCTGGTCGCGCATTTCACCGTGTACCTGGTCCTGGACCAGCAACTGGACTATCGGAACGTGCTGCAGGACATCGTCAAGCGGCCCTATATCACGATCGGGTTTGTGGCCTTGCTGCTGCTGATACCGCTGGCGGTCACCTCCACCAACCGCATGATGCGGCGCCTGGGTCGGCGCTGGCAGGCATTGCACCGCCTGATCTACGTGATCGCGATTCTGGGCGTATGGCACTTCTGGTGGCAGGTGAAAAAGGACATTCGCCAACCCTTGCTGTACGTGGCAATGCTGACGGTACTGCTGGGGTTCCGCCTCGGGGTGCGGGTGATGAATCGGGCGCGTGCGGCGCGGGCGAGCGCCACCGTCACATCGACGTCCGCACCTGCCACAGTTCCGGAAAAAACCTGAGTTCCAGTGCCTTGGCGAGGTACGGCACGCCGCTGGTGCCGCCGGTGCCGCGCTTGTGGCCGATGATCCGTTCGACCGCCTTGAGATGATGGAAGCGCCAGATCTGGAACTGATGGTCCAGATTGATGAGCCGTTCCGCCAGTTCGTACAGGTCCCATTCTTTTTCGGAGTTGTGGTAGACGCCCAGCCACGCGCCGGCCACCTGCTTGCTCGACTGGTAGGGCTCGCTGAAATCCCGTGACAGATAGTCCTCGGGGATGCCGTAGCCGCGGCGGCTGAGCAGTCGCAGCACCTCGTCATATAGCGAGGGCGCCGCCAGCACCTGCTGCAGTTTCGCAAACACCACCGGATCGTTGCGGTGGACATTGATCACATCCGCGTTCTTGTTGCCGATGGTGAATTCCAGGATGCGGTACTGCACCGACTGGAATCCGGAGGAGCGTCCCAGCACATTGCGGAATGCCGAGTAGTCGGCCGGCGTCATGGTCGCCAGCACATCCCAGATGGCCGTAAGCTGTGTCTGCACGCGCGCGATGCGTTCCAGCATCCGGAATGACGGCCCGAGATTGTCGCGTTGGACACAATCCAGCACGCCGGCCAGCTCATGCAGAAACAGCCGCATCCACAGCTCGGAATTCTGGTGGACGATGATGAACATCATCTCGTCGTGTTCGTAGGACAGCGGTCGCTGTGCGCTCAGGATCTGGTCGAGCCGCAGATACTCGCCATAGCTCAACGAGGAACCCAGGTCCCAATGGACCGGCTCATTGGACAGGTCGACCCGCTCGGACTTGTCGTAGGGACGATTGGTCATGACAGCCACGATGGTACACGGCGCCAGCCGTCGAGCAATTGCCGATCGAGCTTGCGGTAGTCCGGACAGCACGTCGCCACCGTTGCCCAGAACGCCCGGGAATGATTCATATGCCGGGTGTGGGACAGTTCGTGGATCAGCAGATAGCGCAGCACCTCGGGGGGCTGGAACAGAATGCAGCAATTCAGGCTGATCGTGCCACGCGCTGAACAGCTGCCCCAGCGGGTCTTCTGCCGGCGGATGCTCAAGGTGCGGTAGCTGAAACCGAACTCGCGCGCACAATCCGCGAGATGCTCGGCGAGCAGGACCTGGGCCCGGCCTATCAGCCAGCGGCGCAGGGCCTGCGCCAGCTGCTGCGATGCGCCGATCGCCCCGGCAATGACCAGCAGTTCATCACCGCCCGCCCGGGTCCGGATCGGCCCGCTGCCACCGGCCAGGTGAACCCGCCAGGATTCGTACACGCCCGGCAGCTCGATCCGCGTCGGGGGAAAGGGGGTCTCGGGCGGCTTTTGCCGCAGCGCCGCCTGCCGGCGGGTCTCGATCCAGTCACGGTGTTCGCTCACGAAGGCACTCACCGCCGCCCGGGAGGTCCGCGGCGGCACCACGACCTCGACCCGCCCGGTCCGATGCACGCGCACGGCCAGGCGCCGCGCACGCCGGCTCTCACGCACCACCCACGGTTGCGTCTCAGTGTCGGACCAAAGGAAAAGCTGGTTCAATTCACGCCATGATAATCGACTCACCGGACACTGCACTGCTGCGGGTGGATAACCTGGTCAAGCGCTATGCCGACAATACCGCCGTCGATGGCGTGTCCTTCAGCGTGCCGGAAGGGTGCTGCTTCGGACTGCTGGGACCCAACGGGGCCGGAAAAACCACCACCATCGAGATCATGGAGGGCATCCTCGCGCCCAGTGCCGGCGCCGTGCGCTACCGCGGCGCGCCGCTGGGCGAGCGTTTCCGCGCCGAAGCCGGGATCCTGTTCCAGAAGACGGCCCTGCAGGACTTCCTGACCGTGAGCCAGACTCTGAACCTGTTTCGGGGCCTGTACGATCATGGCCTGCCGGTGGCGGAAGTGATTCGGCTGTGCGCGCTCGAGAAGCTGCTGGCGCGCGACAACAAGAAACTCTCCGGCGGACAACTGCAGCGGCTGCTGCTCGGGGTCGCGCTGGTCAATGATCCGGCCATCCTGTTCCTCGATGAACCCACCACGGGCCTCGACCCGCAGGCCCGCCGGCGCTTCTGGGAGCTGGTGCAGTCGATCAAGGCGCAGCGCAAGACCATCATCCTCACCACGCACTACATGGAGGAGGCCGAGCTGCTGTGCGATGAGATCGTGATCGTGGACCACGGCAAGATCATCGCGCAGGGCGCGCCGCAGGCACTGCTGCGCCAGCATTTCAAGGCGGTGCTGCTGGAGCTGCCGGCGGAGGACTGGACGCCGGCCGCGCGGGAGCTGGGTCTTGCATTCTTCGAGGCCGCCGGCCGTGTCGAACTGACGACCAATGATCTGGAAGGCACGCTGCGCACGCTGATGCAGTCCTCGGTTTCCCTGGCGCACCTGCGCATCCGGCCACCCAATCTGGAAGACCTGTTCCTGGAACTTACCGGCAAGGACCTGCGCGCATGAGCCTGTTTATCGACCTCCGCCGCAGCGCCAAACGTCTTACGGCCGTGTGGCATGCACGCAATCTCGAATTCGTACGGGATCGCTCCTCCTTGATATTCACCCTCGGCGTGCCGGTGACGCTGGTGGTGGCCATGGCGCTGATTTTTGGCGGGCCACCTCGACCGCTGTTCAAGGTCGGGGTGCTGGCACCGATGCCCACCGCGGCCCGTTATCCCTTCCTCGGCGAGCGCTATTTCCAGTTCGTGGAACAGCCACGGCAGGCCGCTGCCATCCACCTCGTCTCGCGCAATGACCTGGACCTGCTGCTGGACCTGCGCACGCGGCCGGTCCGCTTCTGGGCCATAGCCGATTCACCCAAAGGCTACATGGCCGAGAAGCTGCTGCTGCAGGCCGACCCGCAGGCCGTGCGCCAGCCCATCACGGGCGCCGCCGTCCGCTACATCGACTGGCTGTTCCCGGGCGTGCTCGGCATGAACCTGATGTTTGCGTGCCTGATGGGCGCCGGCTACGTGGTCGTGCGTTACCGCAAGAACGGCTTCCTGAAGCGCCTCTCGGCCACACCGGTGTCGGCATTTGAGTTCCTGAGCGCTCAGGTGCTCAGTCGCCTGGGGCTGGCCCTCGTCGTGACCCTCATCCTGTATGTGGGCATCAGCCAGGTCATCCACTTTCGTAATGCCGGCAGCAACGCGCTGCTGCTGCTGGTGGCGGTACTGGGCGCGCTGAGCCTCATCGCCTTCGGACTGATCATCGCGGCGCGCTTCGCCAGCGAGGAGGTGGTCGGCGGCATGCTGAACTTTCTGACCTGGCCGATGATGCTGCTCTCGGGCGTGTGGTTCTCCCTGGAGGGCTCGCCGCGCTGGATGCAGATCGTGGCGCAGCTGTTCCCCCTGACGCATATTCTGCAGGCGGCGCGTGCGATCACGCTGGACGGTGCCGGTGCGGCCGCGATCAGCGTGGACCTGGCATACCTGGCCGGCACCACCCTGGTTTTCCTCGGCATCGGCGCCTACTCCTTTCGCTGGAGACCGGAATGAGCGCAGCCTCGGATACCCACGCCTTCTACAGCGACAACACCGCCAGCGTCGCACCCGAACTGCTGGCCGCGATTGCGGCCGCCAACGATGGAGCGCAGAAAGCCTACGGTGATGATCCCTGGACGCTGCAGCTGGATGCGGCGTTCAGTGAGTTCTTCGGCACGCCGGTGCGCGCCTTCGTCGTGACCACCGGCACCGCCGCCAACGCGCTGAGCCTGGCGACGCTGTCGCCGCCATACGGGAATGTGTACGCCCATGCGGGCGCGCACGTGGTGGAGGATGAGTGCGGCGCCGTCGAGTTCTTCTCAGGCGGTGCGCGCCTGACATTGGTGCCCGCGGAGCATGGCCGAATCGACTGTGAGGCGTTGACCGAAGCCATCACGCAGCATCCGGCCAATGTGCACACGGTGCAGCCGGCGGCGCTCACGCTCACCCAGGCCACCGAACTGGGAACCGCGTATCGGCCCCAGCAGATCGCCGCGCTGAGCGTCCTCGCCCATCATCACGGCCTGCGGGTCCACATGGACGGCGCGCGGCTGGCCAACGCGATTGATTTTCTGGACTGCCAGCCTGCTGATGTGACCTGGCGTGCCGGCGTCGATGTGCTCTCATTCGGCGCGACCAAGAACGGTGCCCTGGCCGCCGAGGCCGTCGTGTTCTTCGATCCCGCACTGGTGCGGGACTTCGAGCTGCGCCGCAAGCGCGCCGGTCATCTGTTATCCAAGTCGCGCTACGCCGCAGCGCAGCTGCTGACCTACGTGCGAAGCGGTCTGTGGCGTACCCACGCCCAGCACGCGAATCGACTGGCCCAGCAGCTCGCCGCGGCCGCGGGAGCGCGGCTCCTGCACCCGGTGGAAGCGAACGAACTATTCCTGGATCTGGGGGCCGTGGGCAAGGCGGCCCTGCGTGCGCAGGGGTTCGGCTTCTACGACTGGGGTCCGCCGGCCGGTCGCGAAGCGCGCTTTGTGGTCTCCTGGGATCAGAGCCAGCGCAGCGTCGATGCGCTGTGTCAGGCGCTCAGGGCGCCTCTTCCAGCGGCGTAAAAATCCGCCAGGCCTGCGTCGGGTGCAGGATAGCCCACGGTATGGCCTGCAACTGATTGCCGGGACCTCCTGGTACGACCACTATCTTGGTGCCCTTGACACTGACTTCCGTGGGTAACTCCGCGTCCGCGTCCTCATTCGCCAGGATGTAGCGCAGTTGCGCGCGCGGCATGATGTGATTCAGCGGCGGCGCTGTCAGGTCCAGGGCGCGCGACTTGGCGGCCGGTGCCGATGATCTCGCGTGCGCAGCGCTCTGCGCCTGCGCCTGGGTACCCAGGATGGCCATGGCCAGCACTGCGAACACGGGGGTGCAGATTTTGGACATTGTGTGCTCCTGAATGCTCATTGCAGTGAAGTCCGATCCGGCCAGGGAGCAAAGGGAAAAGGCGGCCTGTCGGTTAAAAATGTAAGAAATTCGACTACTTGCGAAATATAGCTCGAAAGTCCCTTGCCGAATCTGAGCAGCTCCGCGCTGCGTTGCCCGCCGAGCAGCGTGAGGATCAGCTGCGCAATCACGGTGACCGCGAGCACCCAGATCAGCATCCAGAACGCAATCGCGAACAGCACCATGTACAGCACACGGATGCCGAGCGGCATGCGCACTGCGGGCGGTTCAGCTCCACCGATGTCCAAGAGGTTACCCCTTCACAATGTGGTCGAGCAGGCGATGCGCGGAGTTGTATTCGGGCATCAACAGCAAAGCGTGCTCCAGTGCCGAACGGGCTGCAATAGCATCGCCCCGATCCAGGTAAACCTGGGCCAGACCCTGCCACGCCTCTGCTGCGCCCCAAGCCGGAATGCGCTCCAGGCCCTGGCGCTCCAGCTCGAACGCATCCACGGCACTTTGGAACGGCGCCAGCAGCTGCCCGCGCTCGTGCGCGGACTTCGCGTTCAGATAGGACAGCTGCGCGGCGAGCAGCCTGACGCGCGGATCCTGCGGCGCGAGCTGCAGCGCCATCTGCATCTGCGAACGGGTGCGCGAGCCTGCGAAAGGCATACCGACTGCACGTATGCGAGTGCGCAAGTCCATGCACAATGATTGCAAGGCGAGCACTTCAGCATCTGTCGGCCGTGCTGCCAAGGCATCGTCAGCAGAACTGATACAGTCCGCAGCCGCGCGGCCTACAGCGGCCGCGGTATCGCCACCGGCGCGGGCGAAGGCCAACTGCGCCTCCCGCAACCGGATCCAGGCGAGGTCGTAGTCACGCAGTGGCGCGCCCGCCGGCACCGCCATGACGCGATCCGCGAGCGCCGCCAGATCGCGCGCGTCTTCGGTGTACCAGGCGTACTGCATGCGTGATTCAACATCGCGCCAATCGGTGTCCGCAGCCAGCGTCAAGGTTGCCGCGGCGAACATGGCCGGCAGCAGCAGCAGCGAAGCGCGGGAGCAACGGAACATAGGCGGCATTGTGCCAGAATCGTGTATGCACCCGACACCGGCCCTCATCGACATCGGCATCAATCTCGGCCACGACAGCTTCGATGCCGACCGCGAATCCGTCATCGCGCGCGCCCAGGCGGCAGGCGTGGTGCAGATGATCATTACCGGTGCCAGCACGTCGGGCAGCCGCCAGGCCATCGCGCTGGCGCGCGCAGCGCCCCGCCGTCAGTTCGCGACCGCCGGCATCCATCCGCATCACGCCACTGAGCTGGATGCAGCAGGCCTCGCTGAGCTTGAAAGCCTGGCCCGGCAGCCTGAGGTTGTGGCCGTCGGGGAATGCGGCCTGGATTATTTTCGCGATCTCTCCCCGCGCGCAGTCCAGCAACACGCGTTTCATCAGCAACTGGAGCTGGCCGCGCGGGTCGGCAAACCGGTATTCCTGCATGAGCGCGATGCCCATGAGGATTTTGTCAGCATCGTGCGCGAGCATCGGCGCGACCTCGTGGGCGGCATCGCACATTGCTTTACCGGCAGCGGCGAACAGCTGCATCGTTACCTGGATCTGGATCTGGCGATCGGCATCACCGGCTGGATCTGCGATGAGCGGCGGGGGACGCACCTGTTGCCCCTGCTGCGGGAGATTCCGGCCGGGGCGCTGCACCTGGAGACCGATGCCCCCTACCTGCTGCCGCGTGACCTCAAACCCCGTCCGGCTTCGCGCCGCAATGAACCGATGCACCTGCGGCATATTGCCGCGCACGTGGCGCAAGCGCGGGGTGAGACGCTGGAGCAGGTGGCGGCCGCCGCGACTGCGGCGAGTCGCGCGCTGTTCGGGCTCAACTGCTGACGGGTCGGGCCTGCGCCATCAGGCTGGGCCTGACCGCCTGCCGAATATTGGCCCAGGGCTGGTCGAACGGATCGATGCCTCCGGGCGTACCACCCTCGATGAGCGGAAAATCCCGGGCCAGCGAATCAAGCATCAGCGTCCATTTCGGCAGACCCTTCGGAAAGCGCGCGCGCCGGGTGAACACGATGCGCCCTTCGACCGGCATGTCATCCCCGGCAATCACCTTGACCGCGGCGATGCGGTCATAGAGTGAACTTTGCGGATTCACAAAGGTGTAGCGATGCGGTCCGTCCATGACGGTCCACTCGTTCATCTGGTCGCCGCCGAAGACATTGCCGCGCACGTCACGCAGGTCAAGCACCACCGCGCCGCGCGGCGTGCGCAGCACGAAATCCACGTGGAAGGAACTGCCCATGCCATCCGGCACCAGTACATCGACCAGGTGATCCGAGCCCACCGCTGCAACGGCCGCGACCAGCGCACGCCGCGCGCGCCGTTGCCGATACCAGCGCCACAGCCACGACAGAGCCCAGCCCAGTACGCCCGCGCCGGCAACCAGTGCCCAGGTGAGGGGTGGCAGTTCGGTCAGCAGATCCACATTGGCTCCCTAGTTCAATCCCGGGTTCATTCCCTGGCGCAGGGCGTCCAGGTCGGCCGCAATCTCCACTGCCTTCGCGGGCAGTTCAAACAGGCGTGCCAGCGATTCCGGCATCGCGATGCGGCGGCCGATCAGGGGCTCCACGATCTCGCGGAACTTGGCCGGATGCGCCGTCGCCACCAGCACCCAGCGGCCGCGTTGCCGGCGCGCCGCCGGCAGCCGCGCATAGACCTCGGCCGCCGTGGCCGTGTGCGGGCACCAGATCTGGCCGTACGCCTCGAAGCCGCTGCGAATGCGGGCACGAATCTGCTCATCGGTCACGACATCAGCACTGATTGTAGCTCGCAATTCGTTAAGGTCCGGGTACAGCGAGCGCAGGCGCTCGAGGTTGCTGGGATTGCCGACATCCATGGCCGAGGCCAGCGTGGAGATGCTCGCCCGCGGCGCAAAGGTGCCGCTCTCCAGCAAGTCCGGCACGGTGCGGTTGACGTTGTGCGCCAGGACGAATTCGCCGATGGGCATGCCGAGGCGGCGCGCCCACAGTCCCGCGACGGCATTGCCGAGATTGCCACTGGGCACGACGAAAGAGACGGGCTCGCCGTGCTCCCGCCAGCCCCTGAGACTAGCGGCTGCGTAGTACACGGCCTGTGGCAGCAAGCGCCCCAGGTTGATGCTGTTGGCGGAGGACAGCTCGAAGCGCTGCTTCAACAGCGGGTCCATGAAAGCGCACTTCACCATATGCTGGCAGTCATCAAATGTGCCGCGCACCCGAAATGCTCGGACGTTGTCGTCCCAGCAGGTGAGCTGGTGCTCCTGGGTCGGAGAGACCAGTCCCATCGGAAACAGCACCGACACTTCCACGCCGGCCAGGCGGTGAAAGGCAGCGGCGACGGCACCACCGGTGTCGCCGGAGGTGGCGACGAGGATGTTCAGCGGACGCTGTCCCGGCGCGCGCAGGCGTGACATGCACGCGGCCAGGAAGCGCGCACCGAAGTCCTTGAAGGCGGCGGTCGGGCCGTGGAACAGTTCCAGTACGCTCAGCCGGTCCTGAGCCTCCAGCGGCACCAGCGGGGCGGGAAAGCTGAACGCCTGGGCGGTGATGGCCGGCAGCTGGGTGGCCAGTTCGCTGCCCTCCACCAGGGGCGCAAGAAACAGCGCGCCGATGCGCGCCAGACCGGCGGCGGTCAGGTACTGCGCGGGTGGCAGCGCGATGCGCTCGCACAGTGCGGCGGCCTGGTGCACTGGCCACTGCTGCGGCACGTACAGTCCGCCATCGGGCGCGAGCCCCTTGAGCAGCGCCTGCGCGAAGCCGGTCGTCGTGGGCGCATTCGCGGCTTGGCGGGTACTGTGGAACAGCATGGTAGCTATGCTCCGATGACGCGTGCACCCGGAGAATTGATCTCGATGATCCATTCATCGATGGGCACGTTGTGGCGGCCGAATTCCACGCGCATGGCGGCCAGGACGGCGCCCGCCTGATGTTCCAGCGCCCAGGCAAAGACGGTCGGCCCGGCGCCGGAAATCGAGCAGCCGAGGGCCCCGGTTGCCATCGCCGCGCGGCGCACGTCCGCGAAGCCCGGAATCAGCGTCTGGCGCTGCGGCTCGATCACGACATCCTCGAGGGAGGCGCGAATCAGCTCGATGTCGTCGGTGTAGCATCCCGAGATGAAGCCGGCCAGGTGCGCGGTCTGCCACACGAAATCCGACATCGCCACGCTGCCGCGCAAAATCGAGCGCGCTTCCTTGGTGGACAGGAACAGATGCGGATGCACCATCACCGCGCGCACGGCGCGCGGCACGGGGATCTGTTTGACGTGCGGATTGTCGATGCCGACGGTCAGTACCAGGCCACCGAACAGCGACGGGGCGATGTTGTCGACATGCATGGACCCGGAGGCGACGGCCTCCCCGTGCATGGCGAACTTGAGCAGCTCGAGCTTGGTGCAGGGGGTGGGCAGCAGCGCATTCGCGGCGACCACGGCGGCAACAGCGGAAGCCGCCGAGCCGCCGAGCCCGGAACCCAGCGGAATGCCCTTCTCGATGCACATATCAAAGCCAAACGGCAGATCCAGCGTCTCCTGCATGGCCATCACCGCGCGACCCGCGGTATTGCCTTCGGGGTTGCGCGGCAGATCTGCACTGGTACCGGTGATGCTCGAAATCGACACCCCGCGGCGCGCCGTGCGCGTGACCGACACCTTGTCGCCCAGCGCATCGACGGCAAATCCAAGGATGTCGAAGCCGATGGCCACATTGCCGGCGGATGCCGGCGCAAAGGCCGTGGCTGAAGTCGTAAGGTTCAAATATGAGCTCCGAGATAGGCGGACAGCCGCAGCAGGTCGGCGAACACGCCGCCGGCAGTCACCTCGGGACCTGCGCCTGGACCCTGAACGATCAGAGCGTTGGCATTGTACCGGCCGGTGGCAAAGCGCACGACATTATCGGTCAGCGCCATATTCGCAAAGGCATGGCCGCCATCGAGCTCGATCAGACCGACCGTCGCTTCACCCTTGGAAGTGATCCGGCCCACATACCGCAGGACCTTGCCGCGACCCTGCGCCGCCCGCAGCCGCTCGTTCATGCCGGCGTCGAACTTCGGCAGGCCGCTCATGAAGTCATCGATCGAGGATCCGGACAGTCCCGGGGGCACCAGGCTCTCGACCTTCACGTCGGCCATTTCCAGTGCGAGGCCCATTTCGCGGCCGAGAATGATCAGTTTGCGCGCCACATCCATACCGGACAGGTCATCACGCGGGTCCGGCTCGGTATAGCCGCGCTGCTTGGCATCGCGCACGATGTCCGAGAAGGCCACGCTGCCATCGTAGACGTTGAAGAGGTACGCCAAGGTTCCGGAGAAGATCCCCTCGATGCTTTCTATGTCATCGCCGGTCTCGCGCAGATCGCGCAGGGTCTGGATGATCGGCAGGCCCGCGCCAACCGTCGCTTCGTACAGGTAGTGCGCGCCGCTGGTGCGGCCCGCGGCACGCACCTGACGATAGAACGCCAGCGGGGCACTGTTGGCCTTCTTGTTCGGTGTGACCACGTGGATGCCACTGGCCAGCCATTCCGGATAGTGGGCCGCCACCGCTTCACTGGCGGTGCAGTCGATCAGCACCGTGTGCGGCAGGTGATCCACATTCAGGTGCTCGACGAAGCGCTGCAGATCCGCCGCGATCGCGCCGCTTTTGAAGGCGGCGCTCCAGTCGGCGAGGTCAATACCCGAATCACTGAGCAGCATGCGCTCGGACGTGAGAATGCCCCGCACGCGCAGATCGATCTGGAACTGCTCGCGCAGCCGGCTGCATTGTGAGGCCAGCTGGTCGAGCAGCACCCGCCCCACCGTTCCGGGTCCGATCAGGCCAATGGAGAGGGTATGCGGCGACAGGTAGAAGCTCGAATGCACCGCGCGCAGCGCGCGTGTCGCATCCTTCGCTTCAATCACCACCGAGATATTGCGCTCGCTGGCGCCCTGAGCGATGGCGCGGACATTCACCGCCGAACTGCCCAGGGCCTCAAACACCTTGGCCGACACGCCGGGCATGCCGGCCATGCCATCGCCGACGACGGCAAGGATGGCCAGTCCCGTGTCCACATCCACGCGCTGGATCTGGCCCTCGGTGAGCTCACGATCAAATGCGCCACGCACCACGCGGGCGGCGCGTTCGGCCTGGTCGGCCGGTATCGCACAGCAGATCGAGTGTTCGGAGCTGCCCTGGGAAATCAGCGTCACCGAGATCCCCTCTTCGCGCAGCGCCCCGAACAGACGATGCGCGGTGCCGGGCACGCCGATCATGCCGGCGCCTTCGACGTTTACCAGCGCCACACCATCGATGCTGGTGATGCCCTTCACCGGCAGCGCCGATGCCGGAGCCGCACAGATCAGCGAGCCGGGCTTGTCGGGTGCGAAGGTGTTGCGGATCCAGATGGGAATGTTGCGGCGAATCGCCGGTGCCATGGTCTGCGGGTGGATGACCTTGGCACCGAAATACGCCAGCTCCATCGCCTCGTTATAGGACAGCGAATCGATGACCTTCGCATCGGGCACGCGCCGCGGATCCGCCGACAGCACGCCATCCACGTCGGTCCAGATCTGGATTTCGGCCGCGGCCAGCAGCGCGCCGAAGATCGAGCCGGAAAAATCGCTGCCGTTGCGGCCGAGGGTGGTCTGCAGGCCCTTGCGATCCGAAGCAATGAAGCCGGTGATGATCAGCGTGCCCGTGAAGTCTGCGCCGACGAGCCGCTCGATATTCTGCTGCGATTCGGTCCACTGCACGGCGGGCCCGAGCGAGCTCCACTCCACGACGACGATGCGTCGCGCATCCAGCCATACGGTCTTGCCGGCGCGCCGCGTGCGCGACTCAAAGTACTTGTGGAACAGCCGGGTCGACCAGATCTCGCCATAGCCTGCGATCAGGTCGCGGACATTGTCGGCTGCCGAGCGCGTCAGCTGCACGGTATGCAAAATGCCCTCGATGTCATGGCAGTCCCGGTCCATCGCCGACAGGTACAAGGCGGCGCCTTCGCTCATCAGCAGCGCCCGCGCAATGGTGGCGTGCCGATCGCGCAGCGCCTGCAGCTCGATCTGGTAACGCTCATCCTGCTGTTCGGCCAGCAGCACCAGCCGCAGCAGCGCATCCGTGACGCCGCGGCATGCCGAGAGCACGACGCCGAGGCGCCGGTGCGGCTGCGCGTCGAGGATGTCGGCCACACGCTCGAAACAGGCGGCGTCCGCGACGCTCGAACCGCCGAATTTATGCACCACCCAGCTGTCGATGCTCTGGTTGTGCGGGGCCAGGGAAACGGCGACGGAGGCGGGGGAAGCGGTGGTGCTTGGGCTCATCTGAACATCTGCTGCGCGCATGCCAAAAAAGGCCGCGTGACTCTACTGACGCCGTCGGATCGACGCAACTTCAAGCATAATTGGCGGATGGAAACCCTGATCGCACCGCTCCTGCCGCTGTACGAGCGCGAGCGCCGTGCCGGTCGCGCCGTGGCGCTGGCCGTTGTGGTGCATACCACCGGTTCGACCTACCGCAAGCCCGGTGCGCTGATGCTGATTGCGGCGGACGGCCAGTATGCAGGGCTGCTGTCCGGTGGCTGCCTGGAATCGGATCTGCGTGAGCACGCGCTGCAGGTGATCGGCAGCGGCAGCGCCAAGCTGATCACCTACGACACGCGCGGCGCCGATGACCTGCTGTGGGGCCTGGGCGTGGGCTGTGAGGGCGCCATGCAGATCCTGCTGCTGCGGGTGGGCCCCGAGAGTGCCTGGCAGCCCCTCGATCTGTTCGTTTCGGCCCACCAGCGCCACGAGCGGGTCGCCGCCGCGGTGGTGGTGGCTTCCCCCGACGCCACCCTGCCCGCCGGCAGCATCATGCTGCGCGAGGGCCAGCCTGGCGGCCACGCGGTACCACCGGCGCTGCAGGACGCCATACAGGCACTGCTGGCACGGGCGCTGGAAACGGGGCGTCCGAGTCTGCTCGGGTCCCATTCCGATGCGCTGCGCGCGCTGGCCATGCCCCTGGCGCTGCCGCCACGGCTGCTGCTGCTGGGCGGCGGACCGGATGCCCAGCCGCTGGTCGATTTTGCGGACCGCTTGTCCTGGCGCGTTACGGTGTACGACCATCGACCCGCCTACGCCCAGCGCGAGCGCTTCCCCGCGGCCGAACAGGTGACGCTCGGACGACCCGAGAGCCTGGCGCAGACGGTGGCCTTGGATCGCTATGATGCGGCGATCGTCATGAGCCACCACCTGCCCTCCGACCTGATCTACCTGCGGGCCCTGAGCCGCTGCACCATCCCCTACGTGGGATTGCTGGGGCCGGTTGCGCGGCGCGAAAAACTGCTCGGCGATCTGGGCAGCGACGCGGAACGCCTCAACGGGCGATTGCGCTCGCCCATCGGTCTGAATATCGGCGGCCGCGCGCCCGAATCCATCGCGCTGTCGATCGTCGCCGAGATTCACGCGCGACTGCATGGCGCGCCCGGCAGCCCGTTCTGAAGGACGGCCGGCACGCGATGAACGAGACTGATTTCATCCGCCAGCAGCTCGCAGCCGAGCGCGCGCACCTGCGCGAGATCCTGCTGGCCGTGCGCCGCGAGGCCGGCGTGGGCAAAGTGGCGCGACCCATCAGCGCCTACATCGAGTGGGCAGGCCGGCGGCTGCTCGATCAGCTTGGCGCCGTGACCGACGGCGCCACCGCCGCCAGTGACGCCGGTGATGCGGGCGCGGCGCGCTCGTTCAAGGTCCGGACCGAGCGGCTGCTGGCGCTGCTCGAGGCCTGGAGCGATTCGCAGGATGGCGCGGCCGGCGCAACGCTGCCGATCAGCCATTGGCGCCAGGCGGCCCGATTGAGCGCTGACACCATTCTTGAGGAGCGGCAGTTGTATGCCGCCGCGCGCGCTGCCACAGGCCTGACATGAACGAGGCGGCAGAAGCAGCAGACCCGGGCCTGAATCTGCATGTGATCGTGCTGGCGGCCGGCGCCTCGACCCGGTTCGGCTCCCCGAAGCAGCTGGTGCGGCTCAACGGCCGGCCACTGCTGCACCTGGCGGTCTCGCGCGCCGTGGAGATCGCAGGCCAGGCGGTCACCGTGGTATTGGGCGCCAACGCAGCCGAACTGGCGCCGCTGTTGCGGCATACGCCGGCGGCGATCGTGATCAATCGCGATTGGGCCGAAGGCATGGGCAGCTCGGTACGCACGGGCGTCGCGCGCGTTCCGGCGGCCGCCGATGCCGCCCTGCTGATGCTGACGGACCAGCCCGCCGTCACGGCGGAGGATCTGCGCCGGCTGGTCGGCGCGTGGCGCCGGCAGCCCCAGTGCATCGTCGCCGCCCATTACGCCGGCACGGCCGGAGTGCCCGCCATCTTTCCACGCGAAGACTTCGCCGCGCTCAGTGCGCTGCGCGGCGATGCGGGCGCTCGAGCGCTGTTGAAGCGCGGCGGCGACCGGGTCATCCGGGTGCCGCTGCAAAGCGCGGCTATCGATATCGACACACCCGAGGATCTGCTGAAACTCGCCCCGCCGTAACCGTGGAGCACGGCCGCTGCGCGGGGACTACTGCCACTGTGGCAACTGCGTGTCTGCAAACAGCTGCACGACCTCCTCGGCATTCGTCATCCGATGCGCGCGATCGACCACCCGCCGATCGAGGTGGGGCGCCAGCAGGTGCACGAAGTCATACATGTACTTGCGCAGCAGCACGCCGCGCCGGAAGCCGATCCAGGTCACATGGCTGGAGAACAGGTGCGAGGCGTCCATGAATACGAGGTCCGCGTCTTCACGGCTGTTCACGGCCATCTGCGCGACCAACCCCACGCCGAGCCCGAGGCGCACGTACGTCTTGATCACATCCGAATCGCGCGCCGTGATGGCGACATCGGGCGTCAGCCCGGCCTTGGTGAAAGCCTGGTGCAGGGAGGACGGACCACTGAAGCTGAAGGTATAGGTGATCAACGGATACGCGCCCAGCTGCTTCAAAGTCGGCTTGGCGACCTCGGCCAGCGGGTGATTTCGCGGCACCACGATGACGCGGTGCCAGCGGTAGCACGGCAACAGGGTGAGATCCCCGAACAGATGCTCAGAACCGGTGTTGATGGCGCAATCGATCCGGTCCTGCGCAACCATTTCAGCGATCTGTTCCGAAGTGCCCTGGTGAAGGTTCAGGCGCACATCCGGATAGCTGGCCCGAAACTTCTGGATCACTTCGGGCAGCACGTAGCGCGCCTGCGTATGGGTGGTGCCAATGGCCAGGCTGCCGCGACCCTCATCACGCAACTCCGTGGCCAGGTCGCGGATGGCCTGGGTCTCCTTGAGGATCTGCAATGCCCGCTCGATGACCTGCTGACCGGCCGGGGTGATGCGTGTGAGATTGCGGCCTTCACGCGTGAAGATCTGGAAACCCAGCTCATCCTCGAGCAGCTTGATCTGCTTACTGACCCCCGGCTGGGAGGTGTGCAATTTCTGGGCGGCAGCCGTTATGTTAAGTCCGCTCTGGGCCACGGCCGCGAGATAGCGCAGCTGGTGCAACTTCATGAGAACCCGTCCCCTTTCAGACCCTTCCGTAATGTCCCGGTCACCCCATTATAACCGCGCGGCATGTTCGCGACCCAGGTACATAACCGCGACGCAGCTCATCAGAAGCAATGATTCGTTCTGTTACCGGATTGTCACCCGTAAAGTTGCTGCCATGGCGCAGATATTGACCCTCGAACTGGAATCCAAGGCCGCTCAGGTCCGCGACTTCCTGGCCGCTGCCGTACAGAAGTACGGCCGGCTGGTATACGCCAACAGTCTCGGCGCCGAGGCGATGGTGCTGACGGACATCATCTGCAACAGTGTGCCGCAGATCGATATCGTCAGTATCGATACAGGCCGGTTGCACGAGGAAACCTACGAGCTGCTCGCCAAGCTGCAGCGTCGCTATCACAACAAGATCCGCGTCATCTATCCGGATGCCGAGGATGTGTCGAACCTGGTGACGCACCAGGGTATCAATGGCTTCTTCGACAGCACCGAGGCGCGCAGTGCCTGCTGCGCGGTGCGCAAGGTAGTGCCGTTCAAGAAATTCGTGGGCGGCTACGACGCGTGGGTCACCGGGGTGCGTCGCGAACAGTCGAAGACCCGTGCCGAAGGCGCAGCGATCGAATGGGATGCGCAGAACGGCCTGTACAAGCTCAGCCCGCTGCTCGATTGGACCGAGGAGCAGGTCTGGGCCTACATCCGTGCGCGCCATCTGCCGTTCAACAGTCTGCATGAGAAGGGCTATCCCAGCATTGGCTGCGCGCCCTGCACCCGGGCGATCATGCCGGGCGAGGACCATCGCGCCGGTCGCTGGTGGTGGGAGCAGCCCGAGCAACGCGAGTGTGGCCTGCACCCGCAGGCGCGTGTCGCGCCGCGCACTGCCACCACCGGTGCCGCGGCCCAGGGTTGACAAGGGCCAGGTCCTGAACCTGAATGACACCCCATGGACTACCTGCCGATATTTCTGCGGGTGCAGGACCGGCTTGCAGTCGTCATTGGCGGCGGTGCCGTCGCTGCACGCAAGGCCGAACTGCTGCTGAAGTGCGGGGCGCGGGTGCAGCTGGTTGCCCCTGAGCTGGCCGCCGCGACCGAGGCGCTGCTGCGGCTGCACGCCGCCGACGCTCGAATGTCGCATCACCGCGCAGCATTTGCGGACCATCACCTCGAGGGTGCGGCGCTGGTCATCTCGGCCACGGATTCGGATGCGGTCAATGCGCAGGTCTCCCAGGCGGCCCGCGCCCGCGGCGTCCCCGTCAACGTGGCCGACGATGCCGACACTTCCGATTTCATCCTGCCGGCCATCGTGGACCGCTCACCGGTGATCGTGGCGGTCAGTTCGGCCGGAACGACCCCGGTGCTGGCGCGCCGGGTGCGCGAACAGATCGAGGCGCTGCTGCCGGAACGACTGGGCGCCCTCGCCCGCTTCGCCGGCGCGCAGCGCGAGCGGGTCAACAGCGTGCTGCAACCGGCGCTGCGCCGTCCGTTCTGGGAGCGCTTCTTCGGTGCCGCCTCGAATCTGGAAAAGCTGACGCAGGATGAAGCGGCTGCCTATCGCACTTTCGACGCGGAATTGCAGACGTTCGCCACGCGCAAGGACGGGGTCGCGCTGGGCGAGGTGTACCTGATCGGTGCCGGCCCCGGGGATCCGGACCTGCTCACGTTGCGCGCGCTGCAATTGCTGCAGCAGGCTGATGTGCTGCTGTACGACCGGCTGGTCGCACCGGCGATACTGGAGCGGGCGCGCCGCGAGGCGACGCGGATTTTCGTCGGCAAGGACGTGGGTGATTCGACGCTTGCGCAGGAGCGGATCAACGACATGCTGATCAGCCACGCCCAGCGCGGACTGAAGGTGGCACGCCTGAAGGGCGGTGATCCGCTCGTGTTCGGACGTGGCGGGGAGGAGATCGCCGCCGTCGTGCGCCATGGCATTCCCGTGACGGTCGTGCCGGGCATTACCTCGGCACTGGGGGCCGCCGCATCGGCCCAGATCCCGCTCACGTTACGCGAGGTATCCCAGTCGGTGACCTTCGCACCCGGCCATGTGGCGGTGGCGGATACGCTGGACTGGCCCGCCCTGGCGCGCTCGGGTCACACCGTCGTCTTTTATATGGCCATGGCCCAGCTATCAGGCCTGACCGAGCGCCTGCGCAAGGCCGGCGCCCCGCCCGATCGGCCCGTGGCGCTGATCGCGCAGGCGACGCTGCCCACGCAGCGCGTGGTGCATGGCACACTGGCCGATATCGCCGAAACGGCGCGCACGGGCGGCTTCGCGGCGCCAGCGCTGCTATTCGTGGGTGAGGTCACCCGCGTCGTACAACAACAGGCGCTCGCGAGCCTGGAGCCCTGCCTGGAGGGTGTGGCATAGGCCCACCCGGAGCATCACATTCTTATGGGAATCACCAACGGCTTCGCCGGTACGGTCGGCAATACGCCGCTGATCCGGTTGCGCGGCGTCAGCGAGGAGACCGGCTGCGAGATACTCGGCAAGGCCGAGTTCATGAACCCGGGCGGCTCGGTCAAGGATCGCGCGGCGCGCGCCATCGTCATGGATGCCGAACAGCGCGGTGAACTGCGCCCGGGTGGCAGTGTGGTCGAGGGTACTGCCGGCAATACTGGCATCGGCCTCGCGCATGTCTGCAACGAACGCGGCTATCGCTGCATCATCGTGATGCCGGACAACCAGTCGCCTGAGAAGTACCGCCTGCTCGAGATGCTGGGCGCCGAGCTCTACAAGGTTCCGGCGGTTCCCTACAGCAATCCGAACCAGTATCAGAAAGTCTCGCAGCGACTCGCAGGCTCATTGCGCAACGCGATCTGGGCCAATCAATTCGACAATCCGATCAATCGCCACGCGCATCTGACGACCACGGGGCCGGAGATCTGGGAACAGACCAATGGCAAGGTCGATGCCTTCGTGGCCGCCAGCGGCACCGGCGGCACGCTCGCCGGCACTGCCGAATATCTGAAGAGCCGCAAGCCCGCGGTGCGCTGCGTGCTGGCCGATCCGCCCGGCAGCAGCCTGTACGAATTCGTGCGCAATGGCACGCTCAAATCCACCGGCAGCGGCTCGATCACCGAAGGCATCGGCATCGCCCGCATCACCGCCAACTTCAAGGACGCACCGCTGGATGACGCCGTGCACATCGAGGATGGCGATACCGTGCATTACGTCTATCGCCTGCTGCGCGAAGAGGGCCTTTTCGTCGGCAGCACCAGCGGCATCAACGTCGCCGCGGCGGTTCGGGTCGCGCGCGATCTGGGTCCCGGCCATACCGTCGTGACCGTGCTGTGCGATGGCGGCGCGAAGTATCAATCCCGTCTTTTCAATCGCGAATGGCTTGAGCAGAAGGGCCTGGCAGCGCATGCCGTGGCCCCGCGCAAACACGAGCCCATACATATGGAGAATGTCCTTGTCGCTTGATCGATCCAAACTGGCCGTCGTCACAGACGTGGTCATCGTCGGTGCCGGCCCCTGCGGCCTGTTTCAGGTATTTGAGCTGGGCCTGCTCGGCATGAAGGCCGAACTGGTGGACTCCCTGCCGCAGGTCGGTGGACAGTGCACCGAGCTGTACCCGGATAAGCCGATCTACGACATCCCGGCGATTCCGGTGTGCACCGCGCGCGAACTGATCGAGCGCCTGCAGGAACAGATCAAACCCTTCAACCCCGGTTACCACCTCGGCCAGGAAGTCACCGAAGTGAAGCCGCGTGCTGACGGCCGCTTCGATGTGGCCACCAGCCGCGGCACCCGCTTTGATGCCGGAGCGGTGATCGTTGCCGGCGGCGTGGGATCGTTCCAGCCACGCCGGCTAAGCGTTGACGGCAGCGACCGGCACGAAGGTCACAGCGTGCATTACCGCGTCAAGGACGCGGCCCACTTCCATGACAAGGACCTGGTGATCTTCGGTGGCGGCGATTCCGCGCTCGACTGGACCATCGAACTCGTCGAGCGCGCACGCAGCGTCGTACTGGTCCATCGGCGCGCCGAATTCCGCGGCGCACCGGCATCGGTCGAGCGCATGATGGGCCTGGTGGAGGAAGGTCGTCTCGACTTCATCGAAGGCCAGGTGCAGTCCATCGTCGAACAGGACGGTAAGCTCACGGGCGTGCGCGTCACCGCGCGCGACGGGGTAACGCGCACCGTCGCCACCGATCAGGTGCTGGTGTTCTGGGGCCTGTCGCCGAAACTTGGACCGATCGCGGAGTGGGGCCTGACGGTGCACCGGCGCACCATTGCCGTGGACACCCACCGTTTCCAGACCAACATTCCGGGCATCTACGCCGTCGGCGATATCAACGACTACCCCGGCAAGAAGAAGCTGATTCTATCCGGCTTCCATGAGGCGGCCCTGGCCGCATTCGCAGTCAAGGAGCACATGCGCCCCGGCGAGAAGATCCACCTGCAGTACACGACGACCAGTCCGCTGCTGCAAAAGCGACTGGGCGTGAGCGGCGAAGTCGCTGACGGTGCTGCGGGTGACTCGGGCGCCCGCCACAGCGCCTGAACGCGCCCGGCACGCTGCGCAGGCCGCTCGTGACCGCCCGCGAACGCGTCGCCTGCCCTGACTGCAACCTCGAGCAGGCGCTGCCGGCACTGGCTGCGAACGAGGAGGCGCGCTGCACGCGGTGTCTGCGCCTGCTCAAGGTACCCAACGCTCAGGCCAGCGCCGCGTTTGCCCTGATTCTGGGCGCACTGCTGTTCTGGATACCGGGGTGTCTCGCGCCCCTGCTCACGGTTTCGGCCGGCGGTGCCAGCCATAGCGCCAATCTGGTCGAATGCGCCGTCCGGTTATGGCGCGCCGGATATCCGCCGCTGTCAGTACTGCTGGTCCTGCTGATGCTCGCGATCCCCAGTGCGTTCATGATGCTGACCCTGGCGCAGGCCGTGCCCAGCGCGAACCGCGATGACTTACGCGCGCTGGCGCATCAGCTGCGACGCTGGCTGATGCTGGAAGTCTTCGTGGTCGGCGGCTGCGTGGCCTATTCACGCATCCAGGCGGTCGCCACCGTGAACATTGATATCGGCGGCTGGTGCCTGGCAGGCTCCGCGCTGCTGCTGCTCGGATCACTGGCGCTGCGCGGTGATCCACCGCTGCATACCAAGAAGCAGCTGCGCCCGACCAATCGCTCGCTTCAGGCCACCACCGCCCTGGTGATTGCCGGACTGGTGCTGTACATCCCGGCCAATGTGCTGCCCGTGCTGCAGATCGAACGATATGGCAGCATCGAAAAGGACACCATTCTGGGCGGCGTGCTGGAATTGGTGCACTATGACCTGTGGCCGCTGGCGGTCATTGTGTTCATGGCCAGCGTGGTGGTGCCGCTGGCGAAGTTGTTCGGGCTCGCATGGCTGCTGTGGCAGACCGGACGGCGCTCCCCGCATCAGTTGCGGCAACGCACCCGCATATATCGCTTGATCGACACCATTGGTCGCTGGTCCAATATTGATGTCTTCATGATTTCGATACTCGGTGCGCTCGTACAATTCGGGGCCCTGGAGCGGGTGCGACCCGAAAGCGGCGCGCTCGCCTTTGCCGGAGTGGTTCTCATCACCATGATCGCCGCGCAGTGCTTCGATCCGCGCCTCATGTGGCGCAACCTCAGGCACCCGCCCGAGCCGCGCACATGACCGAGGAGCAGCCGGAACCTGCGGAATCTGCCCCACAGGCGCAACGGGTCCGGCGCCGCCTGAGTGTCGTGTGGCTGGCACCGGTGTTCGCGGTGGCGGTCGTCGCGTGGCTGAGCTGGCATACGCTGATACAACGCGGTCCGGCGATCACCATCCGGTTCACCAGCGCTGAAGGCCTGACGGCCGGTGAGACCGAGATCCGCCACAAGGGCGTGCGTGTCGGCACCGTTGAATCCTTTGAACTGTCGCCGGACCTGTCCGAAGTGATCGTGCATGCGCGCATGACGCGGGAGGTCGGCAAGCATCTGACCGCCAGCACGCGTTTCTGGATCGTCACGCCCCGGGTCGGAACCAGCGGCATCTCCGGTCTGAATACCCTCGTATCCGGGGCCTATATCGAGATGTATCCCGGTGACGGCGTGACGCAGCGCGACTTCGTCGGTCTGGAGGATCCGCCGCTGCTGCAGCCGGACACTCCGGGACGCGCCTTTACCCTCACTGAAGATGAACTCGGTGCGATCGGACCCGGCACGCCGGTCAATTATCGAGGAGTGCAGGTTGGCCAGGTCGAAGGCTATGCGCTGGATGCAGACGGCCGGCATGTGAATGTCTATGCCTTCGTCAGGGCGCCCTACGATGCGCTCGTTCACGATGACACGCGCTTCTGGGATGCCAGTGCGATCGATGTCTCCGCCGGCCCGCAGGGCGTGCGCGTGCGCCTGAATTCCCTGCAGCAGCTCATCACTGGCGCCATTGGCTTCGATACCCCGCTGCCGCCGGGCGTTGCATTGCCGACGAAATCCGTCGGGCAGGCCATCGCGCAGCAGGCCGCCGGGAAACAGTTGCCGGTCACGGCCCGATCAGCTCCGGAGGCGGCCGCAGACAAGGTCTACCCCCTCTACGACAGTGAGGCGGTCGCACTGCGCAATCACGCCGGCCCGCGCCTGACTTACACCCTGCGCTTTGATGAATCGGCGGCCGGCCTGCAGTCCGGCACAGCAGTACAGTTGCGCGGGGTGGAGGTCGGCAATGTCACGGCGGCGAAGCTGGTCTACGACCCTGCCAGCGGCAATCTTTATGAGGCCGCCAGCATGAGCATCGATCCGAGCGTAGTGCAGCTGGCGGGCGTCGCGCCGCTGTCTGCTGCGACCCAGACGGCCGCGGTACGCGCGGGCCTCGCGCGACTGGTTGCGCGCGGACTGCGGGCGCAATTGATCACCGCGAACCTGCTGACCGGTCAGAAGGTGATCGCCCTGGACATCATGCACGAGGCGCCGGCGGCGAACCTCGATCTGAGTGTGCCAACGCCGGAGTTCCCAACCACGCATGGCGCGGATATCGACGGCATCCTGCAGAGTCTGCAAGGCACGCTGAAGCATATCGACCAGGCCACTGCCGGACCTGCGCTCGGCAATGCGATCAAGAATCTGGACACTACGCTGAGCCATCTGGAACAGATCACCCGCGATGCTCAGCCGCAGATCAAACCGTTGCTCGCGAGCCTGCGGGCGACGGCGGATGCCGCGCAGAGCGCGGCGCAATCCGCCGGCAGTACGCTTGGGCCGGATGGTGCCCTCGCGACTCAGCTGCCGGCCCTGCTGCAGCAGGTCAGCGAGGCGGCCCGCTCCATCCGTGAACTGGCCGATTTCCTGGAGCGGCATCCCGAGTCATTACTGCGCGGTCGGCACGAGGCTCCCCCATGAAACATCCGCCCTGCCCTGCCTGTGCTGCGGGCGCACTGCTCGCCGTGACGCTGGTGGCCTGTCGTGCGCTGCCGGCGCTGCATTACTACTCGCTGGCAACGGTGAGTCCGGTTGCGTCTGCAGTTCACCCCCTCGCCCCGCTGCTGATTCGCGTGCGTCATGTCAGCCTGCCGCACGAAATGGATCATCTGGGACTGACCCATCACCTGGGTCCGACTCAGCTTACGATTTCCGACAATGATCAATGGACCGCCCCACTGGACGGCCTCATCCAGGGGACGATCACGAGTGACCTGGGCGAGCGTCTCGGCTATCAGCAGGTCATCGCTGCCGATGCCTTGCCGGTGGCCGCGCATCCGGCTGCGGCCAACCTGGACCTGGACTTCGTGACCCTCAGCGCCGATGACCACTGCAGCATCGCGGCCCAGGTGAACTGGACGCTGTCGCTGCCGGGCGGTGCGACGCGCCGCGGCAGCGCCCGCGTGGCAGCGCCAGCCGCGGTAGGCTGTCCGGCCGGTTTGCCCACCTCGCTCAGCACCGCGCTGGGGGAGCTGGCCGACCAGCTGGTTCCCCAACTGACTGTTTCGTAAAAAATTCCTTCAACCCCGAGCCATCCTGTCGAGTTCGTCTTGCTTAAGCTGAAAAGGCCTTGACAACTATTGCCATAGCAATTATTGTTTGGGCTGACAAATGGCCCTCAAGCGGGGCGGGAGAACGGACTTGGCGGACGTGTACAGTCTTGAGAACTATGAGCCTCGCAGTGGCATCGGCAATCTCATCGGCCGGGCGCGCACGCAGCTGCTGGCGGCGCTCGATACGGAAATGGCACGCGATGAGTTCTTGGGGCCGCTGGAAGTAACCTCCGCGCAGTTCATCGTCATCGTGAACCTGGCAGGCCGGGAGTGCGCGACGTCCGCCTCCGAGCTGTGCAAGGGCATTTCGTACGATGCCGGCGCGATGACGCGCATGCTGGATCGCCTCGAGGCCAAGGGGCTGGTGCGCCGGACGCGTTCCCCCGACGACCGGCGGCTCGTGAACCTCGAGCTCACCCAGGCAGGTAAGGCCGCCTATCCGCGCCTGCGGCAGATTTCCATGCGGGTACTGAATCGATCGCTGCGTGACTTCACCCCCGATGAGGCGAAGACACTGCAGAACCTGTTGCAGCGTGTGGCGAACAACGTAGGCATTTGATGCGCATTCCACTTCTCGCAGGGATCGCGATTGCGCTGCTGGCCGGATGCGCCAGTACGCATGGCCTGCGACCCGAAGCCACTTTTGTCCAGGCCGACAGCCTGCAGGCGCACCGCTCCTTGAGTGGAACGCCGATCGACGCTGCGGCATGGCCCAAGACGCAGTGGTGGACCGCGTATGGGGATGCCCAGCTCGATGAGCTGATCGATACCGCACTCGCCGACAGCCCGAGTCTGCGCATTGCCGAGGCGCGTACGCGCTCGGCGCTCGCCGAGGTGGCCGCGGCCGACAGCACCCGCAACCCGAATGCCGGCATGAGTGGTCAGGCGGTGCGCGGGCGATTTTCCGAACATGGCCTGTTTCCCCCGCCCTTCGCGGGCAACTGGGACACATTGGCGCTGCTGACGGGCACCTTGTCCTGGCAGCTGGATTTCTGGGGCAAGAATCGCGCCGCGTACGAAAGCGCGGTTGGCACCGAGCGTGCCGCCGAGATCGACGCACAGGCCGCGCGCCTCACGCTCGCGGCGAACGTCGCGCATGTGTACGCGCAGTTGCAGGAACAGAGCCTGCAGCTGCAGGTCGCCCGCGACACCCTCAAGCAGCGCGAGCAGGTGTTGGCGCTGACCCGAGACCGCAATGCCGCCGGCCTCGATTCACGGCTGGAGCTGACACAGGCCCAAGCGGCGGTGCCGGCGGCCCGTGAACAGATCGATGCACTGGAGGAGTCCGCGACCCGTGCCCGTCACGTGCTGGCGGCACTCACAGGTGCCGGACCGGATCGCTCCTTGAGCATCCACGATCCCACGGTGTCCGTCATGCTGCAGCCGGTGCTGCCAACCATCGTGCCCGCCGAACTGCTCGGCCATCGACCGGATCTGGTCGCCCAGCGCTGGCGCGTCGAAGCTGCATCGCAGGGGATCCGTGAAGCAACGGCGCAGTTCTATCCCAACGTGGATCTGCTGGCATTCGTGGGTCTGCAGAATCTCGGCTCGACCAATCTGTTCAGCGCCGCCAACCGTCAGTACGGCGTGGCGCCCGCATTCACCCTGCCGTTGTTCGATGCCGGCAAGCGCCGCGCGAAGCTGGCAGCACAGGATGCCGCATACGATGTGGCAGTCGAGCAGTACAACCAGCTCATGACCGATGCCCTGCGTGAAGTCGTTGATGCACTGACTTCGATGGACAGCCTGGGCCGGCAGCGCGGCGAAGAACGTGACGCGCTGGCCAATGCCCAGGAGGCCTACGACCTGTCGGTCCTGCGCTATCGCGAGGGGCTGGGAAATTACCTGCAGGTGTTGAGCGCCGAATCGCAGCTGCTCGCGCAGCGCAGTCTCGCCGCGCAGCTGCAGGCCCGCGCGCTCGATCTATCTGTTGATCTGGTGCAGGCGCTGGGCGGCGGCTTCGTGCCGCAGGTGCGCACGCCTGCACTTTCGGAGAAAAAATCCTGAACACCGAAACCAAAATCCCGGCGACGCCGAATGCCCAGGCAGATGAGCAGGCGCATGAGCAGGCGAACAATGGCAAGCGCAATCGCATGCTGCTGCTGGTCTCGCTGGCCATACTCGTCATCGCCATCGGTTATGGCGTGTACTGGCAGACCGTCCTGCGCCTGCGCGAGACCACCGACGATGCCTATGTCAACGGCAACATCGTCCAGATCACGCCGCAGATTGCCGGCACCGTCGTCGGCATCAATGCCGATGACACCCAGAACGTGGTCGCGGGCCAGACGCTGGTTCGCCTGGATCCGGCCGATGCCAAGGTGGCGCTCGATGAATCCGAGGCGCGTCTCGCGCTGACGGTACGCTCGGTGCGCGGCCTGTTCGCCACCACGGCCCAACTGGCCGCGGCAGAGGGCATTCGACAAACCGACCTCGAAACCGCCGAGAAGGACCTGGCGCGCCGCGAGCGCCTGGCCGGAAGCGGCGCGATATCCGGCGAGGAACTGCAGCACGCGCGCGATGCCGTGTCGGCCGCCCGATCGGCGCTGCTGGCGGCACAGCAGCAGTCGGCCGCCAATCGCGCGCGTATCGATGGCACCCAGATCGAGGATCATCCGGAAGTGCGCGCCGCGGCCAGCGCCGTGCACAGTGCGTATCTGAATCTCGCACGCACGCAGCTGCCGGCCCCCATTGGCGGTTTCGTGGCGCATCGCAACGTTCAGTTGGGGCAGCGGGTCAATCCCGGTTCGGTGCTGATGGCGGTCGTGCCGTTGAACCAGGTATGGGTCGATGCCAATTTCAAGGAGCTGCAGATCGGCAACATCCGCATGGGCCAGCCGGCGACGCTGACCGCCGATCTGTATGGCGGTTCGGTCAAGTATCACGGCACCGTTGTCGGCTTCAGCGCGGGCACCGGCGCCTCGTTCGCACTGCTGCCGGCGCAGAATGCCACCGGCAACTGGATCAAGGTGGTGCAGCGGCTGCCGGTGCGGATCATGCTCGATCCGCGGGAGCTGGCGGCGCATCCCCTGCAGGTGGGTCTGTCCATGCGCGTGACGGTGTCGACGGCTGAGCGCAACGGGCCGCGGCTGCCACAGGCCGCCGCCAATGCCCCCCGCTACGCCACCAGTGTCTTCGAGGACGCCGATCGCCAGGCCGGGGCACGGGTCGAGGCAATCATCGCCGCGAATCTCGCCGCCCCGGCACATGGCCGCATCGCGCACCGCCTCGCGCAGGTACCCACCCGTCCCGCCACATGAGTGATCCCGCATCACAAGTCAGACCGCCCGCGGCGGCATCGGCCGCGCTACCGCCGCTGGTGGGCGCCGCCAGGATTCTGGGCACGCTGGCCGTTTCGCTGGCGATTTTCATGAACGTGCTGGATACGTCCATCGCCAACGTGTCGATCCCGGCCATTTCCGGGGACCTCGGTGTGTCGCCGGACCAGGGTACGTGGGTCATCACCTCCTTCGGGGTCGCCAATGCGATCTCCGTCCCCCTGACCGGCTGGCTGACCCGGCGCTTCGGCCAAGTGCGGCTGTTCACGCTGGCTATTTTCCTGTTCGTCATCGCCTCCTTCCTATGTGGCCTGGCGTCCTCGATCGGGCTGCTGATTTTCTTTCGTGTCATCCAGGGCGCAGTCGCCGGACCCATGATCCCGCTGTCACAGGCGCTGCTGATGTCCAGCTACCCAACCTCGAAACAGAGTACGGCGCTGGGCCTGTGGTCGCTCACCAGCCTGACGGCGCCCATTGCCGGTCCGCTGCTGGGCGGATGGATCACGGACAATATTTCCTGGCCGTGGATCTTCTACATCAACATTCCCGTCGGTCTGTTCGCCGGCTCGCTGACCTGGATCCTGTATCGCAAGCGCGAAACGGCGACGCAGCGCGTGCCTATCGATGCGATCGGATTGGCATTGCTCATGACCTGGGTCGGTTCGCTGCAGGTGATGCTGGACAAGGGCAAGGATCTGGACTGGTTCAATTCCCCGCAGATCGTCTGCCTGGCGCTGCTGGCCGTGGCCGCCTTCGTGTACTTCCTGATCTGGGAGATCCACGCCGAGCATCCCATCGTGGACCTGTCCTTGTTCAAAGGGCGCAATTTCTGGGTCGGTACCCTGTGCATGCTGCTGGCCTACGGGGTGTTCTTCGGCAACCTCGTGCTGTTGCCACTGTGGCTGCAGCAGTACCTCGGCTACAGCGCGACCAATGCCGGGATCATTCTGGCGCCGGTCGGCCTGCTGGCAGTGTTCGTCACGCCGCTCGTGGCCAAACTCATCAACCGCATGGACGTGCGGGTGATCGTGACGGCGTCCTTCACGATTTTTGCCGCCGTCATGATCATGCGTTCGCATTTCAATACCGACGTTGATGTGAAGACACTGCTGATTCCGACCATTATCCAGGGCGCCGCCATGGCGAGTTTCTTCGTACCGCTGGTGTCCCTGAGCGTCTCGGGGCTGTCTGCGGACCGCATTCCGAACGCCTCGGGCCTGTTCAACTTCGCACGCATCACCGCTGGATCATTCGGCACGTCCATTTTCACGACCCTGTGGGACCGGCGTGCCACGCTGCACCATAGCCAGCTCATCGAGCACCTGACGGGCAACAGTCCTGCCACGACCGCCGCGCTGGCGGGGCTGCAGGCCAATGGCTTGACTCCCCAGGCGGCCACCGCGGCCTTGAACCGCATCGTCGATGTCCAGGCCTTCATGCTCTCGGCCGATGACCTCTTCTATATATCCGGATTGGTTTTCCTCGCCCTGATCATGGTGATCTGGCTAGCACGGCCGCGTCGTCCCGGTTCCCCGGGCGCCGCCGGCGCGCCGGCGGCGGCGGCCGCAGCGCATTAGACCCTTCTCCCGCAAGCTGTCGCTATACTGTGCGAGGCCAGCGGCGGGGGGGTGCAACTTGGCCGGATCACTGTCAGTGGGCGCCACGCGCCGTCTGCTCTGCTGGGGCGCAATTGCATTGTTGCTCGTGGCCGTCTATGCAGCCTTCGGCTGCTACGGCGTGCCAGCCCTGATTCGCTCGCAGGGCACCGCCTTCGTCACCCGAAAGTACCAACGAACCCTGCGACTGGGTGAGATTCACTTCAATCCGTTCACCCTGGAACTGGACGTCCGCAATATCGCCTTTCCCGACGCCGACGGCCAACCCATGCTGGGGGCGCGGCGCCTGTACGTGAACCTGCAGCTGGCGAGCCTGTGGAACCGCGGCGCGACTTTCCAGGATATTCAACTCGAGCAGCCGCAGGTTCACGCTCGCTTGCGTACCGACGGCTCGCTCAATTTCGCCGAGCTGGCAAAGCCCTTCGCGAATCAACCGTCAGCCCCGGCCGGCGCACCACTGCGCCTGTTCCTCACGCGCCTGGCCGTCATCGATGGAGAGTTCACCTTCGTCGATCTGGCACATCCGGCCTCACTGCATGCCGAGTTGCGACCCGTCAATTTCGAGTTGCGGGACTTCAACACCGTCGGCAATGGCGGCAACGGCTATACCCTGGCCGCGCGGACACCCGCCGGCGAGCAGTTCAACTGGTCGGGCACTGTGGAGGTCGACCCCGTCGCCTCGAAAGGCCGCTTCAATGTCAGCGCGCTGCGCCTGACTACGCTCACCGGGCTGGCGGGCGCCGCCGTTCCTCTCAGCGTTTCCTCGGGACTTCTGGCGCTGGTGGGTGGCTACGAATTCGGGCTGCAACGCGGTGTCGCAGCACTCAAAGTCAATCTGGATTCCATCGCAGTGACCGATCTGAGGTTGCGGGCGATCAATGGCCAGTCCGACTATGTCGTGCTGCCGCGAATCGACATCGATGGCACCCACATCGATCTGGCGCAGCGCAGCGCCGTGGTCGATGCGGTGAAAATTTCCGCTGGACAGATTCACGGCTGGCTGAACGCGAACGGCAGTGTCAATCTGGCCGAGCTCGGCGGGTCACGTGGCCCCGCCACGACGGCAACCCCTGCGCACAACGCCACCGTGACGACCGGCAGCGCGCCGGCGTGGATGGTCAAAGTGCCGACGATTGACCTTCACGGCCTGAGTGTGGATTTCCAGGACCGAACGCTAAAACCGGCCCCGACCTTCACGCTCGCGCCATTGGATATCAGCGTGGCGCAGTTCCAATGGCCGTTCGGACCCCCGCTTTTGCTGCAGGTGAAATCAGGCCTGGATGATTCAGGCAGTCTCGCCGCCCAGGCCCAGGTCAGCTTGCCGGACCTCGCCGTCAAAGGCCATGTGGAGCTCACCGACGTCAATCTGCCGCTGGCCCAGCCCTACGTGGCGCGCTACACGGGGCTCACCTTGCTGAGCGGCCAGCTGGGCGCCAAGGTGGATCTGGAACGTGACGTCAAGGGACGCGTCACCGTGGCCGCGCAAACCGACATCACTCACTTTCGCAGCGTCGATCATGAACTGCGCCAGGATTTCATCAAATGGGATCGCCTGAGCGTGACCGGAATCAGGTATCGCAGTGACCCCGCCGCGCTCAGCATTGCCAGTGTCCGAGCCCGGGCCCCCTACGCCCGCGTGATCATTGATGAGAACCGTCATCTGAATATCACCGAGGCGCTCAAACCCGCGGGCACCGCAACGGCCGCGGCAGCGCCGGCGCCGGCCGCCGCGCCGGCCGCAGCGGCGACCACGCGCACCGTTGCACTCGCGCCTCCCGCACATGTCGCCACGCTGCCCCTGACCATCGGTACGGTGGTCATCAGCGATGGTTCGGCGAACTACGTCGACCACTGGATCCAGCCGCACTTCGCGATCGGCATCCAGCAGCTCAACGGAACCATCGACGGCTTGTCCTCCGCGCCGGCGTCCCGCGCCAAAATCGATCTGAACGGCTCGGTCGACCGCTATGCGCCGGCCCACATCTGGGGCGAGACCAATCTGCTGTCGCAGACGATGTATACCGACATCAGTATGAGCTATCGCGGCATCGAACTGACCGGCGTCACACCTTACTCGGGACACTTCGCGGGCTACAAGATTGCCAAGGGCAAGCTCACCGTGGATCTGAAGTACCACATCGAGGACCGCAAACTCACCGCCAGTCATCACATCGTCGTCGACCAGCTGCAATTAGGCGACAAGGTCGAAAGTGCCGATGCCATCAAACTGCCGCTGAAACTGGCGGTCGCATTGCTGAAGGATCGCAACGGGGTCATCGATCTCGACCTGCCCGTCACCGGCAGCCTGGATGATCCGAAGTTCCGGATCGGTGCGATCATCTGGAAGGTATTCGTGAATCTGATCGAGAAGGCGGTCACCGCACCCTTTGCGCTCCTGGGTCACCTGTTCGGCGGCGGTGATCAGGTCAATATCGTGGAGTTCGCTCCCGGCAGCGCGGTACTGGATCCAACCGCAAAGTCCCGACTGGGCAGCCTCGTCAAGGCGCTTGATGCCCGGCCCGGCCTGGAACTGGATGTGCCCAACACTTTCTCGACCGCGACCGATTCGCCGGCCCTGGCCCAGCAACACCTGCAGAAGGCGCTGCATCAGCGCGCCGGCATTGCCGACGATGCGCCATTGCCGGCGCCGCCGGCGACGCAGTTCAACTTGCTGCTCGCGCAGTACCGCGCCGAGCTCGGCGCGAAGGCGCCGTTGCCGCCGCTGACGACAGCGCTGACCGGTGCCAAGAACGTCAAGGGCGAAATGCCGGACTACGCGCCGGCCAGCGCGGAACTGACTGCCGCTTTGCTGGAGCGCATCAAAGTGTCGGATACCGAGCTGCAGAAACTCGGCAATCAACGCGCCCATGCAGTTGAGGATGTGCTGTTGCAGGGCACGCACATTGATCCTGCGCGCATATTCCTCATCAACGATGCGGCGCAGCCACCGCCGGGCAACACCGTGCGGTTCCAACTTGCCCTCAAATAGCGCACCGCAGGCTGCGGCGCTGGCAGCAATCGCTCAGCGCTGGCTTGCTGCCGAAGCGAGCTGATCATGCTCGACGAGCAGCACGATCTTGCCGATATGCGTGCCCGCCTCCATGAGCGCATGCGCCTGCGCCGCGGCGTGCAAGGCGAATCGGGCATGGATGGGCGGTGGCGCCAGCCGTCGATCCGCGAATAGCGGCCAAACATCAGTCAACAGGTCCTGGGCCAGGCGCCCTTTGGCGGCGCTGGACTGCGGTCGCAGCGTCGCGCCCATGATTTTCAGACGCTTGACCATGATCTGGCGCAGATCAATGTCGGCGTGCGCGCCACCCTGGACGGCGATGAGTGCAATCCGGCCGTCGGTGGCTGCCGCCTCAATGTTCCGCTGCATGTACCCGCCACCAACCATGTCAAGAATCACATCGGCACCACGGCCCTGGGTGCTCTCGCGCACGGCTGCGACAAACTCCTCGGTGTGATAATTGATCGCGCGTGCGGCGCCGAGCGCCAAACAGGCCGCGCACTTCTCGGCAGTGCCCGCCGTGGTCAGCACTCTGGCGCCAAAGGCGGACGCGAGCAGGATCGCGGTGGTGCCGATGCCGCTGGCGCCGCCATGCACCAGCACGGTCTCCCCGGGCTGCAGGCCCGCGCGCCGGAACAGGTTGAGCCATACCGTGAAAAACGTTTCGGGCAATGTGGCGGCCTGCTGCAGGGTCAGTCCCGGCGGCACCGGCAGGCACTGCACGGCCGGCACGGCGACGTACTGCGCGTATCCGCCGCCGACCACGAGCGCACACACCAGATCACCCACGTGCCAGCCGCGCACGTCAGTGCCTATCGCTGCGATCTCACCGGCAACCTCCAGGCCTGGAATCGGGGATGCCCCGGCTGGCGGCGGGTAGCGTCCCTGCCGCTGCAGAACATCCGGCCGGTTGATGCCCGCGGCAAATACGCGCACCAGGACTTCCGACGCATCCGGTACGGGTACCGGACCCTGCACCGGCTCAAGCACTGATGGCGGACCCGGCTCGCGGATCCGTATCGCAGTCATGGTCTTTGGAATAAGCATTGGCGGTACCGCTGGTGCGATTGAATCAGGCGCTCATGTGGGCGACGCGCTTCAGCCACGCGCCGAGCGCCGCATTGACTTCGTCGGGTCGCTCCATCGTGCACATATGACCACATTCCGGGACCGACACCAGGGAGCTGTGGGGAATCAACTGCGCCATGACGCGGTGAGTCGACAGCGGCGCCCAGGCATCGTCCTTGCCGCACAGCACCAGCGCCGGACAGGAAATCATCGGCAGCAGCGGTGCCGCATCGGGGCGTTGCAGCAGGGCACGGATCTGCGCCGCAAACTGCGCCGGCGTGCGCCGCTCGAACATCTGCAGAATCGACTGCACGAGCCGGCGATCCTTCAGGCGCGCCTCATGAATCATCGGGATCCGCAACCAGCGCTCCCCGAGAGCGCGCATTCCGGATTGACGCGCGAGCGCGAGCAACTCGTGGCGGCCCGCCGTCTCCTTCGCGCCGGCGACGCCCGGTGGGAGCGACGTGTAGCCGGTGTCCAGCAGCGCCAGCCCGGTCACCCGGCTTGCGGCACGACGCACGACCTCCAGGGCCACGCGTCCGCCCATGGAGTGGCCCGCCACCGCAAACTGCGGCGGCGCCTTCGCCAGAATGGCCTCCGCCATCGCCCCGAGTGAATCCAGTTCGCCGTGATCGGCCACCTGGATGCGCGCCAACTTCTTCAGCGCCTTCATTTGGGGTTTCCACACCGTCGCATCGCACAGCAGACCGGGCACGAACATCAGATTCATCTCAGGCAAAACGTCACGCTCCCGAACGGTAAAGAACGGCTGGCAGGATCCGACAGTATCACCACCCGCACGCCGGTTCAGACAGCCCAAGGTGCAGACCGCGCTGGGAAGTACTCATTTGCGGTAGGATAAACCGCAATGAACGGGCATTCCCACGAAGTTGGCCATGGCCACACCCACGAACATTCTCACGGGCACGGCCATGCGCATGGGCATGGCCATGATCATGGCCACGTGCACGGCGCCGACCAGGCGAGCGAGCGGCGCCTGTGGGTGGCTTTTGGACTGCTGATCTGCTTCACGCTGGTCGAGGCGGGCGGCGGTGTGTGGGCCAATTCGGTAGCGCTGTATGCCGAAGCCGCGCACATGCTTGCCGACTCGGCATCGCTGCTGCTCGCGATCGTGGCCATCCGCATGGCGCAACGCCCCGCGCGCGCCGACCGCACCTATGGGAACCGGCGCTATCAGACGCTTGCCGCGTATACCAATGGCCTGGTGCTGCTCGGGCTGACGGCCGCGGTGGTCATCGCCGCGGCGCGCCGGCTGGTGTTGCCGCCGCATGTGAATGGCACGGTGATGCTGGTGACGGCCGTGGTGGGTGCCGCCGCGAATATCTGCGCATTTGCGGCCCTCAGCGGCGCCACATCGCTCAATGAACGCGGTGCACGACTGCATGTGCTCAGCGATCTGGCGGGATCGGCCGCAGCGATCGGCGCCTCAGGACTGATCCTGTGGCGTGGCTGGGTGATCGCCGACCCGCTGCTGTCACTGGCGGTGTCGGTACTGATCCTGCGCTCCGGCTGGCAGCTGACGCGCAACTCCGCGCATGTGCTGCTGGAGGGCGCACCGGCGGGCTTTGATGCCCAAGCGGTCGAACTCGATCTTGCCGGCGTGCCCGGCATCACGGGTGTCCACCACATTCACGCCTGGTCGCTGACCGGGGAGACGCCCATGCTGACCTTGCATGCCACCTTGCAGGATGGCGCGGATCGGCACGCGGCCCTGAACGCCGTCATGCAGCGACTTCAGGAGCGCTTTGGAGTCGCGCATGCCACCGTGCAGATCGAAGAGGGTGAATGCGCGGGCGCCGATGGCGAGGATGACTGCCATCAGTCTCGCAAGGCCGGATGATATCGCCGGACGGTGACGCACTGGCCTCCGGCGGCACTGATGCGCTGTGCTACCCCGACCTTCCCGTTCCGGAGCCTGGCCAGGTGCTGCCGGTACAGGAGGGATTGTGGTGGCTGCGCATGCCGCTGCCCATTTCCCTGGACCACATCAACCTGTGGCTGCTGGAGGAGCCGGGTGGCTATGCGCTCGTCGATACCGGCATGGCCACGGACGCCGCGCGCTCGATCTGGGAGCACCTGTCCACCACCGTGCTCGCGCACCGGCCACTGACCCGCATCCTGCTCACGCATCTGCATCCGGATCACGCCGGCCTCGCCTCGTGGCTGCAACAGCGCTTCGAGGTGCCGGTGTGGAGCAGCGCTGCCACGTTCGATCTGCTGCGCATGCTGTTCATCGAGCCCAGCGCGCAGACCCTCGCCGAACGCATGGCCTTTTTTGCACGTCACGGGGTCGAACCCATTGAAGAGATGGCTGCCAGCCTCGGCTCCAAGGGCTATCGGGACTCGGTGGCGGGCGTGCCCACCGCCGGGCGCCTGATGGTTGACGATGACCTGACGAAAATCGGCTCGCGCGAATGGCGCTGGCTGGAAACCGGCGGCCATGCCCACGGACATCTGTGCCTGTATGCCGCGCAACCGCACCCCGTACTGATTGCGGGCGATCAGGTGCTGCCGACCATCTCACCGAATATCGGACTGACACCATTGACCCCTGACCCGAACCCGCTGGCAACTTACCTGCAGTCCCTCGATCGGCTGAGTGCCTTGGATGCCAACACGCTGGTCCTGCCGTCACACGGGCGACCCTTCGTCGGACTTGCCGCCCGCGCCAATGAGATTCGCCAGCACCACGAGCGGCAGTTCGCCAAGTTGATTGCGGCCTGTGGTACGCCGCTGACGGCGTTCCAGTGCCTGCCCTTCCTCTACCGACGGCCACAGCGCGGCTTCCACCTGTTCCTGGCGATGGGCGAAGCGCTTGCGCACCTGGAATACCTGGCAGCTGCCGGTCAGTTCGCACGCCGGATCGAGAATTCCGTCACGCGCTACGAGCGCCTGAATTAGGCGACAGGGATCGCCGCCGGGCGCGGACCACCGCAGGCCCAGTGCAGCAGTTCGACGGTATGCACCACGGGCACCGGACTGCCCGAGCGCAGTTGCATGATGCACCCCACGTTGCCGGTGGCAACGACACTGGCCCCCGTGCGCTCGATATTCGCAAGCTTGCGATCGCGCAGCTGCAGGGCGATCTGCGGTTGCAGGATGTTGTAGCTGCCTGCGGAACCGCAGCACAGATGTCCCTCGCTGATTTCGCGCAGCTCGAACCCGGCCTCACGCAGCAGGCGCCGCGGCAGCGCGTCCAGTTTCTGGCCATGTTGCATCGAACAGGCGGAGTGATAGGCGACCACCGGCCGCAGTGGCAGCGGCTGCACCGGCAGCGGTGACAGTGCCAGCACCTCGGTGATGTCGCGCGCGAGCCCGCTGAATCTGGCCGCAGCGGCTGCCAGCCGCGGATGGTTGCGGAACATGAATCCATAGTCCTTCAGCTGCGTACCGCATCCGGAGGCGTTCACCACGATTGCAGCAAACTCACCCGCTGCACTGGCCGTGCACAGATTTTCGATCAGCCTGCCGGCAAAGCCATCCTGCTCCTCGTCGCGGCCCAGGTGATGCGTCAATGCCCCGCAGCAACCCGCTATCGGTACCACCTCCCATCCCGCACGGCTTAACAGCTGCTGTGAGGCCGTATGCGTCTGCGGCGTCAGCACGCCTTGCGCACACCCGAGCAGCAGCGCCACCCGACCGCGCGGCAGTGCCGGATTTGGCGCCAGCGTCAGTGCGGCGCGCGGCGTGGCCGCATGGACTGCCGCCAGGCGCAGCATGGCGCGCAGCGGAGCTGGCAGCATCCCGGATCGAGCCAGGCGCTGCGGCACCAGCGCCGCAAGCCCGAGCGCCAGACGCAGGCGGCCCGGGAATGGCAGGATCATCGCCAGTGCCGCGCGTAGCCAGCGTTCGGGCAGCGGCCGACGGTAGGTGCGCTCGACATACGCGCGCGCGTGATCAATGAGGTGCTGGTAGTGAACGCCGGACGGACAGGTGGTCATGCAGCTCAGGCACGACAGGCACCGATCCAGATGTCGCACGACCGATGCGGTTGCCGGCCGTTCCTGCTCCAGCATGTCCTTGATCAGATAGATGCGACCGCGCGGGCTATCCAGCTCATCCCCCAGCAGCACGTAGGTGGGACAGGTTGCCGTGCAGAACCCGCAATGCACGCATTTGCGCAGCACCTTCTCGGCCTCTGCGGTGTCCGGATCACGCAGCGCCGCGCTATCGAACCGCGTCTGCATCAGTTCATCCGCCCCGGGTTCAGGCGATTGTCCGGATCAAATGCTGCCTTGAGACGCGCGGCCACGGCGGCGACGGCCGGCGCCTGCGGTTCAAACACACTGGCCACGCGTCGCTCGGCCAGCGGTGCCTTGACCAGCGTGGCATGCCCGCCGCGCAGCGCGCCGCGCACGTGCCGCCCGTCAACCTGCCGGGCACCGATCCAGATCAGTCCGCCACCCCAGTCCAAATGAAACTCCTCCGGTTCAATCTCATCCAGGATGCGCGCCGTCTGTCCCGGCGGCACCGACAATCGCCAGATGACCGGGAAATCTGCCAAGGCTGCCGCCGCGCCAAGTTGCTGCCAGAACGCCGTGGAGTCCGGTCCATCGAGCACCGCAACCGGTGCTTGATTCAAAGTGCTGAGCAGGCCGGTGTGGCGCGCGCGCACCGAAGTGGCCAGCCCCTCCAGACGCAGCGCCGCGCCGCGCCCCGGTACGAAGCCCGCCGAGGAGACCTCGTACATCGACCCCAGTGCCTGCGAACACAGCGTGACTGCGGCTCCCGCGCTGCCGACCGCAAACAACAGCGTGCACTCGAACTCGGCGGCAGGGACCACGCGTACCGTGATTTCAGTGAGCACCGCCAGCGTTCCCCACGATCCGGCCAACGCCTTCGGAAGGTCGAAGCCGGTGACGTTCTTGACCACGCGGCCGCCGCCGACGAACGCCTCGCCGCGTCCATTCACGGCGCGCAACCCGATGAAGTGATCGCGTGCCGAGCCGGCGGTCACGCGGCGCGAACCGGAACTGTTGGCCATCATCACCCCACCCAGCGTCTGGCATCCCGCGCCGTCGGACACCGTTGCTAGCGGGGGTTCGAATGCCAGACGCTGGCGCTGTGTGGCGAGTAACGCTTCAATCTGCGTCAGCGCGGTCGCGGGACGAGCCGTGAGCACCAGCTCACCGGGTTGATAATCCACGATGCCGCTCAGGGCGGACAGGTCCAGTGTCGCCGCCTCCACCGGCCTGCCGATGCCGCGCTTGGTACCGCCCGCCACGAGTTCGAAGGCCGGACCCGGCCGGCGCAGCAGCTCCACCAGCTCCGCCTCGTTGCTGGCGCACAGCGCCATCAGAAACGCGGCAGCTCGGGATGCCGCGTGGCACCCGCATGCACACGCTCGCGTCCCTGCTCACTGCAGCGGGACAGGGTCGGAAACACCTTGCCCGGATTGAACCGCAGCTGCGGATCAAAGACCTGTTTGATCCGATGCTGCACCTCAAGATCGGTCGGGCCGAATTGGTAGGTCATCAGATCGCGCTTCTCGATGCCGACTCCATGCTCACCGGTGAGTACGCCGCCCACATCCACGCACAGCCTGAGGATATCGGCGCCGAAAGCTTCGGCGCGGTCCAGCTCCCCCGGGATATTCGCGTCGTACAGGATCAGTGGATGCAGGTTGCCGTCGCCTGCATGGAAGACATTGGCCACGCGCAGGCCGTGGCGCATCGACAGTTGCGCAATCTCCTGCAGTACCGGCGCGAGCTGCCGGCGCGGAATACTGCCGTCCATACATAGATAATCGGCACTGATGCGTCCCATGGCCGGAAATGCCGCCTTGCGACCGGCCCAGAAGCGCAGCCGCTCGGTTTCATCCGCCGAGATCCGGCATGAAGTCGCGCCGTGCCGGTTGGCGATCGCATGCACGCGCGTGATGAGCTCGTCCACTTCGGCGCTGGGGCCATCGAGCTCGACAATCAGGATCGCATCGACATCGAGTGGATAGCCCGCCTGCACGAACGCCTCGGCCGCGCGGATCGCCGGACCATCCATCATTTCAAGACCCGCCGGAATGATGCCGGCCGCAATCACGTCCGCAACGCAGGCGCTGGCACCGGTGGCCGTGCTGAACCCGATCAGCACCGCGCGCGCCGTCTGCGGTTTCGACAGTATGCGCACCGTCACCTCGGTGACGATACCCAGCAGGCCTTCCGACCCGATCATCAGGCCCAGCAGGTCCAGCTGTCCCGCATCCAGGTACCGGCCGCCGAGGCGCAGAACTTCACCTTCGGGTGTCACCACTTCAATGCCCAGGACATTGTGGGTGGTAAGGCCGTACTTGAGGCAATGCACGCCGCCGGAGTTCTCCGCAACATTGCCGCCGATGGTGCAGGCGATCTGGCTGGAAGGATCCGGCGCATAGTAGAAGCCGCGCTCCGCCACGGCCTGGCTGATCGCAAGATTCGTCACGCCGCTCTGGGCGACCACGCAGCGGTCCGCGTAGTCGATTTCCAGAATGCGATTGAAGCGTCCCATGCCGACGACGATCGCATCTGCAGCCGGTACGGCTCCGCCGGATAGTGAGGTGCCTGCACCGCGCGGCACGACCTTCACCCCCTCCTGGTGCGCAAAGCGCAGCACGGCGGCCACCTGCGCAGTGTCGTGCGGCAGCACCACCGCAAGCGGCCGCTGGCGATACGCCGTCAGTGCATCGGTTTCGTAGGCGCGTACCAGCAGATCATCATCGATGACATCCGCCGGCGCGAGCGTGGCCCGCAGACCCGCGAGAATCGCGGCCTTACGAGCAATAATGGCCGCGTCTGGCTGCGGTAGGCAAATCATCGGCTGCAGCATGACCGAAAGGGCGCGGGCGCAGCAAGCCCGGGAGCGGGTGTAGGATGCGCCGTGCCGGCCGACCCCGAAGGAGTGATCGATGACCCCGACCCGAATGAACCGCCGGGATGCGCTGCTGAGCGCATTGACGGTCGGTGCCGGCGTGGCCCTCGCCCGAACGGCGCTGTCGGCCAGTACGGAAGGTGCCATCACCAAGGCAATCCCCTCCTCGGGTCAGAAAATTCCCGTCGTCGGAATCGGCACCAATAACTACAACGTGGCCGATTCCGAGGAAGTCGCGGCGCGCCGGGCGGTGCTCGAGCAGCTGCCCGTGCAGGGCGGCGCCGTCGTTGACACGGCGCCCCTATACGGCCAGGCGGAGCAACTCATCGGCGATCTGGTGGCCGGGCTGCACAACCGCGATCGGCTGTTCCTGGCCACTAAGGTCATTGCGCGGGATGCGAAAGCCGGCGCGGCGTCCATGGAGGAATCGCTGCGCCGCCTGAAGACCCAGCGTATCGACCTGATGCAGGTGCATAACCTGATAGGCGTCGAGGCCATGATTCCGCTACTTCAGGAGTGGAAGAAGGCCGGCCGCATCGGCTATTACGGGATTACGACGTCCAACCCCAATGACCATGGCCGGATGATGGACTTCATGCGGCGCCTGCCGATGGACTTCATCCAGGTGGATTATTCGCTGGCCAACCGGGGCGCCGCACAGGAGCTGCTGCCGCTGGCGGCTCAAAAAGATATCGCCGTGATCGCCAATTCACCCTTCGGCGGTCGCCGGGCCGCAGCCAGTGTATTCGGGCAAGTGGCCGGCAAGCGGCTGCCGGACTGGGCCGCAGCCATTCAGGTCACGAGCTGGAGCCAGCTGTTCCTGAAATACGTGGTCTCGCACCCCGCGATTACCTGCACCGTTGCAGGTACCACGACTGTCGATCATCTGACGGACAACATGGCAGCCGCGCATGGTGCCATGCCGGACGCACAGCTGCGTCGGAAGATGGAGGCGCTCTGGGACGGTATTAAGTCCTAAGGCCCCCCCCCCCGCACCGGCCGGCTCCCCCACCCCCCCGCCACCGCTAAGACTTGTCAACTCATGGGCTGCGGACAGGGAAAAAGCGGGGTTGTGCAGTCAATATTGCAATGGCGCGTACTGGCGCGGACCCCGGTCACACGTGTATTGTGTCGCCGCGGTTCGCAAACAGCGCGCCTTTTGATGTTCAGCTGTGAGTTAGGTGATATGACGAAAATCTACGTTGGAAATCTGCCCTTTTCCGCTGACGAGAGCCAGGTGCGTGCTCTGTTTGCGCAACATGGGACTGTTGAGTCCGTGAATGTGATCATGGACCGCGAAACGGGTCGTCCGCGTGGCTTTGCCTTTGTTGAAATGAGCAATGCCGACGCTTCCCGTGCCATCCAGGGCCTGAATGGCTATTCAATGGGCGGTCGCGCCCTGCGCGTCAATGAAGCCCAGGATCGCCCCCCGGGTGGTGGTGGTCGTGGCCCGGGCGGCGGCGGCGGCGGCCCGCGTCGCAGTGGCGGCGGTGGTGGCGGCGGCGGCCGGTACTGAACCCCGCGTTCCGGAATGACCTTCCGGAACCTTCAGAAAATGACACCCGGTGTCCCGCGGCGCGGGGCACCGGGGTTCGGCATCCCCCAAGGATCGCCCGGCGGCTTGCCCTCGCTGCGGTAGCTGATCAAATTGCCCCTTTGCACCAGATTGCGGCGTTGCCGCAATCTTCGCCTGCCGCTCATGCTGGCTTACCCGGGATTTTCCGGGCTCAACAGGAAACCATCATGAGCAAATCTGCCGTTGCGGCGTATTTCAATGTCTTTACCGTCCGGGAATTCGAGGGCGCAACCGGTCAGAAGGCCAAGAGCTGGACGAAGGTCGGGGTCGCCTTTCCCCATCGTGAGGGCCCGGGCTTCAACTTGGAGTTGTCCGCCCTGCCCTTGGACGGTCGGCTCGTGGCACTCGAGCCAAATGAGAATGACGAGCGCCTCGCCGCGAACAGCTGACCGAGGTGTGCGCCGCGGGCCAATCGTGAGCACAAAGGGTGTTACTACGCTGGTAACCCGGGAAACCTTTCAGGATGGTTCCCGGGTTACATTGGACCAAGGGCGATCCGGCACTGGCATGGAGCGCATCGATGGCGGCGAACTTCGTCTGCCGCGCGCAGTGACACATGGAGAATGACATTGATGAACGCAAGCGCGGATGTCCTGGTGGGTCAGCGTCAGGACCGGGAACACACATTCATTCTGGTGCTCATCGCGCTCATCTGGGCGGCGATCATCGGCGGGTTCGCGCCGGAGATCGTGCAGCACCTGCGAAGCAACGCCCGGCCGTATCCGTACGTAGTGCATATTCACGCCGCCGCGTTCCTCGGCTGGCTCATCCTCCTGACAGTACAGGTGTTGCTCATCGGCGCCGGCCGCCGCAGGCTGCACATGAACCTCGGCATCGCGGGCGCCATGTTGGCCGGCACGATGGTCGTGCTGGGGCCGCTCACCGCGCTTGTCACGCAGCGGTGGCAGCTTGGCACGCCCGACAGTTATCCGGCCTTCCTGAGCACTCAGGTGACCGACTTGATTGTTTTTGCCGGACTGGTGCTGACCGGACTGCTGCTCAACACCCGCCCGGCTTCACACAAGCGGTTGCTGCCGCTGGCAACGATCGCCATCGCCGATGCCGGCTTCGGCCGCATCACGGGTGTGAGCATCGAGAACCGGTATGGCGTGAACTTCTGGTCCGCCTTCGCCGACGATTACAGCAATGACCTGCTTCTGATTGCGATCGGCGTCTATGACTGGCTGGCGCGGCGGCGCCTGTATCCGGTCTTTGTGAAAGGCTTCATCTGGATCCTGGTGTGGCAGAGCCTCGCGGTGTGGCTGTACGTCACGCCTGCATGGAAGCCGATCGCGCTGCGCATGATCGGATCATGAGAACGCGATTTAGTGAGGTTTAACCCCTTGATCAGAAAGGGCTCCGGGTTGCCAGCGTAGTAACACCCAGCACAAACAAAGAGGCCCGCCGAAGCGGGCCTCTCCATCGATCGAATCGATGACCGGATCGTTACTTCGCGGCCGGAGCAGACGAAGTTGAGCTCTTATGCTTCTTGCTGCTGTGGTGCTTCTTGGCGTGAGTGGTCGCCTTCGCGTCAGCAGACGGAGCGGAAGAGGCAGGCGCATCAGCGGCAAGCACCGGACCGGCCAACAGGATCAGGGCGAGAGCAGGAACGAGTTTGCTAACCACGAGTCGTCTCCATTGAGGAATATAAATACGCTAGCGTCACGGGATGCAGAGCGTACACGAGCGCCTCGGCACTGCAATATCTTCTCTATTAAGTTGTAGTAAGGGACCGCAAGCCACCGTTTTTACAAAGGATTGTCGTTGCGCTGAACCGGCGCATCAATTGACGCCACAACAGTTCCGCGACGGGGTTTTTCCGCCAGCCGATAAGGCCCGTGCACCACGATCGAGCTGCCGTAATCCTGAGTCTGCGAGAGTCAGAAACGTGGCAGGCTCCGCGCTCAGGCCACGGAGGAATGCGCACCGCATGACCCGATACAGCGATACGTTGAACCGGCAAGAATCACTCCCGGAATCAGGTTGCGATTGCCGCTGTGCATCCACGCGATATCGAATGCACGCCGACGACGTGCGCAAGACGGTCGATGAATATTATTGTTCGCTGATGCACTGCGACTCATAGCCGCGCTGATCCCGCAAGGTGCGAAACGACACGCATGTGTTCAGTTTTTGCGCACCTTAACGCAAACCCTTCTGGCAACGCCTATAAAAGATTTTCAAGTGGGTCTTTGCACACAGTTATACACAGCTTCTGTGGATAACTGTTTCTGCACATGCGTAGCCGCCGCGGCGCTGCAAGTCAATCGTGGGGAGCTCTTGACGAACCAGACGCGCGATGCCTTGCCATGGACTGCAGGTCGCGAGAGACTTCAGCGCGCCGGCATTACATCAAGTAGGCACCATGAAGCAATCCCCTCCAGCCACTGAACGCCAGCCCTCCGAGGCCAACACCGATCTCGCCGCCTCGGTCGCACGAGCGCGCCTGCAGGTCGATGTCGCCAAGCAGAGCGTCAGACTTGCCAAAGAGGAACTCAAGCGCGCGCGCAAGCGCATCAAGGACGCCAAGCGTGAAGTGCGCCGCGCGCGCAAGCGCGCCGGTGCCGCGCGTCGGGCGTGGAAGCAGGCACGCCGCACCCGTCTCACACGGACGCGCAGTGGCAAGGCGGGCGCGGCACCGAAGACCAGGAAGGTCGGAAAGTCGAAGACGGTTGTAAAGACAACAGTTACGCCCAGGCGCAACAAGACTGCCCGGACAAGTACCCGCTCGGGCGTCGCGCGCACGCGATCGAAAACTGCGCGACGCGTGGTGAAGGCCGTGGTGAAAACCGGCGCGCGGACGGTCAGGAGCACGACCGGTAAGCCTGCCGTAAAGCGGCGCACGGCGGCGACGAAGGCCGTGCCCGTCGCGCCACGCAAGTCCGCTCGACGCTCCCGAAAGGCAGCATCACCGGTGCCGCAGATGCCGGCAGCTCCGGTGACTGCGGGGATGGAAGCCGAGGTCACCACCCTACCCTCGGCAGCGGAGCTCTGACGGTGTCTGCTCAGGCGGCCAGGTCCGCCTCGAAGTCGAGCAGCCGCACGACTTCGTCCACAGCGCGGACATTGCCCACCACCACATCGTACTTGTCCGGTGCGTAATGGGAGGGGCGGATGCGGCAGGCACCGCCCGCCTCCTCCACTATTACTTCGGTGGCCGCGATGTCCCACCGATTCAGCCCCAACTCGACCAGCGCGTCGATCGCGCCGCGCGCCGTGTGCGCATGCGACCAGCAGTCGTGGCAGCCGCGCAGATGCGTGCCCGCCCGCATCAGCCGTTCAAAGCCCGCCGCCAGGTGCGCGCGGGCAAAGTTAGCCGCAGGTACGTGCGCCACGATGCAGTCCTGAAAATCCCGATCGGGTGCGACGTGGATGGGCGCACCGTTGCACCAGGCACCCAGACCCCGCCCGGCCGAATAAGTCTCAACGGCCACGGGCAGATGGATGGCACCGACCAGAGCGCGCTGCGGCTGCATGGATTCGAATGCCAACAAGGTTCCGAACGTCGGCAGGCCCCGTGTATATCCGAGCGTGCCGTCGATCGGGTCGAGCACCCACCGATGGGTCGCCGGCGCGACGGCCCCCCCGCCCCACCCGAACTCCTCGCCGAGCACGGGCCACGGCCCGGCGCCGCCGACGATCTGGCGGATGAGTTGCTCGCTCTCCCGGTCATAGCGGGTGACGACCGAGCCATCGGCCTTGAGGTCGGTGTGCAGTTGCGGATTGCGGAAGCCTTCGAGGATCAGTCCGGCCGGGGCCGTCACGGCCAGTCGCACCCGTTCGAGCAGTTCTTCCAGTGGTAAGTCCATACATCAAGCGTATGCGGCAAAATGATGATTGACCAGTGATCCAGCGGCCGTGCTAGGCTCGTCGCCGGGACACAGGTTGGGGATCCGGGGAGCGGCTTATGGCTACCCGAACACGGGAAGACCGACGACTGCGCCTTCTGAGCGCGGTATGTCTCGTATTGCCCGAAGCCGAGCGCACACTGTGCGGGGCGCACGCCGACTTCCGGGTGCATGGCAAGATTTTTGCCTACTACCTGAGAAATCACGGTGGCGATGGGATTACCGCCGCCTGCGTCAAGGCTCGACTCGGCGAACACGTCCAACACGTCAAGCGCGCGCCCACGCGGTTCTACCTGCCACAGCTCATCGGCCGTCGCGGCTGGTTTGGTGTGCGCCTCGATCAAGGCGAGATCGATTGGAATGAAGTCAAGGCCCTGGTGGCAGTCAGTTACAACCTGGCGGCCCCGAAAGAGTTGCGCACGGCAACCGCGTCGATCGCGAATGCCCTCACGGCCCAAACACTGGTGCGCGGCGCACCGGCGCCCGACCTGACCATCAACCGGACTGCCCAGCTTGTCGACGGAAATCTGCTCAATGCGGCGCGGATTGCCGAGGAACAGAAACGGGATTCAACATCGCGAGCCACCGCATTGCCGGGGGCCGCAGGCATCAGCGGGTCTGGCGGGATCCGCAGCCGCCGTTAGCGGCTGACCCGAATCAGGCCTACTTGGCTTTAGCCTTCCTGACGGCGAGCTTGATGCGCTTCTGCCAGGCCTTGAAGCGCACCGCGGCTTCACTGCGCTTCAACTGACGGGCTATCTTGCGAACGCCCTCCTTGCCCGCAAGCTTTCGTAAAGTTTTCAGTTCGTCTGCGGCCCAAAGAACACGCTTACGTCGTGTGGTACGCGGCATTGCTAACTCCGATATGAATTGTTTGCATCAAAATTCCAGGCGCGAATCTTACTCTAGGATGAACTTGATTTGAATCAGATCTAACCATTTGGTTCAATGATTGCTGCGCCAAGCAGAAAAACAATTTGTCAATTTGTCCTTCTGAAGCGCTGCACGCTGCACAATCTTCAAGTACCGCTGGCCCGCAACCAATCACGCCATCCAAATAACACGGCGCGATCCACTGTTTCACAAAGTACAACTCACAAGCAATCAGATGGCGCCTCAAAGCGTGACTGCAGCACCCCAGATCGCCGCTCTTTTTTCGACCGGCGCCGTGGCCTATCAAACTCGCGAGACGATCTCCGCCGATGCCCTGCTGCCGCAAGAGCGGCAGTTTCTGTCAGGCGCCGTGCCCAAGCGCATTCATGAGTTTGCCGGCGGGCGCGCTTGCGCCCGGGCGGCGCTGGCGGATCTGGGCTATCCCGGTGCAGCGCTGCCGATGAACGCTGACCGCACGCCACTTTGGCCGCCGGGCGCCACCGGCAGCATTACCCATACCGATACCTTCTGTGCAGCAGTCGTCGCGCCCACCCGCCAGATCCGGGCCGTGGGGCTGGATGCCGAGCCCGCGCATTCCGTCAAACCGGAACTGTGGCGCCGTATCTGTACCCCGGAGGAACTCGCGATCCTGGCGGCTCAGGATCAGCAATCGGCCCTGAGCGCCGCGACCTTGATATTCAGCGCCAAGGAGGCGTTTTACAAATGCCAGTATGCGCTGACCCGCGAATGGCTTGGGTTCGCGGACATCAGGGTCACCCTTGATGCGAACCGCTTTACCGTCGAGGCCACGCGATCGTTACAAATTGCGGGCCTGGTTCCGGGACCCTGGCGCGGAAGTCACCGGCGCGAGGCGCAGTTCGTCATCACCGGCATATGCATCATCTAACGCCCATTGAGCCACCCATGGCGCCGTGCGGGCCATTCATACCAAAGAAGTCGACCATGCCGGCACCCAAGCCTATCCTTGCGCTATGCTGCGGCCCTCTAACCTTTGGCCTAAGCCTAAGGGCTTGAGCCTCTAGAAGATTAAGGACCCCTGGATGTCGCCAATTCGCTGTGCTGCCCGCTCGCTGGTGCCCGTGGCCGTCGCCATCGTGCTTGCCGGGTGTGCGTTGGGCCCCAATTACAAGCGTCCCGAGACCGCTACAACCGACCACTATAAGAATCCAGTCGCCGCGACCCCCCAGGCGGTGCCCCCGGACAAGTGGTGGGCCCTGTTCGGCGATCCGACGCTCAATGATCTGGAGCAGCAGGTCGAAGTATCCAACCAGAACATTGCCCAGGCCGCTGCCGCCTATATGCAGGCGCGCGCCGTCGTGCGGCAGGACCGCTCCAGCCTGCTCCCGTCGATCGGGGTGTCCGGTGGGGTCACCCGCTCAGGGGGCAGTAGCGGTGCGTTTGGCGGTACGGGTACCGGCAGCATCGTGGTGCCCACCCGCGGCAGCAGTACCACCACCAGCTACCAGCTCGACCCCAGTGCGACCTGGGAACTGGACGTTTGGGGACGCCTGCGCCGGACGTTGGAAAATGCCCACGACAGTGCCCAAGCCAGTGCTGCTGACCTCGCCAATGCGAAACTTTCCGCGCAAAGCCAGCTGGCCATTGCCTATCTGCAACTGCGTGGCACCGACGCACAGCGCAAGCTCCTCGCGGATACCGAAGAGGCCTATAAGCGCACGCTGACCATCACCAACAACCGCTACAAGGCGGGCACGGCCGCCCGCACCGATGTGCTGCAGGCAGAAACCCAGTTGTACTCGGCACAGGATCAGGAACAGTCCGACATTCTGCAGCGCGCGCAGCTGGAGAATGCCATCGCGGCTCTGATCGGCAAGCCGGCCTCCGGTTTTACGGTCGCAGCCCTGGACAGCTGGGACATTCCCATGCCGGAGATCCCCGCGGGTCTGCCCTCGGATCTACTGCAGCGTCGACCGGATATCGTGGTGGCTGAGCGCCAGATGGCCGCTGCCAATGCCATCATCGGCGTGCAGGAGGCGAATTTCTTTCCGGCGATCACCCTCACCGGCTCGTACGGATTCGTCTCCACCGCCGCCAGCACGCTGTTCGACAAGGCCAACCTGTCGCATTCGATTGGTGCATCTCTGTCACAGACCCTGCTGGACTTCGGCGGTCGTCGGGCGCAGGTGGATCAGGCGCGTAATGCCTACGCGCAGGCCGTGGCGTCATACAAGCAGTCGGTGCTGACCGCGTTCCAGGACGTGGAGAACGACCTGGCCGCGGCCGCTGTCTACCGAACGGAATTCGATCTGCGCACGCAGAATTCCGAAGCTGCGGATATGACCGAAAAGCTCACGCTGAACGAGTACAAGGCCGGCACCGTGGATTTCACGACCGTGGTAGTCGCCCAGACGGCCGCGCTGAGCGCCCGCCTGCAGCTGGCGCAGATGCGCGTCCTGCGCCAAACCGATGCAGTCACGCTGGTCACTGATCTGGGCGGCGGCTGGCAGGCGCCGGATTTCACGCACTACCAGTGACCGCAGCGCGTGGGCGCTTCAATCGGCCCACGTGTCCAGCGGGAAATCCTCGCGAATCAAAGCCCAGCGCAACATAAAGACCTTCAAGGTCGCGAGCGCGCCCAGCGACTGCGCATCCAGGCTCAGCCGCGGCGGTAGCAGCGGCCATCGTTGCAGCAGTTCCTGGGCGATGACGTCCGGATGTTGGTGCAGCAGCGTCGCATTGACCGTGACCGCCTGCAGCAGCGCGGTGTGTGCCCGCAACCAGGCGTCGCGATGGCCGCCCACGTTGACCAGCATGCGCGCGCCGGCGACGCGCGCCGCCTCCAGTCCCGCGGGACCGCGCACATAGACCGCATCCACTGATCTGTCCTGCAGCGCAGCCACTTCCGCGGCGTAGGCGGTAGGCAGCGTGGGCGTCACCGCTTCGGCGGGCGGCAGGTCCACCCACTTCACGCCACGGGAAAAAAGCCCCTCCGCTTCCAGCACCGCGGTGGCAGCCCGCAGCGCGTGCGCGCGCGGGCTGCCCGATTCCAGATCGGCGGCCGGCACTCCGATGCGGCGGTCACGCAGCTGCGCGGCGCGATGCAGCTTGGCATCGCGGCGCACGATGAGCGCCTGGAATTCATCCACCCGGGATATGCCGACCAGCCGGGTCGCGGACCCGCCACTGCGCGCCACAATGGCTGCCACCGCGGCCTGCTGCTGCAGGAGCGCGCCGCCCAGCCCGGCGGTGTCCGCAATCCTGATATGCCTGGGGCGTCCCCGGATCAGCGTCGGCGCCCGGTTCGGAACGAAAAAAGCATGAGAAGCGGTTACACCCATCGCACTCCACCAAGTTTCGACTTGCCGGGTTTGAGCGTAGCGGCGCTGCAGTTACGAAGTCAGTACCGCGGCGGTGACGAATCAGTGACAGGGTGCCGACACCGGCGCGCGTGATTTGCGCCTAGCGCGCAGCCAGCCGGTTCAGGCGACGCTTGAACGCGGCGGTGATGGCCGTCAGTTCCGACACCTGCAGAAGAGTTGCGCAGGCCAAGAACGCTAGCGTCGCGACAACGATGGTGGCCAGCAGCCACGCCAGCCGTATCCAAAATGCCGTCGCTTGCCAGCCCGGCAGCAACCACTGTGTGCTGGCAATGCACACTGCGGCCATCACGGCCGCCGCGATCCCGACACGCAGTGTCAGGGACCCCAACGCCACCGAATGAAAGCGCCCGAGTTCGCGCCGCATGAGAAAGAACAGCACCAGGAAGTTGGTCGTCGCGATGCAGGCGGTGGAGAAGGCCAGGCCGCGGTGGCCCCAACCCAGGTGCCAGGTGAAGTACCAATTGAACAGCAGGTTCAGTCCAATCGCGGCGAAGCTGACGAACATGGGCGTCTTGCGCCGATCGATGGCGTAGAAGGCATTCACGAGCACCTTCAGTGACGCATAGCCGACCAGGCCCAAGGCGTAATACTGCAGATCGCCCGCGGCCTCGTGCGCCTGATGAGCAGTGAATCGTCCATGCTGGTAAAGCACCGAAACGATCGGCTCGGCCAGGACGATCAATCCGATCGTCGCCGGAATGGTCATCAGAAACGCCAGCCGGATGCCGCGCGCCAGTTCGGTGCGAAAGCCGTCGCGGTGGCCGGCTACCGCCAGGCGTGCCAGCAACGGCAATGACACCGTCCCGAGCGCGACCCCGAAAATACCCAGGGGCAATTGCATCAGGCGAAAAGCGATGGACAGCCAGTAGGTCGGGCCATTGCCCAGGTGCGAGGCGAAGACCGAATTGACCATTACATTGACCTGGGTGGAGCTGGCCGCGATCACTGACGGCACCATCAGCCGCAGGACCGCCGACACACCGCGATCCCGCCACGCCACATCCGGCCGGAACACAAAACCTTCGCGCCGCAGTGCCGGCAGCTGCATGCCCAGCTGCAGCAGCCCTCCGACCAGCGTGCCCAACGCCAGTCCCAACAAGGCCCGCGGTCCGAAATGCGGATCAAATATCCATCCCAGGGCGACACCGGCAGCGATGGAACCGAGATTGAAGAAGCTCGAGGCCATCGCCGGTATACCGAACACGTTGCGCGCGTTCAGCATCCCCATCACCAACGCGGCCAGCGACACCATGAGGATGAACGGATACATGACCCGGGCCAGCGTCACGGTCAATGCCTGCTTCTGGGGATCAAATCCCGGTGCCAGTACGGAGATGATCCAGGGGGCAAAAATGATCCCCAGAACGGTGATGCCGCTGAGCACCACCAGCGTCAGGGTCGTGACCTTGTTGGCCAGCCGGAATGCCGCCGCATCGCCTTCACGGCTGATCGTCTTGCTGAAAATCGTGATGAACGCGGTGGACAGTGCGCCCTCGGCAAACAGGTCTCGCAACAAATTGGGAATGCGGAATGCGATGGTGAACGCATCCATCATCGCGCCCCCGCCGAACAGGGCCGCGAATATCTGCTCGCGCGCCAGCCCGAGGACACGGCTGCACATCACGGCCAGACCGACGATGCCGGCCGCGCGGGTATTGAGAGTCTCAGGCCGCGGCTGGGTAGGCGCCGCTAAGGGTGGGGTGTCGGTACGAATCATCGTCACTCTACCCGCATGGGACGCGTGCTGGCCAGAGACGCTTGCGGAATGCGCACATGGTCACGGTTCGGGCTCACGCCGCCAGGGCTTCCCGGCGACAGCGCAACGCCGCCGCGACCCAGAACAGTCCGCTGAGCACCACTGCGACGGGCACCAGCAATACGCCCTCCCCCAGCGAGGTGTGATCCGACACGCTGCCGATCAGTGGCGGCGAAATGACATCCCCGAGGAGATGGATGGCCAGCACGCTCAAGGCGACCGCGGACGCGCGATGCGCCGGTCTCACGAGCGAAACGATGACGGAGTTGACGGGTCCGGTGGACATGAACAGCAGCAGCTCTGCGATCACCAGCGCCGGATAGAACACGGCCGGCGATGGCGAGGTCAGAGCGGCAATGGCGAACGGCACGGCCAGCAGCGTCGCAATCCCGGATATCCACAGATACGCCTGCCGCGTATAGCGCAGACAGTAATCCCCCAGCCATCCTCCGGCGAAAGTACCCACGAAACCGGTGACCACGACGATTGCGCCGAAGCCCGTGGTCGCCTGCGTTGCGGGCACGTCGCGAATTCGTTCCAGGAATGTAGGCATCCAGAAGGCCAGGCCACCCACGGCGAAGGTATACGCCGCATAGCCGAGTACCGTCAGTACATAGGAGGCCTGCCGCGCCAGCTGCAGATAGAGATTAAGCGTGCGGCGCAGTGCCGGCAGCACGCCCGGCGGCTCGGTGAGCTGCTGCGCGCTGCCACCGATCGTCGCGCCGACAGGCGGTTCGCTTGCGCCGCGCGGCGGATCCGGGACCCGCAGTACCAAAAAGGCCAGGATCAACCCGGGCAGGCCCGCGACCAAGAATGCGGCGCGCCACCCCCAGGCCTGTGAAACCAATCCGCCGACGACATACCCCAGCGCCGCCCCCACCGGAATGGCCATGTAGAAAATGGCGAAAATGCGGCCGCGCCGGACCGGCGGATAGTAATCCGCGAGCAGCGCGGGCGAAATGGTGGCATAGGCCGCCTCGCCGATGCCCACGGCGGCGCGTGAGGCGAACAGTTCCCAGTAAGTTCGCGACAGACCCGACCACATCGTCGCCAGACTCCACAATGCGACGCCGATCGCGATCGGCCGCGTGCGCGAGCGACGATCTCCGAGGTAGCCGAATGCGGGTGCCGCGAGCATATAGACCACCACGAATCCCGGCGCCAGAAAGCCGAGTTGGAAATCCGTGGTCACAATGCCGGAGGCCTTCATCTGCGGCAGAACCGCCGAGGGGACGAAGCGATCCAGATAGTTGAGGAGATTGATCAGCGTCAGCACGAACAGCCCGCGCGCCGCGAAGGTCACGGCCGTGTGCGGCCCTGCGGACGGATCCACTGCCTCCCGACCGGGGACGCCTTGCCGCTGTGTCACGTCACTTCGCCCCATGCCCGCCAAAGGGCGAAATGATACGCTGGCGGTGGGGCCAAAAGCTTCAGACCTGCCAGGAGGATCTGCCATGCCGGTAACAGGATGCAAAGCGCAACATCGCTCCCGAAATCGCACTGCGGCGCTGATCGGGGCAGTCACCGGTGCGTTACTGATCCTGCCGGGTCATTCGACCCCCGGATTTACCGCCACGACCGACCCGGACCAGGAACATTGGCTTACGCCACATGAGAGCGGGCTGGTCACCGATGGGCAGGTGCATTTCTTCCCCCTGCCGCATGACCGCAGTGGCCCGACGACGGTGGTCGTCGCCGCAGACGGCAAGATCTGGTTCACGGAAGGCAGCGGCAATCGCATCGGCAGCATGAACCCGGATGGCACCGATCTGCTGGAATTCCCGCTGCCGCACCCCGACAGTTCGCCGCGCATCATCACGCGCGGCTCCGATGGCAACTTCTGGTTTTCCGAACACACCGGCAACCGCATCAGCCGCATCACTCAGAACGGCAGGATCACGGAATGGGATATTCCCACGCCGAACAGCCAGCCGCGCGCCGTCGCCCTGGGAAAGGACGGCAATATCTGGTTCGGCATGTTCGCCGCCGGCAAGATCGGTCGCATTACGCCCGCGGGCGTGATCACCGAGTTCACACCGCCGACCGCCGATAGCGGTCCGCGCGCAATCGCCGCAGGCGGCGACGGCAACCTCTGGTTCTCCGAATACCGCACCGACAAGATCGGGCGCATTACCCCGAAGGGCGTGATCACCGAGTTTGCGCTGCCACGGCGCAACAGCGGTCCGGGCGACATCACGATGGGGCCTGATGGCGCCTTGTGGTTCGTTGAACTGTCCGGTGGCATTGATGGCGTGCGCACCGACGGCAATCGCATCGGACGCATTACCTATTCCGGCAAGGTCAGAGAGTACCCGCTGCCGGGCGGTGCATCGCCGATCAACATCGCGGTCGGACCGGATCGCAATCTGTGGTACACCCGCGGCGCACTGGTCGGGCGCGTCACGCTGCACGGCATGGTGACGGAATACCCGATCGGCGCCGATGCGCGCGCGGCCGGCCTCACCGCGGGCAGCGACCGCGAGCCGCCGACGCGACTGGTGAACCGACTGTGGCTTGCCGATGCCGGCGCAAACCGCCTGAGCTATCTGCAGTTCACGCCACCCTCGGCTGATCACTAAGGAGACACACATGAAAGCTGGACTGATGACCGCAATCCTCGCGCTGTGCCTGGGCGCGGCGCACGCACAGACACCGGCAGGCGGCGCTGGCGCTGCAGCGAGTGGGCCGGCACCGACCACCTTCGTGGTGCGGTTCAAGATCAAGGTCGGACGCAACGCGGACTTCGAGAAGATCATGAAGAAACTGCAGGGCCAGCTGCGAGATTCCGAGCCCGGCAACCTCTACTATGACCTGTACCTGCCCGCGCCGGACTCACAAACTTACGTCCTCATCGAGCACTACAAGGATGCCGATGCCGTCAAGGCCCATGGCCAGGATCCGAATACCCAGGCCATGGCCACCGCGATCAAGGATCTGCTCGACGGACCGCCGGCCGCCGAGCGGCTGATACTGGTCAGCAGCAAGCCTTAAGCTTGATGGCGTGCAGCACAAACCGCTAAGCTGCCGGCATGTGCCGCTGCAGTGGATTGCGGAGGCCGGTTGGGCGTAGATTATGAACCATGAACGCCTCAGCCGATCTTGACAGCCGGCTTGATGAAGCCCTCGAGGAATCCTTCCCGGCCAGCGATCCGCCGGCCGTGCACTCAATTGACCCGAAGATCGACCGCGATGAGGAAAAACCCGGGCCGCAGTCCACTGCGGCCGACGCGAAGCATCCCTAACCGAGGACGACTGGCGCGCCGGTCGGTTCGGTAATGCGCCGACCGTTGTGCTCGGCCCGGAACTTGACCGAGGCCGCGTACGCCGCCTTGCGGGCCCGCATGATCGACCCCAGCGGTCGATGCTCTTCAATACCATGCCAGGGATTGAATGAGGCGCCATCATCGATTTCGCGCGCGCGGGCCTCGGTCCAAGCGGTTTGTCGTGGCACTACGACTCGTGCCACGGGCTGGTGTGGACTGAGCTGCTCGGGCCATACGACCGAGGAGTCTTCCACCGGCATTTTTTTCAGATCACGACACAACTGCGCGCGCAGTTCCCATACAGCTTCGTCGTTAGTGAAAAATTCCTGCACGGCTTCCCGCAGCGCATTGGCCGAATGGGTGATCGGCACTCCCACACCGCTCAGCGCTGCAAGGCCTGCGCACGCCGGCGCCAATGAGAATTTCGCGATGTACTGTCCATACCGCAACGGCACCTGCGTGAAATAGCTCTCACCCAGCGGGTGCGTCGCCGGCTCCCCACCGAGGCTTCTGAGGGTACCGCTGTGCCCACCCACTGTTTCGAGCAGCTTCTCCGTACCGCGCAGGGCCGCCGACAGAACCGACTTCAGGTGTGGGGCCTTGTCAGTGGTGTTGGCCAGCAGCTTCAGACTGCCGAGAAACTTTCTTAAGTTCGGGGCCGCGAATGCGGGCGCGTTGATCATGATGAAATCCTGCGTCCTATCGGCCTCCGAACCGGGCAAGCGCGTACCGTGCACACCGATGACCTTCATCGCCAGCCCGCGCGGGGTCGACACGCTGTCATCCAGGAGGTCGCCCGGACTCGACGACAACCGCATCAGGATCGGATACGTCCCGGGCACCTCGAACACACCCTGCGAAAGTTCGGGCGGTAGATTCGGCAGCACGATCAGCTGCCCTTCCAGCAGTGCATGGCTTTTCGCATGCACGCTGCGCAGCGCATGATGGCCGTCCTGGCAGGTGATCTGGCTGATCTTGAGCACGGTCTCGACCAGTTGCTGGATCGTGTTCGCTTCATCCGCCTCGGGTGTCTCCACCGAGGGACTGAAGGGAATGGGGGCGTGCATGATGGATTCCTCAGGATGGGCAAAATGGCAGCTGCGCTGCTGGTCTCCTTTTACGCATAGCGGCGGCCTTGTGCGAGCCCCCGTTCGCCGGCCGTGCCGTAGTCCCCGTCCGACCGTCGTTCCCGGCCGTGCACGGACGCCTTGTGCCGTTTCGGGGTGTCACGATCGCCGCGACCTCGATTCCACGGCCCGTTAGGAGGACCAAGATGACAACGACCAGCAACACCAGCGGCTATGTGATTTCGTCAGATAAGGTGGAAGGCACATCAGTATTCAACGGCACCGGCGATAAGCTCGGATCGATTGACGATCTGATGATTGACAAGCGCACGGGCCATATCCGCTACGCAGTACTTGAGTTTGGTGGTTTCCTCGGAATTGGAACTGATCGCTACCCCATTCCCTGGAACGTCCTGAGGTACGACACGGCCAAAGACGGCTACGTGGTGCCACTCGATAAGAACAATCTCGAGAATGCGCCGCGCTACCAGCTCGATAACACGCCAAATTACGACAGTGCGTACGGCACTCGCGTCGACACCTACTACAGCAAGTTCGGCTGATGGTGTTCCCCCTGCCGAGGGCGCCGGCAAGGCGCCCGTCGGCAGGGGGGCCGCGCCGCCCGCGCGGCTATTGATTCGCGAAGAACGACCGGGTCGCGGCCAGGCAGAAGGGCGCAACCAGCGTTGCATGGTAAGCCTCGGTCACCGCTGAAAAGCCACCATCCGTCGCACCCTGGGCAATGGCCTGCGCGATAATGAGCGCCTTGGCCGCCTGAAATTCCTGCTTGAGATTGCCGTACGGGTCCATGGCGCTCGCCGCAGATTCCAGATCGAGCACACCGATCGCGGCGGTCGCCGATGGATGGGTGGTCCAGTAAGCTTGCATCAGCTGCGTGTTGAACCAGAAGACCACCGGGTCGTCGGCGCCGCCGCACAGCTGTACCGGCGCCACCGGAGTCCAGTTGCGCAAATCGTTGCGTTTCAGCGCTTGCCGCCACGGCAGCTGGGGCGCCGCCGCTGCGACACCCGTCGTCACTGCGGGGAATCCCCCGTCCGGATTCTGCACAGCGTCCTCAAGATAGCTGAGCCTGTAGCTGTTCAGAATCAAATTGCCGCTGCCAAAGCCCAGCGCGAACAGCGGAGCAAGGTTCGCTGGCGCTGTCGGGGGCGTGATGTTCGCAAACTGCGGCGCGGGGGGAGTCGCGCTGAACAATGCGTATTCCGGCAGCTTCCCCTGCGCGTAGAGCTCACTGCGGGTCAGGGTCGTCGGCAGCAGGGTCTCGATGCCGCTGACGTACTGGGGTTCGAACACGTCGCTCGCGCTGGCATAAATGTTCCCATAGGCGTGCTGGTACGCGGTGATGAGCAGTGTGGTCGAAATCGGTGCACCGCCATTGACGGCCCCGTAGAACACCGCGTCCGCGAATGCTGCCAAGGCGTACGGTCCGGACATCGGCGCCGATGCGGTGACGCTCATCCCCGCCGCCTCCATGGCCCGATGCGTGGCCATTGCGACATATCCGCCTTGTGAATAACCGGTGATGAACAGCCGCCCGGTATCGCGAGTGAGCGTCGCTGAAGCGATCGGTAACGCCGTGCGCGCGGCTGTGAGGGCATCGATCATGTCCTTCGACTGCTGCGTGGCAATGAGGTAGGGATGATAGGCAAGTATCGAGGTATCGTAGCCCGCATAGTTCGGGGCCACGACGATGTACCCTTGCGATGCGAATATCGCAGCCATGCCCAATGCCTCGGCGTTGCTCAGATCCGTCATATCGAACGTGCGGTCCGTCGAGGTTCCGTGCGCATACAGAACGACCGGTCGGGCGCCCGTGCAACTGGAGCCAAGACCGCTGGGTATCATCAGCGCCGCGGATGCCGTCGTCGGTTCATTCGCGCCTCCGACCGTCTCATACTGGATCTTGTAGATCAGAACATCGCAGACCGGCGTGCCGCTCAGCGACAGCAGTTCCTGATTGGTCGCAAGGTTGAGTTCAATCAGGAGGCTCGGAGCCGTCAAAGTCGAGATGAGCTGTCCCGGACTTTGCAGCAGTGTGCCTTCAGGGGGCGTCGAACTGCCGCCAGGCGACGACCCTTGATTGCTGCCCGTACCACTGTCCGGACCGGTGCCGCTGGCGCCGCAGCCCGCGAGCATCGGCACCGCCACGACGGCAAGAAGTGACTGCCGGCGGAGCAGCTTGCGTACGTTCAAGGTCATTTTGACTGCTCACCGCGATTGCGATGCGTGAGCCTGCTCCACCACGCGTGCTGCGGTCTGTCCGGCAGCATCCTCATCGGCTCGTAGGTGCTACCGCTACGAGTGATCGGGCCGTAGCTACCGAACCGGCGGCAGGGGCGGCAGCGGCAGTATCCACGGCGAGCTGCTCTTGGCGCTCGACTGCGCCGTGCTCTCCGGCGGGTCAACGCGCGCTGCAAATTTACCGCAGCAGGGGCATACGATCAGAGGAACCGTGCGCGACCGGCCGGCAGCCGGAGATTCGATGGAACGCCCGCATTGCGGACAATTGACAAGCATAGTGCAGCTCCGTACGGGAGTCTGCTAGCGGCGGGGGCGAAATGCGCCCGCCACGAGGCTCTGAAACCGTGCACCCATATCGTACGCCCTATTCGCCCGGGCCGCCTGCCCATGTCGGTTCCAAGCCGTCGGCCGGTAGAATCAGCTGGGTGCCCAGGTGCAGGATTCAGGTCGCATCGCACTTTGTGAGGTAACCAAGGCTGGTGGCCATATGGAAAATGCAGAAGAGAAAATCATCCGTCTTAGCCGGCTGATCTGCGAAGCTGAAAAGCGCAAGGATGCCGACACAGTGACCGCATACCTCACCCCGGACTATGTCGGTATCGATCCGTCGGGAGAGCTGATCGACAAAGCGGCGATCGTCGGGCGCTATCGCAGCGGGGCCTTCAATCTCGAAGAGCTCAGGCTGAGTGATATCGCGGTAAAGGCGCAGCACGACTCAGCGTGGGAGTTCGGAACGATGAACATGGCCGGAAACCTCGGCGAAAGGAAGTTCTCCGGCAAATATCGTTACTCCCACTTCTGGGTCAGGGGGGAATCCTCTTGGCTCATTGCCGCCTCGCAGATGACACCGGTGGCGCGGTAGTGTGCGGTGGCGCGGGCCGAAATTCGCGTGCTCTGGTGTTCGGGAGTAAAACGCGATGGTGCGAGCAAGAGGAGGACCCCATGCGCCAGATGATCCGGGCGGTCCTGAGCGCCCTGGTGTTGGTGTCGACTGCCAACGCGCAGTCGGTGGCCATTGACACGCCGAAGACCCCCGCGTCAATCGCGCACCCACCTGTCGTAGAAGACCCAGGGGCGTCTTCGCAAGCTTGCCTGGTTCACCTGGCACGGCTCATGGACCCGAAGAGGTAAAGGTCTTTCTCACCTAGATACTTTACCTTTCTACTGATTTCGCCACGCACTTGCCCTGGTCTTGCTGCCGGCGTCACCAATTGACCGGTTGCCAAGTCTGTTCTGTCCCGTCGCGGATCTCGCCGGCGACAATCACGGTTCCGGTCCGGTAGAAATGTGGAGGCACCGGTAAGTTCAACGGCGCGGGGGAGCCGTTCATCACGCGGCCCGCGAGATCGTAGCGCGACCCATGACACGGGCAGAAAAAACCGCCTTGCCAGTTAGCCCCCAATGTTGGGTCGTCCGGATTTGGTCGATATTTGGGCAAGCAACCCAAATGAGTGCATATGCCTACTAGGACGAGGATCTCAGGATTGATCGAGCGCCAAATGGAATTCCAGTGCGGCAAGTCAGGAGGCTGTTGCGCCTGGCGGCTAAGCGGGTCCTTCAACTCATCGTTGAGCTTGGGCAACTCGGCGAGCTGCGCACTGGTTCGGCGCAGCACCCACACCGGCTTGCGCCGCCACAGCACGGTAAGCATCTGCCCCGGCTCCAGTTTTGCAGTATCTATTTCTACTGGAGATCCCTGCGCGCGCGCGCGCTCGCTGGGCTCCCAGGACTCGATGAACGGCACGGCCGCCAAGCCGACGCCAATCGCTCCCATAGTCACCGTGGCCGCAGTTAGTATGCGGCGTCGTTCGGGATTGTTGGGCGACTCGAAAGAGTGCGGATCAGACGCTTCGGGCGGCGAGTCGATGCTCATGCTGGTTTCATCATCCACGGATCGTTCAGAACATTAGGCGGTTGCGCCGCCACTGCCCACTTGGCGCGCACAGTCGCCATGAGCGGCGCGCCGAGGAATACTAAGTTGACGCCCACATATAGGCCAATCAACCAGCCCGCGTATTGGGCCAACCACGCCAGATAAGGTAGGCCAATCCCGACGTGATCAGTGCGCACAGGAGGGTCCACACGCAGCTGCGCAGGTAGTGCCGGTATTCTCTCCCGATGCGAATGGCAGCCGTCCGCTCGATCGCAACAAGTGCTATTCGCACAAGCGCGCCAGTCGCACCGCGGTCTCCGACTCGCGCCAAGCCACCCGCTCCGGCTGCGAACGCGGCGCGAGCCACCTCCTAATGCGGCGCGGCGCCCTGTGTTTCCATGGCAATGCGGAATGCAGAACCAGCAAGGCTACCGGCACTTTGCAGTGAGAAGTGCTGGGCGAAGGGACGTCGATCCGAAGATCCCTGCTTGCGTTCCCGTTCATTAGCAATTGCGAGATCTTCTTCCACATTTCGCCTGAGCGCCTCTGCCGGAAAATCGGGAACTTTCAGCTTCGTAGTCGGTCCGAAACATCGTGAAGATCACATGCGCTGCGGCGCGTGAGATGGCGTGTTACGCCAACTGCGCGGTGCCATCAACAGTGCGATCAAGGTGGCAGCGCGGGCGAGACCCATGCAGGCCAGTACAAGATCGAGATTGGTGTGGATCGCGCGCGTTGGTCGTGGCGTATCCGCGTCCGAAGCCGCGGGCCGAAGCACGCTCTGCGCGGGCACTGCGCCAACCCTCGCCTTGCATCGTGAGTACGATGACTGCCTGCTTGGTGAACTCGTGTGCGAGCCGGGCAGCCGAATGCGCCAGAAGCAATTGCTGAAGCGCGGCATTGCACACGTTCTGGAGGTGCCCAGCATTGACGAGGCTTGTTGAAATTGTTACACATGCAAGGAGAAATTTATGAACTTGATACGCTGGGATCCATTCAGCGACGTTGATGCAATGTTCAGCCGTGTCATGCCGAGCACATTGATGCACTGGCAGAAGGTGGCGCTTGAGGGCAATGGCAGGAAACTGGAGTGGACACCCGCCACGGATATTAGTGAGACGGACAAGGAGTATGTGTTGCGGGCGGAGTTGCCCGCCGTCAAGAAGGAAGACGTCCAAGTCACTTTGGATTCAGGGATACTGACGATCAAGGGCGAGCGCCTGCACCAGCAGGACGACAAGAACGAGCGATTCCATCGCGTCGAGAGCTACTACGGCAGGTTCGAGCGGCGCTTCTCGATTCCCGACGACGTCAATGCGGAGGCGATCCGCTGCGACAGCAAGGACGGGATGCTTAGCGTGCACATTCCTAAGAAGGACACGCCGAAGCAGAAGCCCAAGCAGATCACCGTACAGTGATTGAATAGCAAACGCATCCGGCGGCAGCGAGTGCGTTGCCGCCGCTTTTAGCCGAGGCAGCCGCCGGCGCTGCCAGGGCACCAAGTAAGGGAAGAGTTCGCTCCAGCGCGGCCCTCGTTCGGCTTCTTGGCGCTTCAGCAAGCCGATCGAGGTGAGGCGCCAGTGCCCTTAGACGGTTAAGTGCTTGTGCACCAAGTCGTCGGTCAATTCTTCGATGTTGCCCGATACCACCAAGCGGCCTTTGTCTAACATGTGGAATTGATCCGCAACCCGCCGTGCGATGGGAAGTTTCTGCTCCACCAGCAGTACCGTGAGGCCGGCCTTGCGCAGGTTGATGATGACATCGCCGATCTCGTGAACAATATTCGGCTGAATGCCCTCAGTGGGTTCGTCCAGGATCAGCATCGTCGGTTCAATCACCAATGCGCGCCCGATAGCCAGCTGCTGCTGCTGCCCACCGGACAGGTCGCCGCCACGGCGATATAACATTTTTTTGAGCACGGGGAACATGTCATAGACGTGCTCGGGTACCACTTTCTTCTTGTCGGCGCGGGCAGGAAGGCCGATCTTCAGATTCTCCTCGACGGTCAATTGGGAAAAGATCTCCCGGCCCTGGGGTACATAACCGATCCCTAGGCGCGCGCGGCTGTGGACTGCTCGCTGCCGGATATTCTCGCCCTTGAAGAACAACTCACCCGTTGCCAATGGCAAAAGTCCCATGATGCATTTCAGCAGGGTGGTCTTGCCCATGCCGTTTCGGCCCATGAGGCAGGTGCACGATCCTTTCGGCACGCAGAGCGTCAGGTCCCACAACGTATGACTGCCGCCGTAGTACTGGTTCAGATTCTCGATGTTGAGCATACGGCAATCACTCGCCCAAATAGACTTCGACGACTTTCCGGTTCCCCTGAACCTCGTCCATGGAACCCTCGGCCAGCACCCGGCCCTCGTGCAGCACCGTCACCGTGCGCGCAATCGAGCGCACGAAATTCATATCGTGCTCCACCACCACCACGGAGTGCTTGCCAGCGAGCGAAAGCAATAATTCTGCCGTACGCTCGGTTTCCTGTGGCGTCATCCCGGCAACGGGTTCGTCCACCAGTAGCAGCCGGGGGTCCTGCATCAGCAGCATACCGATCTCCAGCCACTGCTTCTGTCCGTGCGACAGGGCACCCGCGCGCTCCGATCGGCGGGCGCGCAGGCCGATGATCTCAAGCACATTATCGATGTGGTCGCGCTGCTCGGCAGTCAGTCGCGCGACCAGCGCTAGCCATACCGCCTTGTCGCCAGCCATCGCCAGTTCCAGGTTCTCGAATACCGAGTGGTGTTCGAACACCGTAGGCTTCTGAAACTTGCGGCCGATGCCGGCCTGAGCGATCTCCGGTTCCGTATGCGCAAGCAGATCGATGCTCTGGCCAAACCAAGCCGAACCGCTATCCGGTCGTGTCTTGCCCGTGATGACATCCATCATGGTGGTCTTGCCCGCACCGTTTGGACCGATGATGCAGCGTAATTCTCCCGCTTGGACATAGAGAGTCAGATCGTTGAGGGCCTTGAAGCCATCGAAGCTGACAGTGATGTCTTCCAGATACAGGATGACACCGTGCGAAGTGTCGGGCCCTGCGGCCAGGACATCGTCAGGTGCCATCACCATGGGCCGCGGCGGCTTGGCGCTGCGGGAACGTCCGCTCAGGCGTTGCAGGCTCCTGCGCATGCTCATGAAGGATCTGCCGACCTCATGCCACCCCCGCCGCAGGTCGATGCTGACGCCAACGGTTGATCTGTGCGAACAGTCCCATCACCCCGCGGGGCAGGAACAGCGTCACCAGTACGAACAGCGCTCCGAGTGCGTACAGCCACAGTTCGGGGAAGGCGCTGGTGAAGAAGGTCTGGGCAAGGTTCACCAGCAGCGCGCCAACTACGGCGCCATAGAGCGTCCCGCGCCCTCCGACCGCGACCCAGATCACGACTTCGATGGAATTCACCGGCTGGAATTCACTCGGGTTGATGATGCCGACCTGCGGTACGTAGAGACTACCGGCGATGCCCGCTAGCACGGCGGAGAAGACGAACACCCACAGCTTGTAGGACTCCACTCGAAAGCCGATGAACCGGGCCCGGCTCTCGGCGTCGCGGATTGCCTTGATCACCCGCCCGGCGCGCGAGGCAACGATATAGCTGCACACCACGAAGGAAAGCCCAAGCGCGAGGGCCGTGATGAGGAAAAGTGTCAGGCGTGTCGAATCGTGCGTCAGATCAAAACCGAGGATGTCCTTGAAGTCGGTGAAGCCATTGTTGCCACCAAGCCCCATGTCATTGCGGAAGAAGGCGAGCATCAACGCGTAGGTGAGCGCCTGAGTGATGATGGACAGGTAGACCCCCGTGACCCGTGAGCGGAACGCGAGCCAGCCGAACACCAGCGCCAGCAGCCCGGGCACGATCATCACCATTGCGGCGGCAAACGAGAACATGTTGAAGCCATACCAGTACCAGGGCAGCGACTTCCAGTTGAGGAACACCATGAAGTCCGGCAATACCGGATTGCCGTAAACCCCCCGCGCACCAATTTCGCGCATCAGGTACATGCCCATCGCGTATCCGCCCAGCGCGAAGAACGCCGCATGTCCGAGGCTCAGGATGCCACAAAAGCCCCAGATCAGATCCACCGCCATGGCGAGCATGGCGTAGCACATGTACTTGCCGAACAGCCCAACGGTGTAGGTCGATAGGTGCAGGGCCGAAGAGGCCGGTACCACCGTGTTGAGCAGCAGCACTACAGCTGCCGCCGTTGCCAACGCCACGAGAAACGTTGTGCCGCGTCGATCAAGGCCGCAGAATAGCAGCATGGAACGCACCGATGAATTCACGATTACGCCTCCGCCGCCCGGCCCTTCTGGGGGAAGATGCCGCGTGGACGGCGCTGAATGAAGAGGATCAGGGCGACCAACACGATGATTTTGCCAAGCACCGCGCCGGCGTACGGCTCGAGGATTTTGTTGATGATGCCCAAGGACATGCCACCGATCATGGTGCCCCACAGATTGCCGACGCCGCCGAAGACCACGACCATGAAGGAATCCACGATGTAGGATTGTCCGAGATTCGGTCCGACATTGGTGAGCTGGCTCAACGCCACGCCCGCAATGCCAGCGATCCCGGACCCTAAACCGAATGTCATCGCATCCACCCACTGGCTGCGGATACCCATGGCGCGCGCCATGGCCCGGTTCTGCGCCACCGCGCGCACTTCCAGTCCCAGCCGCGTTCGCTTCATGACCATCAGCAGCGCACCGAACACGACCAGCGTGAACAGCACGATCACCAGCCGGTTGTACGTGATCGAGAGCGCGCCGTTGATCTGCCACAGGCCCGACATCCAGGTCGGGCTCTCTACCGGGCGGTTGTTGGCCGTGAACACATCGCGGGCGAGTTGCTGCAGGATCAGGCTGACCCCGAACGTCGCCAGCAGCGTCTCCAGCGGCCGGCCGTAGAGGAAGCGCACGACACTGCGTTCGATGAGCACCCCAACGGCACCGCAGACCACGAACGCCGCCGGCACCGCGAGCACGGTAGATACACCAGGGTCACCAGGCAGGATCAGCTGCATGACGTACACCGTGTAAGCACCTAGCATCATCAGTTCACCGTGCGCCATGTTGATGACGCCCATCACGCCGAAGGTGATGGCCAGACCAATAGCCGATAGCACCAGCACGGACCCCAGACTGAATCCGAAGAACAAGGTCTCGATGGCGTCATAGAAACTGCGCCAGCTTTGGATGTGGGTCATGGCTCGGGCCGCCGCCCCGCGCACTGCCGGGTCCGCATCTGCGACAGGATCTGCGAGTGTCGCCAGGCGGTTGTAGACATCCGGGTTCAAGCTGCCGGACAGTGCCTGGATCGCCGCCAGCCTGCGGGGCACCGGCAGGGTGTCGTCCAGATCGCCCAGCGCGAGTCCCTCCTTGATCAGGCGGCGGACGCTGGAATCCGGTTCGAGTGCAAGCTGCGATCGCAGCATCAGCTGTGTGGTGTCATTGATGGAATGGAGCACTTCGCTGACCGCGGCGCGGCGCACCACCGGATCTTTGCTGCTCAGATCAAATTCGGCCAGCGCCACCCGCAATTCCTTGCGCAGGTGGTTGTTCATGCCAACGGAGTCGAAATCATCGGATGAGGCAGTCCCGGAGGCTTTGCCGGTCAGCGGATCGGTGAGCGCGTACCCGCCCGGGCCATCGCTCACGATGAAGACCTTTTTGTCGCTCTCGCGAAACGCTACGTGATCATCAAACATCGCCTGCAGGAGCGGTCTCGCTCCTTTGGGCCGGGACTGGGCAAGTCCCTCGATGATGGCGCTCTTATCCTCGAAGCTTGCCGTCGGCAGACGGTTGAGCGCAGTCGCGAGGTCCAGACCCGCGGCGCTCGCGGTGCGCAGGCCCAACGCGCAGATCAGCGCGAAGCCCCAAGCCAGCGCCCCGCAAACGGCTCTGCAATTGGTAATGCTCATCGACTTGCTCCCCGCACGCCGGACTCCAATGACTCAAAATCCCTGTCCCGGAGGCGGATGCCTTTCGGGACAGGGCTACGCAGTGGATGGACTTACTTCAGATTCTGGCCTGAGCACACCCGGGTGATGGTGTTGTAGTTGCCGCACTTGAGGTTCACCCAGTCGGCGACCACACCCTTGTCAGATGCCAGGTAAGGCGACCAGGCCTCTCCCGGAATCTCGTGCTTGGTCTTCCAGACCACGTCAAACTGACCGTCCGCCCGGATCTCACCGATGAATACCGGCTTGGTGATATGGTGATTGGGGAGAACCTTTGCGATACCACCGGTGAGGTTCGGGACCTCCATACCCGGCAATGTCGCGATCACGGTCTCAGGATCGGCCGAACCGGCCTTCTCCACCGCCTTGACCCACAGGCTGAAGCCGATGACGGTGGCTTCCATGGGGTCATTGAATGTGCGCTTCGGATTCTTGATAAAGGTGTGCCAGCGCTTGATCCACTCCTTGTTGGCCGGCGTATCGATACTCATGAAATAGTTCCATGCCGCCAGATGCCCGACCAGCGGCTTGGTATCCAGACCCGCGAGTTCCTCCTCACCCACCGAGAAGGCCATGACCGGGATATCCTCGGCGGAGATCTTCTGGTTGCCCAGTTCCTTGTAGAACGGCACATTGGCATCACCATTGACGGTCGACACCACTGCGGTCTTCTTGCCTGTCGAACCAAAAGCCTTGATCTTGCTCACTTCGCTGGTCCAATCGGAGAAGCCGAACGGCGTGTAATTGACGGAGATGTCCTCGCTCTTCACGCCCTTGAGCTTCAGGTACGCCTCGAGGATCTTGTTGGTCGTGCGCGGATACACATAGTCCGTGCCCTCAAGCACCCAGCGCTTCACACCCACATCATTCATCAGGTAATCTACGGCCGGAATCGCCTGCTGGTTGGGAGCGGCGCCAGTGTAGATCACGTCCTTGGATGACTCCTCACCTTCGTACTGCACCGGATAGAACAGCAGACCGTGATCCTTCTCGAACACCGGTAGCACCGACTTGCGCGACACGGAGGTCCAGCAGCCGAAGACCACCGATACCTTGTCCTTCTCCAGCAACTGCGCCGCCTTCTCGGCGAACAGCGGCCAGTTCGAGGCGGGATCGACGACCACCGCCTCGAGCTTCTTGCCGAGGACCCCACCCTTCTTGTTCTGCTCATCGATGAGCATCAGGACCGTGTCCTTCAGCGTGGTTTCGCTGATGGCCATGGTGCCCGACAGCGAATGCAGTACGCCGACCTTGATCGTGTCGGCGGCCTGAGCCAAGGTTGCGACGGCCGCCAGTGCGACGCCTACCGCAACCGGCAGTGCGCGCGCCAGGGGACGGCGGATGTTGATGCTTTTCATGCGTGTCTTCCTCTCGTGAAGATAGAGATAATTGGATTTACATCTGCAGCTGCAGACCCACTCCGAACAGTCTGTAGCCCCTTAAACTCGAGATGTCGTTCGCGTCGAACTGCACCTTGTTGTAGAACACACTGACGCGGGCGCTGAACTCCTTGATGACGTAGCCGAGCTCGGCAACATCCGTCTTCTGCCCAACCGATCCCAGATTGACGCCCGCCCCGTCATCAAAGTCGTAGGTGGTCTTCGAGTATTTGGCGAGGAGTTCGAACCTGCCGATGCCGACAACCTGCGGGAAGAGATAGCTGATGAGGCCAAAGCCGCCATCACTCTGGCTGCCCGTGTAGCCGCCGAACTCGTACTTGGCGTATTCACCCTGGACGCTGACCGTACCGGCATCCCCCAGCTTCCTCTCCATCAGGAAATCCACGTCGTACGCGTTCTTTTTGGCCAGCTGCTGGGCCGCTACGCCGATTGCGAGGATGTTCTTGTCGCCATAATAGGTGCCGTTCAGGTAGTAGCCCTTTTCCGGGTCCCACAGATCCACCATCACACGCTCGGCCCAGACGATGTTGCCGGTACCGAATGTGGAAGGCACGGAGAACGCGCCACCGCTCACACTGAGCATGTCGTTGAAGAACTGTCCCCAATACGCGATGCCATCATCGCGACCGACCGCCACGTTGGCGTAGCCGTCCTGGACGCCGTCGATGTAGACGGACCACTCATTGGCATAGTACGGGCCGTGCAGATTGGCGCGATCGGACGGTGGCAGGAAGCGACCGGCCCAGATGTTTAGCCCATCGCTGTATTCGAAACGTGCGATGGCGTCCAACACTTCCACCTTGTTGGCATCGCTGCCGCCAGTGTCGCCGGAATACTCGGTATTGAAGGTGAACTTGATGTTATCGGTGACCGATCCGTTGACATAAAGGCGCACGCTGTCCAGATCAAAGTCGTCCGTCGATTTGGCGGCACCGTCCACCTTTTCATCCGTGAAGCCGGTGCGCATTCCCGCACCGACACTGATCGCTGGCAGGGTGATGTCGGCCATGGCGGCGGTCGCTCCGCCAAACGCCATCACTCCCAGCATCGCCGAGACGGCGAGCCGCACGGTCTGGCGGGCACGCAACGCACCCAGCTGGTGCAGCGCGCGTGTCCCAGTGCTGACTTTGGTGCGACGGATCGGTCGCACGGTGCTTTTGCATTTTGTTCTGTTCATCTGTGGCTCCCCGAAGTAACTTTTCCCAAAGGACCCGTAGCAACGGTCCTCTTGCGTGTGTGTGCGGGACTACGCTATGGAACCGGGCGGCAATGGGGTACAGGCCATTTGACGTATGCGTATGAGCTGTTTGACGTAGTGGCCACGGAAAGTGGACGTGACAACATTGACGAAACGTTGGAGTGAACGGTGAGAACGGCGTTGCGGCATCAGCGGGCTGATGGCGCCGCTATCCTCACCGTCGGTTGCGACGCTGCCGGCAGCACCCGGCTGCGCGACCTTTATCAGCGCGCGCCGTGCCGGATGCTGTTTCCGGATGTCGCACCTGAGGAGCCGCTGCAGGCCGTGCTGCTGACGACAACCGGCGGACTGACCGGCGGTGATCGCACCAACGTGGCGTTCAATGTCGCAAGCAACGCTTGCGCCACGCTGACCACTCAGGCAGCCGAGAAGCTGTATCGCGCACTGCCAACGGAGTCGGCCGTGGAATGCAAAGTAGCGCTCACCCTCGCGGCAGGTGCATGGGCCGAATGGCTGGCACAGGAAACCATCCTGTTCAATGGCGCGCGGCTGCGTCGCTCGTTCTGCGCAGATCTCGAGCCCGGCTCGCGTATGCTGGCCGTCGAGAGCGTTGTGTTCGGGCGCAAGGCGATGGGTGAGGAGTTTCGGATGGGCATGCTGCATGACTCCTGGCGCGTCCGTTGCGCGGGCCGGCTCGTCTGGGCGGATGCCATGCGGCTCGACGGTGACATCGCCGCACTGCGCCGCGCGCCGTTCGGTTTCGGCGCCGCCAGTGCCTGTACGACGATGCTCTATGCCGGCGGGAACGCGGCTACATTGCTTGAACCCGTCCGTACAATGCTCGAAGGCGCTGTGGATGAGTCCGGTGTGACGCTGATCGATGAACTGCTGATCATCCGGATGCTGGACGAGGATGCGCCTCGATTGCGCGCGCGCGTGATGCGCGTCGCAGGCTTGATCCGTCACGAGGCCGGGGGATTCTCACGCACATTGCCCAGAGTCTGGCACTGCTGATCTTGATCGAGGTACGACCGTGAATTTGACACCTAGGGAAAAGGACAAGCTGCTGGTTGCCATGGCGGCAATGGTGGCGCGCCGGCGACTGGAGCGCGGAGTCAAGCTGAACCATCCGGAAGCGGTGGCATTGATTGCCGATACCGTCGTGGAGGGCGCGCGCGACGGCCGCACGGTGGCACAGCTCATGCATTCCGGCGCTCTAGTCCTCACGCGCGATCAAGTCATGGAGGGGGTGCCGGAGATGATTCACGAGATCCAGGTCGAAGCCACGTTTCCCGATGGCACCAAGCTCGTCACAGTCCATCAGCCCATCAGGTGACCGACATGAATCCTGGCGAAGTCATCACGTTGGACGGCGATCTCATCCTGAATGAGGGCCGCCGCAGTATCACCCTCGCCGTTGCCAACAGCGGTGATCGGCCCGTGCAGGTCGGAAGCCACTACCACTTCGCCGAGGTCAATCCGGCGCTGCGGTTTGATCGGACACAGGCCCGCGGCATGCGCCTGGATATTCCTTCCGGTACCGCGATGCGCTTCGAGCCCGGACAGCAGCGCGACGTGCCGCTGGTGGACTACGCCGGCGCACGCACTGTGATCGGTTTTCGCGGCGAGGTCATGGGACCTCTGGAGAGTTGACGTCATGGCTTATGCGATCAGTAGGCGCGCCTACGCCACCATGTACGGCCCCACGGTCGGGGATCGCATCCGTCTGGCCGACACTGAACTGTTCATTACCGTTGAGGAGGACCGGACGAGCTATGGCGAGGAGGTGAAGTTCGGCGGTGGCAAGGTGATCCGGGACGGCATGGGTCAGTCGCAGAGCAGCCGCGCCGACGGCGCCGTGGACACCGTCATCACGAATGCCGTGATCCTCGATCACTGGGGCGTAATCAAGGCAGACATCGGCATCCGCGACGGTCGCATCATCCGCATCGGCAAGGCCGGCAATCCGGACGTGCAACCGGGCGTCGACATCGTCGTAGGTCCGGGCACTGAGGTCATTGCCGCCGAAGGCAAGATCGTGACGGCCGGCGGCATCGACGCCCATATCCACTTCATCTGCCCGCAGCAGGTGGAGCACGCCTTGTTCGCCGGCGTAACCACCATGCTCGGCGGCGGCACGGGCCCCGCCCACGGCACGCTCGCCACCACCTGCACACCCGGCCCCTGGCATCTCACCCAGATGCTGCAGGCCACCGATCATCTGCCGATGAACATCGGGCTGTTCGGCAAGGGCAACGCCAGCCAGCCGCAGGCGCTGGTGGAAATGGTTCACGCGGGTGCTTGCGGACTGAAGCTGCATGAGGATTGGGGCACCACGCCGGCGGCCATCGATTGCTGCCTGTCGGTGGCCGACGCCCTCGATGTTCAGGTCACGTTGCACACAGATACGCTGAACGAATCCGGATTCGTCGAGAGCACCATCGCGGCGTTCAAGGGTCGCACCATCCACGCATTTCATACCGAGGGCGCCGGTGGCGGACACGCGCCCGATATCATCCGCGTCTGCGGTCTGCCGAATGTGCTGCCTTCAAGCACCAATCCCACCCGTCCCTACACGGTGAATACGCTGGATGAGCATCTGGACATGCTCATGGTGTGTCATCACCTCGATTCACGCATCGCCGAAGACGTCGCGTTCGCCGAGAGCCGGATCCGCAAGGAGACGATCGCAGCGGAAGACATCCTGCAGGACCTCGGTGCCTTCTCCATGATGAGTTCGGACAGCCAGGCCATGGGCCGTATCGGGGAAACCATCATTCGCTGCTGGCAGACGGCCGACAAGATGAAACGCCAGCGCGGCGCGCTTCCCGGCGACAGCGCGACCAGCGACAACTTCCGGGCGCGCCGTTACATCGCCAAATACACCATCAATCCGGCGATCGCCCATGGAATCTCCCGGCACGTAGGTTCGGTCGAAGGGGGCAAGCTCGCGGACCTGGTCCTGTGGTCGCCGGCGTTCTTCGCCGTCAAGCCCGACATGATTCTCAAGGGCGGTAACATTGCTGCCGCAGCGATGGGCGATCCGAACGCCAGCATCCCCACACCGCAGCCCGTGCACTATCGAGCGATGTTCGGCGGTATCGGTCGGGGCGCCTCCAACAGCGCGCTGACCTTCGTGAGCGGTGCGTTCGCGGAGGCCGCCGGCCCCCAACGGCTGGGTCTGGCGCGTCCGGCGGTCGCGGTCAGCCAGACCCGCACCATCGGCAAGTCCGACATGGTGCTCAACAGCGCGACACCGCACATCGAGGTGGATGCGGAAACCTACGAAGTGCGCGCAGATGGCGTACTCCTCACCTGCGAACCGGCGCAGGTGCTGCCGCTGGCGCAGCGCTATTTTCTCTATTGAGCGTCAGGCCTTTAACGATGATCAGGGCGACACAGGTGCTGAAAGCAGGCAGCTGGCAGGCGGCACCGGCGGATCGCATTACACTCACCTATGACGAGCGCCACCGACGTCGTTTGCGCTACCTCGCTGCGGCCGGCACGGAATTCCTGCTCGATCTGACTCGCACTACGCTTCTGCGCGATGGTGACGGATTGCGGCTCGAAGACGGCCGCATCATCCGCGTGACCGCCGCGGCTGAGCCACTGCTGGAGATCCGCGCCAGCGACGCGGAACAACTCGCGCGAGTCGCCTGGCATATCGGCAACCGCCATCTGCCGGCTCAGATCACGACCGGACGGATCCTGATCCGCGAAGATTCTGTCATCGAAGATATGTTGCGCGGACTGGGCGCCGCGGTTCGTCACGTGGAAGAGGCCTTCACGCCCGAACCCGGCGCGTACGACGGCAGTCATTCGCTGCTGTTCGCCCCCGGTCATTCGGCTCATGGACACAGCCATGGATAGCCCACCATCACAATCGATCACGACGCAGTTCCAGCTGCTGGCATGGTGCTCGCCGGCCTATCCGACCGGAGCGTTCAGCTACAGCCATGGCATGGAATGGGCGGTCGAACGCGGTACGGTCACCACGCGTGCGGATCTGCTGGATTTCATCGGCGCGGTGCTGGAGCGCGGTGGCGGCTGGGTGGATGCCGTCCTGTTCGCACACGCATGGCGTGCAGCCCAACAGCCGCTGCTCCTCTGGAATCGCAGCGCGCGGGCGCAGCTTCTGGAACTGGCGCAGCTCGCTGCGGCATTTCGCGCCACCTCCGAAACCGCCCTGGAAAGCTGCCAGCAGGGCACCGCGTTCCTGGACGTGACCCTGAATGCGTGGCCACACCCGCGTTTGGCGCAGTTTGCCAGTGATATGCGCGGGCGACGAATCGCGCAATGCGTAGCGGTTGCGGTCACCTGCGCCGCACACGATGTCGCACTGACCCCGGCTCTACACGCATTCGTGCAGGTGCTCGCGGCGAACCTGGTCTCGGCCGGCGCCCGACTGATTCCGCTGGGGCAGACCGACGCGCAGATTGCGGTGGCCCGTCTGGCGCCGGTCGTTGCGGCCACCGCGCAACGCGCCCTGGTCGCCGATCTGGATGACCTGGGCACTTCGGCCCCGACACTGGAGCTGTGCTCGATGCGTCATGAAACCCAATACACGAGGCTGTTCCGCTCATGAATGCCAGCGTCACTACTCCCCTTACCGCCACTGGTCCCCTGCGGGTCGGCATCGGCGGTCCGGTGGGCTCGGGCAAGACCGCGCTCACTGAACGCCTGTGCCGTCACCTGTGCCGGTTCTACAACACGGCCGCCATCACCAACGACATCTATACCAAGGAAGACGCGCAGTTTCTGACGCGCTCCGGCGCTTTGCCGGCCGAGCGTATCATCGGTGTGGAAACCGGAGGCTGTCCGCACACGGCCATTCGCGAAGATGCGAGCATCAACCTGGCGGCGGTGTCGCAGATGCATGCGCGGTTCCCGGGGCTGGAGCTGATCTTCATCGAAAGTGGCGGCGATAACCTCGCGGCTACGTTCAGCCCGGAGCTCGCGGACCTCACGATTTACGTCATCGATGTTTCTGCGGGCGACAAGATTCCCCGCAAAGGTGGCCCGGGCATCACGCGATCGGATCTACTGGTCATCAACAAGATCGACCTAGCGCCGCTGGTGGAAGCCTCCCTGGAGGTGATGGACCGGGATTCGCGCAAGATGCGCGGCAATCGTCCGTTCATCTTCACCAACCTGAAAAAGGATCTGGGCGTGACCGAGATCGCCAATTTCATCATCCAATCGGGCGGCCTGCCTGAGCGCACCGGCTGAGGACGACGACACCCGTGCAGGACACAAAGTGAACACCCGGCATCGCCAGCGCATCGTCAGAGAGCGGCGCCAGTACAACCAGTGGGTGAACAGCCAGACCCTGGAGGACTATGCCCTCCGCTATACCCCGGAGCGGGCGCGCAAGTCTTCGTTCCGCGTCGGTAATACCGCCCTCGGTCCGATCGCTTTTCTAGCCTGCGAAGCCATCGGCGGCTCGCTGACCCTCAGCTACGGATTCTCCAACGCGGTGTGGGCCATCGCCTTCTTCTCGGTGCTGATGTTTCTGATCGGCTTGCCAATTTCCATTTATGCCGCCCGCTATGGGGTCGATATCGATTTGCTGACCCGCGGCGCGGGGTTCGGCTACATGGGCTCGACGATCACCTCGCTGATCTACGCCTCATTCACGTTCATCCTGTTTTCCATCGAAGCCAGCATCATGTCGGTGGCGCTGCACATGCTGTTTGGCATACCGCTGGCGCTGGCGCACATCATCAGTTCGCTGGTCGTCATTCCGATCGCGCTGTACGGCATAAGCCTCATCAGTCGAATGCAGATGGCAACTCAGGGCATCTGGCTGGTGCTGCAGTTCCTGCCGTTGGTCTACGTCGCGACCCGCGGGCGTGAGGAGCTCGCGGCCTGGACGCACTACAGCGGCGCGCAGGGAAACCCCAATGGCTCGCTGAATCTGCTGCTGTTCGGCATGGCGGCCTCGACGCTGCTGTCATTGCTGCCGCAGATCGGTGAGCAGGTGGATTACCTGCGCTTCCTGCCGGAGCGCAAACCCGGCAACGGTCGCGGCTGGTGGACCGCGCTGCTGCTGACGGGTCCGGGCTGGGTACTGCTGGGAGGCTTCAAGCTCATCGCCGGGTCCTTTCTCGCTTGGCTGGCATTGCAACACGGGCTTTCACTGGACGAGGCGACGCAACCCACCTCGATGTACTCGCTGGCCTTTCGGCAAACGCTGGGTTCACCTTCTGTGGGCCTGATTCTTGCGGGCGTGTTTGTCATCGTGTGCCAGCTGAAGATCAATGTCACCAATGCCTATGCCGGCTCCATCGCGTGGTCGAACTTCTTTTCGCGCCTGACCCATAGTCACCCCGGGCGGGTGGTCTGGCTGGTGTTCAATGTGGTGCTCGCGCTGCTGCTGATGGAAACCAACATCTTGCACGTGGTGGAGAGCATTCTGCGCATCTACGCCAATTTCGCGGCTGGCTGGATCGGCGCGCTGACCGCGGACTTGGTCATCAACAAGCCCCTGGGCTACTCCCCACCGTATATCGAGTTCAAGCGTGCCCATCTCTACGACATCAACCCGGTAGGTGTCGGTGCCCTTGCGCTGTCCATCCTGGCATCCACCATCGCTTTCCTCGGTGGTTTTGGTATCACCCTGCAGATCCTCTCCCCCTTCGTCGGTCTGGCGGTGGCCTTCGTGGCCGCACCCGTCATCGCCTGGGCGACTGACGGCCGCTACTACCTGGCCCGCAAACCCGGTGGCCTGCCTCAGGACCAGACCGAAATCCGCTGCAGCATCTGCGAGAACAGTTTCGAAAGCCGCGACATGGCCATGTGCCCGGCCTATTCGGGGCCGATCTGCTCGCTGTGCTGCACGCTGGAAGCGCGCTGTCACGATGTCTGCAAGGAGAACAGCCGGTTCGTGCAGCAGCTGGCGCTGGCACTGCGCTGGCTCTTGCCGAGCAGGTGGGCAACGGTCGTGTATACCCGTGCCGGACAGTTCTTCGGTCTGCTGTTCTGCTTCACGCTGGCCAACGGCCTGTTGCTCTCGCTCATTTACCACCAGTACGGCACCGACGCGGGTGTTCCGGAACGCGCCGTCATCCGCACGACACTGTGGGTGGTATTCCTGAGCCTGCTGGTGGTTTCGGGCGTCGCCGCATGGATCATCGTGCTGGCCCTCGAAAGCCGGCGGGCCGCGGAGAAGGAGTCTGCCCGCCAGACCACCATGCTGATGGAGGAGATCGAGGCCCATCAACGCACCGACGCGGCCCTGCAACGGGCCAAGGAAATCGCGGAAGCAGCCAATGTCGCGAAGACGCGCTACCTGGTGGGCATCAGCCACGAGATCCGCACACCGCTGAACTCGATTTCCGGCTATGCGCAGCTCATGGAGCGCAACACGAGCTCACCTCCCCAGCACGCCGTGCGAGTCATCCGCCGCAGCGCCGAGCACCTCTCAAACCTGATTGACGGACTGCTGGATATCTCACGCATTGAAAACGGGCTGCTGCGGCTGAACCGGGACAAGGTACAACTGGTTGAGTTTCTCGATCAGCTGGTGGACATGTTCCGCCTGCAGGCAGCCGCCAAGGGTATCAACTTCCAGTATGAGCGCCCCCCCCACCTGCCACTGTACGTGCACACCGACCAAAAGCGTCTGCGCCAGATCCTGATCAATCTGCTGTCGAACGCAATCAAGTACACCGAGGCGGGCCACGCAAGCCTCATTGTTCGTTACCGCAGCCAGGTGGCTGAGTTCGAAGTGTCAGACACCGGAATTGGCATCCACCAATCGGACCTGGAGCGGATCTTCGAGCCTTTTGAACGGGGCCGGGAACCGGCGGTGCGGGCGCTGCCGGGGACTGGCCTCGGACTGACCATCACTAAGCTGCTCACCCAGATCATGGGCGGGGAGCTGCTCGTGCGCAGCATTCCCGGCGCCGGCTCCACGCTGACTTGTCGGCTGCTGCTGTCGGAAGCCACGCACGACCCGGCCCTGGCTGACAAGCCCCGTCTGGTGCGTGGCTACACCGGGCCGCGTCGCACCATACTCGTGGCAGACGATGATTGGTCGCACCTCGATCTGGTCCGTGATCTGCTCGCGGCGCTGGGCTTCACAGTCGTGCTGGCCTCCAATGGCAGCACGTGTCTTGAAATGGCTGCACTGCGCAAGCCGGACATGGTGCTGCTGGACATCTCGCTGCCGGACATGACCGGTTGGGAAGTCGCTCAGGCGCTGCGCCTAACGGAGGAGGCCGAACGCGGACCGGGGCCCTGGTCTGAAGAGTCGGCAACGCACCTGCTCAAAGTGATCATCGTCTCGGCCAATGCGCACGAGTTTCGGCCCGGTGGAGATGGTGCCTCGCCCCACGATGGCTTCATCATGAAACCAGTGGACCTTGAGACCCTGCTGACACAAATCGGCGAACTCCTGCAGCTGCAGTGGGTGCACGATTCGGCACCCCTGCCGGCCGATCAGACAACCGAACCGCTGCCGGAAATGTCCGGGGCCTCCTTGCAGCACCTGGATGCCCTGTACCAGCTGGGCCGCATCGGCCACGTGCGCGGCATCGAGGCCAAACTGCGTGAAATTGAGCAGCACGACGCCGCCACCGTCGCCTTGGCGGCTCGCCTTCGAACGCTGATCTCCAACTTCGACCTGAAGCGCTACATGAGCGTTCTGGAAGAATTGCGCCCGAAAGGTTGAAACATGCGACGCGATACCTTACTCGTAGTGGACGACACGCCGGAAACACTGGGATTTCTGACGGACACCCTGGATCACGCCGGATTCACAGTGCTTATTGCCACGGATGGCGAGAGCGCGCTTGCCCTCGTCGAGCAGATCACTCCTGATCTGGTGCTGATGGACGCGGTGATGCCTGGGCTGGACGGCTTCGATACCTGTCGGCGTCTAAAGGGGGAGAAACTGCTCTCGCACTTGCCCGTCATTTTCATGACCGGGCTCTGCGAGACCGAGCATGTCGTACAGGGCCTGGCCGCGGGCGGTGTGGATTATGTGACGAAGCCCATCGTCATCGATGAACTCCTGGCGCGAATTCGTGTGCACCTGGCCAACGCGCGCATCGCCCACGGCAGTCGCGCCGCGCTCGATGCCGCGGGACGCTTCCTGGTGGCCACGGACGGCAATGGCCAGTTGCTGTGGTGCACTCCCAAGGCAAAGCAGCTGTTGTCTGAGCTGTTTCCGGCGAATGGCGACGGCGGAGCCGGTCTGCCGCCGAATGTGGTGCGTCAGCTGACCGGCCTGCGACATCAGGGCGGTCTCGCCGGCGCGCGCTCCATCATCGAAGTCGACGGCCGCAAAATGGAACTGGCCTTCCTGAGTTCCACGGGCCCTAACGAGCTGCTGTTCCGACTGACTGAGACCAGCACCGTTCCCGACGAACAATTGCTGCAGCAGATGCTCGCGCTGACGACCCGTGAATCCCAGGTGCTGCTGTGGATATCGCGCGGTAAGTCGAACCGGGAGATCGGCGAGATCCTCGTCATCAGTCCGCGCACGGTCAACAAGCATCTCGAACAGGTGTTCGTCAAACTCGGGGTAGAAAATCGCGCTGCGGCGGCCGCCCGCGCGGTCCGCTCGCTGACAAGATAAATGATGCGTACCGGGTCGACGGTGCGGCATCCATACTTCTCGACGGCGCAGTGGCGCCGGCTAGGCGGCCTCTATTTCGTCGTGGCTTTACTGCACGGCGCCGGTTGGGGTTTGTATCTGCACTTCGCGGCGCGGTATCCGGCGCTGATCGGCCTTGGGCTCGTCGCTTATCTGTTCGGACTGCGTCATGCCTTCGATGCGGATCACATCGCCGCAATCGATGACACTGTCCGCTACCTGCTGCAAAAGGGGCAGGCGCCGCTCGGTGCGGGGCTCTTCTTCTCTTTGGGCCACTCCACGATTGTCTTGGGCCTGGCGCTCGCCATTGCTTTTTCGGGCACCGCGGTCAAGCAGCATCTCCCGCAGTTGCAGAGCGCGGGCGGCGTCGTCGGCACCGGTGTTTCGGGTATCTTTTTGTGGTTCATCGGGATACTCAACCTTCTCGTACTGTTGAACATCCTTAAGATCTGGCGGCAGGCCACGACCGGTGGCCACAACCACGCACACCTGGAAACGCTGTTGACGCAACGCGGTCTTCTGAATCGGCTTTTCCGTGGGCGTATCCGGAAGGTGATGAGTCACAGCTGGCAGATGTATCCGCTCGGGGCCCTGTTCGGATTGGGTTTTGACACGGCCTCCGAGATTGGTCTGCTTACGATGACGGCGGGAGCCACCGCCGGCAACCTACCGGTGCCGGCAGTGCTATCGCTGCCCATCCTGTTCGCCGCAGGTATGACGCTTATGGACACGACGGATGGCGTGCTGATGACCAAGGCCTACGACTGGGCACTCCTCAATCCCGTCAGAAAGATCTTCTACAATGTGACCACGACGGGCCTTTCGGTCGCTGTAGCACTGGTGATCGGGACCATCGAAATTCTTCAAGTATTGATCGGCGTGCTTCGCCTTCATGGCAGTTGCTATGACCGGATTGCGCGGCTCGACTTTGGAAAGCTCGGGTATGTCATCGTCACCTTGTTCCTGCTTGCGTGGGCGGCCTCAGTCGCCATATGGAAGCTTGGCCGCTTTGCGCAGCGGCACGACGACTGTCGAGCCAGTTAACAATGGTGATTTCGGGCCCACGGCTCCGTAACCTCACCAATGCCGCCTTGATGCCCAGATCTTAAACTGTCACGGGTACTCGCATGGGCTCGGATTTGGTTCGAAGTCCGTCCTCTCACAGGAGCCGTCGGTGTCAGTCACCACTCACCCGTCCAAGGACATCGAATCCAAGCCACTCGAAGTCGAACATCGGCCCCCGTTCCCCGAGTGATCCCGCCAGCGCCCTGTCCGCCGTCCTTCGTGAGCGGTGAAACGATGCGCTGAATTGAAGCCATGTCGTCAGGTCCTTGCGTGCGTATCGCGCAGTAAGCAACCGCACTGAGTGCGCACGGGATGAACATGCGCAGAAGCGCGACAGCGACTTCGCGCGCGTAATTAACTGTTTTCTAAGTGAATTTGGTGGGGTGTGTGGGAA
>DATAVA010000017.1:0-18850 GCA_036267975.1 Steroidobacteraceae bacterium | reverse complement strand
GGGACTACCCGCAGGCGGGGCTCTACAAGCTCGAGCAGAACTATCGCTCCACGGGCAATATCCTGAAGGCCGCCAACGCCCTCATCGCGCACAATGCCGGACGCCTCGGCAAGACGTTGTGGACCAGCGGGGCGGACGGCGAGCGCGTCAAGCTGTACGCCGCGTTCAACGAGCGCGACGAAGCGGACTTCGTCGTCAATCGCATTCGCGAGTGGGTGGATCGGGGCGGCGCGCGCAGCGAGGTCGCCGTGTTGTACCGCTCGAACGCGCAGTCGCGGGTCTTCGAGGAGGCGTTCTTGAACGCGCGCATGCCCTACCGCGTGTACGGCGGCTTGCGATTCTTCGAGCGCGCCGAGATCAAGGATGCGCTCGCCTACCTGCGCCTGATCACGAACCATCGTGACGATGCCTCGTTCGAACGGGTGGTGAACCTGCCCACCCGCGGCATCGGCGCGAAGAGCCTGGATATCATCCGTGAATCGGCGAAGGGTTCGGGCCAATGCCTGTGGGATGCCGCCGGCGCCTGCATCGCGGATGCCCTGGGACCGAAGGCTGCGGTCGCGGTGCATGGCTTCATGCAGCTGATCGTGCGGCTCGAGCGCGAAATCGAGGGGCTCGCGCTGCACGAGCAGGTCGACCATGTCATCAACCACAGCGGCCTGATCGAGCATCACCGGCGAGAAAAGGCCGATCGCGGCGAGGCGCGCGTGGAGAACCTCGAGGAGCTGGTCAGTGCCGCGCGTGGCTTCACGGGCGAGGGGAGCGAGGATCTGCCACCGCTGGCGGCCTTCCTGGCGCACGCGGTGCTCGAATCCGGCGAAGGTCAGGCGGATGCCTGGGAGGACTGCATCCAGATGATGACCCTGCACACCGCGAAGGGGCTGGAATTCCCGGTGGTGTTCCTGGCGGGCATGGAGGATGGTCTGTTCCCGCACCAGCGCTCTTTGAATGATATTGAAGGCCTGGAGGAGGAGCGTCGCCTGGCCTATGTCGGCATGACTCGCGCAATGCAACAGCTGTACGTCACCTATGCCGAGCAGCGCCGCCTGCACGGCATGGATACCTACGGCGCACCCTCCCGGTTCATCAAGGAAATTCCCGCCGAATTGATTGAGGAAGTGCGGGCCCGGGTGCCGGTGGCCCGGCCAATGCTGGGCAGTCGCTTCAGCGACCCGGGCGCGGGGCGCGGCGGCAGTTTGCGCGAGAGCGCGGGCAACGGCCATCCGGGCATGGGCCTCGGGGCGCGCGTGCGTCACGGCAAGTTCGGCGAGGGCGTCATTCTCAATCTGGAAGGCAACGGCGCCCACGCGCGCGTCCAGGTGAATTTTGAGCAGCAGGGTACCAAGTGGCTTATGCTGCAATACGCAAACCTCGAACCTGTGACATAAGCTTCCGCCATGAAAATCGTCATCCTGGGAGCGGGGCAGGTCGGCAGAACCGTCGCCTCCCAGCTGTCCCGCGAAGAGGCCAATGAAGTCACGGTGGTGGATGTCAACGAGGACACCCTGCGTGATCTGCAGGATCGTATCGATATCCGCACCGTTGCCGGCAACGGCGCCCACCCTTCGGTACTGGAAGCGGCCGGTGCGGCCGAAGCCGACATCATCATCGCGCTCACGAACAGCGATGAAGTGAACATCCTGGCCTGCGAAGTGGCCGACACCCTGTTTCGCACGCCCACCAAGATCGCCCGCATCCGTTCCGCTGAGTACACGGCGCGACCGAAGCTCTTCAGCGATGACGCGCTGGCGGTGGACTTCTTCATCAGTCCCGAGCGGCTGGTCACCGAATATATCGAACGCCTCATCAATTTTCCGGGCACGCTGCAGGTCCTTGATTTCGCCGATGGCAGGGTGCGCCTGGTCGGCGTGCGGGCACACCGCGACGGCAAGCTCGTCGGTCAGCGCCTGCGTGAATTGCGCGAGCACATTCCCAGCACCGAAGCGCGCATCGTGGCCATCTATCGCAAGGGCGGTGCGGTGCGTCCGGAAGGTGAAACGATCATCAAGGACGGCGATGAGGTGTTCTTTCTGGCCGGCCGCGACTACATCCGGCGCGTCATGACGGAAATGCGCAAGGATGAAGGTCCGATGCGCCGCATCGTCATCGCCGGTGGCGGCAACATCGGTTTGCGTCTCGCCCGTGCGCTGGAGAGAACCAGCCAGGTAAAACTGATCGAGCGCGATGCGCTGCGCGCGCGACGGGTCGCGGAGCTGCTCGAGAACACCATCGTGCTGCATGGCGATGCGGCGGATGAGGAACTGCTGATCGAGGAGAACATCGACAGCACGGACGTGTTCGCGGCGCTGACCAATTCGGAGGAAGCGAACATCCTCTCCGCGATGCTGGCAAAGCGCCTGGGCGCCCGCAAGGTCATGGCGCTCATCAACAAGCCCTCCTACGCGGAGTTGATGGAAAGCGGCAGCATCGACATCGCGATCTCCCCGCAGACCATTACGATCGGCTCGCTGCTGGAGCACGTGCGCCGCGGCGACGTGGTGAAGGTGCATTCGCTGCGGCGCGGTTCGGCCGAAGCGCTCGAAGCCATCGTCCACGGCACGGAGGCGACCTCGCGCGTCATCGGACGGCGCGTGGAGGAACTGAAGCTGCCGGAGGGTGCCTCGATCGGCGCGATCGTTCGTGGCGATGAGGTGATCATGTGTCACCACGACACCGTCGTGCAGGCCGATGATCACGTGATCCTGTTCCTCTCCGACCGGCGCCACGTGGATGCCATCGAGCGGCTGTTCTCCGGTCCGACCTCGCGATAAGGATCGCAGGCGTGCTGGGTGTCATCAATGTCCTCGGCCTGATCCTCACCGCTTTCGGCGCGACGTTCGCACTGCCGCTGGTGACGGCGCTGATTGCCCGGGACGGCACGGCCGTCGACTTTCTGTTGAGCGGACTGGTCACCGCCGGGGTTGGCTTTGGCGTCGCGAGCGCCACCAAGCGTCACGCCCGGGAGCTGAAGCCGCGCGACGGCTTCCTGCTGGTGACGCTCGGCTGGGTGTTCATGTCCGCCGCGGCGACCATCCCGTTGCTGCTGCTGCTTCCGCGTCTGAGCTTCACCGACGCGTATTTCGAGACCATGTCCGGCCTGACCACCACGGGCGCGACCATGTTGACGGGCCTCGATCAGCTCGCCCCGGCCATCAATGTCTGGCGTTGCACGCTGCATTGGTTCGGCGGGCTGGGCATCATCGTGCTCGCCGTGGCGGTATTGCCGCTGCTGGGTGTCGGTGGCATGCAGTTGTACAAGGCCGAGACGCCGGGCCCGATGAAGGACGACAAGATCACCCCGCGCATCACCAGCACGGCCAAGTCGCTGTGGCTGGTGTACTGCGCGATCACCGCCGTCGGCATCGTCGCGCTGCGGCTGGCGGGCATGTCGTGGCTGGATGCGGTCTGCCATTGTTTCTCGGCCGTGGGCCTGGGCGCCTTCTCCACGCATGACGCCAACGTCGCGTACTTCAACTCCCCGGCCATCGAGCTGACGCTGTGCGCGCTGATCATCGTCGCCTCGTTGAGTTTTTCGCGGCACTTCCTGGCCCTGCGGCAGCTGTCGCTGAAGCCCTATACACGCGATCCGGAGGCGCGCGCGGTGCTGCTGGTGCTGACCGTGAGCGTCGTCGCGATCGCGATGGTGCTGGAATTCCATCACACCTACGCGACCTTCGGCACCGGCTTGCGCCACGCATTGTTCAACGTCGTCTCGGTCGCCACGACCTCGGGACTGGTATCTCAGGACTATTCGCGCTGGCCGGTGTTCGCGCCGTACTGGATGCTGTTCCTGTCCTGCATCGTCTCCAGCACCGGCTCGGCCGGAGGCGGCATCAAGATGTTCCGCACCCTGCTGCTCGCCCGCCAGGCGGGACGGGAGTTGAAGATGCTGGTGCATCCGAGCGCGGTGGCGCCGGTGCGCATCGGCGGCCGGCCGGTGGCGGACCGGGTCTGCAACTCCGTGCTGGCATTCATCTTTTTGTACTTCATGACGGCCGCAGTGCTGATCTTCGCCCTGCTGCTGTCGGGTCTGGACTTTCAAACAGCGCTGGGTGCCATCCTGGCATCCGTCAACAATATGGGCACGGGCCTGGGTGGCGTGGGTCCCGGACACACCTTCCAGGCGCTCTCGGACTTCCAGGCCTGGATCTGCACCATCGCGATGCTGCTGGGAAGGCTGGAAATCTTCAGCGTTCTGGTATTGTTCACTCCGACCTTCTGGCGCAAGTAGCAATAAGCCGAAACGCCGCATGACGACGCGCGAAATCCTGGTCGGCTCCGACCAGTTCGAAGTGATCACCGAAGATTTGATTCTGCGTGCGCGGCTGAACTGCGCCATCGCCGTATGTGTGTTCGACACGGTCGAAGAGGCGGGCGCTTTGCTGCACCTGCGTTGCGTGGCACGCCAGGGCAGCAATCCGGATGCGACCGATACGACGCTGGCCACGGAGCTGCTGCTGCTGGATCGCTGCGTGCAATCGTTGCGTGCTGCAGCACCGCAGGCCCGGGCACTGAAGGCCCGGATCATCGTGCATGTGCCGGCCGACAGCAGCGCGCGCCCCGCGTGCGACAGCATGCTCACGCTGGTCGGTCACTTCATGCAGGACATCGGTGCGGAACTCGCGCCGCTGGATCTGGGCACGCAGCAGCCGCGCGAAGTGGTGTTCAGGCCCTGCATGGGCACGTTGCAGGTACGCTAGCCCGCTACCGCCGCACGCGGTATTGATTGATCTGGTCACGCAGCGTGCGCGTGGCGCTGCGCGCCGCCTCGATCCAGGTGTCATCGCGGGCCGCATACAGGATGGCGCGCGATGAACTCACCATGAGGCCATCACCGGCCGCCGTCTGGCCGTTGGTGATCACCGCCCGTACATCCCCGCCCTGCGCGCCGATGCCGGGCACCAGGAAGGGCATGTCACCGGTGAGGGCGCGCACCCGTGCCAGCTCCTGGGGATAGGTGGCCCCGACCACCAGCGCGCAATTGCCTCGCGTGTTCCAGCGGCTCGCCGCCAGCTGCGCCACGACTTCGAACAGCTTGCGTCCGCCGCAGTCCAGGTCCTGCAGATCGCTCGCACCGGGATTGGAGGTCCGGCACAGCACGATGACGCCGCGATCCGCGTAGGCCAGGAACGGTTCCAGCGAATCGCTGCCCAGGTAGGGATTGACCGTCACGGCATCGGCGCCGTAGCGCTCGAAGGCCTCGATGGCGTAGCGGTCTGCCGTGTGGCCGACATCGCCGCGCTTGCTGTCCAGGATCACGGGAATGCCCGGATGATGCTGGTGGATATACTCAATGGTGCGCTCGAGCTGATCCTCGGCTTCACAGGCCGCGTAATGCGCGAACTGCGGCTTGTAGGCGCACACCAGATCCGCGGTGGCATCAATGATGGCGCGGTTGAACTGGAATATCGGGGAGGCCACGCCGGCCAGGGCCGGTGGAAACTTCTCCAGTTCGGGATCCAGGCCGACGCAGACGAGGGAATCATTGCGCGCCCAGGCCGCCTTGAGCTGATCGCCGAATTTCATCACGCGCGCACGCCCTTAGGCCACGCGCGTGGCCGTGTACTTCTTCAGATACACGAGCAGGATGGAGATGGCCGCGGGCGTCACGCCCGGAATTCGCGCGGCCTGCCCGAGGGTCGCCGGCTGCACCTCGCTCAAGCGCTGGCGCACCTCGGTGGACAGGCCCGGTATCCGACCGAAATCAAGCTCCCTGGGCACGCGGATCGACTCGCTGCGCGCCTGTCGCTCGACTTCCTGGTTCTGGCGCTGGATATAGCCTGCGTACTTGGCCGTGACTTCCATCTGCAGGGCGACCTGCGCCGGCAGCCGCGCATCGACGTGTTCCCAGGCGGGTGGGCCCGCAAGCTCGACGATGTCGACGTAGGCGACACCCGGTCGCCGCAGCAGTTCGAGGGCGCTGTAGTCGCGGGCCGGCGGCAGACCGCCGAGCACCCGCTCGCTCCAGGCACCGGGCACCTGCTCGGGCTTCACGCGGGTTGCGGACAGCCGCGCAAGCTCCGCCCGTCCCAGGGACGCGCGCTCGTTGAACACCCGCCAGCGCTCCTCGTCCACCAGACCCAGCGCATGGCCTTGGGGTGTCAGGCGCAGATCGGCATTGTCCTCGCGCAGCAGCAGCCGATGCTCGGCGCGGCTGGTGAACATGCGATAGGGCTCGGGCGCGCCGCGGGTCACCAGATCGTCGACCAGCACGCCGAGATACGCCTCGCTGCGCTTGGGCAGCCACGGCTCCTGCGCGCGAACCTGCTGGACGGCGTTGATGCCGGCCAGCAACCCCTGGGCCGCGGCCTCTTCGTAGCCGGTCGTACCGTTGATCTGGCCGGCGAAGAACAATCCGGCAATGGCCCGTGTCTGCAGTGAGGCGGACAGCTCGCGCGGGTCAAAGAAGTCGTATTCGATGGCATAGCCGGGACGGGTCAGATGGGCCTGCTCAAAGCCGCGGATGCTGCGCACCAGTTCGTACTGCACATCGAAAGGCAGGCTGGTCGAAATGCCGTTCGGGTATACCTCGTGAGTGTCCAGACCCTCCGGCTCGATGAAGATCTGGTGGGAGCTCTTGTCCGCGAAACGCACGACCTTGTCTTCCACCGACGGACAGTAGCGCGGGCCGACGCCTTCAATCGCCCCGGTGAACAGTGGCGAGCGATCGGTGGCCTGGCGAATGATCTCGTGCGTTCGCTCGTTTGTCGCGGTTATGAAACAATTGACCTGCCTCGGATGATCACTGGCGCGTCCGAGGAACGAAAATACCGGCACCGGCACGTCGCCGGGCTGGGCCTGGAGCCCGGCATAATCGATGGTCCGGCCATCCATGCGTGGCGGCGTACCGGTCTTCAGCCGTCCCACGCGCAGGTTGAGCGCACGCAGCTTCTCGGCCAGGCGGTTCGATGGCGGATCGCCGGCGCGTCCGCCCGGATGCTGTTCGAGCCCCACATGAATGCGACCCCCGAGAAAGGTGCCCACGGTGAGCACCACTGCGGGGGCCGCGAACACGATGCCGGAGACCGTGACGATGCCTTCGACGCGACCGGACGCGATTCGCAGGTCCGCGACTTCCTGCTGGAACAGCGCCAGGTTGGGGGTGTTTTCGAGGGTGTGGCGGATGAACTGCCGGTAACGCTGCCGGTCGGCCTGCGCACGGGTGGCACGCACGGCCGGTCCTTTGCTGGCGTTCAGGGTGCGGAACTGGATACCGGCCTGATCGGCGGCCCGCGCCATGATGCCGCCGAGGGCATCGATTTCGCGCACCAGGTGTCCCTTGCCGATGCCGCCGATCGCGGGGTTGCAGCTCATCTGTCCGAGTGTGTCGATGCTGTGGGTGAGCAGCAGCGTGCGCGCGCCACGGCGGGCGGCCGCGAGCGCCGCCTCGGTGCCGGCGTGACCGCCGCCGACGACGATGACTTCAAAAGTGTGCGCGAATCGCATGGAAAGTGCGTTGGTTCAACGGGTTATAATTACGGCCTATTGTATGCGGCCCGCCCCGATATATCGACGCGTCTTGAGCCGCATGCCGGCGCTTGCTGCCATGGCCGCAGTGCTGCTGGGCGCCGGGCCGGTATCAGCGGCCCCGGCGCCGTCCCTGCGGCTCACCCCCTGTCGCCTCACGCATCCCAGCCAACTGCTGTCGGTCGAGGCACAGTGCGGCCATCTTGCCGTGCCCGAGGACCCCGCGGCCCCGGCAGGGCGGCAACTGCAGCTCTTCGTGGCGCGCATTCCGGCAGTCAGTGAGCACGGCCGGCCCGACCCGCTGTTCGTGCTGGCCGGCGGACCGGGCCTGGCGGCCACGACTTTCTATACCGGTGTCGCACCCGTGTTCGAGCGCATTCACCGCGATCGGGACATCGTGCTGGTGGACCAGCGCGGCACGGGCGCCTCCAACGCGCTGAACTGTCCGGGCGCGACTGATCCGGACGCGCCGGATTCGACTGCGGCGCTGGTGCAGGAGGCGCGCAGCTGCCTGGCGCTGCTGGCCACGCATGCCAATGTAGCCGAGTACACCACCTCGCTCGCGGTGCGCGACCTGGATGCCGTGCGCGCCGCTCTTGGCTACGCCACCATCAACCTCTACGGCGGCTCCTATGGAACGCGGGTCGCGCAGCATTACCTGCGTCGCTATCCCGCCCATACGCGCGCCGTGATTCTGGACGGCGTCGTGCCGCCGCAGCTCACCCTCGGTGCCTCGCTGGCGATGGACGCGCAAAGCGCGCTGCTTCGCATTTTCAGCCGCTGTGTCGCCGCGGCGCCGTGCCACGCGCGCTTCGGCGATCCCAACCGCACCTTCGACGCCTTGGTGGCCGCACTGAAGACCCGCGCCGTTGCGGTCGGCGTGCCCGATCCGTTCACGGGTCAGACCCGCATGCTGACTTTCGATGCGGCCGACCTGGCGGCGGTGGTACGCCTGTCCAGCTACTCGACGGAACAAACGGCACTGCTGCCGCTGGTGCTGGATGAAGCGCAGACCCATGGCAACTTCACGCCCGTGGCGGGCCTGCTGCTGCAGGTCACGCATTCGCTGGATGATTTGATCGCCTATGGCATGCACAACAGCGTGGTGTGCGCCGAGGACGTCGCCGACTACCGGATCCAGGCGCAGGATCGCGAGCAGTTGGCCAGAACCTACATGGGAACCGCGCAGCTGGACGCGCTCGAAGCCATCTGTGCGCTGTGGCCGCACGGCCCGGTGGACGCGGACTTTCATCAGCCATTGGCATCGAACCGCCCGGTGCTGCTGCTGTCGGGCAGCAATGACCCGGTGACGCCACCGGCCTATGCGGCGCAGGCGGCGCGGGGCCTGCACGACAGTCTGCAGGTGGTGCTGGCCGATATGGGCCATGGCCAGATCAGCGCCCCGTGCGCGGCGCGGCTGCTCAGCCGCTTCATCGAGCTGGGCAGCACGCACGGCCTCCAGGCTGAAATCGCCTGCATCCAGCAAACGCTGCCCACGGCCTTCGTCACCTCCTTCACGGGGCCGCCGCCATGATTGAAGCGCGGCACCTGCACAAGCGCTTCGGCGCGGTGACGGCGGTGCAGGATGTGTCGTTCAGCGCCGGGGATGGCCGCATCACGGGGCTGCTGGGCCCCAACGGTGCGGGCAAGTCCACGACCTTGCGCATGCTGTACACCGTGCTGCGGCCCGACAGCGGCGATGCCTTCATCGACGGCATCAGCGCCAGCGCACAGTCGCTCGGGGCGCGGCGCCGCATGGGCGTGTTGCCGCATGGCGCGGGTGTCTATCCGCATCTGACCGCCCGCGAGAACATTCACTACTTTGCGCAGCTGCATGGCCTGGACCGCCCGCAGTGCGAACAGCGCGCCGCGCAAATGCTCGAACTTTTGGAAATGGCGGATTTCGCCGACCGCCACGCGAAGGGATTTTCCCAGGGCCAGCGCCTGAAAACCGCGCTGGCACGGGCGCTGGTGCATGGTCCGCAGAACATCCTGCTGGATGAGCCCACGAATGGCCTGGATGTCATGGCGGTGCGTACGCTGCGCGCGCTGCTGCTGAAACTGCGGGCCGCCGGCCGCTGCATCCTGTTCTCCAGCCATGTGATGCACGAGGTGGCGGTACTGTGTGATGAGGTCGTGGTCATCGCCGCGGGCAGCGTCGTGGCGCGCGGCACCCCCGATGAGCTGCGCGCGCGGGCCGGGACCGCCGATCTGGAGGAAGCCTTCATTCGCTTCCTTGAACCTGTGGGCCCGGACCGGTGAGGAATCTCCTCACGGTACTGCGCAAGGAATTGCGCGAGAACCTGCGTGACCGGCGCACGTTCATGTCGGCACTGGTCATCGGCACGGTCATGATGCCGCTGCTGGTGGCGTTGCTGGTGAATCTGTCGGTGCGCCGCGGTCTGAACCAGGACAGCAAGCCGGTGAGCCTCGCGGTGGTGCACGGCGAGCGCGCGCCGACGCTGATCGCGCAGCTGCGCCAGTACCGCATCGATGTGATACCGACCGATCTGGATGATGCGGCGGCCCGCGTGAGCGTGCGTCGGCAGCAGCGCCGCATCGTGCTGGCCATTCCGGGCAACTACGCCAGCCAGCTCGCGCAGGGCCTGCCGGCGCCGGTACTGCTGTACAGCGACTCCTCGGATGCGGCCGGCGCCGGGGATGTCGGGCGCGTGCGCGCCGTACTCGCACGCGAAGGCTCGGAAATAGCGCGCTTGCGGCTCATGGCCCGCGGCGTCGATCCGCTGGTGATATCCGCCATTGCCGTACAGGATGTCGATGTCGCGACCCCGACGAGCCGCTCGGTGCTCATCCTCGGCACCCTCACCTACATGATCCTGCTGACCATGCTGATGGGCGGCCTGCACGTGACGCTCGATGCCACGGCGGGCGAACGCGAGCGCGGTTCCCTCGAATCGCTGCTGACCGTGCCGGTGCCGCGCGAGCAGCTGATCTACGGCAAGATCCTCGCCGCATGCGCCTTCATGCTGATGTCGCTGACGCTCAACGTGTGTGCGCTGGCCGTGGCGCTGCGCTTCGTGGGCCTGGAGAACCTGGGGATGAATGTGAACATGAATGGGTTCACCATCCTCGCGCTCATCGCCTGCTGTGCGCCACTGGCGCCGCTGGGTGCCGCGTTGATGACCATCGTGGCGGCCTTCACGCGCAGCTATCGCGAGGCGCAGACCTATGTGGGCCTGGTGCTGCTGATTCCGACTCTGCCGTTGATCTTCGCCAGCACCCTCGGCCTGCGGCCCACGGCCTGGCTGATGATGGTGCCTTCCTTGAGTCAGCATTTTCTGGTCACGGGGCTGTTGCGCGCTGAGCCCGTGTCGGCGCGGTACGCGACGCTGTCCGTGAGCGTATCGCTGCTGCTGGGGGTCGCTGCCGCCTACGCCGCCGGCCGGCTGTACCACCGCGAGGCGCTGCTGGGTTAGGGCGCTGGCTTGGACTTCAGGGCCGCAAGCCGCGCGAAGGCCTGCGTGCCCATGCGGTAGTAGTTCGCGTCCCGCTCGGTGCCGACGGCGCAGTAGCCGAGCGCCTGGGCAGCGGCCAACGTCGAGGCGCTGCCGGCGAAGGGGTCGTACACGATACCGACGCCCAGCGGCAACGACGCACGCACCAGCTGGCGCACAAATGCCTGTGGCTTCAGCGACGGGTGCGCGGCGATCGCGCGCTCGGCGCGTCCGGTCGGCGCGCTCGCAATGACGTCCTTGAACGGCGCATGGGCACCGATGCGGCGCAGACCCCCGGTGCGCCAACGTTTGAGATTCTCGGCCACCGTGCCTTCGAGCGGTTTGCGGAAGATTCCCCACGGCTCCCAGCCCGAACGGGCCATGACCGAGACATCCGCAAACTGCGCTTCGGCGCCCTTGGGGCGATCGCCACCGCGCAGCGTCTGCACCAGACGTACCACTTCGCCCCGCTTTTCCAGGCCGCTGTGCTGCAGGGCGTGGAAAGTCAGCGTGGACAGCAGGGGATTGGACGCAATGAAAATGTGTCCGCCGGGCACCAGGGCGCGGCGCAGCGCGGTCCCGAGCTGTGCAAAGAAGGTGGCCAGCTCGGCGAGCTCGGTGGCTGATAGCACCGTGAAGCGCGGCAGCGGCCGACGCCGGATTCCATCCAGCTGCGGCGGAATGCGCCACACCCCACCGCGACCGGCGCGCAGCTTGCGATGGTCGCGCGCGGCATACTCGATGAGGCCGTACGGCGGGTCGGTGACGACCGCATGCAGGCAGCGCGGCGGCAGGTCGTGCAGCCACCCGAGCGCATCGGCCTTGATCAGCGTCGCCGTCGTGGACAGGTGCGCGCGCACCGCGTCACCGTGCATACGCACCTGCGGCCAGCGGGCCGCCATGGGCTAAGGCACCTCTTTGAATCCGTCCTTGGCGGCGGCGGGATCGGGCACGTGCACCCCGGTATCCCAACCGGGCGCCATGCCGTAGGGTACCGACAGCAGAATCGCCTCGACCTGGCTGATCCGGCCTTCCTTATTGATCTGGAAGATTTCATGGATCATCCAGGTCCACGGTGCGGTGCGCGTCACCTTGACGGTCTTGCCGTTCTTCAGGGTGTACGAGCGCACGGTCGCATCGTGATCGAAACCAACGCCGGCATACACGAGGCCGCGCTCGCGATCGATCACCATGTAACGGCGATCGCGCAGCCGCGTATCGTCGTGATAGAAGCCCAGCGAAAAGGCTTCCTTGCAAGAGTAGTTGGCGCCGTTCGGTTCGGCCCCCGCGGCGAGCGGACGGTTGGTGGTATAGGCTCCATCCTCGATGCGGTTGCAGTCATCGGCAAACAGCGGTGGATGGGTACCGGTATTTTTCTCGATGCCGGTCCAATAGGTATTGGCGATCGCAATCATTTCCTGGCGGCTGCGCTGCGCGGAGGGCGGCAGCGCCTGCAGGAACTGCGGCCGGGGCGCATCCCCGAGTACATCCGGGCGCGTCTGCCCGGAGCCACCGCCGAGCAGATCACTGGTGTGCGCGATGACGCTTTCGATCTGTGTGATCCTGTGATCGACGACCTTCAGCCGCGTGCCGACCAGGATCGGAGCGCCGTTCTCTGCGGCCTTGGCAAAAAAACCGATCTCGCCCATTTCCGGATCGGAGACCTTCAGGCGGTACTTGCCGACCGCACTGGCCGTGCGCCACAGCCCGTCCGGCAGCTTCAGTTCGACGCCGTTCTCGGTATAGCGGGTACCGGGCGCGATCGCGACCTTCGCGGGGTCATGCGCGACCATCGCCGCCAGATACTGCTCGGCGATCTCTTCCAGACACGCCCGATTGCAGCTCGCCGTGCCGGGGGCCGTCTGTGCGTCGGCACGCGGCGGTGCGCCGAACATAGCTCCCAACAGTACGGCGGCGGTGAGGATGCTCAGTTTCGTATTCATGATTGATCTGCTTTACGTTGTTGCGCCTACCAACCCGGCGCCTGCCGGTACGGCAACAGCGAGACGTACGCGAAAATGCGCTGAATCTTGCCGCCGCGGACCTGAAAGGTCTCGATGATCTGGGTGGTATTCGGATACGAGGACAGGCTGAAGGTGCGTGGTGCGGTACCGGATGCGGTCGCGGTCACCGCATTCAGCTGTGGTTTGATGTTGCCGGGATGCTGAAACATGACGACCGCATATACGAGGCCGCGCTGCGGGTCGGTCAGCAGGAAGCGGCGGTTTGTAATCTCGTGGATGTAGTCGAACATATGCGTATCGAACTGGGCGCCGGCGCTCATGGAGGGGCGCGTGGCGGTCGGCACGGTCGGCGCCGTCTGCGCGCCGTTCTCGGTGCGCAGACAGTCGGCCGCGAACGGGACGATGCTGCCGTTGCCCTGCTCGATACCGTTGAAGTATTGATTGGCGTCGTGGCGCAACTGTTCGGGCGTGCTGCGCTCGGCCGGCGGCACGGTCTGCGTCCATTCGGCGGGGACCGTGGTGAGATTGTCGAAGCTTCCGTGGACCCCGGTGGCCTGGCGGACCACGTAGGTCTCGATTTCACTCAGCCGTTTTGCCCGTTGCTTCAGTCGCACGCCGAGCAGCGCCGTTACGCCGTTCTCCTTCACGGTGCCATAGAAGGCGACCTGGCCGCTGTGCGGATCCTCGACGTACAGCCTGAAGGTGCCGAGCGCGCCGATCGTCTGCCATAGCCCGTCGCCGAGCTTCATCCGATTTGTGTTTTCCGTGAATTTCACATCCGCGGTGGTCTTGAGCATCTGGGGCTGATGCGCAACGAGTGCCGCGAGGTAGTGGTCCATGACATCGTGAAGGCATTCACGGTCGCAGGCCGCGGAGCCAGCGCTGAATGCTGCGGCTGCGCGCAACACCAGTGCACCGAGCGCCAGCAATCCGGCCGCGCGCGTCAGCGTGGTCCTGATCATCGCAGTTCCCCCTTGCTTGTTTGCGCCGATAAGCCTAACAGCACACGGCGCGGGTCGCGAGTGGCTTGTGGGTCGCGTGGGAACGGTCGCAGCTATACGTGGCGGCCGGCACGGTCCAAAGTGAAATAATCGTCCGTGGAAAGTTCGATCCGCAGCGCGGCAGCGTTCTCTTCCAGATGCCGCAGCTTTGAGGTCCCGGGAATGGGCAGCATGACGGGGCTGCGCTTCAACATCCACGCCAATGCAATCTGACCGGTGGTGGCGTCGTGCTTCTTCGCGATTTCGTTGAGCGCGGAGCGCCGACCCGTCAGCTTACCGGCTGCGAGGGGAAACCAGGGGATGAACCCGATGCCGTTGCGCTCGCAATAGGCGAGTACCGCTTCGCTCTTGCGCTCGAACAGGTTGTATTCATTCTGGACCGTGGCCACCGGAAAGATCTTCGCGGCGGCCTCGATGTCGGCGACCGTCACTTCGCTCAGTCCGGCGTGCCGGATGATGCCTTCATCGAGCAACGCCTTCACGGCCTCGAACTGCTGCACGGCGGGAACCTTGCGGTCGATGCGATGCAGCTGCCACAGACCGATCTGCTCCACTCCCAGGGTGGCCCGGCTCGCGCGCGCCTGGCGGATGAGGTATTCGGGATCTCCGCGCGGCGCCCACTGGTCCGGTCCCTTGCGTGTCAGCCCGGCCTTGGTCGCGATGAGCATGTGCGGGTAGGGTGCGAGCGCCTCATGTATCAGTCGTTCGGAAACGCCGGGCCCGTAGGAGTCGGCCGTGTCGACGAAGTTGATCCCGAGCTCGGGCAGCCGGCGCAGCACCCGCAGCACCTCGGCGCGATCCTGCGGTTCCCCCCAGATGCCGGGGCCCGTAATGCGCATGGCGCCGAACCCGAAGCGGTTGATCTCGATTTCGCCGCCGATCCGAAAGGTGCCGGCGCGGGATGCAGTCTGTTCATTCATCCGCGTAGGGTAATCATGCCGCGCGGGAGTGGGTAGGATGCTTTGCAGGCGCAGGACGTAGTCAACAGCTGACGTGCGGCTATTTTCCGATGCAGAAGCTCGAGAAAATCCGCCCCAGCAGATCCTCGTTGCTGAATTCCCCGCTGATCTCGTTCAGCGCCTGCTGCGCGCCATGCAGCTCCTGGGCGACGAGCTCCCCGCTGTGGCTTTCGCGAAGCACGCGAGCCGCCGCCTCGACACAGGCGCGGGCGCGCGCCAGTGCCTCGATGTGCCGCTGGCGGGCGGAGACGCTGCCGCTCTCGAGGGTGTGATAGCCCATGCAGGACTTCAGATGGGCGCGCAAGCCCTCCAGTCCCGCACCGGTCAGCGCGGAGACATCGACGCGGGGCACACCGGCAGGCGCCACGATGGCGGTGGCGTCCGTGACGTCGCACTTGTTGTAGACCAGCGTGACGGGCACCTGCGCGGGCAGTGTCCCGGCAAGTTCGCGGTACGCCTGGGCGGTCGGGTCGGCGGCACCGTCGATCACGAACAGCACCCGGTCGGCGCGTGCCATTTCGACCTGCGCGCGCCGTATGCCCTCCTCTTCGACGGCGTCCTGCGCCGCGCGCAGCCCCGCCGTATCGAGGATGTGCAGCGGCATGCCATCAACGTGAATACGCTCGCGCAAGACATCGCGCGTGGTGCCCGGTACGGCGGTGACGATGGCCGCCTCATACCCGGCGAGCCGGTTCAGCAGGCTGGACTTGCCGGCATTCGGCGCACCGGCCAGCACCACGGTCATGCCATCGCGCAGCAGGCGGCCCTGTCCGGCACTGCGTGTCACGGCGTCGAAATGCCGGCGGACATCCGCGAGTCGCGCGGCGAGCGCCGGGTCGGCCAGGAAATCGATTTCCTCTTCGGGAAAATCGATGGCGGCCTCGACGTGGGTACGCAGGTCGATCAGCGCGCCGCTGAGCACCTGGATCATGGTGGAAAACTCACCCTGCAGCGATCGCATCGCGGCGCGTGCGGCTTCGCGCGAGCCGGCATCGATCAGATCCGCGACGGCCTCGGCCTGCGCCAGGTCGAGCTTGTCGTTCAGGAATGCGCGTTGCGTGAACTCGCCGGGATTGGCGCGCCGCGCGCCCAATTCGACCAGCCGCGCGATCAGGGCCGCGACGATGATCGGGCCGCCATGGCCCTGGAACTCGACCACATCCTCGCCGGTGTAGGAGTGCGGCCCGGGGAAAAACAGTACGAGCCCGGCATCCAGGGTCTGGTGTTCGGCATCGCGGAACGCGGCGAACACGGCGCGGCGTGCCGCGGGCAATGTGCCGAGCACCGCGGTGGCGATGCGTTGCGCATCCGGTCCCGACATGCGTATGACGCCGATGCCCCCTCTTCCGGGCGGGGTCGCTGCCGCAACGATCGTGTCGGCATCGCTCATCGGCAGCTCAGGTGCTCTAGCTCTTGCGCGCCGACGCCACGGTGATGCGCCGATTGATGTTCCACTGCTGCAACACGCCCAGGCCCGTGTTCGTCACGTAGTACAGCACCAGGCCCGAGGGCAGGAACGCGAACAGCGCCGACATCGCGATCGGCATGAACATCATCACCTTTGCCTGCACCGGATCGGGCGAGGTCGGATTCAGGCGTTGCTGCAGGAACATCCCGCCGGCCATCAGTATCGGCAGGATGAAATAAGGATCCGGGGACGACAGATCATTGAGCCATAGCGCAAAGGGCGCCTGGCGCATTTCGACGCTTTCGGTCAGCACCCAGTAGAACGCGAAGAACACCGGGATCTGGATCAGCATCGGCAGACAACCGCTCACCGGGTTGACCTTTTCGCGCTGGTACAGCTCCATGGTGGCGCGGCCGAGCTTCTCCTTGTCGCCCTTGTACTGTTCCTGGATGTTCTTGATGCGCGGCTGCAATGCGCGCATTTTCGCCATCGACTTGCCGCTGGCCTCGGACAGCGGATAGAAGATCAGTTTCAGCAGGAAGGTAACGAGAATGATCGACACCCCCCAGTTGCCGGTCACCGAATGCACCCAGCTCAAGGCCTTGAACAGCGGCTGGGCGATGAAGAACAGGCGACCGAAGTCAGTCACGCGCTGCAGATCAGGACCGGTGGTGGCCAACTGGGCCTGCAGCTTCGGACCCACGAACACCGTCAGCGAATAGCTCTTGGAGCCGCCGGCCGCAACTTCGGTCATGGGCGCGTTCGCCGCCAGACGATACTCGTTGTCCTGCGCGATCATCGTGTACTGGTAGGAAACATCGGACGGGGGCACCACGGCCGTCACGAAGTGATGCTGGAGCGCGGCGATCCAGCCATCCCTGACCGGGATGTTCAGATGCCGGTCATCATCAGAGGTGATGCTGAGTTTGCGGTACTTGCCGCCATCCCAGATGGCGGGACTGGGCTTGAAGAAGCGTTCGGGGTTGGTGCTGAACAGCGAGGTGTGGATCGGCAGCTCGTTGCGCAGGATCTGGGCGTAGGGCGCAGCGGCCCACGGCGCACCGGACTGGTTGTCCACCGTCTGCGTGACCTGGAAGGCGTAGCTGCCGCGATGGAACACGAATTCCTTGACCACCGAAACCCCGTGACCGTCGGTCCAGTGCAGCGGCACGCGCAGTTCATCCTGGCCCGGCGCCATGCGGAAATCGGTACTGGTGCTGGTGAAGGTCGCCTGGGTGTTCGGGCGCGCGCTGCCCGCGGGTCCCTGCAATGCGACCTTCAGCACGTACAGTGACTCGGGGCTGTCGTGGTTCTCGAGGCGCACGGGCTGGGGCTGGCCCTTGATGCGCGAATACTGGTTGAGATCGGCCTGGGTGATCGCGCCGCCGGTGAGGCTGATATCCAGATCGAAAACGTCGGTGTGGACATGCACGGCGGGCCCCGCGGCGGCGGCGGTTTCGGCCGCCAGCGAGCCGTCGGTGGCCGGCGCGGTCGCGAGCGCACCAGGCGCGGCGGCGGCGCTGCCGGCGGGAGCGTTCACGGCGGGGCTACTGGCGTTCACGGCCTGCGGAGTCTCGGCTGCCTGACTGCTGAACGCGGAACGCGCGGCGGCCGTGGCAGCAGCATCAAGCGCTGCGTAATCCTTGACCCAGGCCTGATAGTTCAGCCACAGGGCAAAGCCCAGAACGACCCAGAGCGCGTAGCGGGAATAGTTACTTGTCATGTCCGTAATGAGAATGCATGCAGTCGGTGGCGGGCACGGGGTCTATGCCACCAGGGTGCCAGGGATGGCAGCGGCTCAGTCGCCGCACCGTGAGCCAGCTGCCATGGAGGATACCCAAGCGCTGGATCGCCTCGAGTGCGTAATGCGAACACGAGGGATGAAAGCGGCACTTGGGACCGAGCAACGGGCTCAGGGTCCACTGATACAGGCGGATCAGGGCTGTGAGAAGGGCGCGCATTGGACTTTGACTTTATCCCACAATCCATCGAGGCTCGCGCGCAGCTGTGCCGGCGTCGCATCCTTGGCGCCAGTACGGGCACTGACGACCACGTCGACCTCGGGCAGGTCGTGCTGGCGCAGTCGGAATGATTCGCGAATCAGGCGCCGGATGCGATTGCGCGGCACCGAGCCGCCGAAAGGTTTCGAGGCCACCGCCATGCCAAGACGCGCGAGCCCCAATTCGTTGGGACGCACGGTGATCCCGAAATGGTGGTTGCCGAAGCGCCGGCCGCTGGCGTATAGCTGATCGAACTCCCACTTGCGGCGCACGCGCCGCGCGGCGGGAAAAGTCAGTCGCTCGCGCTCGACCTGGGCCACACTCAAGGGGACCCTTAAGGAATCAGCTTCTTGCGACCTTTTGCGCGACGCCGGTTCAGGACCGCTCGGCCGTTGGCCGTGGCCATGCGGGCGCGGAACCCATGGGTACGCACGCGGCGTACTTTGCTGGGCTGGTAAGTGCGTTTCATCGTCTGCAGCTTCCGAAGAGGGGCGGGAAGGCTACGTCCCTTGCCTGAGGGTGTCAATACAGCCAGTACTTAATCGCGTTGGGATAGGGGTAGACTGCGCCTCTTTTTCCTCGAGTTCGGGCGTTGG
>DATAVA010000016.1:0-1534 GCA_036267975.1 Steroidobacteraceae bacterium | reverse complement strand
TGGCCAACAGCCGTACGGTCAGTACGGTCAGCAACAGGGCTACGGGGCTTCGCAGCCTCCTCCCCAGCAGGCTTACCAGCCTACGTTCGCCGGCGCCGACGAAAAACAAATCATGGGCGGTCAACCGGGGCTTCCTTATCAAACTGCTCCCGATTTCATCAGCTCGGACATTGTAAACGTTCGGTTCACCCCTGTCCAGCTCCACGGCGAAGACCAAGACCATGCCGTCAAGGCCATACACAAGGCTGGCGAACGAGACGCGGCCCAGATCAGCGCAATCGTCGGGTCCTACCTCCAGCGGAAGCGCGCTCACGAGCAGGGCCGACTGCAAAATATCAATAGGCACTACCACAGCCTGCACCGCAGCACGCCGGACGTGATCCTCTACAACCACATGATGGACAAGCTCGAGTGCCTCTCCGGCGCGATGCTAACCCGGCACCACATGCACTCGCCCATGAACGCCGCGCCCTGGATCGATGCGCTGCAGCCGCATCGCCGGGCCATCTTCGCCGAGTTGTACAACAGCAACCCGGACGTGCGTGGCTTCTGCGACGGCATGGACGGCGGGCCGACCGCCTTCCCCACCCTCGACGACTGGGCCCTCGGCACGCGCAAGCACAACCTCTCGTTCCAGCGCGCGAACCGCCAGGGCCCGAACTGGAACGTCGCGCGCGAGCTGCTCTCGCAGGTGCGCACCGTCATCCTGCTCGACGACAGCGGGTCCATGTCGGCGCCCGGCCACGCATCGTGGGCCAGCGGCGGCGACTACATGTACTCCGGGCAGCAGAGCCGGTGGGACCAGGCGCGCGACCTGCTCGCCGGCATCGCGCCGCTGGTCAGCGCCCACAGCCGCCACGGTTTGGACATCCACTTCCTCAACCGCTCGACGCCGCTGCTCGGGCTGCGCACGCCGGCGGACGTGACGCGCGCGTTCCAGGCCGTGCGCCCGGGCGGCGGCACGCCGACGGGGCGGCGCATGAACGAGGTGCTCGACGGGTACATGTGCGCGCTGCGCTACAACCGCGCGCTGCAGCCCCTGAACCTGATCGTCATCACCGACGGCGAGGCGCAGGACGAGTCGCTGCTGCACTGGGCCATCGAGCAGCACGTCAGCAAGATTGTGCACCGCGGGTTCGTTGCGCACCAGTTTGGCATCGAGTTCTTGCAGGTTGGCGACGACGAGGAGGCGACGGCGCACCTAGAGAAGCTCGAGGAGGAAGTCAGTCGGCACCACCACGCGTTCCAGCGGGACGTGGTGGGGGTGACGCCAACAAATCGCCAGGGGCAGATGACGGCCGAGCGGCTGTTGGGGATCGTGCTGAGCGGCGTTGACGCCAGGATGAACGGGTATATGAGGCATCGCGGGATCAACGTATGAGGCCATGTCGGTTTAATGCCTTTTGATTGCAGATCGAAGTTCGAATGCTAATATATGTACATCCGCGAAAGGAATGGTCCCCAAGTCTCAACTTAAACGTCCTGGGCAGCGTACATAATTGCGATGCCCATGATAGCCGCGTTCCCGCCGCCC
>DATAVA010000015.1:0-152080 GCA_036267975.1 Steroidobacteraceae bacterium | reverse complement strand
GTACCCTCGCTGCCTGGTTGTGAAGGCGGCGAGTGAGAATGGGTCGCGCCATCCCAAGTCGTCCCAGTAGTCGACGTGAAAAGATAGTGCGAGTACATCGCTTCTGCCAGTAAGTTCGCCCAAATATGCCTCGGCAGGCGGACACGAACTGCAACCCTCCGACGTATACAGCTCTACAACGGTTGGCCGTGAGGTGGCGTGAGCAGACACGCTCGAAAGCAGTAGCGCCAAGCTGGAAACCCATACTGAACCGTTCCGTGTATTCATCGCTCTAGGTGCTCCGGGCTTCGAGGGAAATACGGCTAAGAAGGGGCGGCTGCGTATGACAGCCGCCCACTCCCGCTCCTTAGTTGGCTGCTATTCCATTTAGACTGGAGCCTGCGGGTAGCCCACCAACCGTCCCGAGGGAGGTCAGGCTGCCATTGGCATTGATTGCGAATTCACCAATTGCACCCGCCGCGCTGTCAAGGGAGTACAGAAACTTCCCGTTGGCACTGATTGCGATATCCAGGTTAGTGGATCCGGATGGATTCGAGCCGACCACGGTCCCCGGTAGCGCCGTCAATGTCCCGTTGGCGCCGATTGAGAATCCAGAGATTGTGGAAGTAGCCGAGTTCGAGACGTACACAAAGCGACCATCAGGCGTAATCGCATTCCAGCAGTTGGCGGCGCCATCGGTAGGCACGCTTGCGCTTACGGTCGTCAGCGTGCCATTGCTGTGGATGCCGTACGAGGAGACGGCCGAGGTGTTCCCGCCACTACCCGTCTCGGACACAATCGCCGTCCCGTTGGGTGCAACTGCAACGGCAAAAGCGCCCGGACCTGCGCTGTGGTTGACGGTCACGGCGGAAAGTCTGCCGTTGGGCTGTACCTCGAACACATCGACGTCATTGTTGGCCTTCTCGGTTGCCAGCAAGTGTTGGCCATCTGCGCTGAAGGCCACAGCGCCTGGATTCGCGCCATTCGCGCTCAGGTACTGTAGCGAGTTCTTGACGGGAAAAAGCTGGCCGGCAGTGAAATAGAAGCCTGAGACACTGCTACTTCCGGCGGCATTCAGGACGTAGACGAGGTTCCCATGTTGGGTAACGGAGGTAGGCTCGGCCCCATCCGTGGCGACCTCGTCGGTCAGAAGCAACTGTGTGCCGAGTACACGGAAGACGGTTAGGGTGCCGCTACCGGCGTTGACCGCGAAAAGCCAGTTGTGATCCTGGCTCAACACGAGGGAACCCTGCGAACCTAAGGGATCGATCTTGCCGCCGCTACCACGGCCGCCAGTGTCGAAAGAGTGCAGAAAAGAGAGGGTACCGCCACTGTTGCGCGCGTACACGTTGACCGAATTGGACTGTGCATCGTTGGTCAGGGCAAAAACGGCGTGCCCTAGCGCAACGTTCGCGCTTTGCGCTTGCGCCAATGTAGTTACCGCTGAAAGACTCGCCGCTACGCCGAGCGACAGAAGGTGTCTCGTGATCTGCATGAATCGGTTCTCCTTGGATTTTGATATGCGATGATCGGCGGAACTGATTTTCCAGCGCATTGGATGATTAGACCGTCATCGAGTCGCAATACAGATCACGCATTCCGCCGTTTCAACAGATCAGACCGGCGACTGCACCTGCTTATTACCCGAACGTCTGCGATTAATTAGTTCGTCGAGGACATGATCGACCGAAATTCGCCCCGGACCCCAACACATCACGGTGACAGCCATCGCCGCCCAGGTGATATGAATCGGCCAGCCGTCAGGCACCGTTAGTTCAACGATGAAGGTCATGAGCAGAAGGCCCGTGGCCGCGAAGCGAGTCGCGAACCCGAAGAACAATAGTGTCGGAAATATGATCTCTCCGCAGCCGGAGAGAAAAGCCATCACCGCTGGCGCTGGATAGTCGTACGGGCCGCCGGGCAAGTGCAATTTGAACTCGCTGGTGAAGAGGTAGATGGCGGTGTCTTTCAGTTGCAGGAACCCCGCCCACTTGAGCATGCCGGACTTCCAAAACGGCACAGCCAGTGCGAGCCGCACCACCAATTGAGTAAAAGAGGGCTGCGCGATGGTGCGAACAAGTTGAATGCCCCGATTAACCAGGGCCATGCCGACGGACGCGGCGGTGTGTATGGAAGAGGAGGTACTCATTCGCGATATCTCCCTAGTTGTAGTGAGCCAAATACGCCCGCTTCCAGCGCACCCGCGAGATTTGCTGAGAGGTCAAACCCAGGACAGGCCTGCATTGCCTCGTCAACGGCGACACTGAGCGTATGACCGCCCAGGAGGCCCAGCAGGAAAGCTGCGCCTCCCGGCGGAAGTTGGCGCACCTCGACTTGCATGCCGGGCCGTGTGATCAAGGTGTCTTGTGGATTCGAGGACTCGATGCGAGCGGCAGGATCCGGAGGATCCTCTTCACGGTTGGCCGAGAAAATGGAGGTCGCCGCATAAAGCGAACGCACGATTCGAGTAGCTGGATGGGCAATAAAGCGTAGTTCACCCAAGAGCTCGAATGGGACGGCGCTGAGTGTATTGGGGTTAAGGGGAGCGGCATCCTGGGCGTGGTAGCTGTCAAGCCAGGCCCGTTCAACTCGCGCAATATCACCCAGCCATGGGAGACCCAAGGCATAGGGATAGCGATCTATGAAGGCCGGGAAGTCCCGCCCATATTCGAATAACAATGCAGACCTAGGTGGCGTCTCACGGATGTGAGCGCGGGCCATGGCCCGAAAGAAGTCCGCTCCGGTGAGTTTCTGTACGGCTGGATATATCGCAATCACAGCCTCAATGAGGCTGACCACCACATTGTTGCGGTACACATCGAATCGTCGAGCAGTGTTCTTACCGTCATAGACGACGACAAGAGGAGGCGGGGCGATGCCAGGATCAAGCAGCGCGGCCGAAAACCGGCTGTGGAGCTCTCGCGACTCAGCGCTTGCCGCCTTATGCAGCATAATGACCGGAGGCACTTGGCACGGCTACATCCAGAGCCGACTGCGCGAGTTTCGCCTCCCTCTCAAGTGTTGGCCAATCCGGGACTTGACTGTCCCACTCGATCAGAGTGGGCAATGGTCCTTGCCTTCCAATAACCCCCTCATAGAGCTTCCAGACGCTTTCGGCGACGCGGCGATCATGACTGTCTATTAACAACAGATCCCCTTCGTCGTCGACTTGTTGGGCGTGTCCGGCGAGATGGATTTCGCTCACCCTATCGAGGGGAAAAGTCGTCAGGTAGTCGAGCGCACTGTATCCACGGTTGGTGGCTGACACCATAACGTTGTTGATATCCAGAAGTAGCCCGCAGCCGGTCCGGCTAGCCACCGCGCGAAGAAATTCTGTTTCGGTCATCGTGGAGGTCGCGAACGCAACGTACGTGGACGGATTCTCCAAAAGCAGTGTGCGCTGGAGCATTTCTTGCACCCGGTCTATGTGATCGCACACGTTGGTCAATGACTGCGCGTCGTAGGGCAAAGGCAGCAGGTCATTGTAGAAAGTGGTCCCGTGCGTGGACCATGCTAGATGTTCAGAGACAAGCGCCGGTTCGAAGCGATTCACAACGGCGCCCAGGCGCTTAAGATGCAGCTCATCGAGTGGCTGCGCTGCGCCAATCGAAAGGCCTACACCGTGGACGGAAATGGCGTAGTCGCGCCGCAGTCGCTCCAAAGCCTGAAGACGCGGGCCGCCGGCCATCATGAAGTTCTCTGCATGCACTTCGAACCAGTGGGCCGAGGATTTCTCGGCGAGAATGGCCTGGAGATGTTCCGGCTTAAAGCTCGTCCCGGCCAACCGCCAAAGTGAGGCGCGGTTAACCGGGTGGAGCTGGGCGCAACCACTTGGGCGCGATTGGGCGTTTTCCATGCCAGGGGCCATGGGCTTTCGCGCCGCGGCGGCTTACGACTTGATCGGCGACAGGGACCCGTGCTGACCGCTCGGAGTCACGATGGCTTCGCAAGTGCCGCCCTGGACAAATTTCCAGGAGTTGCCTTGAAAATCTTGGGTGGACGTGCCCTGGCAGGAGGTTCCAGGACCCGCAGCGCAGTCATTCTGACCCTTCAGGGCCACTCCGTAGCACTTCACCTTGCCCGCCGCGGTGGCGGCCTTTCCTTCAGCGCTGGTCAGCGGCGCCGCACTCGCTACCGAAACCAACGCAGCTGCAACGGCCCCGGCGAGAAACGCGGAACTCATAATCGTTTTCTTGGACATTAGGGATCTCCAGATATTAGAAAGATGCGCCCAAACGGCACTTCTACTAATACGCACCTGGATCGCCCTTTGTTACATCGGCAGCTTACGAAATGACTGTAATGGAAAAACTGGCGCCACCACCGCAACAGGGCTTTGCCTAAGAGATGACTCACCAGAGCGACGGACGGCGTGGCTAATTAGTACCAGGTAGCCACAAACAGCGGACTGTCGTCGAAGCAGTCCGTCCGTACAGGGTCGCAGATATTCCGCCTGCCTCGAGCCCCGCTACCGCACCCGCCGCGCCGGGATTGGCCAGTGCCGCTGACCGGAGCGCGGCCAGGACACCGCCTAAGTAGGGTAACGCGAGTAAGCGACGCCCCTCATGCCGCGTTTGTCCTAAGTAACGCCAGTGCCGGTTCAACAACGCCCCGTAGAAGCGCCCGCTCCGGGCGCACGCGAGCCAGCACTCGCACCCCCATCAGGACTGCCAGCAAGTGCTGCGCGAGTTTCCTTGCTGGTTGAGAGCGTGTAATGGAACCGGAGGCTTGGCCCGCCTTCACACAGGCGAGGAAGAACTCCTCGATTCGCCGCAGAACGACAGTGATGGCCTCCTTAAACTGCGGATCATGGGGAGCGACTTCCAGCGCAGAGTTGACCAATAGGCACCCTTTGTGATGCGGATCCGCAAGGGAGCGATCGACGATGTCACGAAAAAATGCTTCGATCGCCTCCCGTGGCGCCAGCTTCCCACATCGTTGAATGCGCTCCGCAACACCATGGTCTGAGTAGTGGGCGAGCGCGATGCGAAATATATTCCGCTTATCGCCGAACGCGTTGTAGAGGCTGGCAGCCGTAATGCCCGTACCATCTACCAAATCCTTTATCGAAGTCGCCTCGTAGCCTTTATTCCAGAAACACTGAACTACAGCCTCGAGGACTAGATTCTCGTCAAACTCTCTGGGCCTTGCCACGCTGTCACCGATCCCTTACGCGCACGTGCTTGCCATCCGCGCGCCTGTTCATTATATAATGCGCATACTAAAACCGGCGGACCTGGCTTTCATGCGTCGGCCGATTGTATGTCGATGGAGGCGCCTTGATTAATTTTTATTTCCATCCAACGCCAAATCCGGCGAAAGTAGCGCTGCTACTCGAGGAGACGGGCCTCGCCTATCGGACACTTCCCATCGATACCAGCAAAGGTGAGCAGCACCGAGCCGAGTTCCTGGCGGTCAACCCGAACGGGAAGGTGCCGGCGATTATCGATACCGATGGTCCAGGTGGCAAAGAGGCGCGAGTCTTTGATTCAACTGCCATCCTCCTCTATCTGGCTGAGAAAACCGGAAAGTTTTTAGGGTCACCGGAGGACCGCCCAGAGCTCCTGTCTTGGTTATTGTTCCTGGCTTCAGGGCTCGGGCCGTTTTCCGGCCAATCCGTGCACTTTCAGTATGCGGCTCCGGAAGGGCTCGACTATGCAGTGAATCGCTACCGGCGGGAGGCTGAACGCCACTACCAGGTTCTAAACGATCATCTGGCCGGCAAACCGTTCATCGTGGGTGATACGTATACTATTGCCGACATCTCCGCCTGGGGATGGCTGGATCGTGCTTCGCGCGTTCTAAAGGGCGCCGAAGAACCGCTTGGGGCCTATCCGAACCTCAAGAGACTCTTCGAGACTGTTGATGCCCGACCGGCCGTGCCGCGCGCTCGGGCTGTGGGGAAAGACCACGACTTCAAGAAGGTCAACGACGAGGAGACGCGCCGAGCTCTTTTTCCGTCGAACTATCCGCCAGCGTTTTAACTCCTCCAAACCCGGGAGACGATAGAGTGACAGATTCAGAATACACGCCGCCGAAGGTGTGGACCTGGGCAAAGCCCAGTGGCGGCGCATTCAGCAACATCAACCGCCCGGAGGCAGGCTCCACGCATGAGAAGGAATTGCCTGTCGGTCGGCATCCTTTGCAGCTGTACTCGCTAGGCACGCCGAATGGCGTGAAAGTCACTATTCTACTGGAGGAGCTTTTGGCGCGCGGCTTCTCCGGTGCCGAATACGATGCTTGGCTGATCAAGATCCAGGAGGGCGATCAGTTTGGGAGCGGATTTGTCGCTGTCAATCCGAACTCGAAGATTCCTGCGCTTCTTGATCGAAGCGGACCTGAGCCGATTCGCGTATTTGAGTCGGGGTCCATTCTCCTGTACTTGGCCGAGAAGTTCGGATGCTTTTTGCCGACGAGGGCATCCGAGCGTGCGGAATCACTGAACTGGCTTTTCTGGCAAATGGGCAGTGCGCCCTATCTGGGCGGCGGCTTTGGTCACTTTTATGCCTATGCACCAGTCAAGATCGAATACGCCATCGACCGCTTCGCCATGGAGGTCAAGCGGCAGCTAGATGTGCTGAACCGCCGCTTGGCGCAGAGTGAGTACCTTGGGGGCGCCGAATACAGCATCGCGGATATTGCGGTCTTTCCCTGGTATGGGGGATTGGTGAAGGGGTGGGCGTATGGCGCCGCAGAATTTCTCTCGGTGAGCCAATACGCGCATTTGCAGCGCTGGGCGGATGCCATCCTGACAAGACCTGCCGTCAAGCGCGGTCGGATGGTGAATCGCACCTTTGGTGATCCGTCGGAGCAGCTGCCCGAACGTCATGAGGCTTCCGATTTCGACACGCAAACCCAGGATAAGCGTGCAGGCGCGCGTCCATGAATCTCGAGGGCAAGCGTGTCCTGATCACCGGCGGTTCGAGCGGTATCGGCAAGGCCCTTGCGCGATCATTGTTGATTAAAGGCGCGAAGGTCGTGATTAGCGGAAGGAGGGCCGACGTTCTGGCCAGCGCAGCCCAGGAGCTCCAGCGCCTGAGCCCCTCCGTCTGGAGTGTGGCGGCCAATGTCGCAACTACGCGCGGTCGCCGGGCCACCGTGAAGCGGACGATTAGCGCTCTGGGCGGGCTCGACACCCTTGTCAACAATGCAGGAGGCGTACGGGCCGGACGACTTGAAAAAACCTCCGAGGCGGAACTGCGGGCGATGATTGAGGTTGACCTGATTGCGCCGGTGCTGTTGACGCGAGCAGTCCTTCCAGTCCTTCGCGAAAGCGGGGATGCCATGATTGTCAACATCGCCTCCGTCGCAGCATTAGTGGGCATGCCATTTTATGCAACGTACGGGGGCGCCAAGGCGGGAGTTGCGCGATTTGGCGAGGGGCTCCGACGCGAACTCAAGGGAGAAGGCGTCCATGTCCTAAACGTGTTCCCCGCGGGTACCGACACTCCAATGATGAAGTCCAATCGGGCGGGACCGGAGCTGGGATTTTCCCTCGAGTCTGCGGAGGCCGTCGCTGCGGCGATCGTGGAGGCCATGGAGGCCAATGCCCTGGAGGTCATCCGGGGAGACGAAGCACGCAAGCAAATGGTCGCACTCAACCAGAGCAATCCCGCCGCCGTCGATGAACGGATGGTGGGCCTGAAACCTGCGCTTGAGGAAGCGGTACAAGATCATTCCGCCCTATAAGGCGCACGAATTTAAACGGCGAGAGGAACGACACATGACCAAAGTTGCCATTTACGTTGAATTGAAGGCGAAGCTGGGCAAGGAAAGCGAGCTTGCTTCGTTCTTGAAAAGCGCACAAAGCTTGGCTGCCGCCGAAACCGGTACAGTAGTGTGGTTCGCGGTACGCTTCGACGACAGCACGTTCGCCATATTCGACGCTTTCAACGACGAAGCGGGTCGAGATGCTCACTTAAGTGGCCCCATCGCTGCGGCGCTGATGAAACACGCGGATGAACTTCTGGCCACGCCGCCGCAAATCCGGAAGGCTGGTGTGATGGCGGATAAATTGCCCGCCTAGACCGTCGCAGCCGGGGCACTTATGGCGCTTGAGCTATATCATCACGGCTCATCGGCCTGCGCGGCCAAGGTGCGCTTTGCGTTGGCCGAGAAGCGCCTTGCCTGGGTTGGTCACTACGTTGACATCCTCGCCGGCGAGCAATTCAAGCCAGAATTTCTCGCCATCAATGCCAAGGCCGTCGTACCGGTTCTCGTGCACGACGGCGTGATCATCACTGAGTCAACCGTTATCTGTGAATACGCGGAAGATGCATTTCCAGAATACTCCATCTATCCCTCATCGCCTCTCCAGCGCGCGCGGGTGCGCCTGTGGACCAAGGCGGTGGACGAGGAGCTTCATCCAGCCTGTTCGGCCTTAACGTACGTGGTCTCGCATCGACATACGATCTTGCGCAGCGGCGTGGGGAGTTTCGAGGACTTCCTGAACAAAGGGTCGGCTGAAGGCGCCGCAACCCGATCTCTTAAATGGCGATACATCCAGGAGGGCCTTGCCACTCCTGGGGCGGCGGACAAGATCCGGCTCTACGACACCTATCTTCACAGGATGGAATCGGCACTTAAGAACAGCACCTGGCTTGCGGGCGCAGAGTTCTCAATGGCTGACATCGCCATGGCGCCGTATGTAAATCGGCTTGCGGCCTTGAGCATGTCGGGCATGTGGACGGGCGACCGACTACCGCATGTCGAAAGTTGGTTCTCCTGTGTCCAGTCAAGGCCGAGCTTTCATTCCGGTTTCATGGAATGGATGCCGACAGCGTTATCCGAAGAAATGTACGCAAACGGCGTTCGCTCATGGCCGGAAATAGAAGCCTTATTGGGTATTTGAAGCGGCAGGGCCCGCTGCGTGTCATTCAGCGACTTATCTTTCTTGCCGCCGCTTTGCGGTTCCTGTTGGAGCGCTGGGTGATTTTGGGCCGAGTATCGAGTCCTGCACCGCCTCGAGCTGCTTCAGGTGCTTTGCCCACTTTTGAAGTGCCTGCTTCTTCTCAGTGAAGTAGCTGTAGCGGTCGTAGTGACGCGCCTGGACACCGCCGAGACCATGCGATTGCAGTTGTGCGCGCACGTCACGCGAAATTTTCAGTGCCTCCATCTGCGTCTCGCAGGTGCGACGCAAATCACGAAGCTGAATTGATTCCCGAGCTTCGGGCGGGCAGTGATCGTAAAGAACTCCTGAGCGTTATTTTGCCCGCTATATTTTTCTTTAGAGCTGCCGCGCCTTGATGCCATCCAGTTTCTCTCGCATGCTTGAATGGATAAAACGCAAATAGCTTTTTTCAATCATTACAAGTGATGTACCGGTCTGCTGCGCAACAGTCAATGGGTCAACACCGTAGAGCTGGAGAAGTTCGCTTATTCGCGCATGCCTAAACGAGTAGGCGCTGGCACTCAGTGGAATTCGCATATTCCCCCGCGCATCCTGATTGTGCTTAGCGATTGCGGCACGAATCTGGCGCGCCCACATGTGCGGCCGCCATGGGATCTCGTCGTCCTCGGTAAACAGCGGAGCGGCCGGCAAGTTGTCCGCCGCCATTTCGGCAAAGAATTTGAGGCCGTCGGCCCCAAGCACGGTATGCCGTACACGCAGCTTTGGTGGCTTACCCTTCCGATGCGCCAGCCGTAGGGTCGCGCCATCGAAATCCTTGACTACGGTCCTCGACAACTCGCCAGGTCTTGCGCCAGTTAGTTCCAGACCCCGAAGAAACAGCGCCGCTTGAGGGGAGGCAGCGGCCATGAGCGCCTTGCGATGCTCAGCCGTCAGGAATACGGCCGTTTCCCCTTCATCCTCGACATCATCCTGCAGGGGCTTGAGGCGCCATGCTGCAGGATTTCCCACGTAGCCTAGACCAACGGCCCGATCCAGTGCGGCGGAGATCGAGCGGACATGTCGATTTACTGAGCGGGGCTTTCTACCGGCGCGATGCCTGTCTCGCCATTCCTCGAAATCGTCCCGGGTCACCCTTTCCAGTTCAAAGTCCGCAATCTTGTCTTCATAAACGTTCAGCCTGAACCGCCGCAGGGCGTCCTTGGCGGCATCAGGGCGGCCGTGGCGATGGAGGTCCTCCAGGTATGCCTCCAGTCCAGCACGCACCGTGGCGCGCTTCGGTGCGCGAACAGCGGGACCGCCCAGTGATACGAACCACTCCTCGGCCTGCTTCTTGGCTGCGTCGTAGTCATTGGGCCCGACCCCATCGATGGCCTTGTAATGCCTGTCGCCGAGGCGATCGCGGTATTTCGCGATCCATGTCTCCGGGCCTTGGCGAAATCCCAGGTACCCGCCCTTCATGAGACGGTGCCAGTAAGGCTCACGTCGTTGGGCTAAGCGATCACGGTCGCGTTTTCTGGATAAATCCGGCATGGGCCATTTTTTTTCCGTACGGCACTGTACGGCAATTCTAGGCTGGATTGCGGTGGACAGCTATAGACAAACGGCCTATAAATACAGCGTTTTCTAAGATGCCGGTGGAGCGCCATGGACAAAAAACAATCCCTCTCAAGGCCAGTACACGGGTTCGAATCCCGTAGGGAGCGCCATAAATCAAGGACTCACGATTTTATGGGCGGCGCGGGAGGAAATCCGGATGAAATGTCGCGCCAGAGGCAGGAAAAATCAGACCGACCGACGACCATACGTCGCTGATTGACCCCAAGCCGCCGGATACGACCGACCGCTACGGAGCCGCAAAATCGCGAACTTTCCCATAAACGAGTATTGGGGCGGATGCGCTGACGGAAACCATATCCCCGGAAATCAGACCTTCAGGCCGTTCTACAGCCCCATTTATGGCTCAAATTGGGAATGTCAGTACGATCGTTCTACTTCCGCTAGATCTTCCTTGGAGATAATCGCTACTTCTCTATAGGAGGTCATTCGTCGGATCGCGAGTCTGGTCCCTTCTAGCTGCCCTTGTTGTGCCGTTTACATCGTTGCGAGCTGCTAGCCTGGATCTCCACGCACCGCAGTTTCGCTAATGGCCTGTCGCGACGGGCCGACGAAGTTCTGCGGAACTATGGACGCAGCGCCCAGACCAAGAACGCACCTCCGATCAGCAGAAGTCCGTGTACTCGACGCGGATAAATCGTTCGTTGCACTCGAATCGAGTTTTGTGGAAAGCAGAGTCTCCAGGTGCCGGACACTGCTAATGCTAAAAGCAGCATCCAGAAATACCAGCCGCGCCAGAGGAAGCATGGAGTAGCCAACACCAGCAGCACGGCTCCCACCAATCGAACTGTGCGGGTGTTTCTCATCCAATGGTCCGTCGAACTCGGCGCGGCGAGGTGGCAAAGTCCGGATACGAGCAAGAAACTGACCAGTACCGCAATGTAGATTGTTCTCGACACCAACTACGCCACGGCAGGCGCTTGCCCGCAATTAATCTCCCACGGTACGCCGAATTGATCAGTAAGCACGCCAAAGCGTGCAGACCAGAAGGTTTTCTGTAGGGCCATATGCACTTCACCATTTTCGGCCAGGGCAGAGAATATGCGTTCCGCGTCCACCGTGTCATCGACGCTAAGCAGTACGTAGAAGCCTTGTGGCTTTACGTACTGCTCAGGAAGAACGTCGGCTCCCGCTAGGATCGTTGCTCCTACCGCAATGTTCGCGTGGACAATCTTGCCGCGCCATTCCGGCCGAACTTGTTCGGCCATGGGTGAATTGCCATAGGTGAGAATGTTGACAATCTTGCCGCCAAACGTCCGCTCATAGAACTGAAACGCTGCCTCGCATTGTCCGCCAAACACGAGGTGGAAGCTTACTTGCATAACGCACTCCGTCTTTCGTTCAATCGCCACAATGGGCGCTAAGGGCGCTGGCTCGATTCGACCGGTCGATGACTGCCCCCTGGCCCCGGAGTAATGCCGACCAGGCGGGTCGGCTCAAGAATCTGCACCAGATGCCATTCACCTTTGGAAACGATACAAGCTTCTCCAGGCCCCAACTCACAGGGCTCGTCCGGTGCGGATTCCCCGACGACTCTCACTTTTCCAGAGATGATGTAGATCAGCTCATCTCCATCCGGATGCAACTCGCCGCCGTGTGGCGGAGTACGAGTCATGTCCGCAATCGCAACGATGAGCCCGTCGCAGAGGGCCGGCGGTCCGGGCTGGTGCTCGACAAGAGACATGGATAAGTCGCGAGAAATCGCGATTGAGAACCGTGCGGAATCGACCTTGGTAATTTTCCCCAATGCACTCTCCCCAGCAGCCTGTTGCCACAAGAGACGCCAGCGACGTCTCAGACGCCACCATCATCACCGCCGGACAGTTCATAATCTTGAAGAAATGGAAGCTCGTTGACGATCCAAGCCCTGGGCGAAGTGCCGGTGAAGGCATTCCAATCCCGTGTCATGTGCGCCTGGTCGGCATATCCGCAAGCCGCCGCAACGTCGGCAAGCGGTAGCCGCAGATTGCTGATCAGCCCGCACGCGTGCTCAAAGCGGAAGATGCGGGCAGCAGTCTTGGGCGTGATGCCCAATTCGGCACGGAAGCGGTCAGCCATGTACTGCCTACTCCAGCCGGTGTCCTGCGCGAGACTTTCGACAGAACTGCGACCATGACTGGCCGCCAAATGTTGCCACGCATGTGCAACGAGGGGCGAGCCTTTGGCCGGAGTAAGCCTGCGCGTGAGCACTTCATCGAGTATCGCGAAGCGTGCCTGCCAATCCCGAGTGCTGCTCAATCGTTCCAGCAGCTCCGGGCCATCGCGCGGACAAAGATCGGAAAGGGCAACAGCACCACAAGCCAACTCAGCTGCGGTTGCTCCCAGAACTGCTTGCAGGCCAAGCGGACGAAAAAATACATGCAAGCCTTCCCACGAGCACGTGCGCTCCACCATCGCGAAACCATCGTGCAACCCGCTGACGAGAGCGGAAAAGTGTGCTGCGGGCAGCGCCTCATTCGACATCTGTCGAACATTGATCGGCGCGTCCAGGCTGATGATGAGATGGGCATGGCGGGACGGCAGAGTTGTGTTGACGCCGGGTGTCAGCCCCCGCACGCGGGCGCCCCCATAGTGCGAGATGAAACGTCGCAAGATTGGCGCAGGCAAACGGGCCTCGAAGTGTGCGCCCATTTGTCCATCAACCCTCAACGTCGATAATCCGTTGGATGCGAAGCGCATATATTCTGTCCTAGATGAGCATCCCTAGCAGCTCGACGAGTAACGGCTATTGGGTCAAACGCCGCGCGTGAGCGACTGGCAGGAAGTGGCTTGGCTGACGCCGAAGTTTTTGTGCTGAACGTGCCCATGAACGGTTCAAATTGGGAATGTCTCAGGATTGCAGTCACCGCGCGTTCCTTCAGTCTATCGCGTGCCATGAATGACAGCTACACGGCGACCACTTCGGAACGACCAGCGGCGGCTTTTGGCCGAGAGCGTCGCGGAACGACTCGTTTTGGACAGCCAAAGCCGAATTTCTATCCGGGCGATTCGGTTGACCTGACACTCGAACGCCAGACGACGGATAACATGCCCACCGTCGTCGCCATCGTCAAGCACACCGGCTCCTAGGAGATTGCTGTGAGAAATGGCTTTACCCTGATCGAACTGGTTATCGCGATGCTGGTATTGGCCATCCTCACGGCAATTGCCGTGCCGTCGTATTCCAACTATACCCACCGCGCCAAACCGTCCGACGCTACCCGCACCATGACCATTGATGCGCAGGCGCTGGAGCGCTGTTATTCGCAGGGGTTCACGTATGTGGGATGCGCGCAGGTGTCGACCTCTGCCACCTCGCCTCAGGGCTACTACACGGTCGCAGTGACGATGACGCCAATAGCTATTCGATTACCGCCGTACCCGTCAGTCCCGGCCCGCAGACATCGGATTCCGCATGCCAGTCGTTCCAGTTGAATAACGCGGGCACCCAGGTGGCCCTCGACGGCGGCGGGAACCCCAACGCGCAGGTGTGCTGGGTATCAACCTGATCGGCATTGGTGCGGGACGGACTATTGGGTCGCGACCGTCGTGCCTGTCGGCGCAGCCGCGCCGCATGAACCACGGCCGCGCGCATCGGTGAGCGCGGCACAGGCATCGACGACCAGGATTTCCCCGGCCGGTGAGTTGACCCGGCGCGAGCTGCGCAGCAGCAGATTGCGCACTTCGGTGACGCTCAGGTGCGGATGCTCGGCGAGCATCAAGGCAACGATGCCGGAGATCTGCGCGGCAGCCAGCGAACTGCCCGATGCGAAATCGTAGTGGCCGCCCGGCACCAGGGTGAGGATGTCGCGACCCGGTGCGAGCAGGTGGAGTGCATTTCCTGAACTGTCCTCGGCGGCATCTACGGCGAGCACCGCGCTGAGGTCGGCCGGGAAGGTATTGCCGCTGCCGGCGCGGCCGGCCGCGCCGACGAAAATCGTGCCCTGCGCGGCACCCACGCTGACCAACCGCGCGAGCAGCGGATCAGGCGGTCCGGCGAGACTCATATTCACGATATCGGCGTGCGCGACAATCGCCGCCTCCAACGCCTGTGCCAGCGTGAAGCTGTTGCACACTGCGGCGCCACCGCCCGCAGCCTGCCAGCAGGCCTTCAGGGCGATGATCCGCGCATCCGGCGCGATCCCGACGATGCCGATGCCGTTGTCGGCGACCGCCGCGATGACACCGCTGACTTCGGTGCCATGCAGGTCGCGCCTGAACTTCGCATCATCGGCATCGACGAAGTTGCGTCGTCCGTTCACCCGCCCCTTGAGATCCGGATGATCAAAATCCACGCCGGTATCAATCACTGCAACCTGAACTCCGGCGCCGCGCGAATGCCGCTGCGCCGGCACCACCGCCAGTTCGCGCAGCGATACCTGCAGCTTCGCGTAGGGATCGTTGTATGGCACCTGCACCGGCTCCGCGGCCGGAACGGCCCGCAGCGCCTCGGGCAATGATTCGGTCGTGAATTCATTGAGGGGCTGTACCGATTCGACCCGCCGGTCATTCGACAGCTGCGCAATCATGATGGCCCGCGTCGCCGCACCCGGCAGCTGGAACATGATGCAGTGAACGTGCAGCGTCGCAATGGGCCACGCGGAGATCTGTCGCAGGCCGTAGTCGCGCTCCAGGGCCTTAGCCTGCCGGCTCGCGCTACCCGTGACCCCGTAGCGGCCGGCGGCATCATAGCCACGCGGCGTGGAACCCGGATGTTCAGCCTCGGCGCGCGGCTCGTTGCGCAAGGTTACGACGATGTAGCGTCCGGCGCCGGTACGCACCTGCGCGGGTACCGGCGGTGCCTGCAGCGGGCGGGTGAGCGCGCAAGCCGTGACGAGCAGGCTGATGAGCAGCGCGAGCGCGGCGACGGGTAGCGCCCGTTTCATCTCGATGCATTTACCGCGCCAAGCGGTTCTGCGAACAGCACATCGGCATTGGCCCGCAGCGCCGCAAGGCGCCGTTCGGCAGCGCCCGCCGCCGCCCCGGCACCCGTGAAGCCCAGCGTGTAGACATTCGAATCCGTGGGCCCGTCAATGATATGAGCCCCCGCATCGTGCAGGATCCTGCCCAGGTCCTGTACCGAGAGCGTGGACCGGAAGACGATGCGCACGCGCGCACTGTCGCGATACGAAGGTTCCGATGATGTCAGCGTGAAATAGGCCGGGACGGTACTGAGGGTATTCGCATGCCAGGCCCAGCCGCCGTAGCCCAGACCCAACCCCTCGAGCACCACCGCGGCCGCAAGCCAGCGCGCCACTCGACTTGAAGTGCGCGCGGGGGCCGCCGCCGCAACAGGCATGGCCGCGGACGGCCTGCCGGGTGCCATTTCGCCCGCATCCTCTCCGGTACCGATCCGCGCCATCAGCTTGCGGAACGAGGGCTCCGCGGCGAATATCAGCGTGGCCTCCGGCTGCATCGCCTCAAACAGGCGCACCTGTGCTTCATAGTCGCGCCGGCACGGTGCACACACATCCAGGTGGGCACCGAGCTTCGCCGCCTCGGCGCCATCCAGGGTGCCGTTCACGTACCACGGTATCAGGCCCGTTGCGTACTGGTGCGGATCGACATCTTCGGGTTCCGGGTTCAAGTTTATCTCCACCTAAAGCGCGCCCGCCAAGCCGGTCAACAGACCCTTGAGCTTGCGTCGCGCATGAAACATCCGTGTCTTCACCGTATTGACCGGGCACTCCATGATCATGGCGATCTCCTCGCACGAATGTCCGACGTGATAGGCGAGCTCGAGCACGATGCGCTGCTCGTGGGGCAATTTGCCCAGCGCGACGCCCAGCCACTCGCGCAGCTCCGCCTGCAGCCACGGCTCCTCGACCTGCTCCAGACCCTCGCCCTCCTCCGCCGCCACCTCCGGCCGCACCCGCTTCAAGGTCTTCAGCGCCCGCCGATAGGCAATGCCGAATATCCAGGTCGATAGCTGGGAGGCACCACGGAAGTCCGCCGCGTGCTGCCACACCACCCAGAAGGTGTCGTTGATGATCTCTTCGGCCAGGTCGTAGCGCGAGGTCATCCGCATCAGGAAGCGCGCCAGGCGGCGGTGGTACAGATGGTAGAGCTCGTGCATGGCCTGCGCGTCGCGCGCCGCGATCCGGGCGAGTAACGCCAGTTCGAGCTTGTTTTGGTCGGCGGCGGCCAGATCCGGCTGCCGATCGGAGGCTTGATGCATGTCCGTAGGTCCCCCTGCGCAGCGTCCGGGTTCATGGTAGACCCGTCCCGGGGGCTATTTCTTTCTAGAACCGCCACACGGCCGAGACCGAAGCCTGGCCGCCTGCGACATAAGTTCCGAACAGCCGTGCGGCTCGACTGGCGCTGCGGAAGTACCCCGCTTCAAGCTGCAACGCACCCAGCGCATAACCCATGCCGGCGTTCCAGAATCCGTAACCGGTGCCAAACGGGTCGGCAATTTCGTCATAGCCGACGCCCGCCGACAGCGAAAACGCGCCCGCCAGCGGTTGGTGCAGCTGAACGCCATAGGAGTACGCCGTGCGATCCCGCACCACCGAGGAGTTCCTGTAGGCCAGCGCATCGGGGGTCCAGGCCAATGTCACGAATATCCGGTCCTGCCACGCCCATTGACCCTCCAGCGCATCGTAGTCGTAGCGATGCCCCGCCAGCCGTCCGATGGTGTAGTCCCCGCCGGGATAGCCGTAATGGGTGTAGGTGAGCGAAGCACTGGAGTCCGTTGCCGTCAGGAAGCTGTAACCGGCGAAGAAATTGACTTCGTGGGCCTTCCCACAGGCCGACTGACCCAGTCCGGCCGAGCCCCACACTCCCGCAAAACCCTCCGCCGCAGATTCGCCGCCGGAACTGCGATAGTGCAGGTCGCCTTGCACCGCCGGATCGCCGCAGGTTTGCGAAATGCCGTGAAACATGTAGTCGCTGGTCAATGCCGCGGAGCCGCCAAAATCAGCCAGCGCAATACCCGCCGACGCCACGCGCACGCAGACCAGGCTGAAAAGGGGCAGCAGAATTCGGCGCCGGGCATCCATGCCGCTGAATCTAGCGCATTTTCCCTCCCATTTTAGAAGATCCCGTACGCTGCGTCAGAAGAACCCATGCAATTCGATGAAGTACAGGCGCGTGTGCTGCGCATCGATCTGCGGAATGCCGTCGTAGTACCGCACGCCCGCCCGCAGCTGCACAAATTGGATCGGCGTCAGCTCGTACACGGCGCTCCAGCGCGTCTGACCGTTATTGCTGACATTGCGATTCGGATCCAGATACTCGGCCGTTATCTTCAAGTTGTTGCCGCGAGCGATGAGCCAATTGCCTTCCAGCAGCGTCGCGGCGCTGCGACCAAGCCCGAATCCCAAACTCTTGTCCTCGATGACTTCGGCCTGGGCCAGCCAGCTGATCGGGCCGGTGCGCAGGCCGCCGAAGATGCCGTAGGAGCCGCGGCTGCCGCCGAGTTTGTCGTTGTAGTTGGCGGCTGCGCCGACTCGCCAGGCCGACTCGACGAAGCTCATCTGACTGCTGAACTGCTTGCGCGAGTCGTTCACGGGCCCACCGGCCGTGCCGTTGGTGACATCCAGCTGAGCATCCCAATGCCCCTTCAGCCAACCGAACTCGACGCCCTGATCGGGCGTCGTCATGTTGATGCCGCTGGCCTGAAGGATGAGCGCGCTCTGGTCCTGCAGGCGCCAGCCGAACGGCAGATACATCTGGCCGGCCTTCACGTACCAGTCATGGCCGGCCGACCAGTACAGGACGTACGCCTCACGGTTCAGCGCACCGCCGGGGGCGACCTGCTCGTCCACGTACACGAGCAGCCGCTCGGGAATCACCTGTGCTTCGAGGTAGGTCCGCACCTGCTCGAGCTGGAACTGCGAGATCGCCTTGGAATGCGGCACTTCGGTGGCCAGCGCCTCGGTGCGCAGATCCCCCCCGACGCGCAGAAAGGTGCTTACATTCCCGGTCCACGTATCCGTGCCGGTATCCAGGTGCGTCACCGGCAGCGCCGTCTGTGCGAACACATCGCCATAGGGGCCCCGCAGTCCGCCGCCGGTGGGGTTCACATGACACTGGGTGCATTTCAATCCGGTCTGCACCGCCAGATAAGGTTCCGCATACGCGCAAGTCGCCGCAAACCACACACTTGCCAGCAGGCAGCGCACCGCCATCGACCTTAGTCGCTTGCTCATCAGGGCGTTTCCACGGTGAAGGTGAAGGAATAATCGGCCGGCAAGGATTCACCGCCCACGGCGGTCATTGCCGTGGCATCGCCACCATGTACCGTGACCCGATAGGTTCCCGCGCCGAGGGGCGCGAGGGGCATCAGCAGCACCGTCGACGGATTGCCTTCCGCCTGGGCGACCAGCAACGGAACCTGCGCCGGCTCACCGGTCATGTTCTGCAGTGCGAGCGCGCCGTACAGGTATGAAGTATCGGGCGCATCGCTGAAGCCAATCGCGATGGTCCGCAGCGGCGCGCTCACGGCACTGTCATCCGCGGGCATGGTGACCACCACCGCCAGCGGTGCGGGCAGTGCGCGCTCGCGCGCCACGGCCGGGGCGGCACTGGCCGTGGCCTGCGGCGCGCCATTCGTGATCCACTGCTTGATGAAATCGATGGTCGACTGCGGCAGATAGGGGCCGCCGAAGGGCATCTGCTGCCCGACAATGCCGCTGCTGCCCTGGAGCTTCTGGATCAGATAACTGTCAGTGGGATCGCCCGCCTTCACGCGCAGCACGCCGGGCACCTCGGCGCTGGGTACGCCGACCAGCAGCGCGTAGCTGTGGGCCTCATCCAGCTGTAGCCCCTCCGGAGCATTCGCGCCGATATGACAGCGGGTGCAGATCGGCGTGAATACGTTGTCCTGGATGGACTGAAAATCCGCGCTGAGCGGTTCGGGTGCGCTGCTAGATCCGGAGCCGATCGGATTGCCGTTCACATCCAGCCCCATGCCGTTTCCGGCGCAGCCACCCAGCAGCGCTGCGCTCAAACACACAGCGGCGGCGGCCAGCACACACCTGGGTCGGGACAACTGGATCGCCATGGGGTTCCTCGCGCACACTGCGTTCGTGCGTAAGTAGCCCGCTGTCACCGCTTAGGTTTCGCGCGGCGAAAATATTTTAATTTGCTGGCGGCTTGAACTTTCTGCGCACGCGGATCACTGGCCGGAAGGATGCAGCTCCTGACGGCGCTCCACGTGGTCGCGCGCCCACCCCGCCAGCTGTGCAGCCGGCATGGCCTTGGCCATGAGCCAGCCCTGCACGAAGGTGCAGCCGTACTCATGCAGCAGCCGCCAGTCCTCCACGGACTCGACGCCTTCGGCGACGGTGTTGAGGCCAAGCCGCTTGGCCATCTCCAGCGCCGAGCGCAGCATGACCTGCACGCTTTCGCGCTCATGCACGCCGTGCACGAAGGAGCGGTCGATCTTCAGTTCGGTGAACGGTATGCGCGCCAGCTGCTGCATCGAGGAGAAACCGGTGCCGTAATCATCGAGCGACAATCCGAAGCCGCGCAGCCGCAGCCGCGTCAGCACACCGAGCGCCACGGACAGCTCGCGCAGCAGCGAGGTCTCGGTGATTTCGAGCACCACCTGTTCGGCACGCAGACCGAAGCACTGCTGCAAACCAGCGATCTCCTGCAGCAGACTCGGACTCTCCAGCAGCAGCGGCGAAAGATTGATGGCGACCGACAGATCCATGCCCTGCGCGTTCCACATTGCCGTCTGCAGCATCGCCGCGTTCATGACCTGCAAAGTGAGCTTGTGGATCAGGCCGTGTTCCTCGGCCATGGAGATGAAATTGTCCGGATGCACCAGGCCCAGGGTCGGATGATTCCAGCGCGCGAGGGCTTCCACGCCGTGCACGTCCCCGGAGCTGACCGCGATCTGCGGCTGGTAGTACACTTCAATCTCGCCGCGATCGATCCCCAGGCGCAGGTCGTCCGGATTGATGGGCAGTGCATGTGCCGCCTGCTTGCGTCGGTCCGCGACGCTGTCCCACTTGCGCAGGATGTTGCTCAGGCTCTCGATCCGCATGGGCTTCTGCAAGGCACCGAGCAGACACAGGCCCATGCCGACACCCATGTCCTTGACCGAATGCAGCAGCGACTGCTCGCGCGAGGAGGCGACGATGATGGGGGACTCGACGCCAAGGTCGCGCAGCCGCGTCAGCAGCTCCGGCCCGTCCATGGTCGGCATTTCCAGATCGATGATGAGCAGGTCCGGCGGGGTCGTCAGCGCACCCAGCAGCGCCAGGGCTTCCTGACCATTGCTGGACTCACGGATATCGGCAATACCCAGCTCCTGGCACAAGGCGGTGGCGTAGGCACGCTGGGCCGCGCTGTCATCCACGATCAGCACCGAGCGGATGCCGGGCACACTGGTTTGCGAAGGCATCCGTGCGATCGACTCTGGTGATTCAGTTTGTTGGGCGGATCCGTCCATGACCCAGATTATGTCTTAAGCTCGTATTGCAGTATTGGTGCAGAGCTTACCGGTCCGGCGCTCCAAACCAGTGGTCACGGTTCACACTCCATGCCCGGCCTCCTCATGGGTTTTTCACGGTTGCGGTCACGTCCCAGCTGATGCGGTTGTCATGTCCACTGCTCGGTCGACGGCGTGCCGTCACGCGAGCGCGCCTTGCCTCAACCTGTCAGAGGCGCGAAGCTTGACCGGCGCCAAGATGATGAAGGGGACGCATGCACATGAAGGACCTGGGCGGCAAGATCGCATTCGTCACTGGTGGCAGCAGCGGTATTGGTTTAGGACTCGTCAAGGTGTTGGCGGCCGCGGGCATGAGGGTTGCCTTTACCTATCGCCAGGCACAGCACCGCGATGAGGCGCTCGAGTATTTTCAGCAGCATCCAGGCCAGCGCGTGCATCCCATCCGCCTTGATGTCACCGACCGCGCAGGGTTCGGGGTGGCCGCCGATGAGGCCGAGCGGGTGCTCGGCGGCCCCGTGCAACTGCTCATCAACAATGCCGGTGTCGGTGTCCATGGCCTCATGGAACACGCAACCTACGCCGACTGGGACTGGGTCATCGGCGTCAATGTCGGCGGCGTCGTCAATGGCCTCACCACCTTCCTGCCGCGCATGCTGGCCTCGGGTCTGCCGGGGCACATCGTGAATGTGTCCTCCATCGGCGGCATCGCCGCGCTCGGTTCGGTCGGCCTGTATGCGGCTTCCAAATTCGCCGTGGTCGGTTTGAGCGAGGCGCTGCGCACGGACATGATCGGCCGACCCATCGGGGTCTCCGTGTACTGTCCGGGGCCCGTCAAATCGAATATCGGCGACAGCGCCCGCAGCCGTCCGCCGGAGCTGGCCGAATCAGGGTATGCGGCTCCCGGCAAGGAACAGGGGGGTCCGACCCCCGAGTTCATGCTGCATGCCATGGATGCCGTCACCGCGGCCGGGTATGTATTGGAGGGCATTTGGCACAATCGCCTGTTCATCCTCAGTCACCCGGAATTTCGCGATGTGCTGACCGCGCGCAGCAACCTGCTGCTCGGCTCCATTCCGAATGAGCCCATCAACGAGGCGCGCGCGAACTCGGCGCGCTGGATCCTGTCAAACCCGGTATACGACCGGAACGCCTGAGGACCTGGTAACCCGATGCCATCAGCCAGCACGACCTCCGGCGCCTCCGACATCGTCTTCCTGGTCGACGTCGACAACACCCTGCTCGATAACGATCGTCTCATCAGCGATCTGATGGAACACATCGCCGGCGAATATGGCGCGGCCAATCGCGATCGGTACGCGCAGATCCTGGAGGCGGTCCGCGCAAAACTCGGCTACGTCGACTATCTGGGCGCCCTGCAGCAGTACCGGCTCGAACATCTGGAGGCACAAGGCCTGCTGGGCATGTCGCGCTTTCTGATCGACTATCCATTCGCCGAGCGCCTCTACCCGCAGGCGCTGCAGGTGCTCGCGCACCTGCACACCATGGGTGAAACGGTGATCCTGTCCGACGGTGATGTGGTGTTCCAGCCGCGCAAGATTCAAAGATCCGGCATCTGGGATGCCGTCGCCGGGCGGGTGCTCATCTATGTTCACAAGGAGCAGATGCTGCAGGCCGTCGAGCAGCGCTACCCAGCACGGCACTACGTGATGATCGATGACAAGCTGCGCATACTGGACGCGCTGCGCAGCCAGTGGCACGACCGCGTCACCACCGTGTTTCCGCGCCAGGGCCACTATGCGCATGACCGCGCCGCGATCGCCGGTTTCGCGCCGGCCGATGTGACCATCGAGCGCATCGGGCAACTGCTCGACTACGACGCCCGCGATCTGCTCGGCGGTTAGTCCGGTCGCGGATCCTGCAGCGCTGCAGCCAGATCTGCAGCGCCCCCGATCAATACCGGCTGTTGCCAGTCGGCGAGGCGCCCCGTGGGTTGCGTACCCGATGGGGGATTGAAGCGCAGCAGTGGCACCCATCGACCCTGCTCCCAGGTCAGGGCGCTGCAGCCCGCGGCGTGCAATAGCGTCAGGCCCGCGGCCGCGTCCCACAGTCGCGGGCGCGGCATATGCGCCAGCCGCAACAAGCCGCAGGCGACCCACGCGAACTCGACCGCCGCGGTGCCCAGAACGCGATGGTCCCAGTGGGCCGCGTAGTGGGAAGTGCTGCCATGATCGGCGGCGAGGCCGCGCCAGTTGCCGGGCTGGCGGCGCTCGAGGGGCTGGCCGTTGAAGCACAACGGACCTCCCGCATGGGCGTGATAGACGCCCGGGCCGACGCCATGTGTCGATGCGCACCAGATCGCACCGGCCACCGGCCAGCCTTCATGCAGCACCCCAATCGAACAGGCGAACAGCGGCACGCCGTTGATGAAATTGCAGGTCCCATCCACCGGATCGATGACCCAGCTGATGGCGGCGTCGCACGGCCCGCTGGTCGGCTGCTCCTCGCCGATGATCGCGTCTGCGGGATGGGCCCGCGCGAGCTCGTCGCGAATGAAGCGCTCCACGTCCTGATCCACCTGACTGACGGGATTGGAGTTGGCGGCCCACTCCGGGCGGGTCTCCTTGAATTGCACGGTCAGCTCACCATTGACCGCGGCAGCGATCTGCGTACCGGCAGCCTGGGCGAGCCGCAGCGCGGTGGCCGCCAGCGCAGCCGCCTGCGCGCAGGGCAATGGGGACGAAGGTGATGGGACAGTGGCCAAGCCCCCATGCTACATGCATGTCCCAAGTTCGGTTGTGGCGCTGTGGCTATACTGCGGCGCATGGCCCCGCACCGAAACCATGCTGCTCAACGCTGCTGAATGGCAGGCCGTGCGCCTGAGCCTCGAGGTGGCGCTGTTGAGCCTCGTGTGGAATCTGCCCGTCGCCATCGCGGTGGCCTGGGTGCTGGTGCGGCGACAATTTCCGGGTCGCACCCTGCTCGATGCCTTCGTCCACCTGCCGCTGGTGCTACCGCCGGTGCTCACCGGCTATCTGCTGCTGATCCTGTTTGGCGCGCGCGGCCCGATCGGCGGCTGGTTGCTGCGCACCTTCGGTGTGCATCTGATCTTCACCACCGCCGGCACCATCCTGGCCGTGGCGGTAATGACCTTCCCGCTGATCGTGCGCGCGATCCGACTCACGCTGGAGGGCATCGACGCGGGACTGGAGGAAGCCGCGCGAACCTTGGGCGCCGGGCCCTTCGATCGCTTTTTCAGCATCACCCTGCCACTGATGCTGCCGGGTATTCTCGCCGGCGCGGTCACGGCTTTTGCGGCGGGCTTAGGCGAGTTCGGCGCGGTCATCACCTTCGTTTCAAACATTCCGGGCAAGACGCGCACCCTGCCGCTGGCGCTGTACACGGCATTGCAGACGCCCAACGCCGACGCCACGGCGGCGCGCCTGGCCATCACCTCGTTCATCCTCGGACTTGCCGGCCTGGTGCTGTCCGAATGGCTGTCACGCACCTTGCGCAGACAGCTCGGCCGCGGAACCACCTGAATGCTGGAGCTCGATGTCAGCAAGCAGCGCGGCGCGTTCGGCGCCTCAGTGCGGTTCACGAGCACCACACCCGGCGTCACCGCGCTCTTCGGCCGCTCAGGTTGCGGCAAGACCACAACCGTCCACATGATCGCCGGGCTGCTGCGCCCCGATCGCGGCCATATCCGCATCGATGACACCATCCTGTTCGATCACGCCCGCGGCATCGATGTGCCGGCCGAGGAACGCGCAATCGGCTATGTCTTCCAGGACGCGCGCCTATTTCCGCACCTGACGGTGCGCGACAACCTGCGCTACGGCGAACGCCGCGCGCGCGCGCGCGCGCGCACTCTGCAGTTTGACGCGGTGGTGGGGTTGCTGGGCCTGGCGCCGCTGCTGAGCCGCCGGCCCGCCGGCCTCTCGGGCGGCGAACGGCAGCGCGTCGCGATTGGCCGGGCGCTGCTCGCCCAGCCGCGCCTGCTGCTGCTCGATGAGCCGCTGGCCAGCATCGATGTGGCGCGGCGCGGGGAGCTGCTGCCGTATCTGGAGAACCTGCGCGACCAGTTCCGGCTACCGATGGTATTCGTCAGCCATCAGTTTGAAGAAGTGCTGCGGCTGGCGGGCGATGTGGTCGTGCTGGACGACGGTAAAGTAGCGGCTCACGGCGATGTCATTGCAATGAGTCAGGCCCCGGCCCTGCGCGCCATCATCGGCACCGAATCCCTCGGCGCCGTGGTTGAAGGCATCGCCGGTGAGGTCGATGCAGCTTCCGGTCTGGTACAGATCCGCGTCGGCGACGGGCAGCTGCTGGTGGAGGCCGCGGAACTGGATCGCGGGCAACGCGTGCGCGTGCAATTGCTGGCGCGCGATCTGATTCTGGCCATCGCGCCACCGCACGGCCTGAGCGTGCGTAACAGCCTCACCGCCGTGATCACCCGTGTGGAACCGGATGGCGAGCGCGCCTGGATGGTATTCACCGATACGGGTGGCGCTGCGCTCATGGTACGTGTCACCGAGGATGCACGCCGCGCACTGGGACTGGCGGTGGGTCAGCCGGTGTGGGTGCTGGTCAAGGCCGTTTCAATGCGCGGCCACGTTTTTTCAGGTCCGGGTCCTCCGTCGCCGCCGTGACTTTTGCGAGCGGACGCGTCACCGCGCGCCGCGGCGCCACGGGCGCAGGCACCGCCGCCACGCCCGACAGCAGCAGCCATTCGAGCTTCTGCGCAGCCGCGCCCATTGCGGCGGTCTCTATTTCCCGGAAGGTCGCAATCACATGCCGCCCAAATGGCGTGATGCGCGCCCCGCCGCCGCCGGCGCCACCGACGCTCGCCGTCGTCACGGGCTGACCCAGCGTACGATTCAAGTCCTCGAGCAACAGCCACGCACGCCGGTAACTCATCTTCAGGATCCGCGCCGCCTTCGACAGCGAGCCGCTGCGCTCGATCTGCTCGAGCAGCGCGATCTTGCCGGGCCCGATCGAACAGTCCGGCCCGATATCAAGGCGCAGGCGGACACCGACAGTTGCGGCAGAAATGCTCATGGCCCCATTCTATCCAGGATTGTCCCCGGCGCCTGACTCGCTGCTTGCAGGACCCGTGGCGGTAACCTATCGTTATGCGCCTGACGATATAACCCGCGCGGGATCGCAACCCTCATGAACCACAACCTGACGCGGCGTGCGCTGCTGGCAACGGTGCTGGCGCTGTCACTGCTGGGCATGGCAGATGCCCCGCCGCCGCTGGTGGTCCTCGGGGCCTCCTCCCTCACTGATGCGCTCAACGAAATCGGCCCCGCCTACACGGCCAAAACGCATCAGACAGTCACCCTGTCCTACGCCGCGAGCTCAGCCCTGGCGCGGCAGATCGAAGCGGGTGCCCCGGCCGATGTGTTCATGTCCGCGGATACCGACTGGATGGATTACCTGCAGACCCGCAACCTCATCGACACGAAGACGCGGCGCAACGTGGTGGGCAACCGCCTGGTGCTCATCAGTCCCGCGGACAGTACGGTCACGATCAGGATCACGCGCCATTTCCCGCTGGCCAAACTGCTCGGCGACGGGCGCCTGGCGACCGGCAATCCGGACTCCGTGCCGGTGGGCAAGTACGCGAAGATTGCGCTGACTAACCTCGGCGTCTGGGAGGCGGTGCAGGACAAGATTGCGGCGGCGGACAATGTCCGTGCCGCACTGGCGCTGGTGGCCCGTGGCGAAGCTCCGCTGGGTATCGTGTACCGTACCGATGCGCTCATCGAAAAGAAGGTCAGGATCGTGGCCGATTTCCCGGCCAGCTCCCATGGCCCCATCACCTACCCCGCCGCGACCACCGCTCGGGCCCATGCCGGCGCGGCGGACTTCGTCAAATTCCTGTCATCGCCCACCGCCCAGGCAATTTTTGCAAAATACGGGTTCGATTCCGCCCCAAAATAGTGCGGACGCGCGGTTGAGATCGGGTCCCCCAGGCTTGCGTTGAGGCTCGTCGTGGAGCGGTCGATCCGCTACAATTGCGGCCCCTTTTGGCAGGGGAGCGGGAGCGCAGGAGAATCGGGCCATGGCCATTCAGCACGCCAGGATTTGTGGAGCATGTGAACGCGACTGTCCCTCGTGGGCCAATCGTTGTCCGACATGCGGCAGTACCGCCATTTCGTACCAGATGATCATCGCACCGCCCAGCGGCGTGCGGCTCGGCAAGGCTGCGAACAACGCCCCGCGACTGCGCCGCAGCCGCGTCGGCGGCGCAACGCCGCCGGAGCCGACCAAGACCCTCAAAGCGCCCACCGTGGGGTGCTTCGGGTAGTCGGCAACTCGTACGCGACTTCCTGCAAGCAGGCCCCGCCGGAATGACGGGGCCTTTTCATTTCTGGCGCTCTCGGAGAACGTCTATGTCGCCCGCAACTTCGCATCACCCTGATCTGTCGCACGGGCCGGCCGTGCAGTCACGTGCCGCTTTTGTCGTCGCCGTGGTCGGCGCCACGGGGGCGGTCGGGGTAGAAATGGCGCGTTGCCTCGAACAGCGCAACTTTCCGGTCTCCGAGCTGCGGCTGCTGGCCTCGGCGCGCTCGGCCGGCAAGACCCAGCGCTTCCGCGGCCAAAACCTCACTATCCAGGAGCTGACCGAGTCGAGCTTCACGGGGGTGCAGATCGCGCTGTTTTCGGCCGGTGGCGGCGTTTCCAAGCGCTATGCGCCGATTGCAGCGCGCGCCGGCGCGATCGTCATCGATAACTCCTCGGCCTTTCGCATGAATGACGATGTGCCGCTGGTAGTACCGGAGATCAACGCTGCGCAGATCGCCCACCACCATGGCATCATCGCGAACCCGAATTGCGCGGCCATCATTTCGATTCTGCCGCTGTGGCCAATTCATCAGAAGAATCCCATCCAGCGTTTGCAGCTGGCGACCTACCAGGCCGCCTCGGGAGCCGGCGCTGCGGCCATGGAGGAGCTGCGCGAGGCCACGCGCGCCCATCTCGAGGGTCGCGAGTACCGCCACACAGTGCTGCCGCATCCATACGCGTTCAATGTCTTCAGCCACAACACGCGGGTTGATCCGGGCACCGGCTACAACGAGGAAGAGACCAAGGTCATGCAGGAGGCACGTAAGATTTTCGGTGAGCCGAACCTGCGCGTGAGTGCCACCTGTGTGCGCGTGCCGGTGCTGCGTGCGCACTGTGTCGCCCTGACCTTTGAGTGCCGCGATCCCATTACGCCGCAACAGGTGCGCGCGCTGCTCGCGGGTGCCCCCGGGGTGCGCATCGTCGATGACGTGGCAAACAATTACTTTCCCATGCCCAAGGATGCCTCCGGCCAGGATGATGTGCTGGTGGGCCGTATCCGCCAGGACCTGAGCGACCCGTCAGGACACTCGATCGCCCTGTTCTGCGCGGGCGATCAGCTGCTCAAGGGGGCGGCCCTGAATGCCGTGCAGATTGCGGAAGCGTGGGTCCCGATGCACGCCGCCGGTTAGGCGGGGGCACCCGCGCTTCCCTCCTCACCAATCACCAGTTGCGCGGGGGTGGGATACGAATACGGCGGAATGCGCAGGTTGACCGACGCCGGTGAACCGTCGAACACGCGTCCGGCCAGATCGAAGCGCGAGCCATGACAGGGACACAGCCAGCCGCCCGGCCAGGTCGCGCCCAGCTGCGGATCGCCCGCATCGAAGTGCTGCTTGGGCAGGCAGCCGAGGTGCGTGCAGATGCCGATGAGCACCAGGTACTCGCCGTTGCGCGCGCGCAGCGGGTTCTTGCAATACGCCGGCTGGTCGGAGTCCGTCGAGGTGGCATCCTTGAGCCGATCGTCGTGGTTGCCCAGCAGTCCGAGCATTCCCGGCGTGCGATGCACGACGTAGATCGGTTGGCGGCGCCAGATCGTGATGATCATCTGCCCGGCCTCGAGCTTGCTCATGTCCACCGTCGTCGGTCCGCCCAGCGCGCGGGCGCGCTCCGAGGGCAGCCAGGATTCGATGAACGGAGTCGCCGTAAATGCAACGCCGACGGCGCCCATGCCGATGGTGGCGCGCAACAGAAACTTGCGTCGACTATCGTCGACTTCCCCATCTGCAGGGTTTACATCCGCAAACTCGTGAGCCGTCAAATCCGACATTACCTTTAGTCTCAAATGCTAGCAGCAACGGTTAATAGTACCCCACTTGCGCCGCTGCTCGTCAACATAGAACGCCCGGCGCGAGAGCACCGGCAGGTCGGGGTGGGACGCCGCCTGATGCTCGAGATAGCGCTCGTAGGCATCATCGCCCGACAGGGTCCGCAGCGCACGCCAGCCTGCACGCCAGGCGGCCACGACACCTGCGGTTGCAGCCGTCATGAGCCGCTCCCGCCCACCGCCGGCATGCGCGCCACGCGTGGCGCCTCCGAGCTCGCCAGCGTCGGCAACCCGCGCGCCGCACGCAGCGCCACGCGCAGCATGTCGGCGATCACGAGCCAGACAATCACGGTGAAGATGATCGTAAGCCAGCCATCAAGCTGTTGATTGAAGATGAGCTTCGGAGCGACCGCGGCGCGCGCCGCCGGGAGTGCGCCGCTTGCGAGCTTGCCGGCCAGCGCCGCTGCGCCCGAGAAGAACCCAAGCTGCGGATCCGGGCTCATGACTTTCTGCCAGGCCGCAACCGTCGTGATCAGCGCCAGCCACGCGAGCGGGCCGCCGGTCACCCACGAGTACCTGAGCTTGCCGCTCTTGATGAGAATCCCGGTCGCGACGCTGAGTGCGATGGCCGCGAGCATCTGGTTCGCAATGCCGAACAGTGGCCATAGGATGTTGATGCCGCCGTTGGGGTCGATGACACCGACGTAGAGGAAGTAGCCCCAGCCGGCCACGATCAGGGCGCTGGTCAGCAGCACCGACGGATACCAGGAAGTGCGTCCCAGCGGCTTCCAGAAGTGCCCGAGGAAGTCCTGCAGCATGAAGCGGCCGACCCGCGTCCCCGCGTCGATGGTCGTGAGGATGAATACCGCCTCGAACATGAGCGCGAAGTGATACCACGCCGCGAGCAGCTTATTGCCGAAGGTGGAGCTGAAAATACTCGCCATGCCCACCGCGAGCGACGGCGCGCCGCCGGTGCGCGCAAACAGCGTACGTTCGCCCATCCTGTGGGCGAGCTGCTGCATCTGGTCGACCGTCACGGGGAAGCCCCAGGCCGAAATGGTCGCGACCGCAGTGTGTGCATCCGCGCCGACCACGCCGGCTCCGGTGTTGATTGCAAAGTACACACCCGGGTCGAGCAGCGTCGCGGCGATGACCGCCATGATGGCGACAAAGGACTCAAGCGCCATGCTGCCGTAGCCGACCAGGCGCACATCGGCCTCGCTGCCGATGAGCTTGGGCGTCGTACCGCTGGAGACGAGCGCGTGAAAGCCCGACACCGCGCCGCAGGCGATTGTGATGAACACGAACGGAAAGATCTTGCCGGCGAATATCGGCCCGTCGCCCGCGATGAACCGGGTCAGTGCCGGCATCTTCAGTTCCGGGTGGATGACGACGATCGAGATGGCGAGCAGCCCGATCACGCCGAGCTTCAGGAACGTCGACAGGTAGCCTCGTGGCGCGAGCAGCAGCCACACGGGAATGATGGCCGCGAGCCAGCCGTACCCAATCACGAATGCGGCCAGCTGCGGTCCGGAGTAGTCGAACATTCCGCGCAACTGCGCGCTCTGATCGATCCAGCCGCCGCCGGCAACGCCGACCAGCAGCAGGATCATGCCGATGATGGAGGCCTCCAGCACGCGGCCTGGCCGCACGCTGCGCACATACAGCCCGATGGCGATGGCGATCGGTATGGTGGCGAACACCGAGAAGGTCGCCCACGGGCTGCCCTTCATCGCATTCACGACCACGAGCGCGAGCACCGCGATCAGGATAATCATGATCATGAGGGTGCCGGCCAGCGCGGCGAAGCCGCCGAAGGGTCCGAGTTCTTCGCGCGCCATCTGCCCAAGGCTGCGGCCGTCGCGGCGCGTGGACATGAACAGGATGATCATGTCCTGGACGCACCCGCCGAGCACCGAGCCGAACAGGATCCAGATCGTACCGGGCAGATACCCGAACTGCGCCGCCAGGGTCGGTCCGACCAGCGGGCCGGGACCTGCGATGGCCGCGAAGTGATGGCCGAAGACGATCCAGCGATGCGTCGGCACGAAGTCGCGGCCGTCATTGAGGCGCTCGGCCGGCGTCGCCCGCGTGTCGTCGACGGTGAGGACCCGGGCGGCTATCCACGCCGCGTAGAAGCGGTAGCCGAGCACATAAATGCAAACGCCGGCCGTGACCAGCCAGAGCGCGTTGATGGGTTCGTTACGGTGCAACGCGATGCCACCGATGGCAAAGGCGCCGACGACCGCCAGAATGATGCCGACTATGCGTTTGAGCATGAAGTCCCCCCCCGAGCCAATTCTCGGGGGGGGATTATGGGGCTTAGGGTCTCAGTAGCGGTAGTGGTCCGCCTTATAGGGACCCTTGACCGAAACACCGATATAGCCGGCCTGCTCGGCGGTGAGCTCGGTCAGCTGGGCATTGAGCGTGGTCAGCTGCAGGCGGGCCACCTTCTCATCCAGGTGCTTGGGCAGGGTGTAGACCCCGACCGGGTACTTGCCGGCATTGGCGTACAGCTCGATCTGCGCAATCGTCTGGTTGGCGAAGGAGGAACTCATCACGTAGGAGGGATGGCCCGTGCCACAGCCGAGGTTCACCAGGCGACCCTTGGCCAGCAGGATGATGCGCTTGCCGTCCGGGTAGATCACATGGTCCACCTGCGGCTTGATCTCTTCCCACTTCAGCTTCTCCAGCGCGGCCACGTCGATCTCATTGTCGAAGTGCCCGATGTTGCAGACGATGGCGTTATTCTTCATGCGCTGCATGTGGGCGCCGGTGATGACGTGGAAGTTGCCGGTGCAGGTCACGAAGATATCGGCCTTGTCGGCGGCGTAGTCCATGGTCACCACGCGATAGCCTTCCATCGCCGCCTGCAGGGCACAGATCGGGTCGATCTCCGTCACCCACACCTGGGCGGACAGCGCCCGCAGCGCCTGCGCCGAGCCCTTGCCCACATCGCCGTAGCCGGCGACGACGGCAATCTTGCCGGCCACCATCACATCCGTGGCGCGTTTGATGCCATCGACCAGCGATTCGCGGCAACCATAGAGGTTGTCGAACTTGCTCTTGGTCACCGAGTCGTTGACATTGATGGCCGGGAACATCAGGCGCTGTTCCTTGTGCATCTGATACAGGCGATGCACGCCGGTCGTGGTCTCCTCGGTGACGCCGCGGATTTCCTGCGCCATTTTCGAGTACCAGCCCGGCGAGCTCGCCAGCTTCTTCTTGATGGCTGCGTACAGGAAGGTTTCCTCTTCGCTGCCCGGCTTGGAGATCAGGGAGGCGTCCTTCTCGGCCCGCACGCCCAGGTGCATGAGCAGCGTGGCATCCCCACCGTCATCCAGGATCATGTTCGGACCGTTGCCGTCCGCGAATTCGAAGATGCGGTGGGTGTAATCCCAATAGTCCTCCAGCGACTCACCCTTGACCGCGAATACCGGTGTGCCCGAGGCGGCAATGGCGGCGGCCGCATGGTCCTGGGTCGAGAAGATATTGCAGGAGGCCCAGCGCACGTCCGCGCCGAGGGCCTTGAGGGTCTCGATCAGCACCGCCGTCTGGATGGTCATGTGCAGCGAGCCGGTGATGCGCGCGCCCTTGAGGGGCTGGCTGGCGGCATATTCCCGGCGGATGGCCATCAATGCAGGCATCTCGACTTCCGCAATGGCGATTTCGCGTCGGCCCCAGCCGGCGAGATTCGGGTCGGCAATTTTGAAATCAGCGAAGCCCGCAGCGGGCTTGAGTGTGGCGTTCATGTTCAATGCTCCAGATGAAGTACGAGCGCCGTGTGCAGCACATGGCGTCCGGCTTCCTGAGCCTGGCAGGCGCGGCCGCAATCCTCACCGAGGCTTGCGGATGCCTGTCGCAGCGCTCCTCAGGCGCCAGACGCTGCCGCGCGAAACGCGCGGCAGAATTCTTGATCAAAGGCCGGCGCTTCGCACCGGCCACGCTTTCCGCTAGGCCGCGCGGGCCTTGCTCTTCACTTCCGCGGCCAGGACCTCCGCCTTGTCGGTACGCTCCCAACTGAACTCTTTCTCGGTGCGCCCGAAATGACCATAGGCGGCCGTCAGTTGATAGATGGGACGAACCAGGTCCAGCATTTCGCGCAGCCCGTAGGGCGTCAGGTCGAAATGCCGGCGCACCAGCGCCGTGAGCGCCTCGCGCGACAGCTTACCGGTGCCGAAAGTCTCAATCATGATGGAAGTGGGCTCGGCCACGCCGATGGCATAGGAAACCTGCACTTCGCAACGATCGGCGAGGCCCGCCGCGACGATGTTCTTGGCCACGTAGCGCGCCGCGTAGGCGGCCGAACGGTCGACCTTCGAGGGATCCTTGCCGGAGAAGGCGCCGCCACCGTGACGGGCGAAGCCGCCATAGGTATCCACAATGATCTTGCGCCCGGTCAGTCCACAGTCGCCGACGGGGCCGCCGACCACGAAGCGTCCGGTCGGATTGATATGGTACTTGGTGCGCTTGTCGATCCACTTCGCCGGCAGTACCGGCTTCAGGATCTCCTCCATCACCGCCTCGCGCAGCGCACGGGTGGAGATGTCATCGCTGTGCTGGGTCGAGAGCACCACCGCCTCGATACCCACCGGCTTGTCATTCTCATAGCGCAGGGTGACCTGGCTCTTCGCATCCGGGCGCAGCCAGGGCAGCTTGCCCTTCTTGCGAACGTCGGCCTGACGCTTCACCAGGCGATGCGCCAGGGTGATGGCGGCCGGCATGAGGACATCGGTCTCGTTGGTGGCATAGCCAAACATCAGGCCCTGGTCGCCGGCGCCCTGCTTGCGCTCATCCTTGCGATCCACGCCCTGGGCGATATCCGGGGACTGCTTGCCGATGACGTTCAGGACGCCACAGCTGGCGCCATCAAATCCCATATCCGAGGAGTTGTAACCGATGTCCAGAACGGTCCTGCGAACCAGTGCTTCGACGTCGATCCCTGCGGAAGTGGTGACTTCGCCCGCGACGATGACCACACCGGTCTTGATCAGGGTTTCGCAGGCCACCCGGCCACGCTTGTCCTGCGCCAGGATGGCATCCAGCACCGCATCGCTGATCTGATCGGCAACTTTGTCCGGATGCCCTTCCGACACCGACTCCGAGGTGAATACATAGTTATTGGCCATGAATGGGCATCAAGTCCTGTGTTGGTGTTGAGGGGAAAAGCGAATGATACAACTACAGGGGACCGCAGTCCCCTCCCCCTTGTGGATCAGGGCAGGGAGCTGCCAAAGGCGCTCCGGTAGCTCACCGCGAGCTGCGCCGCCGTGAAGCGATGGTTCTGGGTACCGCGGCTTGCGATTTTCAGCGCCCCGAGGAGCGAGGCAATACGGCCCGTCGTGGGCCAGTCCAGGCCATGCAGCAACCCATGGAGGAGGCCGGCGCGGTAGGCATCGCCGCAACCGGTGGGGTCCACCACCGCCTCAGGTCTAGCAACCGGAATGACGATCTGTGCCTGCGGGGTATAGATGGTCGAGCCTTCGGCGCCGCGCGTCACGATCAGCGCCTTCACGTGCTTGAGCACATCGGCTGGCGTCCAGCCGGTGCGCTGCTGGACCATCTGCCATTCGTAGTCATTCACCGTCAGCCACGAAGCCTGCGCGATCAGCGCGCGCAGATCATCGCCGCTGAACATCGGCAGACCCTGACCCGGATCAAAGATGAACGGAACGCCGGCCGCCGCGAAGCCGGCGCAGTGCTGCACCATGCCCTCGCGGCCGTCGGGCGAAACGATGCCCAGGGTGATGCCGGCATTCGTCGGAATGGTATTCAGGTGTGACAGCTGCATCGCGCCGGGATGGAACGCCGTGATCTGGTTGTCGTCGGCATCCGTGGTGATGAAGGCCTGCGCGGTATGTTCGCTATCCTCCACCCGCACATAATCCCGGGGCACGTGGGTATCGCGCATCCACTGCTCGTAGGGCGCAAAATCGCGTCCGACGGTCGCCATCGGATAGCCCGCATCCCCGAGCAGCCGCAGGTTGTAGGCAATGTTGCCCGCGCAGCCGCCGAACTCGCGCCGCAGCTGCGGCACAAGAAATGACACATTCAGCATGTGGATCTTGTCCGGCAGGATGTGATCCTTGAACCGGCCGCCGAAGACCATGATGCTGTCGTAGGCGATTGAACCGCAGATCAGCGCCTTGCCGGATGCACTCATAACGAAAGGCCTCTCTATTGTTTATTGGATCAGGCGCTGGCCGTGGGCATATACCACGTGCTGCTCGCGCCGCGCGAAAGCCACGAGCGTCATGCCACAACGTTCGGCGTGGCGGATGGCGAATGACGTCGGTGCCGACAGCGCGGCCATGAAGGTCACGCCCATCGTGGCCGCCTTCTGTACCATCTCGTAGCTCGCGCGGCTGGTCACGAGCATGAAGCCGGCCTGCAGGTCCGCGCCGCCGTGCACCAGCGCACCGAGTGTCTTGTCGAGCGCATTGTGCCGCCCGACATCCTCGCGCAGGCATTCGATACCGCGGCCCGGGACCACCCATGCGGCCGCGTGCACGCTGCCCGTTCGGGCATTCAGTACCTGAAAGTCGGGCAGCGTCGCGATCGCCTCATGCAACTGCGTCACACTGACCGTGGGGCCTGCACCCACGACCGATTGCGTGCGCACGGTCTGCTCCAGCGTCTCGGAACCGCACAGCCCGCAGCCGGTGCGTCCGGTGAGATTGCGGCGCCGACGCAGCAGCTCCGGAAATTTCTCCCAGGCGATGGCGATCCGAACTTCAGCCGCCTCCGCAAGCCGGTGTACCTCGACGCCGCGAATTTCACCCGGCTCATCGACCAGCTCTTCGCTTAGCGAAAAACCGCGCGCGAGGTCCTCGAGATCGTGGGGGGTCGCGAGCATCACGACATGCGGCTCGCCGTTGTACAGCAGCGCGACGGGGACCTCCTCGGCGACGCGGTCCTGGGTGTGGACCGAGCTGCCGCGCACCCAGCGATCCACGGTGACTTCGACCCCAGCGCTCGCCGGGCGCTCGGCCTCGCTCGCAGCCTCCATGGCCTTAAGCGTCGCCGGTCACCCGCCGGGCGGGAATTCGAAGGATTTTGGGGTGGATATCGTGCATGCAGCTTCTGCCTGGACGATGGATTGTCGCACACCGGTTCAGAGCCGTGACCGGACGTCAGATAAGATATTTGTTGCACTGCGATAATGGCACTATCCGCATCCTATGCAGCTGAACCGCTTTGACCTGAATCTGCTGATTGCGCTCGACGCCCTGGTGCACGAGAAAAACGTGACCCGTGCCGCCGAGCGGGTCTTCCTGTCCCAGCCGGCCATGAGCGCCTCGCTGCAGAAACTGCGGGATTACTTCCAGGACCAGCTGCTGGTGCGGGTCGGCCGCGACATGGAACTGACGCCCCGCGCGCGCTCACTGGTGCAACCGGTGCGCGAGGCCCTGCTGAAAATTCAGGCCACGCTCGGCACCCAGCCGACCTTTGAGCCGGCCACGGTCCGGCGCACCTTCACGGTGATCGCCACCGACGAGGCCGTGCCGGAACTGGTGCCGCGGGTGCTCGGCCGCCTCGCGCGCGAGGCGCCCCAGATCCAGTGTCACATCGAGCAGGTCTCCCAGACCAGTCTCACCCGCCTGGCCTATGGCGATGCAGACCTGTGCCTTTCCTTGGACATCACCCGCCTTTATGGCCTGGGCGAGTTCCCCGAAACCCTGAAGTCCGTCGCGCTGCGACCCGTGCGCTGGGTGTGCGTGATGTCGCAGGAGATGGCCATCCCCGGCGACACCATGACGCTGGTCGACTACCAGTCGCTCCCGCATATATTCGCGCGCCCGAACGGACACACCGCGCCGGTCGAGGAGCTGGTCCGGCGTCTGATCGGAATGGATCTGAACGTGCGCGCAACCACGCAGAGCCTGCTCGAAATGCTGTTCATGCTGCCCGGTTCGCCGTTCGCGGCCACGGTGCCCGAGCGGGTGGCGCGGCTGGTGCTGCCGCTGGTCCCGCTGAAGATCTTCGCCCTGCCCTTCGCGGCGCTGGACGGTCACGAAACCTTGCTGTGGCACCCCCGCAATGAAATGGATCCGGGCCATACCTGGCTGCGCTCGCTGTTCATCGACGTCGCGCGCGATCTGCAGGCCTGAGCAACGATTGCCGTGAGCATCCCTTACGAAGCACCGCTGATCCGGATCAGGGACGCGCTCGAGCAGGCGGCCCGCCACTGCGGTTTCAGGCCCACGGCATTGCATGAGGAAATCCTGGGTGAAACCGCCGATGCGGTACTCGCCGGCGCGGCGCGCATGGCCAGAGAGGTCCTGTCGCCATTGAATCGCGTGGGTGATGCGCAGGGCGCACGTCTGTCGAGCGCCGGCGTCATCACCGCCGCGGGCTTTGCGGCCGCCTGGCAGAAGTTCTGCGCGGACGGCTGGCCCGCGTTGGCGGCTCCCGCGGCCTGGGACGGACAGGCACTGCCCATGCTGATCGCGGCCGCGACCACTGAAATCTGGGGCGGCGCGAACCTGGCCTTTGCGATGCTGCCGGAGACCTCGGTCGGCGCCATTGAAGTCCTGGCCGTGCACGGTGACGCGGAGTTGCGCCGCCGGTACATCCCGCCGCTGGTGAGCGGCGAATGGACCGCCGCCATGAGCCTGACGGAGCCTCAGGCAGGCTCCGATCTGTCCACCGTTCGAACGCTGGCGCGCCCGGCCGGGGACTCGTGGCTGCTCTTCGGGCGCAAGATCTACATCTCCTGGGGCGAGCACGACATGGCGGACAACATCGTCCACCTGGTGCTGGCACGCACACCGGATGCGCCCCCCGGCGTCAAAGGTCTGTCGCTGTTCCTGGTGCCGCGCCGCCTGCAGGAAAATGGCGCGTGGCGTGCGAACGATCTGAGTGCGGCATCGCTGGAACATAAGATGGGCATCCGGGCGAGCCCGACCTGCGCCATGGTGCTGGGCGAGAACCTCGGGGCCCGCGGCTGGCTGGTCGGCAAGCTGCACGATGGCCTCGGGTGCATGTTCACGCTGATGAATCACATGCGCATCGGCGTTGGCCTGCACTCCACGGGTGTCGCGGAGCGCGCGCGCCAGCTCGCCTTGGCGTATGCCGCCGAACGGCGTCAGGGGCGCGACGCGAACGGCGCGCAGCGTCCGATCATCGAGCACGCCGATGTGCGCCGCATGCTGCTGACCATGAATGTGCTGACGCACGCGGCGCGCTGCCTCGCCTACTGCGCTGCCGCCGCGCTCGATCTCGTCCACGCGGCTGAAACACCGGTGCCGGTGCGCGAGCAGGCCGAGCGGCGCCTGGGGCTGCTGACGCCACTGGTCAAGGCATGGGCCTCGGACGTAGCCGTCGAAGTGTCGTCACTGGGCGTCCAGGTGCACGGCGGCACCGGCTACGTCGATGACTGCGAAGCCTCGCAGATCTATCGGGATGCGCGCATCGGACCGGTGTTCGAGGGCACGAACTTCATCCAGGCCCAGGACCTGCTGGGACGCAAGATCCTGCGCGACCAGGCGCGTGGCTTCGGGGAGCTGCTGAGGCAGATCGAAGTGGCTGCGCAGGGGCTGGCTGGCAGCCACGCGCTGCGCGAAGGTTTGCTGAGTGAATGCGGCAGCCTGCGCGAGTGCGTGCAGCAGCTGCTCGGCGCAGGCAGTGCGCAGTCAGGCCTGGTGGCGAGCATCGCCTATCCTTTCCTGCAGTGGCTGGGAGTGGTGGCTGGCGGCTGGCAGTGGGCGCTCGCCGCGCATACCGCCAGTGTGCGGGCACCGGCCAGTGCGGCCACGCATGCCACGCTGGATCATGCGGAATTCTACGCCGCGCATATCCTGCCGCGCGCGCGCGCCTTCGCGGCCGTGGTCAGTGGCGGCAGCGACATCATCGGCCGCGCGCAGCTCTAAGGGGCACCGCCCGCAGACACAAAAAAACGGGGGTGGAAATTTCTTTCCACCCCCGCACTCAACATCTGAGGTGAGTCTTACTTCTGCGTGCGCCAGCCCGACGCGTAGTTCTTGCGGGCGTCCTCGCCGTAAGGTACCGCGGCGACCTGCACCCGCACTTCGGTCTGCTTGTGGCGCTCCACGGTGGGCTTGGCGGTGCCGCCGTCGGCCTCGCCCCAGACCAGCGTGAGTTCCTCGCCGACCTGCACATCCGGGTTGACGACACCCAGCGACAGCGCCGTGCGCTCGTTGTAGCTGTAGCCGCCGAACATCGAATAGCCAACCGCCTTGCCGCCCTTCTTGACGGCATCGAAGGAGGAGGAGCCGTAGTTCGCGATCGGCCATTCGAAGTACTTGTAGGCCAGCTCGCCGGGGTGGAAGAACGAGGCGAAGATCTTCGCCATGTCCTCGCCGTTCCAGGCAAAGGTGACCTTGTTCTTGTGCGGCAGCTTGGACATCTTCTCCAACGCCTCGCGACCCGCGAAGTCGTGATCGAACTTCACGAAGGGGCCGTAACCCAGGTCATACGGCGTCGTGTAGTAGTCCTCGATCTTGTCGGACACGAAGCTGCCGCAGATGGAGCCGGTGGCCTCGTAGCCGTTGGCGGGCAGCCATTCGCGATACTTCTTCATGCTCTCGCCGCTGTACACGGCGGGCAGCGGGGAGGGGATCCAGCCGGATTCCAGGGTATTCGAGGCGTAGGCGCGCGAACCGACGGCGGTCAGGCCGAACTCACGGCCCGCTTCCATGATGGTATTGAAAACCTTTTCGTAATCAGCGTACGGGCCCCAGATCTCCAGTCCCGGCGCGCCGGCCATGCCGTGGCGCAGGGCCTTCACCTTCTGGCCGCCCAGATTGATGTGACTCCAGTTGAAGAATTTGATTTCCTGGACCGGGCCGCCGTTGAGTTTCTCGATCACTTTCCAGGCGTTCGGGCCCTGGATCTGGAAACGGTAGTGGCGACGCGTAACGGCCTTGCCGCGCGGCGCCGAAGGCGAGCGGTCGTCACGGATGGTGTCGACCTTGAAGGTGCCGGTTTCGGCCTGGAACTGCAGCCAGTTCACAGTCGGCGCGCGCCCGACGAATACCAGTTCGTCCTTGTCCTCATAGAACAGGATACCGTCGCCGATGACGTAGCCGTCATAGCTGATCGGAACCATCTGCTTGGCCTTGCCAATGGCAAAGTTGTTGAAACTATTGATCGTGCAATAGGACATCAGCTTCAGGGCATCGGGACCCTTGACCGTAAACTCCGCCATGTGATGCGACTGGTCGAACAGCACCGCACTTTCGCGCCAGGCGCGTTGTTCGTCGCGCCAATTGGTGTACTCGCTCGGCACCACCGGATAGACGTAGGCGCCGATCTTGGAGTTGCGCAACATCTGGACCGGACTGCCGGCCGCTTTCAATACACTTTCCAGGTTCTGCTGGCTCATTGCCCCACCTCTTGAAAAAAACTCTGGCCTTAAAGAAAACCGACCCATACGACCGCTTTAAGGCAGATCGGGATCAGGAAATGGCGTGGACGGTGTTGTGCTCGCGATGTTGTTCGAAACTTCTCAACACACGTCCAGGACTTTGGTTTCGCGGGTGGCATTGTCCACCTGCCGGCGGGATGTCGCAACGCGATTTAGGCAAATACCGGCTATCCGCCGGGCAAATGGCTCAGCTGCGCAGTCCCAGCAGACGGATGGCATTCTCCTTGAGCACCATGGGCCGAACCTCTGGTTTCATCGCCAGTTTTTCAAAGTCGGCCATCCAGCGGTCAGGCGTAATGGCCGGATAATCCGAGCCAAAAAGCACCCGGTCCTTGATCAGCGAGTTGGCATATTGCACCAAGTTTGCCGGGAAGTACTTCGGCGACCAACCCGACAGGTCAATCCAGGTATTGGGCTTGTGCGTTGCAATGGCCAACGCCTCGTCCTGCCATGGGAATGAGGGATGCGCCATCACGATGGTGAGCGTCGGGATGTCAGCCGCGACATCATCCAGATAGATCGGATTCGAGTACTTGAGCTTGACGCCCATGCCGCCCGGCAGCCCCGCCCCAACCCCGGTCTGGCCGGTGTGGAACAGCGCCGGCAGACCCGCCCCGGCAATCTCCTCATACAGCGGATAGCACTTCGGGTCGTTCGGATAGAACGCCTGCATGGAGGGATGGAACTTGAAGCCGCGCACGCCATAGTCCTCGATCAGGCGCCGCGCCTCGCGCACGCCCATTTTGCCGCGCGCCGGATCGATGCTGGCGAAGGGGATCAGGACATCGTTGTTCTCGGCGGCGACCTCGGCGACTTCCTCATTGGCAATGCGCCAATGGCCCGCGCCGGCCTCCGCATCCACCGTGAAAATCACCGCCGCCAGATTGCGCTCGCGGTAGTACTGCGCGACCTCGGTGATGGTCGGTGCCTTGCCGGAGCGAAAGTACTTGGCCATCTGTTCGTCAAAGGCATGCGCGCACGGGTCCCGCGGCGCGCGCCCCGAAATGGTGGCGTGCGTATGGATGTCGATGGCGACGATTTTTTCGAGGTCGATATTGGGTTGGTACTTGGACATTCTGTTCGTCGCCAAAAGGCTCCTGTGACGGTCGAGCGTGCGGTTCAACTGGCCGTAAGTATAGTCCGCTATGATGCGCAGCTGCGCAGATTGCCGCTTTCGGAGAACCCCTATGCCCGCCACGAATACCGCCCCCGGCGCCGCCGCCGCGAAGATCGAGCGTTCGAGCGCGTATCGCCGCATCGCCACCGAGGAGGCGTTTGCGACGGCCGACATGCTGCGCCAGTACCGCGACGTGCTGGCCCGCAAAAGCATTGCTGACATCGGCTTCAACTCGATGTGGGGTTTCTACCTGGGCAGCACCAGCGCGCGCGCCACCGGCATCATTGAACGGCTGCAATGGCTGGACGAGCGACGCATTGCCGATATGGATGCCACCGGCATCGATGTCCAGGTGCTGGCGCTGACCTCACCCGGCGCCCATGTCTTTGATGCCGCCACCGGCACCGCCTTGGCCCGCGCCAGCAATGATGAGATGGCGGCCTTCGTTGCGAAATATCCTGACCGCCTCGCCGGCATGGTCGCGATCGCCCCGCAGGACCCGGCCGGCGCCGCGGCGGAAATCGAGCGCGGCATCCGCAAACTGGGCATGCACGCCGTCATCCTGAACTCCCACGTACACGGGCAGTACCTGGATGATCAGAAGTACTGGGACATTTTCGCCGCCGCCGAAGCCTGCAACGCCGCGGTCTACATTCATCCGAATACCCCCTCGGACCGCATGATCGCCCCGTTCCTGGAGGCCGGCCTGGATGGCGCGATCTACGGATTCGGTGTCGAAGTCGCGCTGCATGTGATGCGGCTCATCGTCAGTGGCGTCTTTGACCGCTTTCCCAAGTTGCGCGTGGTCATCGGCCACATGGGCGAGGCGCTGCCCTACTGGCTGTTCCGACTCGACTACATGTATCGCGCCACCTTGAACTCCAAGCGCTATCCGCAGTTGAAACCGCTGCGCGGCGTGCCCAGCGACTACATGCGCCAGAACATCTTCGTGACCTGCAGCGGCATGCCCTGGGGCCCGTCGATCACTTTCGCGCAACAGGTGCTCGGCGCCGGGCGCGTGCTCTACGCCATGGACTATCCGTACCAGTTCGAGGCGAGCGAAGTCATTGCCTGTGACAACATTGCCATGAGCGCGGCCGATAAGAAGAAGTTCTTCCAGACCAACGCCGAATCGGTCTTCAACCTACTATAGGCGCGGCAACCACGCGTCGATGACCGCGCAACGACCGTCGCGGACGGCCTGCAGCGCCCGCTGCACGGCCGGCGCCAGCTGCGCGGGCGTGCGCACGATTTCGCCATGAGCGCCGCCCGCGGCGGCGGCAATGCCGGAGTAATCCGGTGGCGGCTCGAAGCGGATGTCCAGGTCAGCCGCGCGGCTGGCGAAGCCGTCCGGATGCACCCCGAGCGTGGAGAACTTCGGCGCGCGCCAACCCTGGTTGTTGAAAATCACCTGCAGGAACGGCGTGCCGTAACGGCGCGCGATCCAGTGCACCGTCGCGGGAATCGAGAACATGTAGGTGCCATCGCCGGTAAAGCTGCACACCAGTGCCTCCGGGCGCGCCAGCTTCGCGCCGATCGCCGCGCCGCCGTTCCAGCCCAGCGAACCGCCGCCGCTGACGAAATAGGTGCCGGGCTTGCTCCGCCCCGCATGATTGGTCACGACGTGAAAATTCGTCACCGCCTCGCTGAGCACCAGCGCGTCCTCGCCGATGGCATCGCGCACCTGCGCGGTGACATATTCCGCGGTCAGGAATTCGCCTGGCTGTTCGAGCTTCACCCGCTCCACGCGCAGCGCCTCGTGGCGGCGGCCCAGGTGCGCGGCACGCTCGCGCACCGCGGCCGCATCGATCGTAAGAGTGTCCAGCGCGGCATTGATCTGGCGCAGCGCCGTCGCGCAATCGGCGCGCCAGGCGCGCGTCGCGCGCAGGTACCACAGCGGCATCTGTGCTTTGAGCGGATCGACGTCGATGTGCAGGATGTGAGCATCCTGCGCCGGCCGGTTGATCAGCGGAATCCACGGCACGTCGCTGTCCAGCACCAGAATGGTGTCGCTTTCGGCGAGCGCCGGATTCTGGCGCTTCTCATTCCACTGGTAGCCTTGGTGCAGGGAATCGTCGCTGGGAAAGTTCACGCACGAGGGCACCGACTCCAGCACCCCCATGCCGAGCCTGCGGCACAGGCGGGTCAGCTCCGCCACCGCGGCCACATTGCGCCCCAGGTAGGTCGTGACCGCCAGCGGTCGGCGCGCCGCCACCAGCGCCCGGGCCACCTCCAGCGCATCCTCCGGCGCCAGCGCGCCGACGCCGAGACGCGGCCACAGCCGCACCTCCTCGCGACGCGGCGTGACCTCCTGCTCCAGGATCTCGCGTGCCGCCACCAGGTACACCGGGCCCTTCGGCTCGCTGCTGGCGACCTGCAGTGCGCGATGCACGATCTGCGGGGCATTCGCGCCGACCCGGATCTCGTTGTCGTAGCGCATGTAACCGCGCACCAGGCCGCGCTGGTCGAAGACATCCTGGATCCAGTGGATGAACTCGTTGCGGCTGCCGCGCGCCTCGCCTTCCTGGGTGGCCGGCGACATGCCGGCCATGATCAGCACCGGGACGCGCCCCTTCGCCGCGTTGTGGACGGCACCGGCCAGCGCCTGCGTGCCGCACTCCACGTGCACCAGGACGGCCTGGGCCTGGCCGCTGACTGCGGCATGGCCATGAGCCGCGCTCAGCGCCACCATTTCATTGGGGCAGGTGATCACGTCCGGGTAGGGAAATTCGCCGCCCTCGTGGGCCGCACGGGCGATGGCATACGCTTCCATGAACGCGCTGTGGTCGCTGCCGAGGTTGACGAACAGGTACTGCACGCCCGCTTCGCGCAGGGCCGACAACATTGCTGAGCTGGTGGTGTACATAACGGCATTTTAACGGGACGAGGGCATGGGGGTATGGATAAAAGCGTATCAGGCCACACGGGCCGGTGCCGGTGCCTTAGACTTTACGACACCAAACTCGAGGTGCAGGTATGGGAGAGATGCTCAAAGGTCGGGTCGCCATCGTCACGGGAGCCGGACGCGGTTTTGGCCGGGCCATCGCGATGCGCTATGCCGGGGAAGGCGCGGCCGTTGCGGTCACCTCGCGGACCCTCAGTGAACTGCAGTCCACGGTCGAAGACATCGGTCGCATCGGCGGACGCGCCATCGCGGTCGCCGGCGATGTCACCAACCCGGCCGATGTCGACCGGGTCGTGGCCACCACGGAACAGGAACTCGGGCCCGTCAGTGTGCTGGTGAGCAATGCCGGCGTGCCCGGCCCCTTCGGCCCGGTCTGGTCCGTGAATCCGGAAAGCTGGGTGGCCGCCCAGTACGTGCATATCCGCGCGCCCTTCTATTACATGCAGCGGGTCATGCCCGGCATGGTCGAGCGCCGCGCCGGCACCGTGATCCTGGTCTCGGCGATCGCCAGCCGCATCGTCGCGCCCTACCTGAGCGCCTACTGCCTGGGAAAAATCGCACAGACCCGCCTCGCCGCCGTCGCGGCGGCGGAGAGTCGCGAATTCGGCGTCGACGTGTACTCCATCGACCCAGGCTTCGTGTACACCGGCATGGCGGAGGACACCGCCAACAGTCCCGATGCGCAGCGCTGGCTGCCCGGCATGGTCGACCGGCTGCGCTCCGTGCGCGAGTCGCCACACCGCAATGCCGACCTGGTGCGTTGTGCGCAGCGTTGCCTGGACCTCGCCAGCGGCCGGTACAGCGCATTGTCAGGACGCTATCTGGAACTGGGAGATGACCTGGATGCCGCAGTCCGTGACGCCGCCGCGGCGAGCGCGGTCAAGCCGGCCACCCACTGAGCACAGTCGAGGAATTCCTGATGCGCATGAAAAAGTTTGGCAATACGGGCCTCGTGGTTTCGGAGATTTGCCTGGGCGCGATGACCTTCGGCGGCAGCGAGGGGATCTGGGCACAGATCGCAAGTGTCGGGCAGGCGGCCGCCGATGAGCTGGTGAGAACCGCCATTGATGGCGGTGTCAATTTCTTCGATACCGCCAATGTGTACTCGGGTGGTCGCTCCGAGGAGATTCTGGGTCAGGCGCTGCGCAATCTCGGCGTTCCCCGCGATCAGTTCGTGCTCGCCACCAAGGTACTCGGTCGTGCCGGTCCCGGCGTCAATCAGCTGGGCCTGTCGCGCTACCACATCATGGCCGCACTCGATGCCAGCCTGACACGTCTGCAGCTGGATCACGTGGATCTTTACCAGCTTCACGGCACCGACCCGCTGACCCCGATCGAGGAAACGCTCGACGCGCTCGATGATTGCGTGCGTGCCGGCAAGGTGCGCTATCTGGGCGTCAGCAACCATGCCGCCTGGCACATCGCCAAATCACTGGGCATCAGTGAACGCAAGGGTCTGGCGCGCTTCGAGAGCATCCAGGCCTACTATTCGATTGCCGGCCGCGAGCTGGAGCGCGAGATCGTGCCGCTGGCCAATGATCAGCGCCTCGCCATCCTGCCGTGGAGTCCGCTGGCCGGCGGTCTGCTGTCCGGCAAATTCAAGCCCGATGGCCACGGACCCGAAGGCGCGCGCCGCACCACCTTTGATTTTCCGCCGGTGGATCGCGACAAGGCCTTCCGCATCATCGATGTGATGCGCCCGATCTCAGCCAGGCTTGGCATATCGGTGGCGCGCGTGGCGCTGGCGTGGCTGCTGCATCAAAGCGCCGTCACTGCCGTGATCATCGGCGCCAAGACCCGCGAACAGCTGTCGGACAACATCGCGGCCACCACGGTGAAGCTGACCACCGAGGATCTCACCGCTTTGAATGAAGTGTCGGCGCTCGCGCGCGAGTACCCGGGCTGGATGATCGAGCGCATGGGGAGCGATCGGCTGAATATCCTGCGCTAGCGTCCCGGTGCGGGCCGCGGGATCGCCGCCGCCAGGTCCAGCCTCTGGCTGGCGAAATCGCTGCGCACGAATTCGCCTGCATTGCTGAATTCGAGCAGCTGCTGATCGTCCAGTTTGAGCGCCGGCCACGGTTCGGTCTTGCTGGCCGGACTGCCGGTGCTGACGAAGCGCGCCCACCGCTCCTGCAGCGCCGCCACCACCGGCAGCGAATCGGGCGGGTCCGGCGGACCACCCTGCATCAGGTTCATATGTCCGAACAGCGCGTACACCTCATCCATATGCGATGCACCGGGCACGCGCTCGCGCTGCGACGGGCGCACAAAGGAGTAGTAATAAAGAAACGTCGGCGCCCCGTGCGAGGCGGACGCGCGCGCCGCGGTGCGCGTCGGCGCCGTGATCATCATGTCGGTGGTGAGCTGCAATTCGACGAGATCGGTGCGCTTCGTGCCGTAGCCGTCATACACCGCCGTGACCCGCGGCCACACTGACGCCAGGCGTTGTGACAGGCCCTTCGCGGCATTGCCGAAGAATCCGGCCTCGTAGCTATTTGAACCGATTAGCAGCGGCACCTTGAGGTTCTGACCTTCATCAAACGCCGCCGCAACATCCACTGGCAGCAATTTGCCGTCGATCATCGGGCCGAAATTTCCGGATAGCGCCGGACCATCGCCCTGTACCTGCGCGGCGGACAATCTGCGCAGCGCCGCCGCGTCCTTGGCGTTCGGATCCCAGCTCAGCGCCGCCGCAACCCCGGCCGCCTGCGCTGTGTCGAACGAAGTGGACGGCGTGCTGAACACGCCGGACTCGATAATGGCCTTCGCGAACAGCCCGGCGGCCAGCGGTGAACTCATCAGATCATATACGGCCGCGCCCCCGGCGGACTGCCCGGCGAGTGTGACCTCGTGCGGATCGCCACCGAAGGCCTTGATGTTCGCCTGCACCCATTTGAGAGCGGCGAGCACGTCCATGAGACCGTAGTTGGCCTGCGGTTCATCGGGATTTGCCTGCGTCAAGGCCGGATGCGCCAGAAAGCCGAACTTGCCCAGGCGATAGTTCAAGGTGACGACGATGATCCCCTGCCGCGCGAGGCTGGCGCCGTCGTAGGTCGGCTGCCCGGCAGAGCCCACCATGAACGCACCGCCATGCACCCACACCAGCACCGGCAGATGGTGCGACTTCGGTTTATCGGCAACCCAGATATTCAGGAACAGACAATCCTCGCTCATCGGCACCGGCGTCCGACCCCGGCCCTGCATGCATTCGGCGCCGAACCGCAGCGCGTCACGGCTGCCGCTCCAGGCGGCCAGCGGCTGCGGCGCTCGCCAGCGCAGTTCGCCCACCGGGGGCTGCGCATAGGGAATACCGAGAAAACTGCGCATGCCGTCGCGCTGCGCGCCGCGCAGCACTCCGGAGGGGGTCTTCACCGTGACGGTGATCGGTGCCGTGCTCTGCGCCAGGGCGAGCGAGGCGGCGCACAGCAACACGGCCGGTGCCAGCAGCCGCAAGGCCACGGCTGCGCGCATCATTGCGCAGCTCCGGCGCCCGCGGCAGCCTTGGCTTCGGCGATGCTCTCATTCACCCGGTGCGTGACATAGGCACGAATCAGCTCGATCGATTTCGGCTGCAGTACGCTGCCGAAGGCGACCATGCCCTTGGCCTCCAGAATGCCGTCATGCACGATCTTCCGGAACACATCCGCATCGCGCAGCGCAGGCGAATAGCGCAGGTCCGGCAGCACCCCACCGCTGACCGCGGTGTCGCCGTGGCAGTTGTTGCAGAAGGTGTGATACTCCAGCTTGCCCTGCGCAATCTGCGCCGCATTGCCCAGCTCCGGCAGTGCCGTAAGGACGGCCGTCGACGGCGGCGGTGGCGCCGGAATCGTGTCCGTGCCATCGAGCGCGAAGACCAGGACCCGCGGAATATTGCCGCGATTGATCTGCGTCTTCAGGGCGAGTTCGCCCGCCGAGAACGCGAACGCGCCACCCCAGCCGGTCTCAATGGCAATGTACTGCCTGCCCGCCACCGCGTAGCTGATGGGGGGCGCCAGGATGCCCGTCCCGGTCTGCACGCTCCACAGGAGTTTGCCGTCAGTGTCGTGGTAGGCACTGAAGTTGCCCATGGCATCGCCCTCATAGACGACATGGCCCGCCGTGGCCAGTGTGCCGCCATTCCAGGGATGATTGACTTCCACGCGCCATACTTCCTTCTGCGCCACCGGATCCCACGCGGACAGATGTCCCTTCAGACCCTTGATGGCGGCCGCCTTGATCACCGGATCCTGCGGCAGGCTGCCGGCATTCATATCGACGCCGACGTTGAAGTCGAGCAAGGTGGGGTGGTATGTCTTCTGGCCGATATACGGGAAGGACACTTCGATGACCGGGATATACACCAGGCCGGTCTGCGGGCTGAAGGACATCGGCATCCAGTTGTGTCCACCGCCGGGACCGGGCGCGCCGATCCACGGTTTGCCGGTGTGATCGTAGCGCGCGTCAGGATTGATCTGCGGACGACCCGTCAGCGGATCGACACCCTTGGCCCAGTTCAATGAATCGACGTACTGATGGATGCTGATCGGCTTGCCGGTCTGTCGGTCAAGCACGTAGAAATAGCCGTTCTTCGGCGCCTGCATGATGACGTGGCGCAACTGGCCGTTGATGGTCAGATCCGCGAGCACCAGCGACTGCGTGGCGCTATAGTCCCACATCCCGCCGGGCGTGTTCTGGAAGTGCCAGACATATTCACCGGTGTCCGCGTGCACCGCGATGATCGAGGTGATGAACAGATCATCGCTGTTTCCCGGCGAGCGGAACTTCTTGTTCCAGGGGCCGCCGTTATCGGTACCGAAGTACAGCAGGTCCAGCTGGGGATCGTAGGCCATCGCATCCCACACCGTGCCGCCGCCGCCGCCCTGCCACCATTGCCCGCGCCAGGTCTTGCTGGCGATCCTCGCCAGCACCTCATCGGAGGCGGCGCCATCCTTGACGCCCGGCTTGCCCGGCACGGTGTAGAAACGCCAGATCAGCTTGCCCGTGTCCGCATCGTAGGCGGACACAAAGCCACGTGCGCCCTTCTCGGCGCCGCCATTGCCGATGATGACCTTGCCCTTGATGACGCGCGGCGCACCCGTAATGGTGGCGCGTGACCCCGCCGGGATGGTGCTGACATCCCAGACCGGATGACCCGTGGCCGCATCGAGCGCCACGAGGCGCCCGTCCAGAGTGCCCAGGTACAGGCGCCCCTGCCAGGCAGCCAGCCCGCGATTGCCCACATCGCAGCAGGCGTCAATGCCCGTATGACCGGGCACCTTCGGGTCATAGGTCCACTTCAAAGCACCGGTTGCTGCATTGAGCGCAAACACATGGCTCCAGGCGGTGGTCACGTACATCACGCCATCGATAATGAGCGGCGTGGACTCCTGCACGCGCGCATCCACCGGCAGGTCAAAATGCCAGCTCGGCTTCAAGCCCGCGACATTGGCCGCATTGATCTGCTGCAGCGGGCTGAAGCGATGTTCATCGTAGGTGCGACCGTAGGTGAGCCAGTTATCGCCCTCACCGCCGGCGCCGAGCAGCCGCGCCGCATCCACTGGCAGGGGCGCGGCGACCGATGCAGGCGGCGGTGCCGAACCGGCATTCGCGGCGACGCCCGGGGCGCCGTGCTGACTGCAAGCGGCGAGCAGCATCAGGCAGGTCACGGCCAAGGCGCTTCGGCGCATGAGAATTCCTTAGAGCGCGATGCACACGGATTTGATTTCGGTGTAGTGCTCGAACACGGTGTGGCTATGTTCGCGACCGAATCCGGACTGCTTGTAACCGCCGAAGGGCATGGCCGGATCGACGAAGCCGTGACAGTTCACCCACACCGTACCCGCACGCACCTTGGACACCAGGCGATGGATGGCGCCGATGTCGCGGCCCCAGATGCTCGCGCCGAGCCCATACGGGGAGTCATTGGCCATGGCGGCGATTTCATCCAGTTCATCGAAGCGCTGCGCCACCAGCACGGGTCCGAAAATCTCTTCGCGCACCACTGACATGTCCTGCCGGACATTCGCCAGGACCGTGGGTTTCACGTAATAGCCCTGGCCGTGCGGCGCCTCGCCCCCGGTCATGACCTTGGCGCCGCCCTTGCGACCGGCCTCGATGTAGCCGAGCACCCGCTCCTGTTGTTCCTTCGAGACCAGCGGGCCCATTTCCGTGCGCGGGTCCAGGCCCGGTCCCAAGCGGATTCTCGCCGCCGCCTGGCTGACGCCCTCGACCACCTGGTCGAAAACCTTGCTGTGCGCATAGAGCCGCGAGCCTGCGGCACAGACCTGGCCGGCATTGAAGAAGATTGCATTGGCCGCGCCGCCGATCACCGCATCGAGGTTGGCATCGGGCAGCACAATGACCGGAGATTTTCCGCCCAGCTCGAGGGAGACGCGCTTGAGAGTGTCGGTGGCGGACTTGTTGATGAGCTTGCCCACCGACGTGGAGCCGGTGAAGGCGACCTTGTCAACGCCCGGATGGGCGACCAGCGCCGCACCGGTGGTCTCGCCGTTGCCGGTGAGAATGTTGACCACGCCAGGCGGGAAGCCCGCCTCGGTGATCAGTTCGCCAAGACGCAGCGCCGACAGCGGGGTCTGCTCGGCGGGCTTGAGGATGCAGGTACAGCCGCAGGCCAGCGCGGGGCCGAGCTTCCAGGCCGCCATCACCAGGGGGAAGTTCCAGGGAATGATCTGGGCGACGACGCCGATCGGTTCGCGCAAGGTATAGGTGTGGAACTTCGAGCCCGGACCCGCCGAAATCGAGCTATCGAACGTCGTGCCTTCGAGTTTCGTGGCCCACCCGGCCATGTATCTGAAGTAGTCGCGGCTGCCGGGGACATCCACGACGCTGGCGATGAATTTGGTCTTGCCGTTGTCCAGGCTCTCCAGCTCAGCGAGCTCATCGGCGTGCTGCTCGATCAGATCCGACAGTTTCCACAGCAGCGCCTCGCGCTGGACGGGGAGCATGTCGTGCCACGCGCCAGTCTCAAAGGCGCCGCGCGCCGCCGTCACTGCCCGGTCCACATCGGCCGCGTTGGCGTCGGCAACCTCGGCAATCTGCCGTCCGGAGGCCGGATCCAGCACCGGAATGCGCTCCTTGGAGCGCGATTCGACCCACTCCCCGCCAATCAGCAATCGCGGCGGCCGCTGCAGAAAACGGGCGACAGTTGCGGACGGTTCAGGCTGGCGGGCGATTTCGATGGCGGCGTTCACGGCGGAATCCTCCTTGGCGCAGGTTCCGGGGAGTCTACCGCGCCGCGGCCCTTTACGGCAGCGCTGCCCGCGGTGTAAAACCCACGGGATGAATACCCAGGTCGATCTGCTTGCCTCCTACTGGACTTTGGCCGTCGGCGCCGTCCCGCACACCGGTCCGGAGCACAGCTCCGTGGATTTTCGCATCCGCGTCGAGCAGGCCGCCAAGGCGGGCTTCACGGGCATGGGCCTGTGGCATGCCGACCTCGAGTACACACAGCGCCGCTACTCCCTGGCGGACATGAACAAGATCCTGAAGGACAACGGAATCCGCCACGTCGAGCTGGAATTTCTGACCGGCTGGTTCAACGACGGTGAGGAGAAGGCCAGGTCGGACGAGACCAAGAAGCTGCTGTTCGAGGCTGCGGCCGCCTTGGGTGCCCGGGCCGTCAAGGTGGGCGACTTCAGCAATCAGAAGTGTCCCTTTCCGAAGCTGATCGAGCGCTTCGCCACGTTGTGCCGCGAGGCCGAAGCCTATGGCACGCGGGTCGCCTTCGAGATGATGCCCTTCAGTATCATCAGCTCGCTGGAGAATGCCCTGGCCCTGGCCACGGGCGCCGATGCGAAGAACGGCGGCATCTTCTTTGACCTGTGGCACATGGTGAAGCTGAATATTCCCTACGACAGCGTGGCGAATTTCCCGGCGAAGTATCGCCTCGGCATGGAAATCAACGACGGCTTCTCGCGCGAGCATTCGATGCCCGATATGGTCGAGGAGACCACCGGCTTCCGGCAGCTGTGCGGCGACGGTGAGTTCGACATCAAAAGTTTCGTGTCCAAGATCACCGCGGCCGGCTGGACCGGCCCGTGGGGCATCGAAGTGCTGAACAAGCAGCTGCGCCACGAGGACATCCATACCCTGGCACCGAAGGTTTACCGGACCACGATCGCACAATTTACCAGCTGAACTACCGCGCTCCTCACAGGCGACGAGGTGTAAAAAAGGCGCCCTCCTGCGAGGGCGCCCTTTGATTCAGGGAAAGCAGACTTCGGGTCTAGTGAAGTGCTGCTTGAACTGAATCTCAATCGCCATCAGAACTTCCGCTTCAGCTGCAGCGAGACTTCGCGGGGCGGTGCCACCAGGCCGTACTCGGCACCGGAGCTGGCAGTCAGGTCGAAGTTGGAGATGTAGTAGATCTCATTGAAGATGTTGGCGCCGATGAGCGCCGCTTCCCAGGTGTCATTCGGGGAGTGCCAGGTGATGCGGGCGTTACCGAGATGATTGCCGTCGACCCGGTTGGTATCCGCAATCACCGCGTTGGTGTTGAAGCCGCCGGTGTAGCTGAAGTCCAGGCGCGGTGTCAGCGTTGAGCCATTGGACAGGCTGTACTCATACTGGATGCCGACCGACCACTTCCAGGTGATTGTTCCCGGAGCTGAAGACCCCACCGGCACCTGCAGTACCGGAGTATTCACGGACGGATCGATATAGGTGTACGCGAAATCCAGCTTGCTCAGGCTGGCATCCACCGACAGACCGCCGATCGGATGGAACTCGCCCTCGACCTCCACGCCCTTGATGTTCGCGTTGCCGGCATTGACCGGGGCCGCGCACGGCTCCGTCGTACTGCCGCCGGAGAACTGCGGGCAGCTCAGCAGGGTCAGCTGAATGTCCTTGAACTTGTTCAAGAAGGCGGACACGTTCAGCCGCACCTTGCGGTCCCAGAAATCCGACTTCATGCCCACTTCGTAGGCGGTCAGGAATTCGGGCTTGAACGGCTGCACCTGGCTGGGCAGGAAGGGACGGGGATTGATACCGCCGCCCTTGAAGCCGGTGGAAGCACTGACGTAGGTCATCAACTGCTCGTTCCAGCGATACTCCAGATTGGCGCGCCAATCCACCTTGGAGCCATTGTAGCGACCGGTATAGCCGTTCAACGAGGTCAGGCCCAGCGTTGCCTGGTTGTCGACCGGCGCACGCTCGAACGTGTAGTCCTTGTTTTCCTTGGTGTAGCGGACGCCGGCGTTGAAGGTCAGGGCATCCGTGATGTGGACGCTGCCGTTCGCGAACGGAGCGTAGCTTGCTGCCGTGACGACATCACCTGAGGAAATGAACTCGAAGGTACAGTCCGTGGTGCCCGGCACCGTACACAGGAACGGCGGGAACGTGCCCACATAGTTCAGCACCTGGTGAGTGGCATAGGTGCTGGTCTGGTCGAAGTAGTAGGCGCCGAGGGTGTAATCCAGCAGCGAGAACTTGCCATTCAGGCGCAGTTCCTCGCTGAAGGAATGATTCCAGATGTGTTCGCCGCCCAAAGACCCGGACAGCGGCGAGATGTCGTTGTCCTCGACCCAGCTGCTATCGAATTCGCGGTAGGCCGTGATCGATTTCACCGCGATGTTCTCGCTCGGCGTCCAGTCCGACGTCAGGTTCATGCCCCAGACCTTGGTATGGGTCGTGGGATTGAAGTCGATGGTCGTCCCGTCGGGGCGCACGTCGGTGTAGCTAGCATAGCTGATCCACGGATTCGGTGGCACGAACGCCGAGGTGTACGGCACCCCATAGGTCTGCGACGCGATGGCGCCACTGGCTGTTGGGTTTACGCGTTGCAGCACGGTGGCGGCGACTTCGGAGTCATCCACCGTCGCATCGATGGAATAGTTGAACTCCAAAGTGTCAGAGGGCAACCAGCGCAACGCCGCACGGCCGGCCGAATAGTCCTTGCCGCCCTCCTTGCCGCTCACGCAGTTGCTTTGATTGGCGGAACTGGGGATGCCGCTGTTTGGATACAGGCAGCCGTAGTCGTAGCGGGTGACGTAACCGTCCTGTTTCTTGTCGACGCCCGAAAACCGCAGAAACAAGCTGTCCTTGATGAGAGTCATGTCGGCAGCGCCGCGCAGCTCAATCAGGTTGCGTGAGCCCCAGCTGCCCTGGAAGGATCCGCCGTCATTGCCATCAGGCTTCTGGGAGTACAACTTGACGGCGCCGCCTTCGGAATTGCGTCCACCCAACACACCCTGGGGGCCGCGCAGGATCTCGACCCGATCCAGGTCGAGCAGATCGAAATTGGCACCCGTGAGGCTGGGGTAGTAGACATCGTCGATGTAGACGCCCACGCCGGGCTCCAGGGCCGGATCAAAGTCGGCCTGACCGATGCCGCGAATTGAGGCTGACATGCCTGGACCAAACGCGCCGCCGGTTTCGCGCAAGTTGACGTTGGGCGCCTGATTACTGACGTCAACCAGGTTCAAGTCGCCGTGCGCCGTAAGCGAGGCCGCATTGATCGCCGTGATGGCAATGGGCGTGTCCTGCACGTTCTGCTTGCGGAACTGCGCCGTAACGACCACTTCCTGTATTGCATCGGTGCTGGTCTGGTCTGTGGCCTGGGGCGGCGCGGCGGTGGTAGCGGGATCGGCCGCCATTGCCTGAGCGGCCATGACCGAGGAGGCCAGCGTTGCGACCACCCAGGGCCGAAGTATTCGGCGGACGGACCGATTGACGGAACAGATCATGAGACACCCCCCAATTGAATTCTTCTCGCGCGGATAAACAACCTTGCGCGCGCATCATAGGGGACACCCCGATCAGCTGTTTACCGCCGAGCGACCTCCGGCTTGTCCATAGGCGACAAGTCTGCTGTTGTCTCCGCGCGACGGAAGTCACTCGGTGCCATCTTGAATTCTTCGCGAAAGACCCGTGAGAAATGCGGCAAGGATCTGAAGCCAAACTCGGCCGAGATATGTGTGAGGCTGAGCCCGGCCAGCAGTGGGTCCGCCAGCGCCGCGCGACACTTGGCCAGGCGGCGGCGGCGTATGTAGCGCGCCACACTGTCGCCGTCCTGGGCGAACAACCGGTGCACATGGCGAATTGAAATCTTCAGCGCCTGCGCGATCAGCACCGGGGACAGATCCGGATTGCACAACGATTGATCGATGAAATCCAGGATGCGCAGGCGCAATGCCGTGCCGAGGCAGGAGCGATCCACATGTGCCCGTCCGACACCGACATACGCGCTGGCGATGAGCTCCAGCACCACGTTCGCCACCCGCGGCGCCACGGCGGGCTGCACGGCTTCTTCCGATGCCTGCCAGATTTCGCGAATCACCCGCGAGGCCAGCGAGCCGGGGCCCGAACTGCCGCGCACCGGAACACTTACCAGCCTGTCCGGACTGCCCACATAGCGCTGCAAAATCTTCTTGGTGACTCGCAGAGTGAGGATCGAGACCGGATTCCCGAAGACCAGCTGGTAAGGCCGAGCGCTGTCACAAAGCGAAAAATCCCCCGGTTGCAGGTGCACGTCAGCGCCGCCCTGCGAACATACGCTCTCGCTTCCGAGCTGGAAGCGGACCAGGTAATTCGCCTCAGTGGCCCGCGCAATGTGCGCGCGCGAATGCCGCACGACGGCGGCGTCGGAGTTGAACTCGACGAAGCGCAGGTCGCCGATATCTGCGCGGATCAGTCGGCCCGAAAACGTGTGCGGATTGATCGGTTCGGCGCTCTGCGGCGTCAGCGAATCGCAGGCCGCGTCGTTCCAGAACGCCACGCGCCTGCGCGGCAGCACGCTGTCAGTAGAAAGCATTTTGCGCAGGTCCATTGCGACCCCTACTCCGGCAGTTCCGCCGATGTCTTTCAAACTCGCAGATTTCAAAAGGCGATGTGCTCCATATATCCGCCGTCAACGTGTAGGTTTTGGCCTACGGTGAATCCGGAAACGGGGCTGGCGAGAAACACGACCGCGGCCGCGATGTCGTCCGGGCGGCCGAGTCGGCCGATCACGCAGTGCGCCTCGGCATCCGCGAGCAAGGTGGGTGCTTTCTGCCTGATGCGGTCCCAGGGGCCACCTTCAAAGTAGATCGGCCCCGGCGATACGGTGTTCACGCGGATCCCCTCCTTGGCCACCTGCTTGCTGAGCATTGCGCCGTAGGCAATCAATGCGGCCTTGCCGGCCCCGTAGGAGAAGGCGCCCGGCGCGGGAATCACCTTCGATATCACACCGGAAATGCTGCCGATGAGTACCACCGCACCCGATGTGGACTTGCGCAGGTAGGGAAGCGAGGTCTCCACGCCGCGCACCGCACCCATCAGATCGATCTCAAAGGTCGCCTTCCAGCCCGGCTCGCCTGGGATCCCGGGCGTTCCGGTGGTATTGGACACGAATATATCCAGACCGCCGAGCCGCTCGCAGGCCGAGCCGATCCAGTGGGTGTAGGCCTCGCGATCCTGCACATCCACGGCATCGCCGTAAGCCTTGATGCCCTTGCCGGCCAGTTCCTGCACAGTGGTGCGCACATCGGCGGCGGTACGGGCACAAATCGCCAGATCGACGCCCTCGTCCGCGAGCATCCGTGCGATGGCCAGTCCGATACCTTTGGTCGCACCGGTGACGATGGCCTTGCGGCCACGAAGGTGAAGATCCATGGTTGCCTCTCGATGCGGTTAGAAGGGGTAGTGGCGCGGCGTGGTCTGAATCGTGATCCAGCGCAGCTCCGTGAACTCGGCGACGCCGGCGCGGCCGCCGAAGCGGCCATAGCCGGATGACTTCACGCCACCGAAGGGCATCTGCGCCTCATCCTGCACCGTGGGTGAGTTGATATGCGTGATGCCCGCGTCGATGCGCTTCGCCAGTTCCAGCCCCTTGGCGATGTCACGCGTGAAAATCGCCGAGGACAGCCCGTATTCGGTGTCATTGGCCACCGTAACGGCTTCATCGGCGGACTTCACGCGGATGATCGATACGTGGGGCCCGAAGGTCTCTTCCCGGAACAGCGCCATCTTCTGGGTCACGTGGTCCACGACCACACCCTTCATCAAGGTGTTCGCGGACTTCTCCCCGCCGACTAGCACTTTGGCGCCCTGGGCCACGGCGGCCGCCACGAGCTTCTCCACATGCTCCACCGTCGGCCGGCCGACGACGGAGCCCAACACAACCTCGCCTTCGCGCGGATCGCCCGCGGGCAGAGCGGCGACCCGCTTGGCGAGCTTCGCGGCAAATTCATCGGCGATCTTTTCGTGCACGACCACCCGCTCGGTGGACATGCAGATCTGGCCGGAGTTGGCAAACGCACCGAATACCGTGGCACTCACCGCCGCGTCGATATCCGCATCCTCCAGAACGATCAGCGGCGCCTTGCCCCCTAACTCCAACAACACCGGTTTCAAATACTTGGCGCCCGTCTGGGCCACGATTCTCCCCACCCGGCTCGAGCCGGTGAAGTTCACCCGCCGCACAGCCGGGTGCGCGATGAGGGCTTCGGACACGGTTGCGGCGTCCTTGGCATCGTGCGTAATGACATTCACCACGCCCTCGCCCAGGCCAGCCTCCTTGAGCACCGCACCGATGAGGCGATGGGTCGCCGGACAGACCTCGGAAGCTTTCAGCACCACCGTGTTCCCGCAGGCCAGGGGCATCGCGATGGAACGCACACCGAGAATGACGGGCGCGTTCCACGGCGCTATGCCCAGACACACGCCCACGGGCTGACGGATGGCCATGGCGATCATGCCGGGCACGTCCGAGGGCACGACCTCGCCGGTGATCTGCGTGGTCATCGCCGCCGCTTCGCGCAGGATCATGGCGCCGAAGTGAACATTGAAGTGGCCCCAGCCATTGGTGCAGCCGGTCTCGGCCATCATCAGCGTCGCGAACTGGGCGGCGCGCGCTTCGAGCAGATCAGCCGCCGTGTTGAGTTTCGCGCGCCGCGCATTGGGGCCGAGCGCCGACCAAGCCGGGAAAGCTTTGGCTGCAGCTTCGGCAGCGGCCACAGCGTCTTCCACCTGCGCCGCCGCAGCCCGGGTTGCGACTTCACCGGACAGCGGGTTGAGCCGATTGAAGGTCGCAGCGCCTTTGGCGGCCACATCGCGATCACCGATCAGCAGTTTTATCTCTTCCATCGCGCACTCTCCATTTGGCCCGGACAGCTTAGGAACCCATAATCTGCGCCGTCAAGCGCTCTTACCCACCGCCTCGGCCAGTGGATAGTCAGTTTGCGTGCGCGCGTACTCGACAAAGTAGTCCAGCGCCGCCGGGTTCGCGACGGCATCGCGATTGGCGGCCTTGGCGAGCGGCACACCGGCAAGTATGCGCCGCACCGGTACCTCCATCCGCTTGCCCGTCAGGGTGTAGGGGATATCGGCAACCTGGTAGATGATGTCCGGCACGTGACGCGGGGAGTATTCCGAACGCAGCTTGGCACGAATCCGCTCGATCAGGGCGGCATCCAGCTTAAGGCCGCCGCGCAGTTTGACGAACAGCGGCATGAAGAAGCGGCCACCGGCGATATCCAGATTGACGATGAGCGAGTCCTCGACTTCCGGCAGCAGCGCCAGGGAGCGATAGATCTCGGCGGTGCCGATGCGCACGCCGTGACGATTGAGCGTGGCATCGGAGCGCCCCAGCACGAAGCCGGCCAGGCGCTCATTGATGCGGAAGAAGTCGCCCTGGCGCCACACCCCGGGGAATTCGTCGAAATAGGACTCCTTGTAGCGCTTGAAATCCTGATCGCCCCACAGGAACACCGGCATGGACGGCAGCGGCCGGGTGACCACCATCTCGCCGACTTCATTGACGACGCTCTTGCCTTCGCTATTGAAAGCCGCGACCGCCACTCCCAGCAGCGGCGCCTGCATCTCGCCCGCGCGCACCGGCAGGACGGGCACGCCGCCGATGAATCCCGAACAGATGTCAGTGCCGCCACTGCCATTCTGCACCATCATGCTGTCCTTGACGTTCAGGTAAAACCATTCCATGACTTCCGGCGTCACGGGTGAACCGGCCAGCATCGCAATCCGCAGATGCGGCAGCTTGAATTTGCTCTTCGGCACCACGCCGGCCTTCTGCAGCAGCGTGACATAGCCGGGATTGGCGCCGATGACGACGGCCTGCGTCTCTTCGTACATGCGCCACAGCGAATCAGGTTCCGGATACATAAGACTGCCGTCGTACAGCACCGGGACAACCTCCTTGAGCAGCGCGCTCGCCAGGAAGTTCCACATCATCCAGCCGGTGGTCGTGTAGAAGAACAGACGCTCACCGGGTTTCATGTCCATCTGGAAATTGAAGGCCTTCAACTGCTCCAGCAGAATGCCGCCCTGACTGTGGACGATGGCCTTCGGCAATCCGGTCGTGCCCGAGGAAAACAGTATCCACAGCGGATGCGAAAACGGCACCTGCTCGAACTTGAACTCCGACTTCGGCACCGGGCGCGCGGCCAGCAGGTCGTCCCAGAACACGGTTGGCTTGGAAAAAGGCGTGCGGTCTTCGGTACTCAGATACGGCAGGCACACCACCTGCTCGAGCGAATCAAGGCCGGCCACGATCTGCGCCACTTCCGGGCGCCGATTGAAAGGCTTGCCGGCGTACTGGTAGCCATCCACGCAGAACAGCACCTTGGGGGTGAGCTGCGTGAAACGGTCCAGCACGCCGCGCGTTCCGAAATCCGGACCGCAGCTGGTCCAGATCGCCCCGATGCTGGTAGTGGCCAGCATGGCGATGATGGCGTGCGGTGAGTTCGGCAGGTAGGCCGCCACGCGATCCCCCGGCACCACGCCGAGGCGGCGCAGCTGGGTCGCGAGGATGCGCACCGCGCCGCCCAGTTCCTCCCAGCTCATGGATTTCAGGGGCGCGCGCTCGTTCAGATAGAACAGCGCAGTCGCGCCGGGGCGCTCAAAACGCAGCGCATGTTCCGCATAGTTCAACCGGGCACCCGGAAACCAGTCGGCCCCCGGCATCTCGCTGCGACCCAGCACCCGCTCGTAAGGTGCCGATGGACGCACATCGCAGTACTCCCACAGCGCGCCCCAGAACCCCTCGAGATCCGAGGTGGACCAGCGCCACAGGTCCGGATAATCGCCGAAGCTCAGCCCCCGATGCTCCTGCAGCCACTTCATGAAGTGTGTCAGGTTGCAAGCCGCCACCCATGCGGGGTCCGGAGTCCACAGCAGATCACCCTCTTTAACCATGTCGAGCCATACTCAGAAAATGACCGGGACGGCCAGCCCCTAAGCATAAAGGGTCCGGGCATACTGACGCTATTGCCGGAAGCCAAAGCATGCTAGATCCCCTGCCCTGCGCGACCTATGCATTCGTCATGTCCATCACTCCCGGACCAAACAACGTGATGCTGACGGCTGCTGGCGCCCACTTCGGCTTGCGCCGCACGGTGCCGCATATCCTGGGCGTCTCGTGCGGTTTCGGGGTGCAGGTGGCGGCGGTGTGCGGTGGCCTCGGCATCCTCTTCACGCGCTGGCCGCAGATCCAAGACGCCCTGAAATGGGTCGGCGCCGCCTACCTGGTATATCTGGGTTGGCAGTTGCTGCGCGCTGCGGGACCCGCCACCGGCCGTGCCGGCAGACCCGTCACCTTCGCCGAAGCTGCGACGTTCCAGTTCGTGAACCCCAAGGCCTGGGTCATTTCGGTCACGGCGGCGACTCTGTTCCTGCCGCCGCAGCTGGGGCCGGTCCTGGCCAGCAGCTACGTAACCGCCATCGTTGCCATCGTCAATCTGCCTTGCATTAGCGCGTGGGCGATATTCGGCAGTTCCCTGGGGCTCGCGCTGAAGCGGCCCCGCGCACGCCGCATCTTCAACTGGGTGATGGCCGTAGCGCTGGCCGCGACCGGTGCCATGATGGTCGCGTAACGGCGTTAAGATGGCGCATGCTCTCGAAACTACCGCCGGTTACCCTGGCCCTGCTGCTCACCAATGTGGGCGTGTTCCTGCTGCAACAGCTGGCCGGCCCGCTGTGGGTGCAATGGTCCGTGCAATGGTTCGCCCTGTGGCCGCCAGGAACTTTGTTTCAACCCTGGCAGATTGTCACCTATGCTTTCTTGCACAGTGACTTTCTGCATATTCTTTTTAACATGTTCGCCCTGTACATGTTCGGCACGCCGCTGGAGCGGTACTGGGGCAGCCCACGCTACACGGTCTTCTATTTTGTCTGCGTGGTGGCCGCGGCCGTGACGCAAATTACGGTGTCAGTGTTCCAGCACTCCGATGCGGCGACGCTGGGCGCATCAGGCGGCATCTTCGGTCTGCTGCTGGCGTTCGCCATGTATTTCCCACGCGTGCGCATCATGCTGCTTTTCCCGCCCATCCCCCTTCCCGCCTGGGCTTTCGTTACACTATACGCACTGCTTGAGGTGTTCCTGGGGGTCACCGGTAATCAGGCGGGCGTCGCGCACTTCGCGCACCTGGGTGGCATGTTAGGTGCCGCAGCAGTGATACTTTTCTGGCGTGCAACCGATGGCATGGCGAAGCGATGATCAAGACTGAAGCACTGACAAAGCGTTATGGCACCGTCGCGGTGGTCGACGCTGTCAGCTTCACGGCCTCACCCGGCGAGGTGCTCGGGTTTCTCGGGCCGAATGGTGCCGGCAAGACCACGACCATGCGCATGCTCGCCGGCTTCATCACGCCCAGCTCCGGCAGCGCCAGCATCTGTGGTCACGATGTGGATACCGATCCGCTCGCGGCGCGCAGCTGCCTGGGGTATCTGCCCGAGGGCGCGCCCGCGTACGGCGAAATGACGGTGCGCGTTTTCCTCGACTTCATCGCGGATCTGCGGCGGCTGCAGGGTGCGGCACGCGCACAGGTTGATAAGGCCATCGAGCGATTGCAGCTGCAGAGTGTTCTGAACCAGACCATCGAAACGCTGTCGAAGGGATTTCGGCGCCGCGTGGGCCTGGCCCAGGCCATCATGCATGACCCACCGGTGCTGATACTGGATGAACCCACCGACGGCCTTGACCCGAACCAGAAGCATGAAGTGCGCACTCTCATCAATGACATGGCCGGCGACAAGACCGTGATCATTTCCACCCATATCCTCGAAGAGGTGGAAGCGGTGTGTACCCGCGCCATCATCATCGCGCGCGGCCGCATCGTGGCCGACGACACGCCGCATGGCCTGGCAGCGCGCTCGCGCTACCACAACGCCGTGTCGCTGCAGCTGGGTCGGCCAGAACAGCTGGCCATGGCCCGCGCCGCAGTGGCGGCGCTGCCGTCGGTGGCCGCCGTGGAAGTGAATGAGCGCGATGCGCGACTCACGGCGCTGCCCCGCGATGGGGCGTCACTGCTGGAAACCCTGTCGGCCCTGACCAACAGCCAGGGCATCGTACTCAAGGAGCTGCACCTGGAAGCCGGGCGGCTCGATGAAGTCTTCCGGACCATTACCGCGTAGTCACAGCACATGCGCAATGTCGCCATCATCATGCGCCGCGAGCTGGCCAGTTATTTCGCGACGCCGCTCGCCTACCTCTTCTTGCTGATCTTCCTGATACTGGCCAACCTGTTCACCTTCTACCTGGGTGGTTTCTACGAACGCGGACAGGCGGATCTGAATGTCTTCTTCAGCTATCACCCGTGGCTGTTCCTGTTCCTGATTCCGGCCATCTCCATGCGACTGTGGGCGGACGAACGCCGTACCGGCAGCATTGAACTGTTGATGACCCTGCCGGTGACACTGTGGCAGGCCGTCGTGGGCAAGTTCCTGGCAGCCTGGGCTTTCACCATCCTGGCGTTGGCCCTGACCTTCCCGATGTGGATCACCGTCAATTTTCTCGGCAGTCCCGACAACGGCGCCATCCTCGCCGCCTATATCGGCAGCGTACTGCTGGCCGCCGGCTTTTTGAGCATCGGCTCGCTGGCCTCGGCCCTGACACGCAACACGGTGGTGGCCTTCATCGTCGGCATCGCCCTGTGCTTTGTGTTCCTGGTTGCAGGGTATCCGCTGGTGCTCGATGCCTTCCGCGGCTGGGCGCCGCAGTTCCTGGTGGATGCGGTGGCCTCGCTGGGCTTCCTGACCCACTTTGAAGCGATCTCCAGGGGGGTCATCGACATCCGCGACCTGATCTACTTCGCGCTGCTCATCAGCTGGTTCCTGCTGGCCACCGCCGTCGTGCTCGACGTGCGCAAGTCGGAATGATCGGCACGGGCGCCTCATGATGAAACGTTCAACCCTGGGAGCCGGCACGCTCGTTGCCCTTGCCCTGCTGTTTGCAGGGGTCACAATGGTGAGCGGCTACGTGCTGCGCAGCTGGCGCATCGATCTTACGCAGAACCACCTGTATACGACCGCGCCGGGCACTGACCACATCCTCAAAGACCTGCGCGAACCGATCAATCTGTATTTCTTCTACACCGCAAAAGCCGGCGCGCAGAACGCCCAGATCGCCGGTTACGCCAACCGGGTGCGTGATCTGCTGAATGAGTTCGCCGGCCGCGCCAATGGCAAGATCCATCTGCATTTCATCGACCCGCAGCCGTTCTCCGCCGACGAGGATCGGGCCGCCGAACTGGGGGTGCGCTCGGTCAACGTCGGCGGCAATGCGGCAGACCCGCTGTACTTTGGCCTCGCCGGCACCAACTCCACCGATGGTCACGCGGCCATCGACTTCTTTGACCCCAACCGCGGGGAGTTCCTTGAGTATGACCTGGCGAAACTGATCTACCAGCTCGGCGGGGCGCACAAACCCGTCGTCGGCTGGATGTCCGAGCTGCCGATGAGCGCCGGCTTCGACCCGTCAAGCGGACAGCCGCGTGCGGCCTGGGTAGTGCTCGAGCAGATTCAGCAGCTCATGGACGTACGCATGCTCGACAGCAATGTCGGCAGCATCGATCCGGCGATCAGCGTCCTGGTGCTGGTGCATCCGAAGCATCTGTCGACGGCGACGCAGTTCGCCATCGATCAGTTCGCGCTGCGCGGCGGCCACGTGCTGGCCTTTGTCGATCCCCTGGCTGATCAGGATCCGGCGGGCGCCGATCCGGCCAATCCCGCGGCAGCATTGACGGCCGACCGCTCCTCGCATCTGGCCAATCTGCTCACCGCGTGGGGAGTGGATTTTGATCCGCGCCAGGTGGTCGCGGACTCGCGTTACGCCCTGAGCGTCGCGGTGCGCGAAGGTGAACCACCGGTGCGACACCTGGGCGTGCTGGGACTGGACACCAGCGCCATGAATCCAAAGGACGTGGTGACCGAAGGGCTCTCCAACATCAATCTGGCCACCGCCGGCCACCTCACGGTACATAAAGGCGCAAAGATCGCCTTTGAACCCCTGCTGTTCTCGAGCGATCAGGCGCAGCTGATGCCCGTGTCGCGCTTCCAGGCACTGCAGGACCCGGCCACACTGTTCGATGGCTTTCATCCCAGCGGTGAGCGCTACACCCTGGCCGCGCGCGTCACTGGCAACATCAACACCGCCTTTCCCGCAGGTCTGCCGCAAGGTGCGACGCTGGCCCCGGGGACGACGCTGCTCACGCACTCGATCAAGCCCCTGGAGCTGATTGTGGTCGCCGACACCGATATGCTCTCCGACTACCTGTGGGTTCACTTACAGCAGCTGGCAGGACAGCAGATCGCGCAACCCTTCGCCAACAACGGCGACCTGGTCGCCAACGCGCTCGATAACCTCGCGGGCAGCGATGACCTGATTTCGATCCGCGGCCGGGCCGGCTACCGGCGCCCGTTCGCGCGCGTCGAAGCCTTGCGTGCGCAGGCCGACGACCGCTTCCGTGACAAGGAGCAGGAACTGGAGAAGGAGCTGCACGCTACCGAGGATCAGCTCTCCGCCCTGCAATCGCAGCGAGCTGATCGCAGCGGCGCCATCCTGACACCTGACCAGGAACAGGCGTTGAATCGCTTCCAGGCCGAAAAGTTGCGTATTCGCAAGGAGCTGCGGGATGTTCAGCTGGGCCTGGATCAGAACATCACGCGACTGGGAAATTGGCTTAAGTTCATCAACATCATTCTGGCGCCGGTGCTGTTTGCGGTAATGACCGTGCTGATCGGCCTGCTGCTGCGACGCCGCAAGCTGCGCAGGGCGCAGCGATGATCCGCCCGGCACAAGTGGTCTCGCTGATCGTGGCCGGGGTGGCGTTGGCGGCCGCAGGCGTGTGGCTGGTCTCCCGACAAAGTTCGGATAGCACACCACCGGTGCAGGCCCCGGTGCTGCAGCTGACGCCGGATGCGCTCAATTCGGTGACCCAGGTGCACATCTTCAAGGGCGATGGCAGTCATGTCACTCTCAAGCATGAAGGCACGCGCTGGATCGTGGCCGAACGTGACTATCCGGCCGATACCGGCCAGGTGCGAAAACTGCTGCTGGACCTCGCCGCCCTGAAGAGCGAGGAGCAGAAGACCGCAGACCCTGCGCTGTATTCAAAACTGGGCGTCGCGGATCCGGCCGGGGCATCCACGACGAGCATCGGGGTGGATATCGATCTGAAAGGCAAAACGCAGCGGCTGATTGTCGGCAAGACCTCCGGTACCGACGCGGTGTACGTGCGCGTCGCAGGCCAGGCGCAGAGCCTGCTCGTCACCCCACAGCTGACACCGGATGCGGATCCGCGCCATTGGCTGGATCGCTCCTTGCTGGACATTTCACCCGATCAGGTCACCGCGATCGACATCGAGGTGCGCGGCACACCGGACTACGGCATCAAGCGGTCGGCAGCAGGTGCCGCCGATAACTTCGTCGTCAGGCCCATTCCAAAGGGCCGCAAGCTCGCAGATGCCGGGGCCGCGGCAGCACAGGCGGGCACGCTGGCCGGTCTGCAGTTTGACGATGTGCGCAAGGCCGGCACGATTGCCGCCGCCGCGCAGGCCGTTTTCACCACGCGTGAGGGTCTGACGCTGACCATCGCCGGCATCAAGGATGGCGAACTGCGCTATATCAGGGTCACGGCCAGTGCGACGGCGCCTGCGGCACAGGCTCATGCCCGAGATCTCAATGCGCGGGTTGCAGGCTGGGAGTTCGAACTGCCCGGCTATCGGTACGATGGGCTGTTCAAGCCCCTGGAACAACTGCTGGTCCCGAAGCCGAGCAAGGCCCCGGCGAGTTCGGCCCCGGGCAGTGCGCCGAACCAGTCACCGATCGGTTCGCGTGCCGCACCCACTAACTTGCCGTTCGGACCGAAGGCTCAAGGAGAATCCCATTAGCACGCATGTCGCGGTACGCGAAATCGCACGACCGGACCCGGCCGTATGCAAGGCGCTGGGCACTTATGGCGTGGCCACCGCACACGAGGCGCAGGGCCGCATCGGCATGCTCGCCTCCTACATGCGGCCCATCTATGCCGGCAAGTCCATTGCCGGGCCGGCGGTCACGGTCTCGGCGCCCCCGGGCGATAACTGGATGATTCACGTGGCGGTGGAGTTGTGCAAACCCGGTGACATCCTGGTGGTTGCCCCCACCTCGCCGTGTGAAGACGGCTACTTCGGTGATCTGCTGGCGACTTCGCTGCAGGCCCACGGCGTGCAGGCGCTGGTCATCGACGCCGGGGTACGCGATGTTGCAACGCTGAAGCAGATGGACTTCCCCGTGTGGAGCAAGGCCATTTATGCCCAGGGCACCATCAAGGCCAGCCTCGGTTCCGTAAATGTGCCGGTCATCTGCGCCGCCCAGCTCATCAATCCCGGCGACGTGGTGGTCGCCGATGATGACGGTGTGTGTGTGGTGCGCAGCGCCGATGCGGCGAAGGTCGCCGAAGCCGCCGCCAAGCGCGGCGCCGCCGAGGAGGACAAGCGCAAGCGCCTGGCCTCGGGCGAGTTGGGAATGGATATCTACAAGTTCCGCGAAACGCTCGCGGCGCTGGGATTGGTCTACAAGTAACGGCCTGGTCTGCTGCCGCGGCGAACTCGCTCGCGGCAGCAGCCATGGAACCAGGGCCGGCCTCAGCCGCGCCCTTCCTTCTTCGCGCGCTTGGCCGCGCGCTTCTCGTCCAGCGTCTTGGCTGGCTTCTTCTTTTCCTCTTTCTTACGATCCATGCCCTTGCTCATGTCGTTTCTCCTTAGAACTTACGTGGGTGATCCGAACTGCAGCCGACGATACGCCAATGGCCGGGTTCAAAGGAAGGCTTCGAGCCCCGTCACCGGTCACTGCGCAATCATGGCTCCCGAGCGGCGCCCGATCTGCCGCTGCAGCACTTCCTGATCCAGCGAACCTTCCCAGCGCGCCACGACCAGGGTCGCCAGGCAGTTGCCGACCAGGTTGACGAATGTAAGCGCCTCGGCAAGCAACCGATGGATGCCCAGCACCAGCGCGATGCTGGCCACCGGGATATTGCCCACCGAACCCAGCGTTGCGGCCAATACCACGAAAGCCGCACCGGCCACGCCCGCGGCACCTTTGGATGTCAGCAGCAGCGTCGCGAGCATGGTCAGCTGTCCGGCCAGCCCGAGGGGCGTGTCCGTCGCCTGCGCCAGGAACACGACCACGGTCGCCAGGTACAGGCAGGTGCCATCCAGGTTGAATGAATAGCCGGTCGGAACCACCAGGCCCACGACGGTATCCTCGCATCCGAGGGCGCGCAATTTGCGCATCAGCTGCGGCAGCACGGTCTCGGTCGAAGTCGTGGCTGCGACGATGACGATCTCTTCGCGGATGTAGCCCAGCAGCCGCCACAGGCTCACCCCGCACCACCAGCTCACCGCACCGAATACGACCAGCACGAACAGCGCCGAGACCCCGTACAACGTCAGGATCAGCCGCCCGAGCGCCACCAGCGAATTGGTACCGAAGCGTCCGACTGTGAATGCCATGGCGCCAAACGCGCCGAGCGGCGCGACCCACATCACCAGGCCGACGATGCGGAAGAACACTTCGCGCACGCTTTCGATCACCTCTTTCACCGGCTTGCCGCGCTCGCCACAGGCCGCAAGCGCCGCTGCAAACAGCACCGACACAAATAGGACCGGCAACACTTCGGTATGCGTAAAGGCATCCACGAACGTTGCCGGGATGAGCTCGAGCAGGAACGGCAGGACACCCTGCGCATGCGCCTCCGCGGTGTACTGGCTGACCGCGGCCGCATCCAGCGCATTGGCTGCCACATGCATGCCGGATCCGGGCTTGAGCAGATTCACGGCCGCCAGCGCCATCAATAGCGCCACCGTGGTAATCACTTCAAAATAGATGAGGGCTTTCAGCGCAACGCGCCCCACCCGGCGCATGTCATTCATGGCCGCGACACCGTGGACCACGGTGCAGAAAATGACCGGCGCGATCAGCATGCGCACCAGTGCAATGAACGCATCGCCCAGGGGTTTCATTTCGGCGCCGAGCTTCGGCCACCAGTGGCCCAGGGCAATGCCGGCGAGCGTGGCCAGCAGCACCTGTACCCATAGCTGCCGGTAGAACGGCGCACGCACTCGCGCCATGACCAGATCACTCCTCATCCCTTGTCTCCCGCAAGTTCAGCAATTCCGGCCGCGGTGGCAGCCACGGCACCGGGGGAAAGTCACAGGGTTGGGGGGGCTGCGTCAACGGCAGGCTCGCAAATCCGCGCCGGACGCCGAAACGCAGGTCGGCCAGCCACCAGTGTGTCCCCTCGCCGCCGGCCATCGGCACGCGCGCAAACTGCATGAACGCGCGGGCCCGACACTGGGTCCGCGCCAGCAGCGCAATCCGGCCGGCCGGCATGCTGAACTGCTGCAGCCAATCCAGGCCTGCGGTGCTGTCGGCCGGCACCGGGTCGCCCTCCTGGGCGACCAGATCGACGCCGCGGCAGTCCCGCGCATCGATCAGCCCGGGCAGCAATGAAATGCGCGCCTGCCGCATGATCTCCTCGCCGTTCTGGGACTGCACCAGCCAGCCATCCCAGCACACCGGGTCCGCCGGCGTCGGCGTCAGGACGCGATCGAAAGTCCGACTGCCGGGAAACTGTTCATGTGCCATGCCATCCAGGCGCGTGGCGGCCACATGACTGGCCACGCCAAACAGCGCAGTAACCCCCAGCCAGCAGGCGATGCCGCAGCCCAGCGCTACGGCGGGCCGCAACCAGCGGCCCGCGGCCACCATCGCGGCACCCAGCACCACGAACAGCACGACCGCCGGGGTCGCGACCCGACCCAGGGCGAGTACCGCGATCGCGATAAGTCCGAGCGCTACGGCCACCAGCACGCGCGCTGTGGTTGACTCGAGGACGAATACGAGCGGTGCGGCCGCGAGCCACAGCAGCGGTTCAACAATGAACACCGAATCCCCGTACACCCATCCGTCGTAGAACGGCCAGAACGGGTGCACCCCGTAGTTGTTGGTGTAGTCCATGGCCAGATGCAGCAGGACGCCGGTGATGGCGGCCGCCGCGATCCAGGTCTGTTCCACGGCCGTGGCGCGCAGGTGCCGGTATCGAAGCCACAGCGAGCAGGCGAACCACAGCAGTGCCGCGCCGGCCAACGCTCCAACCAGAGTATGGGTGTAGCCGCGGTGCTGCAGCACATAAGCCAGCGGTCCACCGCCAAAGCTCGTGTAGAGCAGATCCGCATCCGGCAGATTGCTGCCCACCACCAGCGACACGACGACGAGTCGACGGAAGGTGCTGTCGGGCAGTGCGCTGCGTAACGGCGCGGGGCGGCCGCGCGGCCGCGCGCGGCGCGCCAGCGCCTCGCCGACGAGGGCCCCGATCAGCGTATGAGTGATGTTATCCAGCTGCGGCCAGCCGCGCCTGCAAGCGCGGATACACCCGGTAGGCATTGGTCTCGAAGATGCGCGTCTTGTCCTGCGCCGACAGGGCCGAGGAGTCGATATAGCGTTTGGTATCGTCGTAGTACTGGCCCGTGGTCGGATCGATGCCGCGTACCGCGCCGACCATTTCCGAACCAAACAGGATGTTCTCCACCGGAATCACTTTCAGCAGCAGGTCAATGCCGGGCTGGTGGTAGACGCAGGTGTCGAAGTACACATTCTTCATCACGTGCTCGGCCAGTGGTGGACGCTTCATGTCCTGCGCCAGCCCGCGATAACGGCCCCAGTGATACGGCACCGCGCCGCCACCATGCGGAATGATCAGGCGCAGTGTCGGGAAGTCCTTGAACAGGTCCCCCTGGATGAACTGCATGAAGGCGGTGGTGTCCGCATTGATGTAATGCGCGCCGGTGGCGTGGAAATTCGGATTGCACGAGGAGCTGACATGCACCATCGCCGGCACATCCAGTTCGACGAGCTTCTCGTACAGCGGATACCAGTGCTTATCGGTGAGCGGCGGTGATGTCCAATGACCGCCGGACGGGTCCGGGTTCAGGTTCGCGCCAATGAAGCCGAGTTCATTGACGCAGCGCTCGAGTTCGCGGGCACTGTGCGCCGGGGGTACTCCCGGGGACTGCGGCAGCATGCACACGCCCACGAAGTTTTTCGGATACAGCCCCACAACCCGCGCGATCAGGTCATTGTTGATCTGCGACCACTCGAGGCTCGTGGCCTCGGTGCCGATGTGATGGGCCATGGTGGACGCGCGGGGCGAAAAAATCGTCACATCCGAACCGCGCTCGCGCTGCAGTTTCAGCTGCGCCTTCTCGAGACTGTCGCGGATCTGGTCATCACCGATGCGCAGCGAAGCCCGTGACGGGGTCTGCGCCGGATCCTTGAGCGCTGCGATCTGGGCTTCGCGGAAGGTGGTCAGATTCGCGGGTGCCGTGGTGTAGTGCCCGTGGCAGTCGATGATCATATTGGGATACCGGTAAGGCGTTGAAGAGGCCAAATGCTATCGGCGGCCGGTCGGTCCTGACAAGGACATTCGGATTCGATATGGTGTGATCATGCAGCAAAGACCTTTGGGCAGGACCGGGATACAGCTGTCGGCGCTGGGCTTCGGTTGTATGACGCTGATCGGCTGGTACGGCACGCGCAATGACGAGGAGGCACGCGCCACACTGCTGTCGGCCCTCGATCGAGGGGTCACGCACCTGGACACCGCCGCCAGCTACCAGCTGGGTGAAAATGAGAAATTCGTGGGCGCCACCCTCCGCGGCCGCCGCGAGGGCCTGTTCCTGGCCACGAAGTATGGCATCACCCGCAACAGTTCCGGTCAGCTGACCGTCGACAATCAGCCCGGATCCTTGCGCGCAGCCGTGGAATCGAGCCTGACGCGGCTGGGTACCGACCGCATCGACCTCTTCTACCTGCATCGCATCGACCGCGACACCCCGATCGAGGAGTCGGTGGGAACCCTCGCGCAGCTGGTCAAGGCAGGCAAGATCTGCCACATCGGTCTGTCGGAATGCAGCGTCCAGACTCTGCGCCGGGCACACGCCGTGCACCCGGTCGCGGCCGTACAGAGTGAATACTCGCTATGGTCCCGCGAACCGGAAAACGGCGTGCTGGCCGCCTGCCGCGAACTGGGGGTGGGCCTTGTCGCCTACAGTCCCCTCGGGCGCGGCTTTCTGGCCGCCAACTTCCATTCGCTCAAGGACCTGCCGGCCGATGACAATCGCCGCAGTCAGCCGCGTTTCCAGGATGCGAATGCGCAGCACAACGCCCGTGTGGTGGCGGCGATCGGCGCCCTGGCGACTCGCAAGGGCTGTTCGCTGCCGCAGCTGGCCATCGCCTGGGTGCTGGCGCAGGGTGTGGATGTGTTGCCGATTCCGGGCATGAAAACCCGGGCCCATCTGGATGACAACCTCGGCAGCCTGCAGGTCGTGCTGACGCCTGCCGAAGAGCAGCAGCTGCGCCAGCAGGTCGATGCCCTGCAGGTCCTGGGGGAGCGGCATCCGCCGCCGATGATGAAGACCCTCGACGCTTAGCCGCGCAGCAGGTCCCGCTCGAGCGCATCCAGGGTCCGCATGCACGGCAGCACCTGCTGCACGCTGGCATTGGGTTCACGGCCTTCCTGGATGGCGCTGAAGAACTCCCGATCCTGCAGCTCGATGCCATTCATCGACACCGCCACTTTGGATACGTCGATGGGCTTCTGGTTGCCATCCAGCAGATCATCATAGCGGGCAAGGTAGGTGCCGTTGTCGCAGATGTAGCGGAAGAAAGTGCCCAGCGGGCCATCGTTGTTGAACGACAGCGACAGCGTGCAGATCGCGCCGGATGGCACCTTCAGCCCGATGCTCATGTCCATGGCGATGCCGAGTTGCGGATGCAGCGGTCCTTGCAGCGCATGACAGCGCGATACCGTCTCGCCGGTCTGGTACTGGAACAAATCAACGGTGTGGCAGGCATGGTGCCACAGCAGGTGATCGGTCCAGCTGCGCGGCTTGCCCAGCGCATTCATGTTGGTGCGACGAAAAAAGTAAGTCTGCACGTCCATCTGCTGCACTTTCAGCTCGCCAGCCATGATGCGCTTGTGGATCCACTGATGGCTCGGATTGAAGCGGCGGGTATGGCCGGCCATGGCGATCAGGCCGGTCTCCTGCTGCAGGGCCAGCACCTTCTCCGCATCGGCCAGATTGTCCGACATGGGAATCTCGACCTGCACGTGCTTGCCGGCACGCAGGCATTGCAGGGTCTGCGCGGCGTGCATCTGGGTGGGCGACGCGAGGATGGCCGCCTCGATGCCCGGCTGCGCCAGGGCCTCCTCGAGGTTGGTGGTCCAGTGCGGGATCGCGTACTTGCGCGCAACCTCCGCGGTGGAATCCGCACTACCGCCCGCCAACGATGCGATGGTGATACCGCTGATCTTCTGGATGGCCTCGATATGCTTTACGCCAAAAGCGCCTTGACCCGCGACAACAATCTTCATGGTTGATTCTCGAGAATGATATGTCCCAGCGCCGTGTTGGAGCACGGCACATGATAGAAGCGATAAACCTCTTTCACGTTATCGTTCAGCGCGCCACGCATCGCCAGCCACATGACCAGCTCGATGCCTTCCGAGCCGGCTTCGCGCACGTACTCGAGGTGTGAAATCTTCGTCAGGCCGATCGGGTCCTTGGTCAGACCGTCCAGGAACTTCTTGTCCCACTCCGGGTTGATGAGACCGGCGCGCGTGCCCTGCAGCTGGTGCGACATGCCACCGGTGCCGAACACCACGACCTTCAGATCCTCAGGGTAGGACTCCACGGCCTTGCGCAGCGCGCGACCCAGATCAAAGCAGCGCTTGCCCGTCGGCGGCGGGTACTGCACCACATTGATGGGGAACGGAATGACCTCGCACGGCCACTGATCTTCAGGTTTCAGATCGCCGAACAGCAGATTCAACGGCACGGTCAGGCCATGATCGACATCCATCTGATTGACGACCGTCATGTCGAATTCATTCAGGATCAGCGATTGCGCGATGTGGCAGGCGAAATCCGAGTTCCCCTTCACCACCGGCACCGGGCGACGGCCCCAGCCCTCATCGGCCGACAGAAACTCATCGGCGCAGCCAATGGCGAAGGTCGGGAAAATCCTCGCATCGAACGCCGAGGCATGATCGTTGTAGATCAGGATCGCGACGTCCGGCTTGTGCTCGGCCATCCATTTGCGGGAGAACTCGAAGCCCTTGAAGATCGGCGCCCAGTAAGGCTGCTGCTGCTTGCCAAGATCGATGGTCGCAGCGATCGCAGGAACGTGAGAGGTGCTGACACCGGCGGTGATTCTTGCCATGTTTGCTTCAAAGACTCGGGTTTGATTTGCTGCGGTTGCCCTTCGGACTGCGACCACCCGCGAGCATCATCTCGGAATAGTCCTTCTGCGACATCCCGGTCATGGTGGCCACGGCCACCAGGTACGGGAAGCCGTCGGTCGAGAAGAGCTTGGCCAGAAAATAGATATTGCCACCATTCTGCATCAGCGCGGTGTAGTCACGATTCAGGACCGCCGCAGTCTGCGCTTCGGTGAGCTTCCAGGGCTTGAGGTACTCCACCTCATTGGCTTTGAACTTTTCGCGGTTCTCCGGCTTCATCAGCGACATGCAGAACTGGTTCAGGTTGAATCCCTGGCGCGAACGGAAGGTGTTGAACACCAGCGTGCCCGGAATGTCCTCAAATTCATTGAGGTACGGGGACAGATGCTTGTCAGACATTAGGCTTCCTTCAACCTTGAAAACTGATACAGCCGGTGCGGATTGTCGACCAGGATCTTTCGCTGCAGCTCGGCCTCCGGAGCCATCAGCGGAATGAGATCGACCAGGTCACCATCATTGGGCATGTGTTTGGCGATGTTCGGGTGCGGCCAGTCCGTTCCCCACAGAATCCGGTCCGGCGCGGCCTCGATCAGCGCACGTGCGAAGGGCACTGCATCCGTGAACGGCGGCCCGTTGCTCGAGATGCGCTCGGACCCGCTGATCTTCACCCAGCAGCGCTCGTTGGTCTTCAGGACGCTCAGCAGCTGCCGGAATGGTTCCTGTTCCAGCCCTGCCTTGGTGGGCACCCGGCCCATGTGATCAATGATGAACGGCACGGGCATGTCACGCAGCAGATCGCGATGCTCGACGAGGTCCCCGGCATCGAAATGCAGGTCGACGTGCCAGCCCAGCGGGCGGATACGCGCAATGATGCGGTGAAATTCGCCCATGTCCGGCATGCCACCCAGGTGCTTCACGAAGTTGAAGCGCACGCCGCGAATGCCGCCGGCGTGCAGCTTCTCGAAGTCGCGCGCCGTGAAACTATCGTCAGCGTTGGCAACGCCGCGGTACCGGCCGCCGCTGGTCGCGATGGCATCCACGATGACCGTATTGTCGCTGCCGTGGCAGCTGGCATTGACCAGCACCGCCCGATCCAGCCCCAGAATGGACTGCAGCTCGCGGAACGTCTCCAGCGGCGCATCCGGCGGGGTATAGGTGCGGTCGGCCGCGTAGGGATAGCGCTCGCCGGGTCCGAAGATGTGGCAGTGGGCATCGCAGGCCCCGGCCGGCGGGCGATACTTGGGCTTGTGGGTATTGGGATCCGGTGGCTTACAGGTTGGTATCATTCAGGTTTTTCTGCGCTGCCCGAAGTTCGGGTAATGGGCTCCTGGGACAGCCCTTGATGGCCTCCCGGGGTAATTTGGTATCGTAGCTGCGCAACCCAGCGGACACAATCGCCGGAGACCCCCTGACCATGAACGCCCAAGGCACCCCAGAGCACGCCGACGCTGGAACTGCGCAGCTGCGCATGGATTTCGCCAATCTGATCGACGGCGAACTGGTGGCCGGGAAAGAATGGTTTGACGTGATCAATCCGGCCACGGGCAAGGCTTTTGCCCGCGCGCCGCTGGCGAGCCGCGAGGCGCTTGACCGCGCCGTGGCCGCGGCGCGGCGCGCATTCCCCGGATGGCGCGCCACCGCGGTGTCCGAACGCCGTGCGGCCATCGGCCGCATGGCCCGCATCCTCACCGACAACGCCGCCGCGCTGGCCGAGCTGCTCACGCTCGAGCAGGGAAAACCGGTGGGGCAGTCGCGCGATGAGATCAGTCGTGCGGCCACGCAGTCGGTGGGCATGGCCGAAATCATCGTCGCCGATGAACTGCTCGAAGACAGCGCCCAGCGCCGCATCGAGCTGAAATATTTCCCGCTCGGGGTGGTCGGCATCATCACGCCTTGGAACGCGCCGATCAATCTGGCGGCAGGGCCGCTGGTCGCCGCCCTGTACACCGGCAATACGGTGATATTGAAACCCTCGCCCTACACACCGTTGTGCACCCTGAAGATCGCCGCCCTGCTGCGTGATGTGTTTCCGCCCGGTGTACTCAACGTCCTGGCGGGTCCCGATCAACTCGGTGAGGGGATGACGACACATTCGGGTATCGACAAGATTTCGTTCACCGGTTCGGTGCAGACCGGCAAGCGGGTCATGGCCAGCTGCGCCGGCACGCTGAAGCGCTTCACGCTGGAGTTGGGTGGCAACGATGCGGCCATCGTGCTCGATGACGTGGATCCGCGCGGCGTAGCGCCAAAGCTGTTCTTCGCCGCCTTCGTCAACAGCGGCCAGGTCTGCATGGCCATCAAGCGTATCTATGCCCATGAGAGCATCTACGCGGATCTGTGCACCGCCCTGGCCGAGGAAGCCACCAAGGCGCGCATCGGCAGCGGCCTGGAGGCCGGCGTGCAACTCGGTCCCATCCAGAACCGGGAACAGTACGACAAGGTCGTCGGCATCCTCGCTGACACCACCGCGCAGGGCGCACGCATCCTGGCTGGCGGCCGCGTGCCCGCAGGTCCCGGGTACTTTTTCCCGCCGACGGTCGTGACCGATATTGATGATCACAGCCGGCTGGTGCAGGAGGAGCAATTCGGGCCCATCGTGCCGGTCCTCAAGTTCTCCGACGAGGAGGATGCGCTGCGGCGTGCGAATGACACTCGCTTCGGGCTGTCAGGCTCGGTATGGAGCGCGGATCCGGAGCGTGCCGCGCGCCTGGCCGCGCGCCTGGAAGTCGGTACCGCCTGGGTCAATCAGCATCGCACGACCTCCGCGACCGTGCCCTTCGGCGGCGCCAAGGAATCCGGCATGGGCCGCCAGTACGCGGAGCTGGGCCTGAAGGGCTACATGGAGCCGCGGGTCATCAGCGTGCTCAAGGGCTGATGCCGGGATCTAGCGCACGCGCGCCAGCAGGCCCAGCGAGACAACGACCAGCACCGCCGTCGGCAGCCACGCGAGCACGACGGGGTCGAGATCGAACACGATCGTGCCGCTCTCGATGAATCGCTGCAGGAAAAAGAAACCCAGCCCCAGCATCAGGCCGATGAGCAAACGTGCGCCCGTCCCCGAGGAGCGCATCGGGCCCAGTACGAAGGGGATTGCGAGCAGTACCGCGAAGGCAATGGCGCCGGTGCGCGCGATGCGTGACCAGAACGCGAACAGATACGGCCGCGCATCCAGGGCATTGGCCCGGTAGTAGCCGATCAGGCTCCACAACGCGCTGCTGGCCAGCTCGCCCGGATCCGAATTGGCCAGACCCAGGAACTCGCCGCTGACGTTCGATGCGAGGGTGCGCACGCCCTGCGAGCTGGCCTTGACCTGATCGCCCGTAAAGCGCGACTCGGCATAGCCGCGCAGCACCCAGTGATGATCGGTGCCCGGCAACGCGCGCGCGGCCCGCCCGATTGCCAGCAGGTGATGGTCGTTGGACACCTCGAAAATCAGCATTCCGCCATGGGTCTCCCCGTCCTGGGACTGTTCGACACCCAGGATCTGATTGCCATCGCGCACCCAGGCGGAACCACCGTTGAAGCTGGCACCCGAAAAGCGCTCAATGGCCCGTTGCTGGCGCGCGATGTGCTGCAGCGGCGGCGCGAGCAGTTCGCCCAGGACCACCTCCGCGGCGACCAGTACGATGCCGGCGATGAATACCGACACCGCGAGTCGCGTCACCGAGACGCCGGCCGCCCGGGCGACGGTCAGCTCGCTGCCGCTGGCCAGCGTCCCCAATCCGAGCATGGACCCGATCAGCGCGCCGATCGGCAGCAGTTCCCAGGCCTGCTGCGGCACGCTCATCAGCGCAAACCAGAACGCATCAAGACTGCCGTAATGACCGGTGCCGGTGTCGCCCTGCTCGTTGATGAACGTGAACAGCACCGCGAGCGCGATGATCACGGCCATCACCAGCGCGGTCATCGCCAGTATCCGCCGCACGATATAACGATCGAGAATGTTCATGCGGGGCTCAACGCCCGCGGATCCGCTGCGCCCCGGTTGTGCAGTCGCGCCCGCCAGTGCGGCAGTCGCGCGATCAGCAGCACCGTGATCACCACCACCGGATGCGTCCACCACAGCCCGATGGCGGCGGGAATCGTGCCGTGTTCTATGGCCAGTCGCCCGGCCGAGAGCAGATAGAAATACAGAATGAACAGCAGCACGGCCAGCCATACCCGCGACAGGCGCCCGCGCCGTGGCGGCAGTTTGCTGATCGGCACCGCCAGGACCGCCAGCACCAGGCACATGACCGGCAGCGCAATGCGCCATTGCAGCTGCGCCTGCCGGTCGAGTGCGGCCGCACCGATCAGCGCACGGGTCGGGGCGGCATCCAGGTCCGCGACTGCATCCCGCATGCGCGGCAGCTGCACCGGAATTGCGAGTTGCGCAAATTTTTTTATGATGCGGTACTGCGCACTGCCCGGCACCCCTTCGAATTGCTCCCCATCGTACAGAACGATGTTGAGGCTCTGGCCGTCTTTGGCCAGGGTATGGCGCGCCCTTTGCGCCAGCGCCACTTCGATGCGACCACCGCGATCGCGCTCGACGAACACATCCGACAGCGTGCCGTCCGGCAGCGCGTCCTGCGCATAGACAACCGTGCTGCCACCGCCAAAACTGCGGAAACGGCCGGGTGCCAGGGCCGCGAACTGGCCGGCGTGGACGGCCTCCTGGCGCAGAGTGAGGACCCGCGCCATCGACGCCGGCCCGACCTCGAGCGACAGCCATGCCAGTACCGCTGCGACCACGATGCCCACCGCGATCACCGGCGCGTAAATGCGCGACATTCCGACCCCACAGGCCAGGGCCGCGGTCATTTCGCTGTCGTGATACAGCCGTCCGAAGGCCATGACCATTCCCAGCAGCAGGCCGACGGCCACGAAAATGGGCAGGTGCTGCACGGCTCCCAGCCCGATCAATGCGAAGACCACGTCATGGGGATACTGGTTGTCCGCGGCCCGGCTGAGCACGCGTGCACCCTCGTTCGTCAGCAGGATCAGCACCAGCACCAGCGTCACGGCAAAACCGCTGGCGATCATTTCCCGCAAAATATAGCGTTCGAGAAGACGACCCAAAACCCTACCTGCTGGCTGAATTCGGTTAGACTTCTAGGTTAAACCAGAACCGGTGGGTGTGCGGCACAACGTGGAGGTCGATGATGCAGTTTGACGTGTGGTCCAAGACACCCACTGACCTGTCCGTGGATTGCATCGCGGCGGGCGTGTTCGAAGAGGGCAAGCTGGGCGCCGAGACCGCGATTCTCGACAAGGCTACCGGCGGCCGCATCAAGGCCATCGTCGATCGCGGCGACTTCAACGGCAGAGCCGGTGAAACGCTGCTGCTGTCGGAGGCAGGCCTCAACGCCACGCGCGTCGTGCTGGCCGGCCTCGGCGCTGAACGCAGCTATGGCCGCAAGGGCTGGCGTCGCGCCTGCACCGCGGCGTTGACGGCCGTGGGGCGCACCCGCATGCGCAGTGTGGCCGTGGCTATCGAGCGCCCAGCTGCCAAGGATCTCAATGATTACTACTTCGGACGGTGCGTGGCGGAAATCACCGGCACGGTCCTGTATCGCACCAATGATCTGAAAACCGGCAAGAAGCCACCGGCACCCATGATCAATCTGGTGATGGCCGGACCGGTGCGGGCCACGGGCATCCCCGAAGCCAAACGCGGCCTCGAACATGGTCGCGCACTGGCGGACGCGACCGCGTTGCAACGTGATTTGGGCAACCTGCCCGCGAATATCTGCACACCCCGCTACCTGGCGGAGCGCGCGAAGAGCCTGGCGAAGCGCTACTCCTCGGTAAAGGTCAAGGTACTCGAGGAGGCCGCGATCCGGCGCGAGAAAATGGGCTGCTTCCTGGCGGTCACCCAGGGCAGCGCCGAGCCGCCGCGCTTCATCGTCATGGACTACCAGGGGCCGCGGACGCCGCGGACGGCGCCCATCGTCCTGGTCGGCAAGGGCATTACCTTCGACACCGGTGGTATCTCCTTGAAGGACCCGGGCGCCATGGATGAGATGAAATTCGACATGATGGGGGCGGCATCCGTCATTGCGGCCATCGCGTTCCTCGCCGAGGCGAAATTGCCGTTGCGGGTAGTGGGACTGGTCGCGACCTGCGAGAACATGCCCGACGGCGTGGCCGTCAAGCCCGGCGACGTTGTCACGAGCGCCTCAGGCCAGACGGTCGAAATCCTCAACACCGATGCCGAGGGCCGCTTGATTCTGTGCGATGCGCTGCATTATGCGCGCCGCTTCGATCCGTCCATCGTGGTCGACATGGCCACCCTCACCGGCGCCTGCGTCATCGCGCTCGGCGCCCACCACAGCGGTGTCATGGGCAATGACGACGCGCTCGTGGCCGAAGTGGTTGCCGCCGGCGTGCGCGCCGATGATCGTGCCTGGCAGCTGCCGTTGACCGAAGAGTACGCGGAACAACTGAAAACGAATTTCGCCGACATGGCCAATATCGGTGGCCGCGAGGGCGGCGCGATCACGGCGGCGGCCTTTCTGTCCAAGTTCACCCAGGGCATGAAATGGGCGCATATGGATATCGCCGGCTCGGCCTACCAGGGCGGGGTGCATAAGGGCGCCACCGGACGCCCGATGCCGCTGCTGACGGACTTCCTGGTACAGCGCGCCGGCGGCGGCTGAACGTTCCTCCCCGTGCCACCGTCAGTTACGTTTTACGTGGTCGATGATCCCGCCCCCAGCGCGCAACTGACAATTGCGTGCCGCATCACCGAGAAGGCCTGGAAGGCGGGCAGCACGGTGCTGATCCAGCACGGTGATCCAACCGAACTGGACCGGCTCGATGCGATGCTGTGGACGGCCGGCAGCGAACACAACTTCATCCCGCACGAGATTGCGACCGAGGCGCCCCGACTGACCGGCACGCCGGTGGTCCTCAACACCGGTCGTGGACCCACCGCACCGGTTGATGTCCTGATCAACCTGACGCCACAGCTGCCCGAGCAGCCGGAACTGGCGAGCCGCATCATCGAGATCATCGATGCCGACCCCACTCGCCGGGCTGCGGGGCGGCAACGGTTCAAGGCCTACCGCGACCGCGGCTTCGCGTTGGAAAAGCACGACCTATAATGGTCGACCCTGCTTCACGGTTGCCAGAATTGATGGACAAGGTCTACGCCCCGCAAGACATCGAGCGGCGCATCTACGATCGCTGGGAGCACAGCGGCTGGTTCGCGCCCCACGGCGCGGGCGAGCCGTATGCCATTGTCATTCCGCCCCCGAATGTCACGGGCACCTTGCACATGGGCCATGCGTTCCAGCACACGCTCATGGACGCCCTCACCCGCTATCAGCGCATGCGCGGGGCCGCGGCCCTGTGGCAGTCGGGCACCGATCATGCCGGCATCGCGACCCAGATGGTGGTGGAACGGCGCCTCGAAGCGCAGGGTCAGAAGCGCAGCCAGCTGACACGCGAGCAGTTCGTCGCGCGCGTGTGGGAATGGAAGGAAGAGTCTGGCGGCACCATCTGTGCCCAGATGCGCCGGCTCGGGGATTCAGTGGACTGGGCGCGCGACCGCTTCACCATGGATCCGGGTCTGTCGCGATCCGTGGTCGAGGCCTTCGTACGCCTGCACGCCGAAGGACTGATTTACCGCGGCAAGCGACTGGTGAACTGGGACCCGGTGCTGCTGACCGCGCTGTCGGATCTGGAAGTCCAGGGCGAGGAAGAAGACGGTCATCTGTGGCACCTGAGCTATCCGCTCGAGGATGGCAGCGGCCATATGATCGTCGCCACCACGCGTCCCGAAACCATGCTCGGGGACACGGCGGTCGCGGTCAACCCTGCAGATGAACGCTACCAGCATCTCATCGGCCGCAATCTGCGCCTGCCCCTGAGCGACCGGCTGATCCCAATCATCGCAGACGACTATGTCGATGCCGCGTTCGGTTCCGGGTGCGTGAAGATCACACCCGCGCACGACTTCAACGACTACGAGATCGGCAAGCGCCACCATCTGCCGCAGATCAATATCTTCACGCCGCAGGCGCAGATCAATGACAACGCACCCGCGCGCTTCGCGGGCCTCGACCGCTATGAGGCACGCAAGCGCATCGTGGCGGAGCTCGAGCAGGGCGGATTGCTCGCGCGCGTCGAGAAGCACCGTCACCTCGTACCCCGTGGTGACCGCTCGGGGGCGGTGCTGGAGCCGTATCTGACCGATCAGTGGTATGTGAAGGTCGAGCCGCTGGCGCGCGAGGCGGTGGCCGCGGTGCGCGATGGGCGGACCCGCTTCGTGCCCGAGAACTGGTCGCGCACCTATTTCGAATGGATGAAGAACATCCATGACTGGTGCATCAGTCGCCAGCTGTGGTGGGGTCACCGCATTCCGGCCTGGTATGACGGTGCAGGCAATGTATACGTGGGCCACGATGAGGCGGACGCGCGCGCGCGCCAGCGCCTCGCAGCCGATATCGTGCTGACGCAGGATACCGATGTCCTGGACACCTGGTTCTCCTCGGCACTGTGGCCGTTCTCGACCTTGGGCTGGCCGGAGCAGACCGCGGAGCTGGCCAGGTTCTACCCGACCAACGTGCTGGTGACCGGCTTCGACATCATCTTCTTCTGGGTCGCCCGCATGATGATGATGGGGCTTAAATTCATCGGCGCAGTACCGTTTCGTGACGTCTACATCACGGGGCTGATTCTCGATGAGTTCGGCGAGAAGATGTCGAAGTCCAAAGGCAACGTCATTGATCCGCTCGACATTGTCGATGGCATCGGACTCGAGGCGCTGCTGGAGAAGCGCACGACCGGACTGATGCAGCCGCATCTGAAGCCCGCCATCGAAAAACACACCCGCCGTCAGTTTCCGCAGGGCATTGCCGCGCACGGCACCGATGCGCTGCGCTTCACGCTGGCGGCCCTCGCCACCCCGACCCGCGAGATCCGCTTTGACCTGGCGCGTGTCGAGGGCTATCGGAAGTTCTGCAACAAGCTGTGGAATGCCGCGCGCTTCGTGATGCTGATGGTTGAACCGACCGCCGCGGACGCCGCCGTGACGCCGCAGTTCGCCACCGCCGATCGCTGGATCCGCGCCCGCTTCGGCCGCGTGTTGCAGGATGTGGAAAGCGCCTTCAAGGAGTACCGCTTCGATTTCGCGGCCAACGCCCTCTACCAGTTCACCTGGTATGAATTCTGCGACGTGTACGTGGAGGTCACCAAGCCGGTGCTGCAGTCAGCCAATTCAGCGGCGGGCGCGCGCAGCGGCGCGCGTTCGACACTGCTGCAGATTCTCGAAGCCCTGCAGCGTGCGCTGCATCCGCTGATGCCCTTCATCACCGAAGAGATCTGGCGCAAGGTCGCACCGCTCGCCGGCCGCAGCGGTCCGTCGGTCATGATCGAGCCGTATCCGCAGGGGTGCGATTTTCCCGCTGACGAGCAGGCCGAAAAGGACATCGAGTGGGTACAGCAGTTCGCGCTTGCGGTGCGCCAGCTGCGCGCCACGATGAATATCGCTCCGGCGCGGCGCCTGCCGGTGCTGCTGCGAGGCGCGCAGGAGGCGGATTGGCAGCGCGTGGTGCACAACCGCGCATCCCTGGAACACCTCGCGGGGCTGGAGCGCATCGAGCGGTTGCAGCCCGCGCAGGAGGCACCGCAATCGGCCACCGCCATGCTCGGCGAAGTGCACATCCTGGTGCCCATGGCCGGTCTCATCGATGCCGCAGCCGAGATCGAGCGCCTGACGAAGCGTCTTGCCAAGGCGACGCAGGATCTTGCCAAGACGCATGCAAAACTGGCCAGCGAGACGTTCGTGCGCAATGCCCCCGCGGCGGTCGTGACGGCCGAGCGCGACCGGCAGACCGAGCAGGAGCGCACCCTGGCCGACCTGCACACGCAGCTCGAAGTCATGCGCGGCCTGGCACCGTGAGCACCGGCGCGCTCACCGAGCAGAGCCAGGCGTTGATGCGCGCGCTGGCCGCGGTGGAGCGCGTCATTCTGGGTAAGCCGGTCCAGGTCCGACTGTGTGTGGCGTGTCTGCTGGCGCGCGGACACCTCTTGATCGAGGATGTACCGGGCGTGGGCAAGACCACCCTCGCCCATGCACTGGCCCATATCCTGGGCCTGAGCTGGCAGCGCGTGCAGTTCACCAGCGATCTGCTGCCGGCCGATATCATCGGTGTTTCGGTATTTGATCGCGGCAGTCAGCAGTTTCACTTCAAGCGCGGCCCGCTGTTCACGCAGCTGCTGCTGGCCGACGAAGTCAATCGTGCCAGTCCGCGCACCCAGAGCGCCTTGCTGGAGGCGATGGAGGAGCGCCAGGTCAGCGTGGACCTGACGACCTTTCGGCTCCCCGAACCGTTCTTTGTGGTCGCGACGCAGAATCCCCACGAGCAGCGCGGCACGTTCGCACTGCCTGAGTCGCAGCTCGACCGCTTCTTGATGCGTGTGAGCCTGGGCTACCCGGATGCGGCATCGGAGCGACGCCTGCTGCAGGGCGATGAGCCGCGTGAACAGCTCGCGCTGATAGCCGCCGCACTGGATCCGGCGGCGATCCTGGGGATGCAGCACAGCGTGCGGCAGGTACACCGTTCGGCATCCGTGCTCGACTATGTGCAGCGTCTGGTGGAACGCAGCCGCACGCACGCCGATCTGAAGCTGGGACTGTCACCGCGCGCCGCGCTCGGCCTGCTGCGTGCCGCGCAGGCACATGCCTTCATTGCCGGTCGTGATGCGGCGCTGCCGGAGGATGTGCAGGCGGTGCTGCCGGCGGTGGTGGCCCACCGCCTCGAACGTCGCGATGCCACGCCGGGCGCGAATGCGAATCTGGCCCTGGAGCTCATTCGCGCCGTGCCCGTCCCGGTCTGACACGCGGGAGGCATCCGCATGCGCGCCTTCATGCAACGTCGGATGGCGGCCTGGATCAGAGCCCGGCAGGGCACGGACCTGCTGCCCGTCACGCTGCAGCGGCGTCGGCTGTACATTCTGCCGACCCGCGCCGGTGTTGCGTTCGGCGCCCTGCTGCTGCTCATGCTCATCGCCGGGCTCAACTACGCAAACAGCCTGGCGCTGCTGGTGACCTTTCTGCTGGCCGGAATGGCGCTGGTGGCCATGCATGGCTGCCATCGCAATCTGCTCGGGCTGACGGTGGCGGATCTGTCGGCGCTGGACAGCTTCGCCGGTGAACATGCCGAACTGCGGCTGCGGCTGGCCAACGGCAGCGCTCAGCCACGGATCGGGATTGAGATTGACGCCGCGGGCGTGGCGCCGGTGGCCTGCAGCGCCCCGGCCGGCGGTGAAGTTGTCGTGCACCTGCGCATCGCGACGCCGCGTCGCGGCGCGCTGCCCGTCGCTGCGCTGCGCATCCTGAGCACCTGGCCGTTCGGATTGTTTCGCGCCTGGACCTGGCTGCACGTGCCGCAGACCATCACCGTTTACCCGCGCCCCGCAGGCCAGCGGCCTGCGCCCATCACGGGCGGGTCGCACACTGGCACGGCGCCGCGTGAAACGGGCGACATCGACGAGTGGGCGACGCTGCGCGCTTTTCGCGATGGTGACTCGCCCCGCCAGGTGGCCTGGAAGGCCTACGCGCGCGGCGCCCCGCTGCTGGTCAAGGAGTACACCGCCAGCGGCAACGCGGAACGATTGTTCGACTATGCAGCGCTCGAGGGTCTCGATACCGAGCAGCGGCTCTCACAGCTGGCGCGCTGGATCGTCAATTGCACCGCGGATGGCGACGGCTTCGGCCTGCGGCTGCCGCAGCAGCTCATCGAACTGGACCAGGGCGCGGTGCATCGCCAGCGTTGCCTGCGTGCCCTCGCCCTGTTCGAGAATGAGTCTGCGGCCACATGAGGGATCAGTCGACCCCGGCGGATCGCGCCACGCACTGGGTGGTCCTGGCCTATGTGGGCGGCGCGCTGTTGCACCTCGGGCAGGTGCCGCTTTGGGTGATCGTGCTGGCCGGCGCGGGCGCGGCATGGGCGCTGGCCGCCGCGCATGGTCGGGCGCGCCTGCCCGGGCGCGTATTCAAAGTGTCGCTCACTGTGGCGCTCACCGGCACGGTGCTGGCCATGTTTCATACCCTCAATGGACTAAGTGCAGGCTCCGCACTGCTGGTGCTGATGGGTGCAATCAAACTGCTGGAGGCCACCACACGCCGTGACCGGCTGATCGTCGTCGGCGTGGCGTTCTATCTGCTGCTGGCGGCCTGCCTCGCTTCCCAGCAGCTGCTGCGCGCACCGCTGTATCTGCTGCAGGCGTGGGTGTGCTGCACGGCGCTGCTGTATGCCGCGCACCCCGATGCACCGCTGCCGTCGCACCGGGCGGGCCGGATCAGCGCGCGCAGCCTGGGCCTGGCACTGCCTCTGGCGCTGCTGCTGTTCGCGCTGTTTCCGCGACTGTCCGGGTCGTTCTGGTCGCTGGGGGCTTCCGGGCAGGCGCAGACCGGACTGTCGGATACGATGAGCCCGGGCAGCATCTCCGAACTGAGCAACTCGACCGAGCCGGTCTTCCGCGTATGGTTTGCGGGGCCGCTGCCGGCCCCGCAGCAGCGCTATTGGCGCGGCCCGGTACTGCATGACTTTGATGGTTACACGTGGACCAGCGCGCACACCAACCTGTTCCGGGCCGAGCGGCTGCAATACCTCGGACCGGCCTACCGCTACCAGATCCGGCTCGAACCGGACTCCACGCCGTGGTGGCCCGCACTCGATACCGTGGCAAGCGCCACGGCACCCGGCACCTTGATCACAGCAGACCGGCAACTGATCGCGTTTCGTCCGATACACGATGCGGTCACCTACGCGGCGGTCTCCTACCTCGCCACCGCTTCACAGGACACGCTGTCGGGCATCGCGCGCCAGTTCGATACGCGCGTCGTGGCACAGCGCAATCCGCGCAGCCAGGCGCTGGCACGCCGCTTGCGCGCGGCCGCACCAAACGTCCCATCCTTCGTCAACAGCGTGGTCGCGCTGTTCCGCGACGGCCACTTCGAATACACCCTGACCCCCCCACTGCTCGACCTGGATTCGGTCGATGACTTCCTGTTCAACACCCGGCGCGGATTCTGTGGCCACTTCGCCTCCTCGTTCGCGCTGCTGATGCGCGCCGGCGGCGTGCCCGCGCGCGTGGTGACCGGCTACCAGGGCGGTGAGTGGAACCCCATCGGGGGTTATCTGCTGATCCGGCGCTCCGATGCGCATGCCTGGGTCGAGGTGTGGGAAGACGGCCGTGGCTGGGTGCGCGTGGATCCCACCGCGGTCGTGGCACCGGAGCGGCTGCGCCGCGGAATCCTCGACCTGCTGCCCGGCGCAGGCTCGGTTCCCGAACGCCTGGTGCATGATTTTTCGTGGTTACGGCAAGGTCACCAGGCCTGGGATGCGCTCAATGCGTGGTGGAGCACCCAGGTCATCGCGTACAACTACGGCTCCCAGCTGCGGCTGCTGCAGACATTGGGATTCGGCGACCCGGGCTGGCAGCAGCTGGGCTGGCTGCTCAGCGGCGCCCTGACGCTCTGGCTGCTCATCATCGGCTGGCAATTTGGCCGGGTGCGTTCGGCCAGTGGGCCGGATCGCCTCGCGCGCGCCTACCTGCGTCTGTGCGCGCGGCTGGCCCGCCAAGGATCGATCCGGCAACCGCACCACGGTCCGCTCGCCTACGCGGCCACGCTCGGCGGTACTTCGGACCCGGCGGTGCAGGCGCGGGAGCTGCTGAACATCTATGCCCGCTTGCGCTACGGCAGCGGCACACCCACCGCGGCGCAGCTGCGCGACTTCGAGCGGCGCGTCAGTCGTTGGCGGGCGCCACGTCGGCATGCTCGCGCGTCTCGCGAAACGTGACGCCCGGCCAGCGCTCCAGCGTCAAATGCAGGTTGACGCGCGACGGCGCGAGGTACACCAGCGCCGCGCCATGATCGACGGCGAGATTGTCGTAATTGCGCTGCTGGAATTCGGCCAGCATCTTCGCATCATCGCAATACACCCAGCGCGCGGTATGGACGCCGATCGTGTCGAACACGCACTGCACGTTGTATTCATCCTGCAGTCGAAACGCGACCACTTCAAACTGCAGCTGGCCGACGGCGCCCAGGATCAGATCATTGTTGCGCAATGGTTTGAACAGCTGCGTGGCGCCCTCCTCGCATAATTGCGCGAGACCCTTCTGCAGCGCCTTCATCTTCAGCGGATCCTTGAGCACTGCGCGCCGGAACAACTCAGGTGCGAAACTCGGTATGCCCGTGAACCCCAGCTGCTCACCCTCGGTGAACGTATCGCCGATGTTGATCGTGCCGTGGTTGTGCAGGCCGATGATGTCACCCGCGAACGCCTCCTGCGCCTGGGCACGATCGGCAGCCATGAAGGTCAGCGCGTCAGCGATCCTGACTTCCTTCTTCAGCCGCGAATGGAACAGACGCATGCCGCGCTCGTAGCGCCCGGAGCACAGGCGCATGAAGGCAATGCGGTCACGGTGCGCCGGGTCCATGTTCGCCTGGATCTTGAACACGAAACCGGTGAGTCTGGGTTCCAGCACTTCAACCTGACGCTCGCGCGTCGCACGCGGTAGTGGGCCGGGAGCATTCTCGGCGAACGCCGCCAGCAGCTCTTCGACACCGAAATTGTTGATCGCCGAACCGAAAAATACCGGCGTCTGTTTGCCAGCCTGGTAGGCATCCAAACTGAAGGCGTCGGTCGCGCCCCGCACCAGTTCGACCTCCGCTGCGAACGCCGCCGCATCGGACCCGAGAAACGCACGCGCCGCATCCGAGGTCAACCCGTCGATGATCACATTCGCACCGACGCGGCCCTTCTCCGCCGGCTGATAGGCATAGATGCGGTCCTGCGGGAGGTGATAGACGCCCTTGAGCCGCTGACCCATGCCGATCGGCCAGGTGATCGGCGCCGTGCGAATCTTCAGCACCTCCTCGATCTCATCGAGCAGCTCGATGGGCGGCCGGCCTTCGCGATCCAGCTTGTTGATGAAGGTGATGATCGGTGTAGCACGCAACCGGCACACTTCCATCAGCTTCACAGTGCGCTCTTCGACGCCCTTCGCGCAGTCGATGACCATGAGCGCCGAATCCACCGCAGTCAGGGTGCGATAGGTGTCTTCCGAGAAGTCCTCGTGACCCGGTGTGTCCAGCAGATTGACGATGCAGTCGCGAAACGGAAACTGCATGACCGAGGAGGTGACCGAAATGCCGCGCTGCTGTTCCAGGCGCATCCAGTCCGAGGTCGCATGGCGCGTTGCCTTGCGCCCCTTGACGGTGCCGGCCATCTGGATCGCACCGCCGAACAGCAGCAGCTTTTCGGTCAGGGTCGTTTTACCGGCGTCCGGATGCGAGATGATGGCAAAGGTCCTTCTTCTGCGTATTTCTTCGACAAATGAATGACTGTCTGACATCAAGGATTCCGACGGTAAAGGCCAGGGAGCCGGGTATTGTACTTTGTAATAAGGTGCCTCTTCGCGCCGGCCGGCAACTGAGACCGACGCCGATCAGTCCTCGCAGCTGGGGCAGCCGCTCACCCGCAGCACGGTCATGGGCGCATTGCGGGCAACCTGCAGCCGTGGAATCAGATTGCTGATGGTCGCGACGGCCTCCTCGCAGGCGCGCGCTTCCGGTGACTGCAGCAGGGAATCACAGCGCACTGCTGCCGCCAGCAGCGACGAAAGTTGGGTGAGATCGGCGATCGAACGGTCAATGAGAGGCTTGGGGTCGAGCAACATGGCGGGTACCACGCGGGAAGATGGGCTGTATATTTATACAGTCATGCCGGCGCGGTCAAGCGCCCGGCGCTAGAGGTACGGGGACAGTAGCCAAAACAAGCTGTTACGTGCGCGTTCCCAGAATCCGATTGAGGCGAGCGTCGCCACCGCGAGGAGCTGCGAACGGTCGCGTGCCGCGATGATGTACTGGGCGAGCCGCCGGCACGTCGCCGGATCATAGACCTCCAGCGCGATCTCGAAATTCAATCGCAGGCTGCGCGGATCCAGATTGGCTGATCCGATCTGGGCATAGATACCATCCATCACCAGCAGCTTGGTGTGCGCGAACGGCGCCGGCTGCAGCAGCACGCGCACACCGCGATCGACCAGCGGCTGCAGCCAGCGCCGTGAGGCCCAATCGACATAGCGCAGATTGCTGCGCTCGGGCAGTACCAGCGTGACATCCACGCCGCGCAAGGCCGCCGACTGCAGCGCCGAGGTCAGTTCCGCCGGCGGAATGAAATACGGCGTCATGATCAGCAGCTGTTCACGCGCCATCGAAACGGCGCCGACGATCACCGACAGCAGTTTGTCGCTGTCCTCGTCCGGGCCCTCGGTGATCACGCGACACACACCCTCACCACAGGCCGGCGGCGCTTCGGGCACGGACAATGCCTCGCGCGCCGCGAACAGCCAGTCGATGCGGAATGACTCACCCAGCTGCTGCACCACCGGGCCGCGCACCTTGAAATGCAGGTCCGCCATGCGCCGCGTGCCGGGCTTGCCGACTTCACGGCCACCGATGTTCATGCCGCCAAGAAAACCCACCTTGCCATCGACGAGCAGCAGCTTGCGATGATTGCGCAGGTTGATCGACAGCCGCGGCGGCCACAGCCGCGGTGGCAGAAAGCGCTGCGCCTTCACGCCGGCGCGCCGCAGCTCCGGCACTGCGTGCGGCCTGCTGTACCATTCACCCACACCGTCAACGAGCACGCACACGTGGACCCCGCGCGCAACGGCCGCAGCCAGTGCGCGGATGAACTGCTGGCCGACGGGGTCGGTCTCGAAGATATACGTTGCCAGCCATACGGTATGTTCGGCGGCCGCGATGGCCGCGAGCATCGGCGGAAAGGCGTTCTCGCCGTTCTCGAGCGACTCGACCAGATTGCCGGGGATTCGCGCCCATTGCGTGACGGCATCACCGATCCGCATCAGGTGATCCGGCGGTGCGGCATCGGTGCTGACCCGAACCGGGATACGCGGATTGCTCAGTTGGCCGCGCAGCTGGCGCGCACGGGTGCGCACGCGGTTGATGCCGAACAGTCCATAAAAGAGCGCTCCGCCCAAGGGAAACAGCCAGCACAGGACGATCCAGCTGAAGGCACTGCGCGGATCCGGTTTGGTGAGCAGTGCATGGATGGAGGCAAACACCGCGCAGCCCACCGAGAGCACCAGCACAAACCAGGCGTCGAACGCGTTGAACGCCGTGTGGAGGGTGAGGCTCACCGCGCCGGGCGCGTGCGAATGTTCAGATCACCCAGCCGCAGGCGCAGAACCGCCGCATCCTCGCGGCCGCCGACGGCCTGGTAATAACCGCGGCGCATGCCGATCTGCTCGAAGCCCAGCGACTGATACAGCAGCATGGCGATCGCATTGGACGGGCGTACTTCCAGGAACGCCTCGGACATTCCGGCGCCCTCGGCCTTTTCCAGCAGGTAGCGAATCAGCCCGCGCCCCACACCGGCGCGCCGGAGCTCTTCGCGTACGCATAGGTTGAGGATATGGGCCTCGCCGGCGCCCATGCTCATGACCGCGTAACCGACGATCATCTGCCCCTGCACGGCCACGCGGCACAGATAACCCACGCGCAGGCAGTCGTGGAAGATGCCCTCGGTCCAGGGAAACTGATAGGACGAGCGCTCAATACCGATGACCTCACCGACATCGGCCTCGCGCATGGGCCGCACCACCGGGTCACCGGTATGTGCGAATTGATCCGCAGCTGTGGCCATGGTTGACGGTCGCTTTTCCTTACGCGAGCCTTTCAAAAACACCGCGGGCGAATTTCAGATCTTCCCACGTCTTGCGCTTGTCTTCGGGTTTGCGCAACAAATAGGCCGGATGATACGTGACGACCAGCGCAGTCTTAAGCGCGCCGAACTCAAAGACCTGTCCGCGCATGCGTCCAAGCGGCGCCTGCGTCCCCAGCAGGTTCTGCATGGCGATGCGGCCCACCGCCAGAATCAGCCGTGGCCGGATCAGTTCGATCTGGCGCTCCAGGTACGGCAGGCAGGCGGCGACTTCCTCGGCAGCCGGGTCGCGATTGCCGGGCGGGCGGCTCTTCAGGATATTGGCAATGTACACGTTGTGTCCGCGGGCCAGACCAATGGCCCGCAGCATGGCATCCAGGAGCTGCCCGGCACGGCCCACGAAAGGCTCACCCTGGCGATCCTCCTCGGCGCCGGGGGCCTCGCCGACCACCAGCCACTGGGCGTGTCGGTCGCCCACCCCCAGTACGGCGCGGGTGCGCGTGCGGTGCAGGTCACAGCGGGTGCAGCGCGCGACCTCATCGCTCAATTGATCCCAGGCCGCGACCGGCAACACCGGTGCTGCTGCCACCTGCGGCGCGGCGGGGCGTACACGCGGCAGCCACTCCTCGATGCCCAGCGCCGCCAGGTAGTGATGGCGCCGGATTGCGGAGTCGGACTCAGCCAAGCGGCGCCGACCCACGAAGCAAACGCCGGATGCGCCGGCCCACCCACAGCAGCGGTGCGGTGGCGGCGTAGACGCTGAAGATGGACAGCAGCATCGTGGGCGGATCAATCGCCACCAGCACGAAGAACAGCGGCACCAGGATCATGTAAACAAAGCGGATGCGCCGGTCGAGATTGAACTGCTTGAAGCTCGGATAGCCGAAACTGCTCACCATCAAGGCGCCGGCGACGGCCGTAATCCCGAAGGCGGCCACCAGGCCCGGCAGGCCGGGCTCGCGCCATTCGCTGGAAAACCAGATGAAGGCCGCGACGATGGCCGCCGCCGAAGGGCTGGGCAGGCCCTCGAAATAGCGCTTGTCGGCGGTCGCGGACCGGGCGTTGAAACGTGCCAGCCGCAACGCCGCTGCCACGCAGTAGAAAAAGGCGGCCAGCCACCCGATCCGGCCCCAGGCCCGACCGTACTCCGCGATACGCACGACGCCCCACTGATAGGAAATGATGGCCGGTGCGAGGCCAAAGGACACCATGTCCGAGAGACTGTCGTATTCCTTGCCAAAGGCGCTTTCCGTGCGGGTCGCGCGCGCCGCGCGCCCATCGAGGGTGTCGAAGATGCCCGCGACGAAGACGGCGATGCCGGCCGCGGCGAAGTGTTTGTCGATGGCGGCAACAATGCCGTAGAACCCGGAGAACAGGGCGCCGGTGGTCAGCAGGTTCGGCAGCAGGTAGATGCTGCGGCTGCGGGGACGATCCACCGCTGTGACGGGGTGCTCATTGGGTTCGGTCATGATCGCGCGATGATACTGTAAGATCGCCATCTTCGAGTGCCAGCCCAAAACGCCCTGATGCGACTTTCCAGCCGACCCGCGCAGCGAACCCTGCGACCCGCACTTCGTCCGTCGCTGGGTCCACTTCTGGCCTTGCTGCTGAGCCTGGCGGGCTGGCCGGCGGCCCATGCGGACCAGCAGCTCGATCCCGCCCTGCAGCAGGTCGTGGCCAGCGCCATTGCGCATGCCCAATGCTTCCCCGACCGCTTCGACTCGGCGGTCTGGTACAAGCTCATGGAGCCGCGGCTGCGATCGCGGGTCAAGGATAGCGCCGAGCGCCTCGACATCCTGACCGCCGTGTACTGCGAGACGCACCTCGGCGGCGCAACGCCCCTGCCGCCGGGTCTGGTGATGGCCGTGATCGATGTCGAAAGTCGTTTTGATCGCTGGGCGGTGTCCGCGGCCGGCGCGGTGGGCCTCATGCAGGTCATGCCCTTCTGGCCCGAACGCCTGGGCATGCGGCGTTACGAACTGGTGCACAACAGCCCGAACATCCACATGGGCTGCGCCATCCTGCGTTTCTATCTGCAGCAGGAGCACAACAATTACGCGCGCGCGCTGGCCCGCTACAACGGCAGCGTCGGCCGCCGCAACTATTCGGACCTGGTGCTGGCGCGCTGGGCGCATTGGACCGGCGCGGATGATCTGGGCGCCCCGCGCCAGACTCACTCGGCCGTAAACCCCACGCGCGGGTGAGTCGCCGGCGCGTCGCGTACTGCCACGGCCGTGACCCGCGAGGCAATCGATCCGATCCACAGCCACTGAATGAAGGCGGCAACGGCGGCATCGTCACCCTGGGCCACAACCTCGACCCGACCGTCGGGCAGATTGCGCGCATAGCCGCTGATCCCCAATTCGCGCGCGCGAGTGACCGCCGTGCCCCGGTAGTACACGCCCTGTACCCTTCCACTGATCCAACAGATCTTGGTCGTCATGCCGCGATCAATCTTACCCTGTAGGATATTTCGCATGGCACGGATCCTGGTCCTGTTCTATTCACGCACGGGTGCAACCCTGGCCCTTGCCCGGCAGGTGTGTCGCGGTATCGAAAGCGTGGCCGGGGCGACGGCCGTGCTGCGCACGGTGCCCCCCGTGGTCACCGCCGCCGAGGGTCCGGCGCAACCGGTGCCCGCCAGCGGGCCGGCCTATGCGACGCCCGAAGACCTGGCCAGCGCTGACGGGCTGGTGCTGGGCAGTCCGACGCGCTTCGGCAATATGGCCGCGCCGCTCAAACATTTTCTGGATGGGACCGGTGCACTGTGGGCAAGCGGCGGATTGGCCGGCAGACCCGCGGCTGTTTTCACCTCCACGCAAAGCTTGCACGGCGGCCAGGAAACGACCCTCCTGAGCATGATGCTGCCGCTCCTGCATCACGGCATGGTCCTGGTCGGACTGCCGTACACGGAAGACGCGTTACATCAGACGCGCTCCGGTGGCACCCCCTACGGGGCCACCCATGTCAGCGGGCTGGCGAGCGGCAATCTGAGCAACGATGAGGCGCACCTCGCCCAGGCGCTCGGGCGCCGCGTGGCGCAGATCGCGCTAAGACTGGGTGCGCGCGAGCAGGACTGAACGGATGAACGGCAGCGTCAGCCGCCGCTGCGCCACCAGCGCGGCGCTGTCCAGGGTGTCCAGCAGCTGGTACAGCGTGCCCATATCGCGCGCATAGCGGCGCTGCAGCCAGCGCGCGACTTCATCGGGCAACTCAAAGCCGCGCACCTTCGCGCGCAGCGTCAGGGCCGCGCGCTGCGCGCCCTCGTCCAGCGCGCGCACCGCGTGAATGGCCGCGGCCATGAACCGTGAGCCCAGATCCGGCAGTTGCCAGGGGATCAGTGCCGGGGCTTCCGGCGCCGCCACGAGCAGTGAACCGCCGCGCTCTTCCAGCTCCCGATACAGGCCAAACAATGCGTGCTCCCACTGCGGTTGCCCGGCAACCTGCTGCACATCATCCAGGCACACCAGGTCCAGGTGCGGCAGCCCTTCAAGTGCCGCGGGCCCCAATGCCGCCAGCTGCCGCAGGGGAAAATAACCGCAGCGCCGCGGCGCAGGAAGCAGCGCGCAGGCGGCCTGCAGCAGATGCGACTTGCCGCTGGCATGCGGCCCGGCCAGCCACGTCGTGCCGGACATGGCGCCGCCTGCGATACTGCGCAGGTGCGCCAGCAGCTGTTCATTGCCCTGCGGCCAGAACGTGTCGAACACGGCCCGGTCCGCAAGCCGCAATCCCAGCGGCAGCTGATCCATCACGAGGCCGGCGCCGCCGCCGCGCGGCGCGAATACTCGACCACGTAACCCAGGCCCGACAGCACCGCCGTGGCCAGGGTGATCATGGCCCCCAGCAGCAGCAGCTCCACGGGCGGAAAACCGATAGCCTTGAACGTCAGTATCCCCAGCAGATAAGCCAGCTGCACCAGCGTGTTGACCTTGCTGGCAAGCGTCGGATGGCCTTCCAGCCTGCCAAGCCACGCGAGGTAGGTGAGCGCACCGAGCGCAATCATCACATCGCGCGCGACCACCACGGCGGTGAGCCAGCGCGGCACCAGGCCCGCCCAGGCGGCCACGACAAATACCGTGACCAGCAGGAACTTATCGGCGATGGGATCCAGCCATTTGCCCAGCTCACTGGTCCAGCCGCAACGCTTGGCGAGCCAGCCGTCGAGCAGGTCCGAGACGCCCGCAATGGCGAAACACACCGCGGCGACGCCGTAGGCGTGGCGCGAGAGTGCCGCGAGAATGGGCCACAGCAGCGCAATGCGGCCCAGGCAGATCAGATTCGGCAGATGCCGCAGCGCCTTCACGGCGTGTAGTTCAGCTGCACCTGGGTCGCACCGGTCGCGGCTGCGCCCAGATGCGCCGAGCCCGTCAGCGCCCGCACCAGCGCCTCGCCCCCGCCGCGCATGGCGACGCTGAACGACGCCGTGGTGCCTGCTGCCGCCGTCAGGCCCGACGACTGCACGCCCGGCACGGCGCGCAGCAATTGCTCGACGCGCGCATAGTCATTCAGCGAGGCGACGCCGCCGACCTGCACGGTGACCTGCACCAGCGCCTTTGAGCCGCTGCTGATGGCCACGCTGGCCAGCGAATCGGCCGCGCCGTTCACCCCGACATCCGAGTCCCCCGTCCACTCCTCCGAGGTGTAGCCGCTCACCAGATGCCATTGCCATTGGCCGGGAGTGGCCGGATCGGCCCGACCGATCAGCACGGCATCACCGCCGAGCGCCTGGGCACTTTGCAGCACCGCCGCATCGGACAGCGGTGCACCGTTCGCATCGCCGACGGCCAGTGGCACCAGACTGACCGGCAGGCCACGACCCTCTGCGGTCTGTTCCAGCTGGATGCGCAGCGCATCTCCGGCGGGCCCCGTGGGCACGGGGCTGATCGCGATCAGCGTGAACGGCCGGTTGCTGTCCCACAGAGTGGCGCCGGCGGCGACGATGGCCTGCGCCAATGCCGTGCCATCAAAGTCCAGCTGTACGGCGCCCCCCGCGAGCGACCTGGAGCCGCGCAGGTACTGGCCGGCATTCTGCACGATGCCCGCGAGCATTGGATTCGCGACCGCGTCGCGCCGTCCGGTCGCCCGCACCAGCGCCTCGCGCATGCCATCCGCGACCACGGTGGCCGCCGAGGCGCCACGCACGATGACCTGGTAAACCTGCACGGGCCGCAGCGCCCAGGCCGGTGCCGCCGCGACCAGGCCGAGCACGGCGATGAGGCACAGGGTAGAGCAGCGATCCTTGCGGATCAGCCCCCGGGGTGATCGATGAGGTAGGTTCATGGCGCTATTGTACAATCACCGGCGTGTTGACCTCGCCCACGCCTCCGCAACCCCCGCCGGCGCCCTTTGTCGCCACCTACCAGGTGGCCTGGCATGGCATTACGGCCGGAGATTCCACCCTGACCCTCGCGGCGGCGCCGACGCAGACCCCGGGCACCTTTACCTACAGCTCGAATATCAGGGCGCATGGCATTTTTCGCCTGGTGTTTCCGGAGGCCCTGGTCCAGACCAGCACCTTCACGCTGGCGGACGGCCATATCATCCCCCTGCACTACCGGGAAAGCGGCCAGGCGCGTGATCATCGCGACGATGTCGATCTGACATTCGACCCGACGACCCGGCGCGTACACGGCACTTCCGAAACCCACAGCGTCGATCAGCCGCTCGACAGCGGCGTGCAGGATCCGATGTCGGTGCAGATCGAGCTCATGCGGCAACTGCAGGCCGGCCTTGCCCCCACGCAGTTCAAACTGTTCGACAAGGATGAGGCGAAGGAATACTTCTACACCCGCGAGCGCACCGAAGTATTGAATACACCGCTGGGCACGCTCGACACGGTCGTCTACCGCAGCGACCGGCCCGGCTCCGATCGGGTGACGCGGCTGTGGCTGGCGCCGAAACTCAATTACCTGCCGTTGCAGGCGGCACGCAGCCGCAATGGCAGCGTCGACCTGTCGATGCGCATCACCGCGGTAACCCACCCGACGCCATGAGCCGCTAGGTCTTCGGCAGCGTCACGCCCCGCTGACCCTGATACTTGCCACCGCGATCGGCATACGAGGTCGAGCACACTTCATCGGATTCAAAGAACAGCATCTGCGCCACGCCTTCGTTGGCATAGATACGCGCCGGGAGGGGGGTCGTGTTGGAGAACTCCAGGGTCACGTGCCCCTCCCACTCCGGTTCCAGGGGCGTTACGTTGACGATCACACCGCAACGCGCGTAAGTCGATTTTCCCAGGCACACGGTGAGCACCGTGCGCGGAATGCGGAAATATTCCACCGTGCGCGCCAGCGCAAAAGAGTTCGGCGGAATCAGGCACACATCGGCCTTCACATCCACGAAGCTTTTCTCGTCGAAGTGCTTCGGATCCACGATCGTGGAATTGATGTTGGTGAAGATCTTGAACTCATTGGCGCAGCGCACGTCGTAGCCGTAGCTGGAGGTGCCGTAGGACACGATGCGCTCGCCATTGGCCTGCCGCACCTGCCCGGGTTCGAACGGCTCGATTATGCCGTGCGCGGCGGCCATGCGACGGATCCAGTTGTCGGACTTGATGCTCATCCATTCACCCTTCAGGACGGTTCGACGACGATATTCGGAAAGACCATGCTGCGATCCCGCGCGCGACGCGCCAGCACCGCTGCGGTACGGCGCGCCGTCTCGAAATACAACTGTGCGCGATGCGACTGCGGTTCGGCGACCACGGTGGGTCGGCCACCGTCGGCATCTTCGCGGATGCGCGCATCCAGGGGCAGTTCGCCCAGCAGCCGCACGCCGGCCTGCGCCGCCATGCGGGCGCCGCCACCGGAACCGAAAATGTGTTCGGCATGGCCACAATTGCTGCAGATGTGGATGCTCATATTTTCGATGATGCCCAGCACCGGCACCGCGACCTTCTCGAACATGGCCAGGCCCTTGCGGGCATCGGCGAGGGCAATGTCCTGGGGCGTGGTGACGATCACGGCGCCCGCCACCGGCACGCGCTGCGCCAGGGTCAGCTGGATATCGCCGGTGCCGGGCGGCATATCCACCACCAGGTAGTCCAGCTCGCCCCATTCGGTATCGCCGAGCAGCTGCGTGAGCGCCTGCGTCACCATCGGGCCGCGCCAGACCATCGGTTGTTCGGGATCAATCAGGAACCCAATGGACATGGCGGTGACCCCATGGGCGCTCAGCGGCTTGATGTGTTTGCCATCCGGCGCGCTCGGCCGCTGTCCGGTCAGTCCCAGCATCAGCGGCTGACTGGGACCATAGATGTCGGCATCGAGCACTCCCACCCGGGCGCCCTGCGCGGCCCAGGCCAGGGCCAGATTCACGGCGACGGTGGACTTGCCTACCCCGCCCTTGCCCGAGGCCACCGCAATGATGTTTTTGACTCCCTGCAGGGGTTTCAAAGGCCGCTGGACCGCGTGTGCGTGGATGTGCGCGCTCAATTGAAAGTCCACCGGCAGTCCGGCCGCAACCGGCCCGACCTGCGCCCGCAGGGCCTCGGTCAGCGTGTCCGCGTAGCCCCCTACGGGAAATCCGAAGCGCAAACGGACGTTTACGCGACCTTCACGCAGCTCCACCTCATCAACGGCGCGAGCCGCTCCCAGTGTCTCACCCAGAAACGGGTCGACGTGATTCTCAATGGCGGTGCGTATCAGGTTCAGGCGCGGATCGTTCATGACACCATCATGGCTGCGGCGGGCGCCGGATTGTAGTCGCAGTTGCGTGGCTTTGCCGCAGCAGGCAGATGTGCTGTGGCATAATTAATGGGCGCCCGACGGGTATCGGATTGCTCCGTTGGCCACTCATGTAGATCGAGAGACGGTTAGCTGTCGGCTGAATGAGCTTTTTCACGAACTTACGCGCCGACAGGCTGGTGGCTGAAATCCGGTCCGGCACCGGCCCCAACGATCCGGCAGTCCAGAAGGCCGCAGCCAAGCTGAAGGACCTGGGACCCGGTGCGATCGATGCCGTGCTCGCGGCTCTGCCGGAGGCCGACAAGAACGTTACGGTGGTGATGGTCGATGTGCTCTCCGCACTGATCAGCGCCAAGACCTTCCCCCGTTTCCTGCGCGGTCTCGTCGAAGGCAGCCCGCGCGAAATTGCCGGAATTTCCTGGGCCCTGACCACTTCGCGCAACTTCCCGCCGAATCTGCTGCTGGAAGCGCTGAGTGTGCCAGGGGTCTCCAAGTCCGCCCTGCTCGAGATTGTTGCGGCGCAAAAGTCACGATTCAATGTACGCGAACTGCTGGGCGTTGCGTATCAGCAGGAGCCGAACGAAAAGGCCGCGTTGTTCCGGATCATCGGTGAGATTGCCGACACCAATGCGGTGCCGGAGCTCATCGGCCGGCTCCACGGCAAGGACGCCATCGCGCGGGTTCATATCATCAATACCCTATCGCGCTTCAACCTGCCCGAAGTGCAGACGGCGCTGATGGCGCAGTTGAAGGACCCGCACAAACTCATCCGCGGGGCGGCGCTGGATGCGCTGCGCAAGATGGACAAGATCATCGACGTACAGCGCCTGTGCGCGCTGCTGCGCGATCCGGAAATCGACGTGCAGAACAAGGCCGTGGATGTGGTCATCAAGGCCAACCATCCCGACACGGTGCGCTACCTGATCGATGTGCTGAAGGACGAGAACGAGTATGCACGCCGTTCGGCCGTCGAGGTACTCAACGAGATCGGCAATGCCGGCAGCGTCAAATACCTGGTGCAGGCACTGAAGGACAGCGACTGGTGGGTGCAAAGCCGCGCGGCGGACGCGCTCGGCAAGATTGGCGGTCCGAAGGTCATCGATGCGGTGCTGCAGCTGGTGCAGGACAAGGATGATGGCATCCGGCGTGCGGCCATCGAGATCCTGAATCAGACCAAGGATGAGCGGGCCGTGGATCATCTGATCCAGGCTTCCCGCGACAATGACTGGTGGGTCAGCGAACGGGCCATCGACGCCCTCGCCGAAATCGGCAGCAAGCGTGCGCTGCCGCGGCTGCTCGAAATGCTGAAAACCGCCACTGCCAAGGCGCTCCCGGTCGTGGTGCGGGCGCTTGGCAAGCTCGGCGAGCCGCAGCACATCGATGCCATCCTGCCGATGCTGGCGCGACCCGAACGCGAGATCCGCATCGAAGCCATCCAGGCGCTGGCGAAACTCGCGGACGATCGCCAGGCCGAACAGGTCCGCGCGGGCCTGCAGACCCAGATCAACTCCGCGGACCAGACCGTGGCGCGGCTGGCGACGGCCGCACTGGCCGAAATGGACGTGCGCACCGGCAACAGCGCGATCACGGGGCCCGGGACCCTCACCTCGGTGGCGGCCCAGGTCGCCCGCGCGTCCGCCAGCGCGCCACCCCGACCCGCTGCCATCTCGACCTCGGGAACGACGGTGATGCCCGAAGCGGCGCTCGCCCAGGCCCGCAAACAGGCCGAGATCCGGCTGGACATCACGACGCTGAAGACCGGCGATATCATCGAGGGGCGCTACAAATACATCGACCGCATCGGCAAGGGCGCCTTCGGCACCGTGCTGCTGATGGAGGATACGGTCGTCGACGAGCGTCTCATCCTCAAGTTCCTGAACCCCAACGTCGCCGAGGACGAAGAGGTGATGAAGCGGTTCGTCCATGAGCTGCGCTACTCGCGCAAGATCACGCACAAGACCGTCATCCGCATCTACGATTTCCTGTACATCCAGGGGCTGTACGCGATCTCGATGGAATACTTCCCGTCCCACACTCTGGGTGGCGAGATCGTCAACGAAAAACCCATGGAGCTGCGCCGCGCCCTGCAGTTCGGCTGCGACATCGCCACGGGCATGACGGTCGCGCACCAGGTCGGCATCGTGCATCGCGACCTGAAGCCGGCCAACGTGCTCATCAACCAGGACGGGCTGCTGAAGATCGTCGATTTCGGCGTGGCCGCGGCGCACCGCGAAGGCGATACGCAGCTGACCAAGACCGGCTACGTGATCGGCTCACCCAAGTACATGGCCCCGGAGCAGATCCTGGGCAAGAAGGTCGACGAGCGCGCCGACATCTACGCCGAGGGGGTCATCCTGTATGAAATGCTGACCGGCGTGCCGCCCTATGCCCGCGGCGACCATATGTCGGTCATGTACCAGCATGTGCAGGGACGGGCGCGGCCGCCCGCGGAGATCAACGCCGCCCTGCCGGCGGGCCTGAGCGATGCGGTCATGAAGGCAATGGCGGTCGATAAGAACAAGCGCTTCCAGTCCATGGATGAGCTGCGCGCCACGCTCGAATCGTACATGTAGCCCTCCCCGGAGGGCTGGCGGGCCCCGAAAGGGGGTCTCTTTCGTGCGTTACGTCAACTTTCATGGCGCAAGCCATTGATTATGTGGCCCAGACTTGGCAAAAGATTGGGGGACTGGGTGTGCTTTAGCTTAATGGGGAGGGGTCGGCTGTGGCGCGCATCGACGCGTTCCTGAAACTCGGCATGCAGCAGGGCTGTTCGGATGTACACCTGGCGGTGGGCGTCCCGCCCATGCTGCGCATGCACGGCGACCTGCTGCCCATCAAGTTCCGCGACCTGCGCGCCGTGGAGCTGGAAGGGTATGTCACCGAGATCCTGACGCGCTCCCAGGCCGAACATTTCGCCGGCGGGAGCGATCTGGATTTCTCGTATGTGTCCGCCGACGGCGGCCGCTTCCGCGTCAATATTTTCCGCAAGGACACCGGCGTCGGCGCCACCTTCCGCACCATTCCCACCGAGGTACCCTCGCTGGAGAAACTGGCGCTGCCAGCCATCGTGACCAAGCTGTGCGACTACCACCAGGGCATGATCCTGGTGACCGGCTCGACCGGCACCGGCAAGTCCACGACGCTCGCCGCGATGATCGATCACCTCAATCACACGCGCAAACTGAACATCATCAGCCTCGAGGACCCCATCGAGTTCGTCCATCGCAGCAAGAGCAGCCAGGTCATCCAGCGCGAGCTGCACACCCACATTCCCTCCTTCGCCGAAGGGGTACGCGCTGCCATGCGCGAGGACCCCGATGTGATCCTGGTCGGTGAAATGCGTGACGCGGAAACCATCCGCATGGCCATGACGGCGGCCGAGACCGGACACCTGGTGCTGGGCACCTTGCATACCACCGGTGCCGTGAAGACCATCGACCGCGTGATCGACGCACTGCCGGTGGAGGAACGTGAACAGACCAAGAGCTTTCTGTCGCAAAGCCTGCTGGCCGTCGTCACCCAGATACTGTGCAAGACCACCGACGGTCGCGGACGCCGGGCCATCTGCGAAATCATGGTCATGACCAAGGCCATCGCGAAGCTCATCCAGACCGACCAGAGCCACCAGATCCTCACGCAGCTGCAGATGGGTCGTGACAGCGGCATGCAGGTGCTCGACCAGGCACTGCTGACCGCGATCACGGCGCGGGAGATCGACCCTGATGATGCCTATGCGTACGCCAGCAACAAGAGCCTGTTCCAGAAGTTCGTGACCGACACCAGTGTGCTGCCCAAGGCGGAGTTCAGCGGCACCATGACCATCCCTTCGGAATAGAACGCCATGGCCGCCATCGACAGCTACCTCAACGAAATCCTGGACAAGCGCGGCTCCGACCTGCATTTCATCGCGGGTGATCCACCGCGCATCCGTCAGTACGGCGACCTCATGCCCCTGCGCCCGGACAAGCTCGATCCGACGGCGGTGCGCGAAGCGCTGTACGAGATCATGCCCAAGAACGCCATCGACCGCTTCGAGACCAAGGAAGGCGCGGACTTCGCGTACACCATGGGTGATCGCGGGCGCTTTCGCGTCAATGTGCTGCGGCATCTGAACGGCATGGGGGCCGTGTTGCGCGCCATACCCTCCCAGGCACTGACCATGGATGAATTGAAACTGCCCGAAGCGGTGCGGCAGATGTGCCGTCACACCCAGGGTCTCATCCTGGTGACGGGCAAGACCGGCTCGGGAAAATCCACCACGCTCGCGGCCCTGATCGATGACATCAACACCCGCGTCCAGGGGCATATCCTCACCATCGAGGATCCGATTGAGTTCGTGCATCAACGCAAGCGCTGCCTCATCAGCCAACGCGAAGTCGGCCATCATGCCCCGACTTTCTCCGCGGCGCTGCATTCGGCCCTGCGCGAGGACCCGGATGTCATCCTCGTGGGCGAGTTGCGTGACCTGGAGACCATGAGCATCGCCGTGACCGCGGCCGAAATGGGCATCCTGGTCATGGGCACCCTGCATACCAACGGCGCCGCGCAGACCGTGGACCGCATGGTGAACGCGTTCCCGTCGGACAAGCAGTCGCATGTGCGCACCATGCTGTCGACCTCGCTGCGTGGCGTCGTCTCGCAGCAGCTGCTGCAGCGGGCCGACAAGCAAGGACGCGTCGCGGCGCTTGAGATTCTGGTCAACACGCCGGCGACCTCGAACCTCATCCGCCAAGGCAAGCTCGATCAGCTGGAGAACAGCATGCAATCCGGAGCGCAGTTCGGCATGCGCACCATGGACAGCGCCATCCAGCAGCTACTGGAGCAGCGGGCGATCACGGGCAAGGAAGCCTTCAAGAAGGGCATCAACAAGGCAAAGTTCGACCCGGTGCGGGATCAGGGGTAGGACCCTATCCCGGCGGATGGTGCTCGATCCAGTGGCGGGCGATGTCGATCCGCCGGCAGAACCATACGTCCCGATGCGATCGCATGTGAGCGAACAGGCGCCGCAGCGCGACGCTGCGTCCGGGCTGGCCGATCAGGCGTGCGTGCAGGCCGATCGACATCATCTTCGGCGCGGCAGCGCCTTCCTCGTAGAGCGCGTCGTAGGCATCCCGGGCATAGGCATAGAAGTCCTCACCCTCGTCATTGATGTCCTGCGTGTAGGGCACGATCAGATGATTGCGCCCCGACAGCTTGAACCAGTACGGCAGATCATCGTTGCACGCGTCCGCGTCGTAGAGAAAGCCGCCCTCCTCGATGACCAGCTTGCGAGTGTTCGCGCCCGGCCGGCCGCTGTACCAGCCCAGCGGTCGTGCTCCCGTCACCCGGGTCAGGACTTCGATGGCGCGACGCATGTCGGCGCGCTCCTGCTCCTCGGGCACATGCTGATGGTCGATCCCGCGCCAGCCGTGACCGGCGATCTCATGCCCCAGGCCGACCAGTTCGCGCGCCAGCGCGGGATGCTGCTCCAGCGCCGTCGCCACCGCAAAGATGGTGAGGGGCACGCCGAACTCCTGCGCCAGTCGCAGGACCCGCCACACACCCGCACGGCTGCCATACTCGTAGACCGACTGCGCCGGCAGATTGGCGTCCGCTGCCGCATCGCTGGCGTGTGCACCCACTTCATAACTGAGGACGAACTGCACGGCGATGCGCGCGCCCTTCGGCCACCGCGGATTCGGGGGCTGCGCCCCGTAACCGATCAGGTCACGCGGAATTTCGCTCGATGCCATATAGCCTCCGGTCATTGACCCTGCCGTTATACGACCCGCCGGTTCGCCACCCACACCTGACTGATATCGGCCCGCGCTGCCGCGTGGACGATCTTCTGCAGCACCGTTTGCGCGTCCTCCCCGCTGCTCACCCGCAGATTGCCCTGCGGGGCGGCCGTGTCAATCACACAGGCGTCGAACTGATAGCCTGGAGCGAACAGGCCGACCGGCAGGTCCAAGGCGATACCACCCGCGGCGGTGGCCATCCAGAACGCCGTGACGGCATCGATGCGTGACTCAGGACAACCTCGCTGGGCAGGAGTCTGCAGCGCATCGACGCCGCTCTCAAGCAGCCGCGAGCTGCTGACCGCCTGCCGTGCGTTCTCCAGAAGCGAGGGGCTGGGTCCGGCGGCGATATCGGTCCCCAGTCCCACATGCATCCCGGCAGCGAGCATGCGACGCAGCGGAAACACCGCGTCGGAAAAATACACATTGGACAAGGGACAATGCGCGATCGCAGCGCCGCGCGCCACAATGAGGCCTGCATCGACGGCGCTCACAAAGTTTCCGTGAGCCAGCACGGTGCGTCGCGACAACAGTCCGAAGGAATCGAGCGCCGCGGCATCCGTCCGGCCGCAGCGGTGCAGTACATACTGGTGTTCCCAGTCGCTCTCGGAACAGTGCGTCTGGATGTGGCAGCCCGATTCATGCGCCAGTTTGCCGAGCCGCTGCAACAGCTCATCCGTGCAGGCGGGAATGAAGCGCGGCGTGATCACCGGATAAACCAGTCCCGCGCCGCCCGGCAGCGCGCGCACATAGTCGATGAATTCACGCGTTTCGCGCTCGGCGAGCGCAGCACCGCTGTCGCGATAAAAATCCGGACACTGCTCGGGATTATCCATCGCCACCCGCCCGATCAGGGCGCGCTGGGAGCGGCGCAGGCAGATATCCGCCAGCAGCTTGGTCGCCGCCAGGTGCAGGGTGCCGAAATACATCGCCGTCGTCGTGCCATTGGCCAGCAGATTCGCCACGGCCGCCTCATACATCTGCGCCGCGAACCCGGCATCCGCATACCGCGACTCCAGCGGAAATACGCATTCCTGCAGCCACTGGGCCAGCGGCAGTTCGAGCGCCATGCCCAATTGCGGCCATTGCGGCGCGTGGACATGCAAATCGACCATGCCCGGCAGGACATAGTGCTTCGATTCGAACCTGACCAGCCGACCGGCTGCGTCCAGACGGGCGGCCTCGGTACGGGCCTGCTGCGTCTGCTCGCGGTGCACGGCGCTGATCACACCGTCCGCGCCCACCATGACCAGTGCGTTGTGCAGGCACTCCAGGGCGCCGCGCTGCGGAGCGTGCAGAAAGGTCCCCAGAAAGGCGCGTTCGCTGGCCGCGGCGGGTTGCTTCACGCGCTCGGCTGCCCGAGCAGATCGACATAAGCGCCGCAAATCAGCTCCTGTGGCGTCACGCCCAGCTGCGCCATGATGTGGTGCGCCTCCGCACTGCCCTGAGCGGCGGATTCGCCATCCCGCAGCACGACTTCGAGTTCGAGGAATTCCCCGAGGCCCTCGACCACATCCAGATGGATGCGGGTGCGACCGACCAGGAACAGCGCCCGGCGCTTGCGCACCCTCCCGGCAACCCCGTGCGCCTGCTGCAGCAACTCCCGCAAGGCCTTCGGATCGGCAACCGGCACGCGCAGATAAAACGATTCCTTGGGTCCGCTCTCATCCGCACGCTGATAGAAAATCAGCTCGGCCCCGGCACCCGACTGCTCCCGCAGCTTCAATCGGCCGTTGGTGCAGGCGAAAAACGTGTCGTCCTGCGCAATGACGGTTGGACCGGAATCGGCCAGTCGCGCAGCCAGGAGCTGCAGCATCGCGAGGTCCGCAATCCGCGCCTTGATTTCGATATTGCGTGCCACCGCAGCATCTTGGCATCGCCATCGCCGTACCGGCAACCGGGAAACCGCGCCGGTACGGTAAACTGGGCGGATGTCACGACAACTCTACATCACCAGCGCCCTGCCTTACGCCAACGGGCCCCTGCATATCGGCCACATCATGGAATACATCCAGGTTGACATCTGGGTGCGCTTCCAGCGGATGGTCGGCTCCAGGGTCCATTTCATCGGCGCGGACGATGCCCATGGCGCACCCATCATGCTCAAGGCGCAGGCCGACGGGGTGACGCCGCAGGAACTGGTGCGCGGCATCGCCGCGGGGCGCCGCCAATACCTTGATGGCTTCGGCTTGAGCTTTGATCACTGGTATACCACCGACTCACCGGAGAACACCGCCCTCGCGCAGGATGTCTATCAACGCCTGAAGGCCGCCGGCCTGATCGATACCCGCCCGGTCGAGCAGTTCTATGACCCCGTGAAGGGCATGTTCCTGGCCGATCGGTACATCAAGGGGGAGTGTCCACACTGTCACGCCAAGGAACAGTACGCGGACGCCTGCGAAGTGTGCAGCACGGTCAATACGCCCACGGATCTGATCAATCCTTATTCAACACTGTCCGGCACCGTGCCGGAACTTCGCAGCTCCGATCATCTGTTCTTCAGACTCTCGGACCCGCGTTGCCGCGCTTTCCTGCAAAGCTGGATCCAGACACCGGGCCATCTGCAGCCGCAGGTCGCCAACAAGGCGCGCGAATGGCTCGATGGCAGCGGTGAGAACGCACTGGGCGACTGGGACATCTCCCGCGACGCGCCCTATTTCGGCATTCCCATTCCGGATCATCCGGGCAAGTTCTTTTACGTGTGGCTGGATGCGCCGCTGGGTTACCTGGCTTCGCTTGAGAATTACTTCTCAAGCGGCGCGGCTGCGCGCAATGGTGAGCCTGGCAGCTTTGCGCAGTTCCTGGCCGACCCCGCGACCGAGCAGATCCATTTCATCGGCAAGGACATCATCTACTTCCACACCCTGTTCTGGCCGGCGATGTTGAAATTCGCCGGAACACCCTACAAGGTGCCTGACAATATCCATGTCCACGGGTTCCTCACCGTGCTGGGCGCCAAGATGTCCAAGTCGCGCGGCACCGGGATCGATCCGCTGCGCTACCTCAGCATCGGCATGGACCCGGATTGGCTGCGCTACTACTTCGGCGCCAAGCTCAACGCCAACGTCGAGGATGTCGATTTCAACCCGGAAGACTTCCTCGCCCGCGTGAACAGCGACCTCGTCGGCAAGTACGTCAACATCGCCAGCCGTTGTGCAAATTTCCTCAATCAGCGCTTCGCGGGCCACTTGTGCGCGGTGCGCCAACCCGCTGCGGAGGCGCTGGTCGATGAATTCCGGCGCGAAAGTCAGGCCATTCGCGAGGCCTACGAACTGCGTGACTTTGGCCTGGCCCTGCGGCTGACAATGCATCTGGCGGATCTGGCCAATCGCTATGTCGCCGATCACGCACCATGGGAAATTGCGCGCGATGCCGCGCGGGGCGATGAGCTGCAGGCGGTGTGCAGTGCTGCCATCAATCTCTTCAGGTTGCTGACCTTGCTGTTGAAGCCGGTGGTGCCGCAGCTGGCGGCACGCGCGGAGAAATTCCTGAACGTCCCGCCATTGCAGTGGGCCGACAGCGCAACGCTGCTGCCGGCGGGACACCGGATCAATCCCTACGCGCATCTGCTGACACGCGTGGACGCCAAGACTCTCGATAAACTGTTCGATACCGCCAAGGAATCGCCGAAAGTGAATGAACCTGCCGCGCCGGCCGCGCCAGCCGCGCCACCCACGACGATCTCCATCGATGAATTCGCGAAGGTCGAACTGCGCGTGGCGCGCATTCTCGCCGCCGAGGCCGTGACGGGGTCCGACAAGCTGCTGAAGCTGACCCTCGATCTCGGGGAGCCTGCCGCGCGCACGGTGTTTTCCGGTATCCGCTCGGCATACGACCCGGCGGCCCTGGTGGGGCGTCTCACCGTTGTCGTGGCGAACCTGGCGCCGCGCAAGATGCGCTTTGGCGTTTCCGAAGGCATGGTGCTGTGTGCAAGCGGCGATGGTGCCGGGCTGTTCCTGCTGGCGCCGGATGCGGGCGCTACGGCGGGCATGCGCATCACCTAGAAGGCGCGCCGTGGACATCAAGGCCATCGATGCCCTGTTGCCGCAGACGCAGTGCACGCGCTGCGGCTATCCCGGATGCCTGCCGTACGCGCAGGCCATTGCCGAGGGCACACCCCTCAATCAGTGCCCACCCGGCGGCGCCGCGACGATCGAGGCGCTGGCGCAACTGCTGGGACGCGAGCCGCTGCCACTGAACCCCGCGAACGGGGTGGAGCAGGCTGCGCGCGTCGCGGTCATCGATGAAGCGCGTTGTATCGGCTGCGCGAAGTGCCTGCCTCCGTGTCCGGTGGATGCCATCATCGGCGCGCCGCGATTCATGCACACCGTGGTGGCGGAACTGTGTACGGGGTGCGAGCTGTGTATTGCGCCGTGCCCGGTGGACTGCATCACCATGGAGGCCGTGAGCGCTGCATCAGTGCCGGCAGGGCCGCCGCAGCCGGCCGCCAGCCGCCAGCGCTACCATGCGCATGAGGCGCGCGTACAGCGGCGCGCCGCCGAGCGCGCCGCATTGCTTGCCGCACGCAAGAAGCTGGCACTGGATCCGGGTCAGAACTCACCATGACAACCACGGCCGCCCGCAGCACTCGCCACCGAGGCTACAGCGCGGCGCGGCGCCGGCTGCTGTTCGAGCGGCTGCGCGCGGCGAACCCCGAACCGGTGTCGGAACTTAACTACGCCACGCCTTTTGAACTGCTGGTGGCCGTGATGCTCTCGGCGCAGACCACCGACAGGAGCGTCAATGCCGCCACCGCGAAACTGTTCCCGGTAGCCAATACGCCCCAGGCCTTGCTCGCCTTAGGCATCGCCGGGGTGAAGCCATATCTGAAGACCGTTGGGTTGTATAACACCAAAACAGCCAATCTGATCGGGCTGTGCCAACGTCTGATGGATCTGCACGACGGCCAGGTTCCAGCCGACCGCGACTCGCTCGAAGCATTGCCGGGGGTGGGCCGCAAGACAGCCAATGTCGTATTGAACGTTGCATTCGGTGAAACCACGATTGCCGTGGACACCCATATCTTCCGGGTCGCGAACCGCACCGGGCTGGCGCCCGGCCGCACACCGCTGGCCGTGGAGCTCGAACTGGTCAGGACCACGCCACCGCAGTTCGCGCGTGGGGCTCATCACTGGCTGCTGCTGCATGGCCGCTACGTGTGTCTGGCCCGCACGCCCAAGTGTCCGACCTGCCTGATCCGCGACCTGTGCGACTATCCGGCCAAGACCAGGCCCACGCGCTGAAGCTGCCCACTCATGCCGATTTTTGCCGATCAAAGCCGCGAGCAGCTGCGCCAGATGTACCTGGCCTCGTGGCGCAAGTTCCGGGCCCAGCAACCATTGAGCCCGCTGGAAGCCCAGGTCGCAGCCGTCATCGCCGAGCATCCCGAATACAGCGCCTGGCTCGAGGGCGGTCAGGAAGTCCTGAGCGCCGACTTCACGCCCGAAGGCGGGCACGCGAACCCCTTCCTGCACATGGGCATGCACCTGGCGATCCGCGAGCAGCTGAGCACGAATCGCCCCGCAGGTTTTGCCGCCCTGCATCGCCGCCTGTGTGAGCACTTTGGCAATGCCCACGATGCCGAACACGCGCTGCTGACGCCGCTCGGGGAAACGCTGTGGGAAGCACAGCGTGCAGGGCGCGCTCCGGATGAGGGGGAGTATCTGCGCAAGGTCGAAGCGCTGGTCGCACGGTTGCTCACGCGCCGCTGAGGCGGCGCAGCGGCGCTTATTTCTTCTTGGGAATGTACAAGTCGGTGAGCGTGCCGTCGACGGCCTCGGCCGCGAACGCCACGGTCTCTGACAGCGTCGGATGCGGGTGCACCGTGAGGCTTATATCCGTCGCGTCCGCGCCCATTTCAATGGCAACGGCGACTTCACTGATGAGGTCACCGGCATTGGATCCCACAATCCCTCCGCCCAGCAACCGATGCGTGACCGGATCGAAGAGCAGCTTGCTGAAGCCATCATCCCTGCCCAGCGACAGCGAGCGGCCGCTCGCAGCCCAGGGAAACAGGCCCTTTTCAAAGGCGATGTTCTTGGCCTTCGCTTCCGTCTCCGTCAGCCCGACCCAGGCCACTTCCGGATCGGTGTAGGCCACCGAGGGAATCACGCGGGCATCGAAAGCCGCCTTGTGCCCCGCGATAACTTCGGCTGCCACTTTCGCCTCGTGGGTTGCCTTGTGGGCCAGCATCGGCTGACCGACGATATCGCCGATCGCGAAAATATGCGGCACATTGGTGCGCATCTGCTTGTCGACCGGAATGAAGCCGCGGTCACTCACATTTACGCCCGCCGCCTCCGCGCCGATCAGCTTGCCATTGGGTGAACGGCCGACGGCCACCAGCACGTAGTCATAGAGCTGCGGCTCGGGCGCCTTCTCGCCCGCGAAGCTGACGCGGATGCCCTGCCGGGTGGCCTCAACGCCGGTGACCTTCACGCTCAGCAGGATCTGTTCATAGCGGGTCCGCAAGCGCTTTTCCAGCGGCTTTACCAGGTCCGGATCGCACCCGGGCATGAGCGTCGGAGTGAGTTCAACCACGCTGACCCGGGTGCCCAGGGCATCGTACACGCAGGCCATTTCAAGGCCGATGATGCCGCCGCCCACCACCAGCATCCGCCCGCCGATGGCCGGCAATTCCAGCGCACCTGTTGAATCAATGATGCGCGGATCGCTCGGCCAGCCCGGCAGCTTCACCGCCTCCGATCCGGCCGCGATGATGCAGCTATCGAACCGGATACGCTCGCTCCCCTTCGGCCCGGTGACTTCGATGACCTGCGGACTGACGAATTTGCCGCTGCCCGTGACCAGTTCTACCTTGCGCTGCTTGGCCAACGCCGACAGGCCGCTGGTCAGCTTCTTGACCACGCCATTCTTGAAGCCGCGCAGCTTCTCCAGATCCAGCTTCGGCTTGCCAAAGGTGATGCCGTGCACCGCCATCGCATCGGCATCCTCGATCACTTTCGCCGCGTGCAGCAATGTCTTCGACGGAATGCACCCGACGTTCAGGCACACGCCGCCCAGGGTGGACCAGCGCTCGATGAGCGTCACCTTCAGACCGAGGTCCGCGGCGCGGAACGCGGCGGTGTAGCCACCGGGGCCGGAGCCCAGCACGATGACCTGTGTACTGCGGTCCGCCTGCGCCTCGATGCGAGCCACCGCGGAAACATCCGGTGCACGCATGCGCACCGTGTCTCCCGAAGAGTCGGTAGCAGGTATCGCGGCGGGCGGTTGGACGGGTGCCGCGGATTTCGCAGGCGCATCGGTTGCGGTGGGCGCCGCATCAGCACCGGCGACCGCGGCAACACGCGCAATGACGGTGCCCTTGCCGACCTTGTCGCCGCGCTTCACGAGCAGTTCAGTGATGGTGCCCGCCGCCGCCGCCGGCACATCCATCGTGGCCTTGTCCGTCTCCAGGGTGATGAGCGGAGTTTCAACCTCGATGCTGTCGCCCACTTTGACCAGCACATCCACGACCGGCACGGCATCGAAGTTGCCGATGTCCGGTACGACCAGATCTATGGAACTCATCTAAGGCACCGCCTCGACCAGCGCGCGCGGTTCGGCGAGCACCTGTGCAAGATAGGTCGTGAATTTAGCGGCCAGCGCACCGTCGATGACGCGATGATCGTAGGACAGCGACAGCGGCAGCATCAGGCGCGGCACGAAGGCGCCTTCCTTGAACACCGGCTTCATCGCCGAGCGCGACACGCCCAGGATCGCGACCTCCGGCGCATTGATGATCGGCGTGAACGCCGTGCCGCCAATGCCGCCGAGACTTGAAATCGTGAATGATCCGCCCTGCATCTGCGCCACAGTGAGGGTGCCGGTGCGCGCCTTCTCCGACAGCTCGCCGAGCGCTCGGGCAACTTCGTAGATGTCCTTGCGGTCCGCATCACGTACCACCGGCACCATCAAACCATTGGGCGTGTCCGCCGCGAAGCCCATATGGATGTACTTCTTGAGGACGAGGTTCTCACCGCCCGCATCCAGGGAAGAATTGAAAGTCGGGAAATGGTGCAACGCGCGCACACAGGCGCGGATGATGAAGGCCAACGGCGTCAGCTTGATGCCCTGCGCGGTCGCCTTCGCCTTGAGTTTGTTGCGCAGCTCTTCCAGGTCCGTGATATCCGCTTCATCGAACTGCGTGACATGCGGCAGGTTCACCCAGCTCGCGTGCAGGCGCGAGCCCGAGATTTTCTGGATCCGCGTCAGCGGCTTGGTTTCCACCGTACCGAAGGCCGCGAAGTCCACCACGGGTACGCTGGGCAGTCCGCGGCCGCCCGACACGCCGGCCTTGCCGCCTGGCGTCCCGCCGCCACTGAGCGCCTGCTTGACGAAGCCTTTGACGTCATCCTCCGTAATCCGCGACTTGAAGCCGGTACCGCTCACCCGCGCCAGATCGACACCCAGTTCACGCGCGAAGCGACGTACCGAGGGACTCGCATGGGCCGAGGAGAAGCCGCTCTCATTGATGGCGGCCAGGCTCGCGCCGGCAGCGCCAGCAGGCGCGGCAGCCGCAGCAGGCTTCGGCGCAGGTGCCGGAGCTGGCGCCGACGTGGCGGGCTTGGCAGCGGCGGGTGCAGCACCTGACGTCGGCGCCGCGGCAGGCGCGGCAGGCGCGTCATCCGCGACCTTTACCGTCGCGACCACATCCCCAGGCGATATGGTCCCACCCTTGGAGGCGATGATCTTCTCGATGACGCCGGCGACCGAGGACGGGACGTCCATCGTGGCCTTCTCGGTCTCCAGAGTGATGAGCGGACCGTCGACTTCAATGCTGTCGCCGGGCTTGACGAGGACGTCGATGACGGCCACATCCTTGAAGTTGCCCATGTCGGGCACTCGCACTTCTATGACGCGAGTCACTGTTTATTCTCTTTGGATGTTGAATCAGGTGTTCAAAGGGTCGGCCTTCGCCGGATCGATGCCTAAGGCCGTGATGGCCTTGCCCACGGTGGCGCGATCAATCTTGCCCTCATCGGCCAAGGCCTTGAGAGTTGCCACCACGATGAAGTTGCGATCCACCTCAAAGTGCCGGCGCAGCGCGGCGCGGCTGTCGGAGCGGCCGTAGCCATCCGTTCCCAGCGTGACATAGCGCTTGTCCACCCACTGGCGGATCTGGTCCGGCACCGCGCGCATGTAATCGGTGGCGGCAATGATCGGGCCCTCGACATCCTTCAGGCAGGTGCTCACATAAGGCACTTTTGCTGCAGCCTGGGGGTTCAGCAGATTGTGCCGTTCGCAGCCCAGCGCCTCGCGGCGCAGTTCGCTGAAGCTGGTCACCGAGTAGATATCAGCCGGGACACCGTAGTCCTTCTCCAGCATCTGCGCGGCCGCAATGCATTCACGCAGGATGGTACCGGAACCAAACAAGGTCGCGCGCACCTTGCCCTTGCCTCCGGTCTGCAGCCGGTACATGCCCTTCAGAATGCCCTCTTCCGCGCCCTTCGGCAGTGGCGGCTGGGCGTAATTCTCGTTCATGACCGTGATGTAGTAGAAGACGCGCTGCTGCTCCACATACATGCGGCGCATGCCGTCATGGATGATGACGGCCAGTTCGTAGGCGAACGTCGGATCGTAGCTGACGCAGTTGGGGACCGTGCTGGCGTGCAGCAGGCTGTGACCGTCCTGATGCTGCAGTCCCTCACCCGCCAGGGTCGTGCGACCGGCCGTGGCGCCGAGCAGGAAGCCGCGTGCCTGGATGTCACCGGCAGCCCACAGGAAATCACCGACCCGCTGGAAGCCGAACATCGAATAGTAGATATAGAACGGCACCATGTTGATGCCGTGATTGGCGTACGCGGTGCCTGCCGCGATCCACGAGCAGGTCGCGCCCGCCTCGTTGATACCCTCTTCGAGCATCTGGCCCTTCTTGTCCTCGCGATAGGACATCAGGGTCTCGGAATCCTGCGGCGTGTACAGCTGGCCCACCGATGAATAGATGCCGATCTGGCGGAACAGGCCTTCCATGCCGAAGGTACGCGCCTCGTCCGGAACGATCGGCACGATGTTCTTGCCAATGGTCTTGTCTTTGAGCAGTACCGTGAGGATGCGCACGAACGCCATGGTGGTGGAGATCTCACGCTCTCCGGTGCCTTCGAGCATCGCCTCGAAGGCCGACAGCGGCGGGATCGCCAGCGGCGGCGCCGTATTGGTTCGCACCGGCAGGTAACCGCCGAGCGCGTGGCGCCGGCTGTGCAGGTACTTGGCTTCGTCCGAATCCTCGGGCAGCTTCAGGTACGGCAGCTTGGCCAGGTCGTCATCGGCGACCGGCATGGCGAAGCGATCGCGAAACGCCCGCAGGCCTTCAATGTCCACCTTCTTCTGCTGATGCGCGACCATCTGGCCCTCGCCAGCCTTGCCAAGGCCAAAGCCCTTGACGGTGTGCGCAAGAATGACCGTGGGCTGGCCCTTGTGGTTCGACGCCGCGTAGTAGGCCGCAAATACCTTCTGCGCATCGTGGCCACCGCGTTTGAGGGCATAGATGTCCTCGTCGCTCATGTTGGCGACCATCTCGCGGGTCTCAGGATATTTGCCGAAGAAATTCTCGCGCGTGTACGCGCCGCCCTTGGCCTTGTAGTTCTGGTACTCGCCGTCGACGGTGTCTTCCATCACTTTACGCAGCAGACCCGTTTGGTCGCGAGCCAGCAGGTGATCCCAGCGCGTGCCCCACAGCACCTTGATCACGTTCCAGCCGGCGCCGAGGTAGGCGGCCTCCAACTCCTGGATGATTTTGCCATTGCCGCGCACCGGACCATCGAGGCGCTGCAGGTTACAGTTGATGACGAACACCAGGTTATCGAGCTTCTCGCGCACCGGCATGGTCAGTGCGCCCATTGACTCCGGCTCGTCGGTCTCGCCGTCACCCAGGAAACACCACACCTTGCGATCGGTCGGGGGCACCAGGTCGCGATGTTCCATGTAGCGCACGAAGCGCGCCTGGAAGATGGCCATCATGGGCCCCAGGCCCATCGACACCGTCGGGAACTGCCAGAAATCCGGCATCAGCCACGGATGCGGATAGGAGGACAGCCCGAGCCCCGGCCCTTCGGCTTCCTGGCGGAAGCGGTTCAGCTGATCTTCGGACAGGCGCCCTTCGAGGAAGGCGCGCGCGTAGATGCCAGGCGAGGAATGGCCCTGCATGAACACCATGTCACCGGGGTGTTGCGCCGAGGCCGCACGCCAGAAGTGATTGAAGCCCACCTCGTAAAGGGTCGCCGAGGAGGCGTAGCTGGCCAGATGGCCACCGAACTCGGAGGAGATCTTGTTGGCCTTGAGCACCATCGCGACCGAGTTCCAGCGCAGGTAGGCCTCGATGCGGCGCTCCAGCGCGCGGTCACCGGGGTAGGCCTGCTGCTGCGGCACCGAGATCGTATTCACATAAGCGGTGTTGGGCTTGAACGGCAGATACGCCCCGGAGCGGCGCGTATGGTCGATCAGGCGCTCCAGCAGAAAGTGCGCACGATCCGCGCCGTGCGTCTTGAGTACGGAGTCGATCGACTCCAGCCACTCCTGGGTTTCTGTCGGGTCAAGATCTTGCAATTTGGGAAGTTCCGTCATGGCGGCTCTTAAAACTCCGCCGCAGTCAGCGGCGCTATAACTCCGCCGCACGCCGCGGCCCCGCAGGCACGGGCGCGAACGGATGCTGTGCTAGGATGCGCAATTGGACTGCGCGTGAATTCGCGTTGAATCAAGCTGGGTAATGATCCGGATTTCACTGGCGACGGTCAAGCAAGCATGGCGGAACGGGGCTCTTTCCGGGACGCTGCCCTCAATCTGCTCATTCCGGTCATGACACCTCGCTCAACAAGCCTATTACCGCTCCAGGCGCCCCCGCGGATCGAGCGCGTTGCCCGCCTGTCCGCGCGTCGCGCCGACAGCCTCGACGCCATACTAGTCATCATTCCCATGGATGCCTCTCCGGCGGTGTTTTCAGCACTGCCGCAGGCGCAAATGTGGCGCCAACTGCACGCCGGAAGGGCGCGCCAGAAGACGGGTACCGGTCCTGGCAGCGTCCGCAGCGTCAATATCGCCAGCGCACGGCAGACCCGACTGATATTGGGTGTGCTGCCGCGCAATGCAAGCGCATTCGAGGTGCTCTCATTGGCTGGTCGCATGGCGCGCGATCTGGGCAATTGCATGCCCGGCGCGGTTGCCCTGGCCGCGCCCACGCAAGGCGCCGGCGATCCCAACCGGACGCTCGAGGCGCTGCTCAGCGCCACCCTTGCCTGCGCATTTGAGATGCCCAGCTTCCGCAGTGCCCGCAAACATGTGCGCACCCTGCAACAGATTGCGGTGGTCGGCGGGTCGCTGGATCTGAGCCGCGTCCAGATCGCGGCAAACGCGAATGGCCTGGCGCGCTGGCTTACCGCCCTGCCGCCGAACAAACTCGATGCGAGCGGCTACCAGCGCGTGCTGCGCGCTCTGGCCCGCAAGCACCATCTGAGGTTCCGCTGGCTGTCGGAGGTGACGCTGAAGCGGCTCGGCGCGGGAGCTTTCCTCGCGGTCGCGCAAGGCAACGCAAGGCGCAACGCCGGCATTGCTCATCTGAGCTATCGTCCGCCCCGCCACCGCGGCCGCGCCGATGTGGCGCTGGTCGGCAAGGGCGTCTTGTTTGATACCGGCGGCACCAATCTCAAGCCCCATCGCGGCATGCTCGACATGCACACCGACATGAACGGCAGCGCGGTCGCGCTCGCCACGCTGTGCGCCTGCGCTGAAAATCGCGTACCGCTGGCAGTGGACGCATGGCTTGCCATTACCGAGAACCGCACCGGTCCGGAGGCCTACATTCCTCAGGATGTCGTCACGGCGGTCAACGGCACCAGCATCCAGGTCATCCACACTGACGCCGAGGGGCGCATGGTGCTGGCGGACACACTGGCGCTGGTCGGGCGCACCCGGCCGGCACTCATCATGGACTACGGGACACTCACCGGTGCGTGCATCACGGCCCTGGGTGAGCGCATGAGCGGCATCTTCGTGCAACCACCCGCCCTCGCGCCGATCGCGCTGGCTGCCGGCGAGTCCAGTGGCGAGCGTGTCTGGAATTTTCCCATGGATGCCGATTACGACGCCGAACTCGAAAGCCGGATCGCCGATGTCATGCAATGCACGCCGGAGGGCAAGGCCGACCACATCCTCGCGGCACGCTTTCTGTCGCGCTTCGTGCCGCAGGACACGGCGTGGATTCACATGGACCTGGCGGCCGCGGTGCGCAGCGGTGGTCTGGCCCATATCAATACCGACATTACCGGCTTCGGCGTGCGTTATACCCTGGAACTACTGCGCAGTGGCAAGCTGCCGCTGCCGGCCGGAAAACCTGCGCGATGACGACTCTGACCCTGCGCCGTCCCGATGACTGGCACCTGCACCTGCGCGATGGGGCGGCCATGGCCGCGGTGCTGCCGTTCACGGCAGCGCGCTTCGGGCGGGCAATCGTCATGCCGAATCTGAAGCCACCGGTCACCACCACGGCACTGGCAATGGCCTACCGCGAGCGGATCCTCGCCGCCGTGCCCGCCGGAGCGCGCTTCGAGCCGCTGATGACGCTGTATCTGACCGACCACACGAACCCCGAGGAGGTTGCGGTGGCGCGCGCCAGTGGTTGCATCGCTGGATTCAAACTCTACCCGGCCGGTGCCACGACCCACTCGGAGTCCGGTGTCACGGATCTGCGCAACATACGGCGCGTGCTCGAACAGATGAGCGAGCACGGAATGGTGCTGCAGGTCCACGGCGAGGTAACCGTTGCGGACGTCGACGTGTTTGATCGCGAGGCACGCTTCATTGACGAAGTGCTGCTGCCGCTGTCCGTGCGCCATCCGGGCCTGCACATCGTTTTCGAACACATCACCACGCGGCGGGCCGTCGAATTTGTGCGCTCAGCGCGCGCCGGGGTAGCCGCCACAATCACGCCGCAACATCTGATGCTGAATCGCAATGCACTGTTCGTCGGCGGTATCCGGCCGCATCTGTACTGCCTGCCGGTGCTGAAGACCGAAGCAGATCGTGAGGCCCTGATCGAGGCCGCGACCAGTGGCGACCCGCGATTCTTCCTGGGCACAGACAGCGCGCCGCACGCGCGCCATGCCAAGGAAGCGGCCTGTGGCTGCGCCGGGATTTTCAGCGCGCATGCGGCGATCGAGCTGTATGCAGAAGTGTTTGACAGTGTCGGCCGGCTGCCGCTGCTGCCGGGCTTCGCGTCCGAGTTCGGTGCGGATTTCTATGGTCTGCCGCGTAATCCCGACTTCATCACCCTGGCCGCCGATCCCTGGAAGGTTCCTGACACCTATGATTTTGGTGGCGAAACGCTGGTGCCCTTGCGCGCGGGCGAAATGGTCGGCTGGCGCATGACCGGAACTGCGCATCCGTGAGCGAGTACGAAGAGGTCACTCGCACCGCGACCGCGGCGCTCATGAGCCGGCGGTTCCGCGGCTTTCTACCCGTGGTCATCGACGTGGAGACAGGCGGATTCAATTCGCGCACCGATGCATTGCTGGAAATCGCCGCGGTGTTCATTGACATCGATGCCAGCGGCACGCTCTCACGTGGCGCCACTCACAGCTTCCACGTTCAGCCGTTTCCGGGTGCGCGCATGGACCCGGCTTCGCTGAGCGTCACCGGCATCGACCCCTATCATCCATTGCGGCCCGCCCTGCCCGAACGCGAAGCGATCCAGCGCATATTCCGGGAAGTGCGCCATCAGCTCAGAGCCTACGATTGTCGACGCGCCATCCTGGTCGGCCACAATGCGGCCTTTGATCTGGGATTCGTGAACGCCGCGCTGGAGCGTACTGACGTCAAACGCAGTCCCTTCCACCCCTTCTCCTGCTTTGATACGGCCACCCTGGCCGGTGCGGCGCTGGGCCAGACGGTGCTGGCCAAGGCCGTGGCGGTCTCGGGCATTCAATGGGATGCCAGCTCGGCACACTCCGCGTCCTATGACGCCGAGCGTACGGCCGATGTGTTCTGTTTTGTCTGCAATCGCATGCAGACGACCTATGCGGCGGCCCAGGATCGCGCCGGTGAACTGGGCTGGTTCGACGTCGCTGCCGGCGAAGCAGGCGCGCCGGAGAGCTAGCGTTCAGGCCGCGACGGCGCCGCTTTCCTGCAGAAGTTTCTTCAGCTCGCCGCTGTGATACATCTCCAGGGCGATGTCACAGCCGCCCACGAGCTCACCTTTGATGTACAGCTGCGGGTACGTGGGCCAGTTTGAATAGCGCTTCAGGGCCTCGCGCAGCTCCGGTTCCTCGAATATGTTCACATGCTTGAACTGCGCACCCACGGCCTTCAGGGCTGCTGCGGTCTGTGCCGAAAAGCCACACTGCGGAAAATCCGGCGTGCCCTTCATGAACAACACCACCGGCGCCGAATTGAGCTCGGCCTTGATCTTCTCCTCGACGTCCATAATCCAATCCTCTTGATGGCGGCCAAAGGCCGCTGCGTTCGATATGGAGGGGATTATGGGGGCTGGGGAGGCTTTCTTCAAACGCGCCAGGGGGTATTAATCCCGGAACTTCGACAAATAATCCTGCTTTAGGAGGCGCCCTCGACAAACGGATGGGGTCGTCGCAGAAATTTCCGCAGCGAATAGGTGGAAAACCCGACAATGAGTATGACGACGATAAGGACCAGGCCACCCGCCAGCATTGCAAGCTGATGCCCCGCAGCGGTTCGAACCGTGCCCAAATTCCAGATACTCGACCACACCAAAACCGTCCACGTCTGTGAGGATATGAGAATTAGCCCGGACCACGCGCCAGCCTTCTGCGGCTGGTTAAGCTGGCCGGCCAGAAACGGCAGTGTTATCAGCGGAATCACGAGGAATTCCAAGATCAGCTTCAGATAGATACCGTGCTGTGTGTGCTGCAGCGAGGCCAGCACCAGGGCGGCGACCAGCAACAGCATCAGGCCTGCAAACGGCAGACCCAGAGCAACCAGCAACAGGCGTCGCAGTTGCTGCGTGGCGCTACCGAGGCCTGGCAGCAGCGCCAACTCGGTCGGCGCGCCGCTTTGCGGACTTAGGATCGCAAGCAGGCGCGACACCGGCCATGCCCAGCAAAAACTGATGGCGACCAGGAAGCCGAGGAACTCGCCGGTGTACAGCAACCAAGTCACGATCGGCGGATTGGGCGAGCGTTCGTATAGCAACGTCAGGATCGGTGCGGACGCGATCATGACGCACAGCAACGCTGCTTGTACCGCACGCCTTTGCCAGGAGGTCGGCGCAAAGGGCGGACCCAGCGCCACTCGTACTGCCCGCCACGGGCTCGGGATCTGCACTTGTCCTGAGTGCACGCCTGCCGCAACAGCGGCCCACTCCGCCGGTGCGCTGCGCGCGCGCAAGCGCCTGCGCCACAGCGCTGCTCCGGCGGAACCGAAGGCCGCTCCGACGGCAATCATGAACACATCCCGCGCCGCGCCATTCAGCGACCACACGAGGGCGCACGGCAGCACGACCACGAATACGAAAATGAGGATCCCGCCGACGCTTAGCAGCTGGCGTTGTTGTGGCAGACGCAATTCGCGCACGTCATGCAGCACGGCGGCCAGATTGAATACCAGCAACCATGAGCACAGGACATTCAGTCCCACGAGCACCAGGGCGGCAGACTCGCCGTGACCGGGTATCTGAATCGCGGCCTCATAGATCTCACCGGCAGCCATCCAGGCAGCGACTATCAGCACCAGCACCATCATCAGAATCTGCGTCCGATAGATCATCTGGCCGGCAATTCGTACCCGGCCCATCATCTTCGAAACCACCCGGCGCCGGGATGATCGGTGAGCTCAATGAACAGGTCCTCGAGGTTCATCGGTTCGAGCGTTGCGCCGCTCGTCAGCGCCGCGCTCGGCCACGGCGCGAGAGCCTGGCGGGTGAGCACGATGGACATGCCGCCATCCGGTCGGCGACGACGCGCGATTTCACCGGGAAGGCGCTCGCTCAGACCAGCCGCAGCTTCGCGCGATAGACTCAAGCGCGCGTGGGTGTCCTTGAGGTCATCCATTCCCGTGTTGAGCAGCAGCTTGCCCTCGTGCAGAAAGCACACGTGCGAGGCAACGCGCTCCAGGTCCGTCACGATATGGGTCGAGAACAGCACGGTCATACCGGCTTCCCCGGCGCGCAGTGCAATCTCCCGCAGGAAATCCCGTCGCGCCACCGGGTCGAGCGCGGAGGCGGGCTCATCGAGAATCAGTAGCTCAGGACAGGTGGCCAGGACGCGAATCAGTGCGACCCGCTGCCGCTCGCCCGGCGAAAGCTTGCTGAGTCGCTGCGATGGCGTGATATTCCATCGCATCAGGGAATTCCACATGTATTCGCTGTCCCAGCGCGGGTAGAAGCCGCCCACGAACTGCAGCATGTTTTCAACCGTCATCCAGCTCAGCGTCTCCGGGCTCTGCGGCACATATCCCAGGCGCGTTTTTGCCGCGTCGGTCATCTGCAGGGCCGGTTCATCCAGGATAATCGCGCTGCCGCAGTCCGGCATCAGCAGTCCGACCAGAATGCGCATCAGCGTCGTCTTGCCGGCGCCATTGCGCCCGACCAGTCCGAACACGGCGCCCTTCGGTATCGCGATGCTCACATCGTTGAGTACCGTCCGGCCGCCAAATCGCTTACGAATGCTTCGGCAAATCGCCGGAAAATCGTGAACGTCATTTCCATCAGTCGCACTCACCGCGTTCATTGATCCTTCTCCAGCAGCACTCGTAATCGGTCCAACACGCTCTGCGCGGGTATGCCGAGTTCACGCGCCTGACGCGCAATTTCATCGAGCTGGGGTTGCAGTTGCTGCAGGCGCCGGTCGGTCGAGGGCGCACGGCCGCGCTGGGCCGCCACCACCATCCCCTTGCCGCGTCGACGTTCGAGAAGCCCCTCGGCCTCCAGCTGGCCGTACGCCCGCGACACGGTCATGGGGTTTATGGCGTGTACGCCCGCGACGTCGCGTACCGACGGAATCTCATCCCCAGGCGTCAGCCGTCCGCTGGCGATCAGACGGCGCAGCTGCTGGGCGATTTGCCGATAGATGGGTTCCGCGGCGCTGGCCTGGATGACTAGCTCGTCTGATTCCATGTGTATCGATACACTAATACACGCGGACGGGCTTTGCAAGCTACGCGGCGGTCACTTCCGTGCAGACGAGCTTGGTTTCAAGGTATTCGCCCATGCCGAAGCTGGAGCCCTCGCGGCCCAGTCCGGACTCCTTGACGCCACCGAAGGGCGCCACCGTCGTTGAGATCAGCCCGGTATTCAGTCCGACCATGCCGTACTGCAGGGCTTCGGACACCCGCCAGGCCCGATTCAGATCCCGCGTGTAGAAGTACGCCGCAAGTCCGGCGCTGGTGTCATTGGCCAGCTGGATCGCCTGTGCCTCGGTATCAAATTTCACGATGCCCGCCAGCGGGCCGAACGTCTCCTCGGAGAACAGCGCGGCCTGCGCACTCACCTCGGTAATGACCGTGGGCTGGTAAAAGTTACCCGTGCCGCGCGCACCGCCCGCCAGCAATTTTCCGCCGCGGCCTATTGCATCCTGGACATGTCGTTCGACCTTCTCGACCGCCGCGGCATTGATCAGTGGGCCCTGCTGCGTGACGCCATCCAGCCCATCGCCCATCACCAGCTTCGCAACCTGCGCGCACAGCTTCGCGACGAACTCATCATGGATGCCGCGCTGCACGAGGATGCGGTTCGCGCATACGCAGGTCTGGCCCGTGTTGCGGAACTTGGACGCCATCGCGCCCACCACGGCCCTCTCCACATCGGCGTCGTCAAAGACAATGAAGGGTGCATTGCCGCCAAGTTCCAGCGACACATGCTTCACGGTGCCCATGCAGCGCGCAGCGAGCTGCTTGCCGATGCGGGTCGAGCCGGTGAAAGTGAATTTGCGTACGCGCGGATCGGTCGTGAGCACTTCGCCAATGGCGGCCGGCTCGCCCGTCACCACGTTGAAGACTCCCGCCGGCAGGCCCGCCTCGCTCCCCAGCCACGCCAGCGCCAGCGCGGAAAAGGGCGTGAGCTCGGAGGGCTTGAGCACCACGGTGCACCCGGCGGCCAGCGCCGGGCCCACCTTGCGGGTGATCATGGCCGAGGGGAAATTCCACGGCGTGATCGCCGACACGACACCCACCGGCTCGCGCAGCACGACGAGGCGTTTGTCGGCCATATGCCCGGGGATGACCTGCCCGTAGGCGCGGCGACTCTCCTGGGCAAACCACTCGATGAAGGAGGCGGCATAGACAATCTCGGCCCGCGATTCAGCCAGCGGCTTGCCCTGCTCCGCGGTCATGAGGCGCGCAAGATCCTCCTGGTTTGCCATGATGAGTGCGAACCAGCGCTGCAGATGGGCGCCGCGCTCGGCTGCCGCCAGGTGACGCCAGGAATCGAAAGCGCGATGCGCCGCCGCAACGGCGCGCTGCGTTTCCGGCGCGCCGAGGGCCGGAATGTGTCCCAGCAATTGGCCGGTTGCAGGGTTGAGCACATCCAGGGTCCGCGATCCCTCGACCCATTGCCCATCGATATACGCCGCCTGTCGCAGCAACGCGCCGGATCTGAGTGCCAGGCGTACTTGTTCGGCCGTCGTCGAAGATTCCATCATCTCCATAGGATATCGCGCCAGGGTGATTTCCGCTTCGCAGGGCGGCGGTGCTACGCTAGCTTCATGAATGCCCTTCCGGCCGATTTCCCCAGCCTCCTGCCAGCGGATCTGGACGAACAGGTGGCCGATGCCCTGCGCGAGGATGTCGCGGGCGGCGATGTCACCGCGAGCCTGGTCCCGGCCAGACAGCGGGTGCGTGGCCGGCTCATCACGCGCGAGCCCATGACCCTGTGTGGCAGCGCGTGGGTCGAAGCGGCCTTCCGGCACCTCGATCCCCACATCGTCCTCAAGTGGCAGGTCGAGGAAGGCGGTCAGGCCGCTACGGATGAGACCCTGCTGCTCCTCGAAGGCCTCGCCCGACCGATTCTCACCGGCGAACGCACCGCGTTGAATTTCCTGCAGCTGCTGTCAGGCACCGCCAGCGAAGCGCGGCGCTACGTGGATGCCGTGGCGGGAACCGGGTGCACCATCCTGGATACCCGCAAGACGCTGCCGGGCCTGCGCACCGCGCAGAAATATGCGGTGCGCTGCGGTGGCGCCCACAACCACCGCATGGGGCTGTTCGACATGGTGCTCATCAAGGAAAACCACATCGCCGCCGCCGGCTCGATCACCCGGGCCATCGAGACTGCGCGGCGCGTGGCACCCCGCCTGCAGGTGGAGGCCGAAGTCGAGAATCTGCAACAGCTGGAAGAGGCGCTGCGCGCGCGCCCCGATATCGTGATGCTGGATAATTTCACGCTGGCGGATCTGCGCACTGCGGTGGAGCGCAATCGTGAGGTGGGTTCAGCCGTGAAGCTCGAGGCTTCCGGAAACGCCAGCCTGGAAACCGTCCGCGCCATCGCCGAGACCGGTGTGGACTTCATTTCGGTCGGCGCCATCACCAAGCATGTGCGCGCGATCGATCTGTCGATGCGGCTGGAATTTACCCCCTCCGCTGCGGCGGAAGGCTAGGTCCCGACAGCCTTCAACACCCGCTGCGGCTGGGCGATGCCATAGCCTTGGGCATAGTCGACGCCGAGGCTGGTCAGCATCTGGATGATCTCCGCGTTCTCCGCAAATTCCGCAATGGTCTGCTTGCCGGTGAGATGGCCGATTTCGTTGATCGAACGCACCATTTCACGGTCGATGGGATCACGCAGGATTTCGCGCACGAAGCTGCCATCGATCTTCAGATAATCGACCGGGAAGTGCTTCAGGTACCCGAATGAAGACAGACCGGTGCCGAAATCATCGAGGGCGAACTTGCAGCCCAGTTCCTTGAGCGATTGGATGAAGCGGTTCGCCTGCGAGAAGCTCGCGACGGCCGCCGTCTCGGTGATTTCGAAGCAGATCTTCGAGGCATCCAGGCCGCTGCGGTGGAACTGGTCGATCACGAACGGCAGGAACTTGTCATCCCCCAGGCTCTGGCCCGACAGGTTGATCGAGCACAGTTTCAAAGTCTCGCGCTCGTCGGCCTCGGAAACCAGCCAGCGCAGCGCATTCTCGATCACCCAGCGGTCGATGGCCGGCGCGATGCCATAGCGTTCGGCAGCCGAGATGAAGTTGTCCGGCGATACGATGCGCCCCGACTCATCGCGCATGCGCAGCAGCAGTTCATAGTGCTGGCCGGGATCCGGCTTCTGCAGCGGCAGGATGGTCATGCGGAACAGTTCGAAGCGGCCCTCTTCCAGGGCGGCATTGATGCGCGCCGCCCACTGCATCTCGCGCCGACGGCGCATCAGCTCGATGTCGTTCTCGGCAAAACTGTGGACGCGATTGCGCCCGGCTTCCTTGGCTGCCTGGCAGGCGCTGTCCGCTGCCGACAGAATCGAGGCGACATCCTCGCTCTCCGCGGTGATCGGCACGACCCCGACGCTTGCGCCCAGGCGGAATACGCGGTCTTCCCAGGTGAAGCGGAAGGTGCGCACGGCCTCGCGCAGCTGCTCGGCGGTGTGCATCGCCTCATCCAGCGAGCAGCTCTCGAGCAGGATGCCGAACTCATCACCGCCCAGGCGCGACAGGGTGTCGCGCCAGCGAACCTTGGATTTGAGCAGCGCGCCGACCTGCCCCAGCAGCGCATCGCCGGCGCCGTGGCCGCAGCTGTCGTTGACGATCTTGAACTGGTCGATGTCGAGGTAGCACAGCGCATAGGAGGCTTCGCGGGCCTTGGCGCTTTTCAGCGCCCGTTCCATGCGTGCTTCGAACTCACGACGATTGACGAGGCCCGTGAGCAGATCATGGCTGGCGTGATAGGACAGACGGCGGTTCAGTTCACGCGACTCGCTCACGTCGTGGAACACGAGCACGCCACCGGCCACGTGACCGGCGCCGTCGCGGATCGGAGCAGCGGTACTCTCCACGTACAGCTCGTTGCCATCGCGGCGGATCAGCAGCACGGGCCGGACGGACTTGATGGGACGCACCCGGCGGATCGCGACGGCGAGCGGATTCTCCAACGGCTCGCAGGTCTCCTCGTGGAAGGCGCGAAAGACCTCCTCGACGGGACGGCCCATGGCATCCTCGAGCCGCCAGCCGGTCAGCTCCTCCGCCACCGGATTGATGTAGTCGATGGTGGAATCGGCATTGGTGGTCACCACGCCATCACCGATGGACTGCAGGGTGATCTGCGCGCTCTCCTTTTCGCGGAACAGCGCTTCCTCGTACAGCTTGCGTTCGGTGATATCGAGTTCGACCCCGACCAGGCGCAGCAGCCGGCCGTGGGCATCGACCCGGGCCTGGGCGCGGCTGATCACCCAGCGCCACTCGCCGTTGCGATGACGCATGCGATGCACGCTCTCGAAGATCGGCAGTTTGCCGGCGACGTGATCGCGAATCGCGTTCTGCACGCGTGTCATGTCATCCGGGTGCACCAGGTTGCGCCAGTCGGGTGACTCGCGCATATCCTCATCGCCATACCCCAGCATGGCCTTCCAGCGGGGCGAGAAATAAACTTCGTTGTTCTCCAGGTCGAAGTCCCAGACCCCGTCATTGGCCGCCGCCTGGGTCAGGTGCAGCCGTTCTTCGACCTTCGCCAGACGCTGCTCCATGCGCAGCCGGTCAAGACCGGTGGCCATGCTGGAACCCACCAGTTTCAGCAGCAGCTGCAGGTTCACGTCCCAGGGACCCTGGGGCATCGCGCGCGCGAGGCCCAGCAGACCCGCGGGCTGGTTCTGGATGCGAAAAGCCACCAGCAGCAACGAACCCATCTGCAGGGCGGCGAAGCGTCGGCACTCGGTCCCCTGCGCAGCCGCCGGCGCGCCGGTGTCGCGCAGTTCGGTGAGCCGCAAATGCTCCAGGCGCGAATTCAGCCAGGGGTAGTCAGCCAGTGGGTCCCCGGTCAGGGCCTCCGGCTGGCAATGGGCCATGCCGCGGCGCGCGACCTGCACCAGGCCAAACTTCTGGTCCTCGCCGATCATGGCCACGAAGGCACAGTCGCTGATGGTCAGATCGACGAGATGCTGCAGATTGCGCTGGATGGTCGCATCGGCGGACTCGCGACGCAGATTCTGCAGGTCAACCGAGATCTTGGTACAGGCAACGTCGATTCCGACCACCGGCAGGGGTGACTTGCCGCTCCACAGGTCAGTGGACAAGACGTCCGAGGCGGAGAACTCGACGTTTGAGTCTGACGGGGCGCTCGGCATTGCGACCTATTTGGCGGTTTGTTCTGGTTCGATCGGGAGTCTTACCAATAATGGCATACCGAAACAGGAATTCAAGCTAAGGTACTGTCTGGCCTTGAAGAATTTCCCAATTCTGAGACATGGCCACGCACCCGAGGCGATCCTTCACAGGCACGCCGAGGCCTGCCGGTACAAGCGCTGCAGTTCCAGCTCCATCTCCCGCTGCAGCGCCTCCATCCCGGCGGCGTCCAGCACACGTGCAACATAACGCGGTGCGCCGATGGCGATGCTGATGCGCGCGAATGGCACGGGAATGACGAATTTGTCCCACTGGATGAGCCAGGCGCGTGAGGCGGCATAGGCCATGGGCAGCATCGGCCGGCCCGACATCTGTGCCAGCAGGATGGCGCCGGGCTTGAACTTGAAGCGGGGTCCCTTCGGACCATCCGGCGTGACCACCGGGGAGACGTTTTCCTTCACCAGGGCGAGGTAGTAATCGCGCAGCGCGCGCGCGCCGGTGTGCGAGGAGGATCCCCGGATCGCCCGCGCGCCGATCCGATCGACCATCCTGGCGCCCAGCTCACCATCCACCGAGGGGCTGATCAGCCAGCCCGGCACCAGACCGCGGCTACGCCGCTGCAGCAGGTAGCGGGCGCAGAACAGCTGATGCTGGTGCCAATAGCACGGCACCAGCGAGGGTGCCTTCGCCAGCGCCGCGCTCAGATGTTCGTCACCCTCGATGTGTCGGATGCGGCAGGTGAGCCACCAGAAGCGGATGATCGCAAGCCCCAGCGGCACCACCACGGCATACAAGGCACGCCGCGCACGCGTCATGCGCCGGCGGGACCGCGTGACGGTCTTGTACAGGGTGTTGCGGAGCTCGTCGCCCGGGCCGATATCGGTCATGAGAGAATATTGGCATGACCGCGACTGATTTACCCGCCACCCCGTCGTTACCGCAGCCGCCGGAAGCCGACGTGCAGTTCGATGTGGGCGCCACCGAGAATTCACTCGAGCGGATGACGGATCTGGCCGCGCGCTTCGGCGACATCTATCGAGTGTATGCCCCCGGCCGCAAGTCCTACACCTGGGTGATCAACCATCCGGAGGATGTGAAGCGGGTACTGGTGGGCAACCACCGCAACTACACCAAGGGCACCGGCCTGGATCGGGTGAAGATCCTGCTGGGCAATGGCCTCATGACCAGCGAGGGGGACTTCTGGCGCCGCCAGCGCTACATGATGCAGCCCCTCTTCCACCGCCGCGTGGTCACCGGGTTCAACGAACTCATCGACGCGGCCAATGCGCGTTTCATCGACAAATGGGCGGCGCAGGCCGCCCGCGGTGAGTCGGTGAACCTGACCGAAGACATGAGCGAGCTCACCCTCGAAATCGTCCTGGGATCGATCTTCGGCAAGGATCTGGCGGTACTCACCCAGCAGCCGGGCGGCAATCCGTTTGCGGTGGTGACCAAGGAAACCGCGCGTGATCTGAAATTCGCCTATCAGTTCCGCCTGCTCGGCAAGCAGGTGGCGGCGCTCATGGCCAAACGCCGCACCGAGCCGGCCGAGCATTTCGACTATCTGAGCATGCTCATGAACGCGCGCGACAAGGAGTCGGGTGAGCCGATGAGCGAGCGCGCGCTCATCGATGAGGTGATGACGCTGGTGGTCGCCGGGCACGAAACCACAGCCAGCGGCCTGAACTGGGCCTGGTACCTGCTGGCCAAACACCCCGAAGTCGACGCCCGCATGCACGCGGAGATCGAGGCCACCCCCGAGCTCACGGCCCCGGGCTTGGGTGCGATGGAAGCCCTGCAATACACCCAGAATGTCATCAACGAAGCGCTGCGCCTGTACCCGCCGGGCTGGATCCTCTCGCGGCGCAGCCTCGAGCCCGACGTGCTCTGCGGCTTTCAAATCCCAGCCGGCACCGATGTGCTGCTGAGCCCGTACCTGCTGCACCGGCACCCGCAGTACTGGAAGGAACCGGACGCCTTCCGGCCGGAGCGCTTCGATTCCGAGCACGAAACCGAACGACCGCGCTTCGCCTACATTCCGTTTGCGGCCGGCCCGCGCCACTGCATCGGTGAATCGCTCGCCCTTTACGAAATGCTCATGCATCTGTACAAGGTCGCCCGTCACTACCGGCTGACGTTGGCCTCCGATGAGCCGATCGAGCTGGAAGCGCAGATCAACCTGCGTACCCGTAAACCCCTGGTCATGAGGCTCGAACGGCGCTGATGTCCACTCCTGCCACACTCACTGAACTGATCGCAGCCAATCGCAAGGTCGCCCGCAGCATCACCTATTTGGAGGGTGAGCAGAACGAGCGCAGCGTCTCCTTTGGCGACCTGCATACGCGTGCACTCGGCATCCTCTACCACCTGCAGAAACTCGGCGCGCAGCGCGGCGATCACCTGATCCTGTTTCTGGGCGACAACGAACCTTTCATCGATGCCTTCTGGGGCGCACTGCTCGGCGGGATCATTCCGGTGCCGGTGGCGCTGGGGATCAGCGATGAGCATCGCCACAAGCTGCTGCGCATCGCCCGCAAGCTCGGCAATCCCTTCCTCTACACCGACCGGCGCGCGCTCGAGCGCATCGGCAGCTTCGCCGCGCAAGCGGGCGAGACTTCGACTTTCGAGAAGCTCAAGGCCCGCGTCTTCCTGGTCGATCAGCTCGATGACATCTCGCGGCCGGGCAAGCCGCACGCCGCGGCACCCGATGATGTCGCATTCATCCAGTTCTCCTCCGGTTCGACCAGTGAACCGAAGGGCGTCGTGCTCACCCATCGCAACATCCTCGCCAACTGTCGTGGCGTGAGCGAAGTCGTCCGCTTCACCGAGGACGATGTCAGCCTTTCGTGGATGCCCCTGACGCACGACATGGGACTGATCGGTTTTCACATCTTCATGTTCGCGAATCGCATGCAGCAGTATCTGCTGCCCACGGAGCTGTTCGTGCGTCGCCCGCTGCTGTGGCTGAGCTTTGCAAGCCAGAAGCGCGCCACCATTCTGTGCTCACCGAATTTCGGCTATCGCCACTACCTCAAGGTGCTCGGCGAGCGCCCCGTTGACGGCCTGGATCTGTCCGCTGTCAGGCTGATCTTCAATGGCGCCGAGCCCATCTCCGTGGGCCTGTGCGGGGAGTTTCTGACACGCCTGCAGCCGGCCCGCCTGAAGCGCGAGTCCATGTACCCGGTATACGGTCTTGCGGAAGCTTCGCTGGCAGCCACCTTTCCGACACGCGGGTCAGGACTGAATACGGCCCGCCTCGATCGCCACCACTTGAGCGTCGGGGAGCCGGCACGCGAGTCAGTCGCAGGCTCGAAGGATTCGGTAGAACTCGTATCCGTGGGTCGCCCCATCCCCTACTGCAAGCTGCGCATCGGTGCGGACGATGATCGCGATCTGCCCGAGGGCACCGTCGGTCATATCCTGATCAGCGGCGACAACGTGACCCAGGGCTACTTCGAAGACCCGGCGGTCAATGCGGCAACCTTCAGCGCCGATGGCTGGCTGCGCACCGGTGATCTGGGTGTCATGCGCCAGGGCGAACTCTTCATCACCGGGCGCGCCAAGGAAATCCTCTTTGTAAACGGACAGAACTACTATCCGCATGACCTCGAAGGGATCGCGCAGGCGGCCCAAGGTCTGGACCTCGGCAAGGTGGTGGTGGCGGGGGTACGGCCGGCGGATGCGCAAACCGACCACATCATCGTGTTCGTGCTGCATCGCGGCGACCTCAAGGAGTTCCTGCCCGTGGCCAAGGAGGTCGCCAAGCTCATCAACGAGCATACCGGCCTGGAAGTTACTGACCTCGTGCCGGTGAAGCGCATTCCGAAGACCACCAGCGGCAAGATCCAGCGCCACCTGCTCGAGGAGGGCTATGTTTCCGGCGAATTTACCGCGCAGCTGGCCGAACTGGCGGCGCTGCGCGCCGCGCTGCGTGGCCCCGCTTCCGCCTCACGCTCGGATATCGAGGAGAAGATCCGCAACATCTGTGATGCCGCGCTGGAGGGCAAGAAACTCGACCTGCATGACAACCTGTTTGAAGTCGGCGCCAGTTCCCTGAAGCTCATCGAGATCCACGAGCAGATCGACCGCGAGTTCCCCGGACAGATCGACCTCACCGAACTATTTGATTTTCCGACCATCGCCGAGCTTGCCGGTCATCTTGAAAGCAAGCTTGCGGGCGCCGCCGGCGACTGAGAGGATTGGTCGCGGGCTTGAGGAACATTCCATGCTGCATCGATGGCGAGTGGCACTTGGCGTCGTGGCGCTTGCGATGGCGCCCGGATTCGGTGCGCTGACGGCGCACGCCCAGCCACGCGCCGCTTTTCGATTCGAGTCGGTCGCATCCCTGGATGAGATGCATCGCCTCATCGAAACGAGTTTTCCGCTCGGCACACCGCGGGAGGCCCTGCGCCAGACTTTCGTAACGCAAGGTGCAGCCACCTTGAAGGCTTACCCTTCGGATCCGGCCGTCGAAAAGTATCTTTACGACATCAATCTGTGCAGCTACTACGTATGGCGCTGGAATATCTCCGCGGACTTCGATGCCGCGGGTCACCTGCGGCAGGCGTACGTGAATGGCGAACCGGTCTTCGCATCCGGGCCCCAGAAAAAGGACGTCAAGGACTTCAAGACGGGCCATCAGTCCATCTATAAGGTCAAGCGTCCGCGGCCCGAGGCAAGCAAGGGTGAAAATGAGCTCACCTATATCCTCTTTGATGCGGACAGCGATACGAACACGATCGACGATGAACTCGCCATCGGCGGTGGCCCCTCCCGCCCGGACCCTGCGAATATGGGGCCGCTGCACATGTACAGCAGCGTGGATCCCTGGCGCTCAATATTCGACAAGGACGCTGCCGCCCAGATCGTGCCCTATTCCGGCAGCTGCGCGGCCGCGGATGAGCTCTACGCCCGCCAGCAGGCGCAACTTCAGTCGCGCGGTAATCCCTGATTCCGACCATAATCAGCTGAGCGGGGTAAACAACATGAGCCTTGAGCGTCGCGAATTACTGAAATTCATGGCCGCCAGCCCGCTGTTCGCGGCACTGCCCTGGGCCCGCGCGCTCGCCGAGGGACATCCACCGGGGACGGCGGCGCAGGCCGTCGATGTCTTCGAACTCGAGGCCATCGCCCAGCGGCTGGTGCCGCCCGCGCACTGGGGCTACCTGCAAAGCGGCGTCGACGGCGAGGTCACGCTGCGCGCCAACGAGGCGGCCTATTCCCGTTATCAGCTCAATCCGCGGCGCATGGTGGATGTGAGCCATGTCGATCTGGCGACCGAAGTATTCGGCGTCAAGGCCGCATCGCCCATCGGTTGCTGGCCGATCGGCAGCCTGCGCGCGCTGCATCCGGGGGGCGATATCGCCGTCGCCCGCGCGACCAAGAAGAAGAGCGCCCTGCACATCATGTCTACGCAGGCGTCCTTTCCGGTCGAGGCGATCAATGAGGCGCGCGGCACCCCGGTCTGGTACCAGCTCTACACCACCAACCAGTTCGAGGTCACGAAGAAGCTGGTCAAACGCGCCGAAGCGGCGGGCTGTCCCGTCGTTGCCGTCACCGTCGATACGCCGGCCGGGCGCAATACTGCGACGGCGACCCGCATGCGCCGCGAGGACACGCGCAACTGCAGCACCTGTCATGCGGTCGACGATCACGGCAATCCGCGCCCCCTGATCAGCACCAAGCCGATGTTCGCCGGCATCGACACCCAGAACCTCGGCCTCACGCAGCCCGCGCTGACCTGGGACTTCATCAAGCGGCTGAAGGATGTGACGAGCATGAAGGTCGTCCTCAAGGGAATCGAATCCTACGATGACGCGGCGCTCGCGCTGCAGAACGGCGCCGACGGGCTCATCGTCTCGAATCACGGCGGCCGCTCGATCGAAAGCGGCCGCGCGACCCTTGAATCACTGCCGGACGTGGTGGCGGCCGTCGCGGGTCAGATTCCCGTCCTGGTCGATGGCGGCGTGCGCCGCGGGACGGATGCGTTCAAGGCGCTTGCGCTCGGCGCCAGCGCGGTGGGCATCGGCCGCCCCTACGCCTGGGGACTGGCGGCCTTCGGGCAGGATGGAGTCGAGCGCGTGCTCGATATCCTCAACATGGAGTTGCGGCTGGCCATGGTCGGCTGTGGCGCGCGCAGCATCCGGGAGATTACCGCCGCCCGGATCATCGATACGCGCGCCTGAACGCGCGTATCGATGCCTGCGGCTATTTCATTTCGGGCACCGGGGCCACGGGAGTGCCCTTGGCGTTTCTGAGTACGCGTTCGGCCTCGCCGGCGGGTACCCAGATAATGAGCAGTTTGGCAGGTCCGCTCTTCGGCACGAGATGTCGCACATGATCCCCGGGCCTGACGATGCCCACCATGCCCGGGGTCAGTGAATAGCGCTTGCCGTTCACCTCGTGCTCGTAGGTTCCCGTCAGCACGTAGACGACTTCCAGGGCGCCATGCGTATGGCTCGGAACGGCGGTTCCGGGCGCCAGGGTCACCTCGACCATCTGCAGTTCCCTGCCGCCGAGATTGGACTCATTGAGCAGCAGCTTCCACTCGGCGGCCGTACCGGCGCCGATATGATCAGTGACGCCATTGGTCGCGTAATCGTAGTGATGATTTGCGTCCGGTGGGTTTGCGGCCGGCTCGGCGCCTACGACAAACGGGGTGACGAGGCATAACAGCACCCCGAGCGACCAACGACTTTGCATCCGTGTTTTCATCGACTTTCTCCGGTCGGTATCAGGACAATCTTGCCGAGCAGGTGGCCGGCTTCGAGACGCCGGTGTGCTGCCGCCGCATCGGCAAGGGAATAGGTCGCGGCAACCGGCACGCGCAGCTGAGCGGCTGCGACCGCCTTGTTCAGGCGTTCGAGCTCCTTCGTACCGGCGACGAAATTGTAGAGAGTCATGCGGATGCTGCCCCGCGGCCGCGGTATTGGCTCGAGGCCATACAGGTAGGCCACCCGCCCTGATCCCGGACGCAGCGCATCGATACAGTGCTCGAGCGCATCGCCGCCCGCCAGTCCCAGCACCGCATCCACGCCTGCGGGAGCGAACTTTTTTGCTGCGGCCGCGATGTCGCCAGTTCGGCCGTTCACCACCGCGTCTGCTCCGAGCTGCCTCGCCAGAGCAAGCCCTGCGTCGGTCGTTGCGGTCGCAAGCACCTTTACGCCGCGCAGCTTGGCCAACTGGATGGCAAGCGTGCCAACCCCACCGGCGGCACCATGGATGATGAGTGTCTGGCCGGCCTTCAACTCCAGGACATCATCAATACCCTGCAGCGCGGACAATCCACTGATTGCAAGAATGCTGGCTTGGGTGAGGTTGAGCCCCTGCGGCACGCGCGCGATGCGGTCCGCCCGTACTTTCACATACTCGGCGTAAAAGCCGATGCCCGTGCCGTAGACGACATCGCCAAGCTTGAACCCATGCACGCCGGATCCGACCGCGACGATGGTGCCGGCGCCGTCGCTGCCGAGCACCAACGGATACGGTGCACGGTCGCTGGCATGCCGGCGCATATCGGCCTCCCATACCGCCACCCCGGCTCCGTGCAGGGCCAGCAGCACCTCGGAGGCACCGGGCATCGGCACGGGGAGTTCGTGTATCGACAGGACCTCCGGCCCACCGGCCTTGTCGAATGCGGCAGCGCGCATCATCTGGGGCACGGGGCGCGTGGCTGCGGCGCCCAGCGGCGCGGCCAAGATACCCAACACAGCCATGGCAAGCAGCACGCGGCGACTCATCGATACACCTCGACGGGGAGGTTGCCGGACCATCACGCGAATTACAATGCGTGAATTTACGCGGTGCCTCGGCTATCGTATGCAGGCACTGCTGCGTTCAAACAATGGCACGCGCACACATCCGGGGGGATCATTCATGGCTGCTAAGATGCCTGGCATGCTCACGCGCATGGGAATTTTGGCGGCGGCCTTCGGACTGCTGACGGTATGCGGCCGGGCAAGCGCCCATCACTCATATTCGATGTTCGACGCCGCAAAGCAGCGCACCGTCAGCGGCACGGTCGCCAAACTGGAATGGATGAACCCCCACGCCTTCGTGTGGCTTTATGTGCGCCAACCGAACGCCCCGGGGAAATACGACCTGTACGCGTTCGAGAATGGCTCCGTGAATGCCCTGACGCGGCTGGGATGGAGCGCGACGTCGCTGAAGGCCGGCGACCGGATTACGGTCGAATACTGGCCCGTGAAGGATGGCCGGATGGGAGGCCACTTGAACACAGCCACCTTGCCGGATGGCCGGGTACTGCGCGGCGCCGGCGGACCTGAAGTCAGGGATGGGCGCGCGCCCGCCCCGGCGTTCGAACTGCCGAAGCTTCAACAGTCACAGCATTGAGCGTGATCCAATGACCATGAATGCGCGCAGGCTTGCCGGCGTCGCTGCATGTGCGGCGCTCGGGTTCATCACCATCCACGGTGCGTGGGCGACGGACCCGGTGCTGCCGGATTGGAGCGGGTGGTGGGGTCAGGGCGACGCGCCGGCAAGATCATTCATCACCGATCCCCCACCGCTGCGCAAGGAAAAGCAGCGCGAAGCGGCGCAACGCCAGCCGGGGGAGATCGGCCGCGGCCTGTTTTGCGGCCCCGCCACGTTTACGGGTTTCAACGGCAGCTTCGTCGTCAACTTCGAATTTCTGTTCACGCCGGGACGCGTGACGATCACCAATGAAGGCGGCCTCATTCGGCGGATTTATACCGATGGCCGGCGCTTGCCGCTGAACGCGGAACCCTCGAGCAGCGGTACCTCCGTGGGCCACTGGGAAGGCCAGACGCTCGTGATCGAGACGATTGGAATCAGTCCCACCGCACAGCTGGGTCGATTTGGACCCATCGGGAAAAATGCACGGATCGTGGAGCACATCCGGCTGAAGCAGAAGGACATACTCGAGACCGTCGTCGAAACCAGCGCTCCCGACCTCTTCACCGCGACTGACCGGCGCACTTATCTGTCGGGTCGCGTGCCGGGCAAGCAAGCGCCGCAGGAGGCGAACTTCTGCAGCGAGCGGGACCGGTCATATGATGCGAAGTCCGGCAAGGAACGATTCGACACGACGCCGCCGGCAGATCTGCCGCCGCCGCCGGCACAATGATCCGATCGGCGCCGAATCAATTCGCGTGGGCGGCGGGACGGCATTGGTGAAATTCATTCCGCTGCTTCTGTCAGGTCTGTACCGTAATCTCACGCGCACCTCGTTGATATTCGCGCAGGTCGTCTTCGTCTTCACGCTCTTCGGCACGCTCCAGGGACTGACCGCCAGCATGGCCATGGCGATCAAACACACCCATGCCGATCGGCTGTTCACCGGAAGCCGTCTGGGGGGTGGCGATCTGTTGCCCGTGAGCCTCGCGGAACCATTGCGCCGCTTCCCCGGCGTCGCGCGCACGACTTTCGAATCGCAGCTGCCGTGCACATTCCAACGGCCCGACCAGTACGTGTGGGCGCTCGGCGTGGATCCGCAGACCTATTTTTCAGTGTATTTCGAAAATCAGACCTCGGCAGCAGCACTGCGCAAATTCACGGCGCTGCGCACCGGCGGCATCGTCGGCGAACGGTTGGCGCAACGTCTGGGCTGGAAAGTCGGCGAGCACATTACGCTGCAATGCTTCGTTCCCAAGCGCGATGGATCCCGCGACTGGGGGTTCGATATCGTCGGCCTGTTCAGGCAGGTGGAGCGCCCGGAGTTTTCCGATATCGTGCTGCTCAACTACAGCTACCTGAACGAGTCCCGCGCCGTCAACCATGACACCGTCAACGTCTACGGCGTGCAGATTTCGAACCCGGCCGATGCCGCGCAGATCGCGCACATCATCGATGCGGCATTCGCGAACTCGGCGCATCCGACCGGGACTGCATCGGATGCCGAATCTGCCCAGGAGAATTTCCGGCGCATCGGCGATGTGGGTTTTCTCAGCCGCACCGTCACCACGGCGGCCCTCATCTCACTCCTGATCGCCTCCGGCGCGCTGATGATGCGCTCGATCCGGGAGCGACGCGCGGAGCTGGCCACGCTCAAAGCCATCGGCTTCACCCATCGGCGCATGCTCGTGCTGGTGCTGGCGGAGTCCATCGGAATCTGGGTGGCCGGCGCCGCGGTTGGTCTGGGCGTCGCCGAAATCCTGCTGCCACGGGCACAGGATCTGGTCGGAAAGGGCTTCGTGCCCTTACCCGTCGTTGCCCTCGGACTCACGTATGCGCTGGTCGGTGGAGTGATCAGCGGGGCGGTGCCAGCCTGGCAGACCCTGCGCATGCCGATCGCAGCGGCGGCGCGGCGCTAACCCACGATGAGCCCGATCCGACAGTCGGTGGCGCTGACGATTTGGGGACTGCGATCATTACCCAGCCGTCCCGGCGCCTTCCTGACCAGTTTCGTCAGCATCGTCCTGGTGGCAGCCGTACTCACCTCACTCCTGTCCATGGGTGAAGGCATCCATCGGTTCGGGACGAACCATGCGCGCGCCGACCGGGCGGTGATAATGAGCCGCGGCGCCCCGGATCCGATCGAAAGCATCATCCCGCCCGAAGCATTGGCAACGATTGCGAACGACCCGCAGGTCAGACGCGCTGCCGATGGCCACCCGCTGGCGAGCGGAACAGTCACGGTCGGCGTGGACGTGATGACCCGGGAAGGCACGCGCGGCACGGTCTACCTGTACGGCCTTACCAATCCGCAGGTCTATCCCGAAATCCAGCTGATGCAGGGTCGCTGGCCCCGGCCCGGCGTGCACGAATTGCTCGCAAGCGCCGCCGCCCAAAATCTGAATGTCGGTCTGGACATCTCCAGTCGCGTTCCGATACGGGGCGCAGACTGGACGATCGTCGGCACGTTTCGCGAAACCGGCGACCTGTTCGACCAGGCGCTGCTGGCCGACGCCGCGACCATCATGTCCGCAGTAGGCAGAGTCTCCTTTGAACAGGCGGTGGTCATCCTCAAGGCGGCGGACGAGCTGCCGCGATTTACCGAAGTGATGGCGGCCAATCCGACACTGAAGGTCGACGTGTACGGCGAAGCTGCCATCCGCGAAGAGCGCATCAGCGGTACCCGCCACTTCCTGGACTTCGTGGCCTACTTCATCGGCGCGATCATGGCCGGCGCCGCGACCTGCGCGGCGCTGAGCAGCGCCTATTCCGCGGTCGAGGCGCGGGCGCAGGAACTGGCGACGCTGCGCGCCATCGGCTTCGGATCAGCCTCCATCATCGCCTCCCTCATCACCGAGGCACTGATCATCGCCCTCATCGGCGCCGTCGCCGGCGGGCTGGCGGCCTGGATCGGTTTCAGCGGTCGAACCATGAGCACCAATGCGCTGACCTTTCCGGTAGTCGTCGGGCCGCGCGAACTCATCATCAGCGCGCTCTGGGTGCTCGCCATCGCGCTGCTCGGATCGGCCTTACCCGCGGTTCGCACCGCACGCACCAGCGTGGCTGCGGCACTGGCTGCCGCCTAGGCCGAGTAAAGCGACTTCTTCAGCTTCCAGCGCTTGTGCGACCAGGGCCAGTCGGCCGGTGATGCCAGGATCTGCGCCTCCACCAGCCGCGCGTAGCGCTCGGTCAGCGCACCGCTGGCCAGCTTCTCGCCCGCCTGCGCCAATGGCGTGACCGACACCGCGTAGTGCCCGCGGCGGGTGCGGCGCAGCCCCACGAAGAAGGCGGGGAACTTCGTGACGCGCGTGATTTCCTCGGCGCCCATGAAGAATGCCGTGTCGCGGTTCATGAAGCGGGTCCAGTGCCGCCGCTCGCTGGTGCGCGGCTCCTGGTCGGCCACCATCGCAATCGCGCGCGGGGTGCGCCCGCCGCGCAGGATGTGCGGCAGCAGCTCCTGTGCCGGGACCAGGCGGGCGCCGAAGCGGCTGCGGGCTTTGAGCATCTCGCGCTGCGCCCACCCATCCACCAGCGGCTTGTAAGCCGCTTCGAGCGGGTAGCCCAGCTCCAGGGACAGCCCGAGCAGCATCCACTCCCAGTTGCACTGATGCGCCGCCACCAGCAGTACGGGCGTGCCCGCGTCCAATGCCGCCCGCACCGCTTCGAAGCCCTCGAGCGCCACGCGCCGCCGCAATTCCGCGGGCGTCAGGCTCACCGAGCGCACCACTTCGACCAGGACCTGCGCGAAGTTGCGGTAGTAGTCGCGCATCATGTGCTGCAGCTGCGGCTCGGTGAGCGCCGGGAAGGATGCCGTCAGGTTCGCGCGCAGCGGCTTGCCCTCGACGTGCACGATCCGCCAGGAAAGCCATGCCATCGCATCGGCAAGCGGGTTCATGACCCACCAGGGCAATGCGGCGAGCACCCGGACCCACCATGCGGAGCGCATGGCCGTCAGGATACCGCGTGCGGCGGGGCCTTCGCTGCGGTATGCGTACGCGACTCGTTCGAAATCAGGACTCTCGATACGCGCGGCCCGATCCAGCGCTCGACATCATCCACCAGCGTGAACACTGCCGGCACGATCACCAGCGTCAGGGCCGTGGAGGTGACCAGCCCACCCATGACCGCGATGGACATGGAAGAGCGAAACATCTCCCCGCGGAACAGCTGCAGCGCCACCGGCAACATGCCCGCGATCATGGCCACGGTGGTCATGACGATGGGACGAGCCCGCTTGTGACCGGCTTCCAGCAACGCCGTGGTCCGATCGGTGCCGATACGCATCTCCTCGATGGCGAAATCAACCAGCAGGATCGAGTTCTTGGCCACGATGCCCATCAGCATCAGGAAGCCGATCACCACCGACAAAGACAGCGACAGGTGCGTCAACAGCAGCGCGACCGCCGCGCCACCCACCGACAGCGGCAGCGCCGACAGAATCGTCAGCGGCTGGAAGACGCGCGCGAACAGCAGCACCAGCACGGCAAACACCATCATGATGCCGGTGCCCATCGCCAGACCGAAGCTGTCCAAAAGCTCGTTCTGCAGTTGCGCGTCGCCGGTGTCCACCTCGCGCACCCCCGGCGGCAGGTTCTTCATCGTCGGCAATGCGTCGACGAGCTTCATGGCCGGGCCCAGTTCCGAATGATTGAGATTGGCATCCAGCTCGATGCGCCGGCTCTGGTTGTAGCGCCGTATGCTGCTCGGGCCCTGACCGAAGCTGATATCGGCCACCGCCTTCAACGGCACGGTGCGGCCCGCCGCCGCCGGCACCGGCAGGTTCTCGAGGGTCGACAGGTCGCGCCGCGAACTCTCCAACAGGCTCACGCGAATGGGAATCTGTCGATCGGCCAGCGAGAACTTGGCGCCGTTCTGCGGCAGGTCGCCCAAGGTTGCGATGCGGACGGTCTGGCTGATGCTCTCCACCGTGACGCCGAGTGCGGCTCCCAGATCCAGCCGCGGCCGGATCACGATCTCGGGCTGCTGCAGGTCGGCATTGATGCGCGGGTCACGCAGCGTGGGCAGGGTGCGCATCTCGTTGAGCACCTGCCCCGCGGTGCGATCCATCAACACCGGATCCTCGCCGGTCAGGAACAGGCTCAGGTCCGCATCGCCGCCGGAGGCACTGTTTCTCTGGAAGTGGATACGCGCGTCCGGTATCCGGCGCAGCTCCGTCATGACCTTGTCCTCGAACTGCGAGGAGGTCTCATGCCGCTGGCCGGCCGGTATCAGCTCGACATAGAGGGTGGCGAGGCGCACATCATTGTTGTTGCCGGCGAACTCAACGATGCTGCGCACCTCCGGATACTTGCCGATGATGGCGCTGGCCCGGGCGGAGACCGCAGCGGTCTGCTCCAATCGCACCCCCGGCGGCAGCTCGATGCTCAACGTTGAGCTGTCACTGTTGTCCGCGGGGAACACCGAGGTCGGCAAGGCTCTGAACGCGAGGAATGAGACCGCATACACCACCAGGCCGATTCCGAGCGTCTTCCAGCGGTGGCCGATGGTCCAGGCCAGCAGCCGCAGGTACCACTTCATGACCGCTCCGTCCGGGTGCACCTTGTGGTCGCTCTTGAGCGTGTAAGCCGCAATCACGGGCGTCAGTAGCCGTGCCACCAGCAAGGAGAAGAACACCGCCGCCGCGACGGTGAGACCAAACTGCTTGAAGAACTGGCCGATAATGCCTCCCATGAAACTCACGGGCAGGAATACCGCGATGATGGCCGATGAGGTCGCCACCACCGCCAGGCCGATCTGATCGGCCGCATCAATGGCCGCCTGGTAGCCGCTCTTGCCCATGTGCATGTGGCGCACGATGTTCTCGATCTCCACGATCGCATCATCGACCAGCACGCCGGCCACCAGCGACAGCGCCAGCAGGCTGATCTGATTGAGCGTGAAGCCCATGGCATCCATGAAGGCGAAGGTCGGGATCGCCGACAGCGGAATCGCCAGCGCCGATATCGCCGTCGCGCGCATGTCGCGCAGGAAGATCCACACCACCGCCACCGCGAGCAGCGAGCCTTCGATCAGCGCCTCCAGCGCCGTGCGCTAGGTGCGCTTGGTCAGCTCCACCGTCGTGAAGACGCGGGCGATCTTCACATTGCCGTATTCCCTGGCGACCTTGTCGAGCTCGGCCTCGACCAGCTTCAGCACCTGCACATCGGAGTTGCCCTTGCTCTTCATGACCGCGAAGGTGATCGCCGGGCGCCCGTTGAGCCGCGAGATCGTGCGCACCTCCGCGACGCCGTCGGTGACTTCGGCGAAGTCGCGCAGGCGGGCCGTACCGCCAATGGGCAGGTTGATCTGGACATCGCCGAGCGTGACCGCCGATTGCGCGCCACCCAGCACGCGAATGGTCTGCTCGCCGCCCCCGACCTGGGCACGTCCGCCGGCCGCATCCAGGTTCAGGTCGCGCAACTGCTGGTTGACCTGCACCGCGGTCAGTCCCAGCGCCTGCATGCGCGCCGGATCCAGGTCCACGCGCATCTGCCGGTCCACGCCTCCGCCGCGGCTCACCTGGCCGACGCCGGGCACCGCGAGCAGGCGCTTGGTGAGCGCATTGTCGACAAACCAGGACAACTCCTGCTCGCTCATCTGCGTGGTGCTTACCGCGAAGTACGCGATGGGGCCGCTGGCCACCTGCACCCGCGATACCAACGGTTCCTGGATACCCTGCGGCAGGTCCGAGCGCACCTTGGATACTGCATCGCGCGTGTCGGTGACCGCCCGGTCGATGGGCGTACCGATCTGGAACTCGATATCGGTCTCGGCGCTGCCCTCGCTGGCGACTGAGGAAATGTTGCGCACATTGCCGATGCCGGCGACCGCGCCTTCGACCTTCTGCAGAATCTGGGTCTCGATCTCCGACGGAGCTGCGCCGGGCTGCGAGATGAAGATGTCGACGATCGGATAGTCGATGTCGGGATTCTGGTTGATCGGCAGGCGGATGAACGACACGATGCCGACACAAGTCAGCACGACGAACAGCACCACCGGCAATACCGGGTGGCGGATGGCCCATGCGGAAATATTGCGCATATCTCAGGGTGCTTTGGACCGGCCTGCCACTTCGACGCGCTCGCCGACCCGCAGGAAGCCCGCGGCCGTCATGATCACGCGCTCATTGCCGCTCAGCCCGGAAGCGATCACGAGCCCCTGGGCGTTGGTGTCGGAGACGTGCACATTGCGTCGTTCCACGCGATTGTCGGCGTTCACGACCAGCGCAAAGGTGCCCTTCTCATCCGACAGTATCGCGGTCTGCGGCAACACCGGGCGCGCGCCCTTGCCGACGACCACCTCACCGCGCGCAAACGCGCCCGGTCGCAGCTGCGGATCGGGTGGCAGCTGGATACGCACTTCACCCAGTCGCGTCTGTGGGTCGATGACGGCGCCGAGCAGGCGCACCTTGCCGGCAAAGGGCTTGTCGATGCCGGTCAGGTAGACATCGGCAGACTGGCCCACCCGCAAGCTCGACATGTCCTGCTCGGCCACGAGCGCCCGCATCTCCACCTCCGCGCCGCGCGCGAGGCGGAACATGGCATTGCCACCCGGCGTGACGATCTGCCCGACTTCGGCCGCGCGCGTCAGCACGACTCCATCGACGGGGGCGCGCACCTGAGTATGCGAGAGGCGCGCCTGGTACTCGGCCAGCTGCGCTGCGGCCACTTTGACTTCGGCGGCGGCGGTTACGGCAGCGGCGCGCCGCTTCTCGATATCTTCCTTGGACAGGGCGCCAGCGGCTTCAACGCCCTGTGCGCGACCGTATTCGGCGGCGGCCAGACCCGAGTTGGCCTTGGCCTCCTCGAGGCTCGCGGCGAGCCGGTCGACCTGCGGCCGCAGCACGGAGTCGTCCACCTGGGCGAGCAGCTGCCCGGCCTTCACATGATCGCCGGCCTCGACATAAATCGCGGCGACGCGACCCGTCTCCCCTTCGGTGCCGATCGGCATGTCGTAGCGCGCATTGATCGTTCCCGTGAACGCCACCGTCGTGGTAATCGGCGACACGCCGGGCATGGCCGCGCTGACGAGTGGAATGGCGCCCTCGGTGGTCGTGGACTCGCTGCCCCCGCTGGTTCCGAAGTAGAGTGCCGCCCCGAGGCCCACCACCCCCAGAACCGCCGCCACGCCCACGAGGGCCTTACGCGCCGGTGTCCAGCGACTCGGCGGAGGCACGGTGTCAGCATTTTCGGCGATGTTCGCCGCATCTTGGCGGCCGATCCAGGCGGCAGGCTGTTCGTTCTGCGCCGCATTCGATTCTGTGAGTGGGCCCAAGTCAATCCCCAGCTGCGGCCGATGCCGCGGCACCCGAGTCATTTGGTGTTATATAGAACTATATCACCGATGCGTCGTCAAGCGGACGGAGCCAGTTGTGACAAATTGCGGAGCGCCAGGTTCGCTCTAACCGGTGGAATCTTCCGTGGGCTGGCGCCAGGGCACGAAGCCGGTTGATTCGGTCGGCGCGATGTCGGTCCCAAAAGCGATGGTGTTCGTCAGCACCGGATCGCGACGCCGCGACAGCGGCTCGGGCACCAATGCCGTTATCGACACTTCCAGCACCACCGCCGCGCGCCAGATCACATCCAGCGGAACCCGCTGTCGTCCGGATTCGATGTTGGCGTACGAGGGCCGCGGCAATCCGAGCCGCTTGGCCAACTCCTCCTGCGTGATCCCGCGCTCCTTGCGAGTGCGCTGCAGCCGCAGCCCCACGTCGCGGTCAAAGCCGGTTCGATCAAACTCCATGGCCGCCCACCCCTTCTCCACCGCTTCGGATACTAAGACAGCGCCCTTACTGTGTATAGGGATGACAAAATGGTGCATATGATGCACAATTGATTGCGTGACAATCATTTATTGGGGAGTGCTTTACGATGCTGAATAAGACCGACCTGACCACGCCGAATGTCATCGAAGGCTGGCTGCAGGATCTGTCACTGACGTGCGTGCGACGCACCGACAGCGCCAGCAACTGGGCCCTGGAATTCACGATCTCCGGTCCGAACCCGCTGGTGCTGAGCGCCGTCAATCCGAAATCCGTCCCGCGCGCGGTGATGCTGGTGTGTGGCCTGTCCGCAGCGCCGGCCCACATCGAGCTGTTCAAGACTCTCGAGGAAAGTGCGCGCCGCGAGTTCTGGCGCGACATGCGCGACAGTCTCAACCGCGAGTACGTTGAGTTTCAGCTCGACGGAGCCGCGCCGCTCGAGTGTCCGAGAATGTTGCGCGTGACGGCGCTGCGCTTTGACGATGCGCTGTCGCTCGACTCGTTTGCGCGTTCCATCTCTTCGGTGTGCAAGGCTGCCGCGGCGGCGGTGGCGCAATTCACCGATAAGCTCGGTGATCCGAACATTCCGACCAGCGGCGAATTCGCGTTCCGCAAAGTCGGAACGCAGTAACGGCGCACTCGATCGCGGATGCGAAGTTATGCCGGTTCCCATACCGGCATACCTTTGGTGCAAATGGTGTTCTTGGATCAAGACTCCTAAACTGCACAAGCCTCAAGCGGGCACAGAGGCGCGCGTCGGGCATTCATGCCAGCCACGAACAGGTGAGTATTCATGTCTATCCGGACGTTCAAAAGCCACGCCAAGGCGCGCACAGCGGCAGCTGCGATCGGAATCGTGCTGCTGATGCAGCTTGGCACAGCAACCGCACACCACTCGGCTGCCATGTTCGACCATTCAAAGACGATCACCCTGCACGGCACCGTCAAGAATTTCCAGTTCACCAATCCTCATTCGTGGCTGATCGTGATGGTCACCCGCACGGATGGCGAGCCGGTCGAGTGGGGCTTCGAGGCAGAAGGCCCATCCACCCTGCTACACGCCGGAATCCTGCCCAAGTCATTCCGGCCCGGCGACAAGGTGACTGTTGTCGCCAACCCGATGCGCGATGGCCGGCCGGCCGGAGCGCTGATCTCCGTGGTCACGGCAGACGGTTCCGTCTACAGAACAGGGCCCGGCGCCCCGCCCGCGCGCCGTGCGCCCGTTTCCAAGGAATAAGCATGGATTGGGATACCCAAATCAAGCGCCGCGGCCGATTCCGCATCCGCCGCAGTGATCTTGGCGTAATAGCCCTCGCCCTCCTCGCGAGCGTGCCGGTGGGCGTGTTCGCACAATCCTCAGGCGCGCGCAATGCGGGCTCGACCGCGAACACACCGGACCGGCCGGCCGCCGCTACGCCGATCCCGGACTATTATCAGGTGTCCTTGCAGGCTTACGTAAAAATGAAGGCTGAGGCCCACGGCGGGACGCAATACCGAAGGGATAGCTACGGCAAAATGCCCGATTGGTCGGGCCTTTGGTCGCGAGATCTGTCGCGAGGTCTTCAGTTCGATACAAAACAATCCGGAAATGGCTTCAGTGTGCCGCTGGGTCCAATAACGGCCGATCTGACACCACGCTATAAGGCCGCGTTTCAACAGAAGCTGCGCGAAGTCGCCTCCGGCAATGAGTGGGATCAGCTCAGCGATTGCCTGCCGGCGGGATATCCGCGCTGGCTCACCGAGCCATTCTTGCGCGAGTTCATCGTCACCCCTGAAGAGACGTGGTGGATCAACGAACAGCAAAGTGAGGCACGAAGAATTTATACGGATGGCCGCGGTCACGTCCCCGAGGACACCGCGCACGGCCTGTGGGACGGCGATTCCATCGGATTTTGGGATAACCAGACACTGGTGGTTCACACGATTCGCGTCATTCACGGCGAGTACCAGCGCAGTCAGCCGGATTACAGCTACCAAACCAGCACCGTGGAAAGAATTCACATGGTGGACCACGACACCATTGCCGACGAGGTGACTGTCTGGGATCCAAAAGGTCTGCGCACGCCCTGGCACGTCGTGATGCAGTACAAGCGCGTGACCGATGCGGGCGCACGCATCGATATGTGGTCCTGCGAGGGCAACAACAACGTCATCCGCACGGCATCCGGCAGCTCGCAGTTCATCCTGCCCGGTGAATCGGTTACGGTCACCCGCAGCTACAAGGATCCCGACACATTCTATTTGACCAACACCCAGAAGAAGCTGTTCGCACAGGACGAGGCCGAGGACATCGCCAAACAGGGTGGCAAGAAATAGCTGAAGCGCCACGCGCCTCTGCGACAAGGAGCCGTTCAATCGGTGGGCCGGTGACCACGGCGGGCAAGCCATGAGCGACATCAATACCCAGGTTCTCATCATCGGCACGGGGCCGGCCGGCGGGGCAATGGCCGCGTTGCTCGCCACCTATGGCATCGAGAACCTGGTGGTCAACAAGTACCGCTGGCTGACCAACACGCCGCGCGCGCACATCACCAATCAGCGGACCATGGAAGTCCTGCGCGATCTGGGCAGCGAGGTCGAGGCGGAGGCCTACCTGCATGCCACACCGCAGGAAGAGATGGGCAACAACATCTTCTGCACCTCGCTGGCGGGCGAGGAGCTGGGGCGGCTGCTGAGTTGGGGCACGCACCCGCTGTCCAGGGCGGCGCACCAGCTCGCATCGCCGTGTTTGATGAATGACCTGCCGCAGACCTTCATGGAACCCCTGTTGTTCAAGACGGCCTGCTCGCGCGGCACGCAGTCACGCATGTCGACCGAATACCTGGACCATACGCAGGACGCGGACGGCGTGACCACGACGCTGCTGGACCGGCTGTCCGGAAAATCCTTTACCGTGCGCTCCCGGTACCTGGTGGGTGCCGACGGTGGCAACTCCCGCGTGGCCGAGCATGCCGGCCTGCCGTTCGAAGGCTCGATGGGTGTGGCCGGCTCCATCAACATTCTGTTCAAGGCTGATCTGTCGCGGTTCGTGGCGCACCGCCCCTCGGTGCTGTATTGGGTGCTGCAGCCGGGGTCCAACGTCGGCGGGATCGGCATGGGGCTGGTCCGGATGATCCGCCGCTGGAACGAGTGGCTGGTGGTGTGGGGGTACGATATCAGCCAGCCCGCGCCGAAGGTCGATGAGGCCTTTGCCGCGAAGGTCGTGCGTGACCTGGTGGGTGATCCCGACCTGCCGATCCAACTGCAATCGGTGTCGACCTGGACCGTCAACAACCGATATGCGACCCGGATGAGCCACGACCGCGTGTTCTGCATCGGCGACGCCACCCACCGGCATCCGCCGTCCAATGGGCTGGGCTCCAACACCTCTATCCAGGATAGCTTCAACCTTGCCTGGAAGCTGGCGTCTGTCCTCAAGGGGCAGGCGGGCGCGCGGCTGCTGGAGAGTTTCGATGCTGAGCGCGCGCCAATCGCCAGACAGATCGTGACGCGCGCCAACCAGTCGATCGATGAGTTCGGGCCGATCTTCAAGGCACTCGGTCTGCTGGACTCGATCGATCCGGTCACCATGCAGCGGGACATGGATGCCCGCTGTGACGACACGCCCGAGGCGCAGGTGCAGCGCCGGCTGATCCGCGAGGCCATCGCCCGCAAGGTGTATGAGTTCGACGCGCACGGCGTCGACCTGAATCACCGCTACCGCTCCGGAGCGATCGTGACCGATGGTGCCGCCGAGCCCGCCTATGCGCGGGATCCGCAGCTGCACTATCAGGCGACGAGCTGGCCAGGGGCGCGCCTGCCGCACGTCTGGCTGCAGGCCGCCGATGGCCGCAGGGCCTCTACCCTGGATCTGGCCGGCAAGGGTCGCTTCACGCTCTTCACGGGCATTGGCGGCGACGGCTGGGCACGGGCCGCGGCGGCACTGAATGAGCAATGGCAGTTGGAGCTCGCGGTCAGGATCGTCGGGCCGCGCCAGGCGTGGCAGGACCTCGCAGGTGATTGGGCGCGGGCAAGCGAGGTGGAGGACGCCGGCGCGCTGCTGGTGCGTCCCGATCTGCACGTGGCCTGGCGCAGCCAGACAAGGTCCGACGATCCGCTGGCCGAGCTGCGGCGTGTCCTGGGGCAGATCCTGGCCCGCTAGCCCCTGCTCCGCGTGATCCCGGATACTCCGATCCGCGACGACGTCGGAGATGAGCTTCTCACGATAGAGCGCGGCAATCTCATCGAATCCGACCACCTGCGCGGTTGTCGCTATGAGAGAGGTAGCCGCGCTGCCGAAGGCGTTATGGGTGCCGACTCTCTCCGTCCCGGCGATTTAGTTGTCCGTACATTGTACGGATGACATGGTACAGGGCTGGATAGGAGGTTCGCCATGCCAAGTTCTGCAAAACGCCGGGATGACCGGCTGGAAGTGCGTTTGACGCCGCGCGCGAAATCCCTGCTCAAGCGCGCCGCCGACGTTGAGGATAAGAGCGTGAGCGCCTTCGTCCTCGACAAGAGCCTTGAGGCGGCGGCGGAGACGCTGGCCGACCGGCGCGAATTCCGCTTGAGCGCCAAACAGTATGACGCCTTCGCCGCCGCGCTCGACCCGCCAGTGAAAACACGGCCACGCCTGGAGAAGTTGCTCGCGACGCGCGGCGTCATCGAATGAGCGAGTACGGTGCTATTGAGAAGTTGAAACGCGAGCACCTGCTCGACGGCTTCGACTGCGGTAAGAAAGACCTGAACCGCTTTCTCAAGCGCCAAGCCTGGAACAATGAGCAAGCCCACAGCGCGCAAACCTATGTTCTCGCCAAGGAACTCACCGTGTATGGCTATTACAGCCTCGCGGCGAGTTCCTTAACCCATGACGAAGCGACGGAGCGCGTAAAAAAGGGGCTGGCCCGGCACCCAATCCCGGTGATCCTGTTAGCGCGCTTGGCGGAGGATGTGTCGTTTCAAGGCAAGGGCGTCGGCCCCGCGCTGCTCAAGGATGCGTTGCTGCGCGTGGCGAGCGCGGCCGACACTGTGGGAGCGCGAGCGCTGTTGGTTCATGCGAAGGGTGACAACGCCAAGGGTTTCTACCAGCACTTCGATTTCGAGCCGAGCCAGAGCGACCCGTATCATCTGCTGTTGATCATGAAAGACCTGTTGCGGATGGTCGGGAAATGAGGTCGCGCACCATGCCGACCCGGGCACAGGCTAAGCGCCGTTTTAAGGCGAAGGTGACGCCGATCCCACGTGCAGAGCTTCAGTCGGAAACTACGGCCTAATATTCGTGGGAACTGTCACTGGGGCCGACCCCATTAATATGATAGGGTCGGTAGCTTGTAACTTATTGATTTTATTGGTGCCGACTCACAGAATCGAACTGTGGACCCCATCATTACGAAGGTCCAAACCCTTCCCCGGCTTCCTATAGGAATCAGACACTTAACGCCAATTTTCCGCAACGCGACACGCGTCTAAACGGGCCTTCACGGGCCGAGGTCTGTGCAAATCACGTGCACGATCCTGCGGCTGTCATCGTCCATTTCCCGGCAAAGGGGGCGGGCAAGTGAACCTCCGGCAGCGAAACGGCTGGTGGTACGCGCGAGTTCAGATCAAAGGCCGCGCGTTGATGTTTTCGCTGCGGACAAAAGATCGCGCGACAGCCCAGATCGCCGCCGAGCAATTTCACGAGACTCGGCGTGCTCGCACAGCAGCATCTGAGTGGGAGCTGACGGTCAGCGACTGGGAGAAAGACTCGCGCAGCTGGATGCGCCGGACCTATCGACATATGCGCGCGAGGAGCTTGCTTAAGAGGACCTGGGAGTCGCCCATGTCGTGGCAGCAGTTCATCGGCCTGGTGCGAATTTCCAACGGTACCTGCGCGGTGACAGGCATCACGTTCGAACTCCGCGGCTCGCCTGCCGCGCCATTTTCCATCAGCGTCGATCGGATCGACAGCTCAAGAGGCTATGCCGCCGATAACTGCAGGATGGTATGTCTCATGGCCAATATTGCGATGCGCCATTGGGGGACCGAGGCGCTCTTCAAGCTTTGCGTCGCGTATACGGCGCGCGTAGCACTGTTTTCGAAGCCTACCGGCAAGCGCTGAAGGCTTCGGCTGCGCCCCTCAGCTCGTGCCGGCCGTGCCAAGCGCCGGGCGCCAGTAAGGAATGCTCGAACAATCGGGCGTCACGAAGTGCCCCGTGAGGCTCCAATATGAGCCGCTCGACCCATTGGGAACGGCAGGCGCGCCGCCAGTGCTCGGTAAGCCCGTATTGGTGCACGAGCCCCCGCCGCCCGAAGCCGGAATGATCCCGTCGACCACATAGCGGTTCTCGCCCCCGCTCCCCGTACCCACCGCGGCGGTCGTGCCGGTCTGCGCCGAGGAGAAGATCTTGTACATCGACAAGAAGAACTGACCGCCCCCGTTGTAGATCAGCGTCCAGCCCGTCCCCGGCGTGGGCGTCGCGACACCGATGCCGAGCCCGGCGATAACGATCGTGTTCGTCGCGGTCGTCGAGAAGGTCGGATCGGCCGACGCGTTCCCTTTATTGGGCAGGCTCGCATTGCTGTCGAAGATTGTCGTCGTGTCCGCGCCGCTGATCGCGAAAGCATCCCCGACCATGTACGTGACCGCGGAGGATGTAGTGATCGTGATGACCTCGGATGTCAGGGGCCCTGATGCCACCGCCCGCCATTCCGATAGGACCGAACCTGGTGCGAACGCGCGCTTCGTAAAGGTCAGATGTGAGGAGGTTACGGTCGTGGACGTGTCGGCGACGCCGTCC
>DATAVA010000014.1:0-11035 GCA_036267975.1 Steroidobacteraceae bacterium | reverse complement strand
CTGGTGGGCGCGGCGTTGGCCATGTTACCGGCCGCGCGCGTGATCGTCGTCCGACGCGATCCGCTGGAGACTTGCCTGGGCTGCTTCCGCCAGTGCTTCAGCGAAGCGAGCGGTTTCGCCTGCGACCTCGACGAGACGGCCGATTATTGCGCCGACTTCCTGCGCCTGACGCGCTTCTGGCTGGAGAAGTATCCGCAGCAGGTGTTCGACCTTCAATACGAAGCGCTGGTGGCCGAGCCGGAACCGACGATCCGTCGCTTGCTGGAATTCTGCAATCTCCCGTTCACTCCCGCGTGCCTGGAGTTCCACAAGACGGCGCGTACGGTACAGAGTTTGCCCAGCGCCGCTCTGGTACGGCAGCCGTTGCGCAGCGATACCGCGCGCAGCGCGCTCTTCGGCGACAAGCTGGACGCATTGCGCCAGCGCCTGCGCGCTGCCGGCGTGGATGTGCAAGCTGCACCGGCTCGCCGGTAACGACCCACAAGACTGACCTCCACCGCATGGCCGACGCTCTTCCCACTTGCCTGCTCGATGGCGCCCTGGGCAGGGGGAAAAGCGGCCCGATCTGGCGCCGTGTCTTCGACGAATTCCAGGCACTCCAGAAACGTGAGGCGGTATGACCCGCCGCTAGCGTTTGGCGAGCATTCCCTGGGCAAGTTGCCGCACGAGATTGAGGAAGCGCTTCTGCACCCGATTCAGCGGGCTATCAGGTCGATGCATCGCGTACAACACGACTTCAAGGGACGGCCTCAGGGGACGCATCTGCACGCTGTTCGCATCGCCACCACAGCACGCCGTGAAGGGATCGACCAGCGCCATCCCTTCGCCCTTTGCGACCAGTGCGCGGGCCAGCTGATAGGTCTGCACGGCGACCGCGGTTCTCGGGGCCGGATCGATCTTTGCCAGATGGCTTTGAAGCATGCTGCCCAAGGCGTCGCGCACGGTGATGCCGATCAGGGACTGACTGGCCAGTGCGTTGATCGGCAACGGTTGCGTCAGTTCCTCCGGGGGCCACCGGCCCGGTGGAGCGATTGCCATGACCTGTCCGCGGCAGAGCACTCTTTGGCGCAAGGTCTGGTGGCCGGTATCCTGCAACGTGAGGCCGATATCCGTTTCGCGCAGCGTCAGGGACTCGCACATCGCCGCCGAATGCTCCGTGGACAGCTCGACCGTCACATCGGGAAAGGCCTTGCGCAGCAGCACGGTCGCGGAGGGAAGCAACACTTGCGCCAGCGTCGGCGTGCAAGTCACACGCAATGGACTGCTTCCCGGCTGGCTCATGCTCGCCGTCAGGCGCTCCAGCTCCTGCACCTCCTGAATGATATTCTCGATCCGGTCGCGCAATAACTGCGCCTGTTGGGTCGGCTGTATGCGGCCGCGAACCCTACTGAACAGGGCGATGCCGAGCTGATTTTCGGCGTGCTGCAGCGCCTTGCTTACCGCGGGTTGCGAGATGTCCAGCAGCTTTGCCGCTCCGGTGATGCTGCCGGAGGTCAGAATGGCATGAAACAATTCGATGTATCGCAGCCGCATATCGACCATGCCCCGGTTTTCGTCAGGCGGTGATACGGTGGAGTTCAGCATGGTTTCATGATCGGGGTAAAGCCCCACAACCCAGAGTTATGCCATGTACCCGTCTTTTCATTGGTGGCCGGCGCTCGCCAATGGTTATGCTTCTCCGGCCTTTTCACGCTGAACGGATTCAGTCGGAGCACAGATTTCATGTCACAGCACGGCGATCCGGCCGACCGCGAACATTGGGGCCCGCCTTTTCTTTTGTATCTGGGTAGCGCGCCGGACGACTTGGCGATCAAGACGGCCAGGGGACTCGCCTACTGGCGGCCCGGGTGGTGTATCGGCCAGTACCGGAGCCCCGGCTGCCACCTGACGCTCGGCTTGCCGGACGCGGAACCGGCGCAAGCCAAGGCCGCAGGCGCAAACACCATGGTCATCGGCACCGCAAGCGCCGGCGGCGTGATGCCACGCGAGACCGTAGCCGATATCATCACCGCGCTGGACACCGGCCTCAACGTCGCCGCTGGCCTTCACCAAAAGCTGCGTGAGAATGCGGACATCGTGGCGGCCGCCAAGCGCAATGGCCGGGTATTGTTCGACGCGCGCGAATACACCAAAAGGATCCCCGTCGGCACGGGTCGCAAGCGCCCTGGGCAGCGCCTGTTGACGGTGGGCACCGACTGCTCGTGCGGCAAGATGTACACCACGCTCGCGATCGAGCGCAGCATGCGCAAGCGCGGCCTCAGGGCCGATTTCCGCGCCACCGGACAGACTGGCATCCTGATCGCCGGCGACGGCATACCCGTGGATGCGGTGATTGCCGATTTCATCTCCGGCGCGGCCGAATTGATCTCGCCGGCCCGTGAAGACGACGGCTGGGACCTCATCGAAGGCCAGGGGTCGCTGTTCCATCCGTCATACGCCGGCGTGTCGCTGGGATTGCTCCACGGCTCCCAACCGGACGCCCTGGTATTGTGCCACGAGCCGACGCGACAGAACATGCGCGGACTCCCCTTCTGCTCACTCCCGGACCTTGCTCGTTGCCTGGAGGCCAACCTCAGCGCCGCTCGCCTGACCAATCCCGATGTCAGGGCAGTCGGCATCGCGCTCAACACGTCGCACTTATCGGAACGGGATGCGCGCGCAGCCTGCCGGGAGATCGGCGAGCGATTGGGCTTGCCCTGTGAGGACCCGGTCACCCTGGGAGTCGAATCCATCGTGGACAATTTGCTGTCGTGCTGCGTGCACTGAACGTCCGGCAGCGCACGTTCCCGCTGCGATCGCCCTTTCGCATCTCGCGTGGAGTCAAGCTCGCAGCGGACGTGGTGACCGTCGAGCTCGAGCAGGCGGGCTGCGTTGGGCGCGGCGAATCCGTTCCGTACGCTCGCTACGGTGAATCCTTGGCGTCCGTGACGGGTGCAATCGAGATGCTGCGCCACGCCCTGTGCGCCGGCATGGGCAGAGACGAGCTGCAGGCGCGCCTTCACGCGGGCGCTGCGCGCAATGCGCTGGACGCGGCATTGTGGGACCTGGAGTCGCGGCTCAGTCATGTGCCGGTATGGGCGCAGTTGGCCCGGCCGCCGCATTCCCCGCTCGTGACCGCGCTGACGATCGGCATCGAAGCGCCGCAGGAGATGGCGAACGCAGCCTCGCGTATGGCGGGCGCCAGGCTGATCAAGATCAAGGTCGACGCTGAGGACCCGGCCGCCAGAATCGAAGCCGTGCGGGCCGCGGCGCCCGCGGCCAAACTCATCGTGGATCCGAACGAAAGCTGGACGATCGATATCCTGCGTGAAGTCCAACCGGCGCTCGAGCGCGCGTCGGTGAGCCTCCTGGAGCAACCGCTCCCGGCCGGTGCAGACGATGCCCTGCTGGAGTTTTCGAGCCCGATTCCGCTTTGCGCGGATGAGGCGTGCCACACTACGTCGAACCTGCCGTCGCTGCTCAATCGCTATCAGGCCGTCAACATCAAGCTGGACAAGGCCGGGGGCCTGACCGAGGCCTGGCGCCTGCTGCGTGATGCAAGAGCCCATGGATTGAGTGTCATGGTCGGCTGCATGGTTTGCTCGTCACTCGGCATCGCGCCGGCGTTGGAAGTCGCGCGCGAAGCCGACTTCATCGATCTCGACGGGCCCCTTTGGCTGGAAAGCGATTACGCGGATGGCGTCACCCTGCGAGACGGCCTGCTGATGCCGCCGTCACCGGGATTCTGGGGCGGGGAATGAGCGACTGCATCCGGTCGGTGCGGCAACGCGGCAGCGGATGGTTTCAGCCGGTACTGGTCCTGGCACTCGCTGCATTCAGCACCGTGGCCACCCCGGCGGACAGCGTTCGTATACGACTGCCCTTCCCAATCAACAATGCGCCTGCCGTCACTCGCGAGACACTGGCCAAGGCCAAACCGGTCATCGCGCGACACGGTATGGTGGTCAGTTCTCAGCACCTGGCGACCGTCGTCGGAGTGGACATCCTCGAGCAAGGCGGCAACGCAATCGACGCGGCCGTGGCGGTTGGCTACGCTGAGGCCGTCGTCCATCCGTGCTGCGGCAACATCGGCGGCGGCGGGTTCATGACCATTCATCTCGAGGATGGCAGGGATCTGTTCCTCAATTTTCGTGAGAAGGCGCCGCTGAAAGCGACGCCGACCCTGTTCCAGGATGCCGCTGGCACCGTAGTACCGAGCCGCAGCACCGATTCCTACTTGGGAGTGGGCGTGCCGGGCACGGTCATGGGCCTCGATACCGCGCTCGCGAAATACGGCACCCTGTCGTTGAAGCAGGTGATGGCGCCCGCCATCGAGCTGGCCCGCGACGGCTATGTGCTCCGGCAAGGCGACGTCGATATCCTCAACGACAGCGCCGGGGACTTCGCCAGATATCCCAACGTTGCCGCCATTTTCCTGAACCACGGCCAGCCTTACGTGGCCGGCGAGCGCCTGGTTCAGAAGCAACTTGCCCAAACGCTCCAGCAGATTGCCGATGGCGGCACCGACGCGTTCTACAAAGGTCTCATCGCACGTGCCGTGGTCAAGGCCAGCCAGGCCAACGGCGGCATCCTGTCGCTGCAGGACTTCGCCAGTTACAGCGTCCAGTGGGAAAAGCCGATCCGCTGCGATTACCGCGGCTACACCATTCTCTCCGCGCCTCCGCCCAGCTCAGGCGGCACGACGCTGTGCGAGATCCTGCAGATCATCAAGCCATACCCGCTTGCCAAATGGGGCTACGGCTCGGTCAGCGCGGTGCACTATCTGGCCGAGGCCGAGCGCCGCGCCTTCGCTGACCGCAACACCTACCTCGGCGACCCGGCGTTCGTTCACAACCCGATCCGTCAACTGCTCTCACCCGCTCACGCGGCAAAGCTGCGAGCCACGATCCTTGCGGACCAAGCCACACCTTCAGCTGCGATCAAGGGCGATCTCGGCGCGGCCGAAGGCAACCACACCACGCACTATTCGGTGGTCGACAGGTACGGCGATGCCGTTGCGGTAACCTACACCGTGAATTTCCTGTTCGGCATCCGGCAGATCGCCGGCGACACCGGCTTCTTCCTCAACGACGAGATGGATGACTTCACATCCAAGCCAGGCGTGGCGAACGCGGCCGGCCTGGTGCAAGGCAGGGTCAACCAGGTCGAGCCGGGGAAGCGGCCCCTGAGCTCGATGACGCCGACCCTGGTCATGCGGGACGGCAAGCCCTTCCTGGTGACCGGCAGCCCCGGCGACGCGACTATCATCTCGACCACGCTGCAAAGTATCCTCAACGTCGTGGATTACGGCATGAACGTGCAACAGGCGGTCAACGCGCCGCGCCTGCACCAGCAATGGTATCCGCAGGAAGTGTGGATCGAAAACGGAATGCTCTCGTCCGCGTCGCAACGGAAGCTCGAACAGATGGGCTATCGATTCAGAAATATCCACGCCATGGGGTCCGATGAAGCCATCCTGATCGACCCGACGACCGGCGTGTTCGAGGGCGCGAACGATCGGCGGGCTCCCGCCGGTCTCGCGGCCGGCTACTGATTCGTTGCCGCCGTGTCCATCAGCCCGATGAAGCACGGACAGCGCGGCGGCGAGCGATGACCAGCACAATCGCTCCGGTGGACGGCGTCTGCGCTGACGACGCACGCCTGGACGGCGTGGATCTGCACGTGTTGGCAGAGCGGAGCGGCACGCCGCTCCATGCCTATTCCGCCTCCGCTATCCGGCAACGCATCGGTGAGTTGCAAACGGCCGTACGAGGGCTCGACACGCTGATTTGCTATGCGGTCAAGGCCAACGCCAACCTCGCCGTTTTGCAACTGATGGCCGCTGCCGGACTGGGCGCCGACATCGTGTCGGGCGGAGAATTGCGGCGAAGCCTGCGTGCCGGCATTCCCGCTGACCGCATCGTGTTTTCCGGGGTCGCCAAGAGCGCCGACGAGATCGACGATGCGCTGGCCGCCGGCATCTGCCGCTTCAACGTGGAATCCGAGGACGAACTGGACTCGTTGCAGCACCTGGCGGCAGCGCGGAATGCGATCGCACGCGCCTCGGTACGCGTCAATCCTGACGTGGATGCCCTTACCCACGCCAAGATTTCCACCGGCAAGTCGGAAAACAAGTTCGGCGTCGGCATTGACGAGGCGCGTGAATGGTTTGCGGATAGCGTGCGGCTGACGCATGTGCGCTTGGATGGCTTGCACGTGCACATCGGCTCGCAGATGCTTTCCCTCGATCCGATCCGGCTGGCGTTGCAACGCGTGGCCGCCTTCTGGCGCGAGCTCGCCTTGGCCGGGCACGCGATCAGCAGCATCGATGTCGGTGGGGGCCTCGGCGTGCGCTATCGCGACGGCCAGGACCAGCGCGTTTCCGTAACGCACTACGCGGAAGTCATTCGGCAAGCGCTGGATGGCTTCGGCGGCCGCATTCTGCTCGAACCGGGCCGCTGGCTCGTGGCCGAGGCCGGGGTGCTGCTGACGCGCGTGCTGCGCATCAAGCAGGGCCGGCAGCGCCGGTTCCTGGTGGTGGACGCCGCAATGACCGAGCTTCTGCGCCCCAGCCTCTATGACGCCTGGCACGAGATCGTTCCGCTTTCGCGCGAACAGCGTCCGCCACGGATCTACGACGTCGTCGGGCCAGTCTGCGAGACCAGCGACACCTTTGCCCTTGATCGCCCGCTGCCGCCGTGCGAGCCGGGCGATCTGCTGATGATCAAGACCACGGGGGCTTACGGCGCCGCGATGGCATCGAACTACAACTCGCGGCCGCTGGCCGCCGAGGTTCTGCTCGACCGCGGCCGTTACGCCATCGTGCGACGGCGCCAGACCTTCGAGGAAATGATCGCCGGCGAGCAGCCGGCACAGAACTGGGACAGCACATGAATCGAGCCGCTCGCTCCTGGTTACTGTCGCTAGCGCTGGTTCTGTGCGCAACGAGTGCCCTGGCCGCCGCGCCGCAAGGCGGTTCGCTGTCCGACTACGATCGACTGGTCGATGCCGTGGTGGCGCAGTACCACCTGCCGGGTATTGCCGTCGGTGTCATCGACGACGGCAAGGTGGTATATACGCGCGCCGTGGGGAATCTGGATTCCGGCAAGCCGATCGACACCGACACGCTGTTCAAGATAGCGTCCAACAGCAAGGCCATGACCGCGACGCTGCTGGCTCGCCTGGTGGAAGAAGGCAAGCTGCACTGGGACGAGCCGGTTACGAAATACCTGCCGTCGTTCCGCATGTACGACCCGTGGGTCACGGCGAATATGCAGGTTGGCGATCTGCTGGTGCATCACAGCGGCCTACCGGAAGGCGCGGGCGATTTGATGCTGTGGCCGGAGCCCAATGATTTCACGCCCCGGGACGTGGTGCAGGGCCTGCGTTATCTGAAGCCGGGGTACAGCTTTCGCGCAGGCTACGGCTACGACAACACGCTTTACATCGTGGCCGGTCAGGTCGCAGCCGCGGCCGGGGGCGACCCCTATCCGACGCTCATGCGCCGGGAAATATTCCAGCCGCTCGGCATGCGACGCTGCCAGATCGGCACCTGGAACCGCGATACGGTCGGCAACGTAGCGCGTCCCCACATATGGCGCGACGGCCGTTATGCCGAGGTGCCTGCCAGCGGGCCCGTCGTAGATGCTGCCACCATGGACGCGGCAGGGGGCGTCCGCTGCAGCCTGAACGACATGCTCATCTGGGCCATGAACTGGCTGGCACCGACACCGAAGCAACTGGCCTGGCTGTCGCCGCAGCAGCGCCAGAGGGAATGGACCGGCTATACGCCCATGCCGATATCCGCACGCCAACACGCCTGGGATGGCACCCTCTTTTACGGCTATGGTTATGGCTGGCGCATTGCCGACGTGGATGGACAGATGACGGTGTCGCACACCGGCACGCTGTCGGGCATGTACTCGGCGGTCACGCTGCTGCCGTTCCGCAAGAGCGGCTATGTCTTCCTCATCGACGCCGATGCCGAAAATGCGCGCATCGTGCTCAACGAGGTGCTGACCAAACGCTTCACCGCCCCGCAAAAGGCTCGCAGCGTGGCCAGCTATGCGGACGAGCTGGCTCTAGAGGACCAGCAGCAGCGCATTTCGCGCGTACCCGATACGTCCTCCCGCAGGCCCGCGACGCCCGTGGATCTCAAAAATCAACTCGGCGTGTGGCGCGACCCGTGGTTCGGGGAGGCACGGATTTGTGCGCGCGGGGATGATGTGTTCTTCGCCTCGCGGAGATCGCCTACGCTGGCCGGACAGGTCATGCGCGTAGGAGAGCGCTACCTGGTGCACTGGGGAAACGGCAACTCCGAGGCATGGCTGCAATTCCCCAAGCAGGCGGGCGAGGTGCTGCACATGGCCAAAGTCGATCCGGACGCGGACTTCAGCGACGACTACGAAGACCTGGCCTTCACGCGAGAGCACGCTTGTGAATGACCGCGCGGCAAACGCCTGACTTTCGATGCGGAGATAGGATCATGACGCGCAAACGACTGGCCCTGGCGGCGGCGCTCGTATGTCTGGTGACCGCAGTCTGCGCACACGCGCAATCCGCGGAGCAGACGCGTCGAATCGACGACCTGATGAGCCGTTACACGGGTGACGCGCCTGGCGCCTCGCTGCTGGTCGTCAGAGACGGCAAGGCCATCGTAAGGCGCGGCTACGGCTACGCCAATCTGGAAGAGCACGTCGCGGCCGGTCCTGAGACCAACTATCGCCTGGCATCGGTCACCAAGCAGTTCACTGCGGCCTGCATCTTACTTTTGCAGCAGGATGGTAAGCTGCGGCTGGAAGACCGTGTGCGCGAATGGCTGCCCGAGCTCCCAGCCAGCGACGACCGGATCACCCTCTATCAGCTGCTGACCCATACCAGCGGGCTGATCGATTACGAGGACCTGATTCCGCCCAACCGTATCACCCAGCTGGACGATGCCGACGTATTGGGCATGATCGCGTCACAGCACCGGTTTTACTTCGAGCCTGGCAGCGCTTACCGCTACAGCAACGGCGGTTATGTGCTCTTGGGCTTGGTCGTGCAGCGCGTTTCGGGCACGGATCTGGCGGATTTCATGAAAACGCACATATTCCAGCCACTCGGGATGGAACACACGCTCATGTACGAGCACCACCGCGGGCCGCAGGTCACAAACCGCGCCTATGGTTACAGCGAGATCAACGGTAAATGGATGAGAACCGATCAGGACACCACGAGCGCCACTCGCGGCGACGGCGGCATCTACTCGTCCATTGACGACCTGGCCAAGTGGGATGCGGCGCTGTACACCGACAAACTGCTGAGCGCAGACTCGCGGCGCGCCGCCTTCACCGCGCACACGGCGACCGACGACCCCAGCATTGCCTACGGATTCGGCTGGCGCATCACCGGCGATACCGTATGGCACTCCGGCGAAAGCATGGGATTTCGCAACGTGATCGTCCGCTGGCCGAAGCAGCACCTCGCCGTGATCCTCCTCAGCAACCGCAACCGATTCCAGCCTTATCCTCTCGCACTCGCAATCGGGCAATTGTTCCTGCATCCCTGATGCGTGGTCTGCTGAGGCAAAGAAATTGAATGCGAAGACGAGTTTGGCTGGGTGCGTAGTCGGCTATGACATTCCCGCTTTACCCGGCATGGACGAGGCCGACATCCAGACACCCTGCCTGATTCTCGATCTCGATGCGCTGGAGCGCAACGTCAGGAAGATGGGTGAATACGCGACGCTGCACGGCATGCGCCACCGCAGCCACGGCAAGATGCACAAGTCGGTCGACGTGCAGAAGCTGCAGGAGAGCCTGGGCGGCGCGGTTGGCGTCTGCTGTCAGAAGGTTTCCGAGGCCGAAGTCTTCGCCCGCGGCGGCATCAGGGACATCCTCGTATCCAACGAGGTGCGCGATCCGGTCAAGATCGATCGCCTCGCCCGTCTGCCGAAACATGGCGCGCAAATCACCGTCTGCGTCGATGAGCTGGCGAACGTGGCCGAGCTTTCGGCTGCCGCGCAACGGCACGGCACGACGCTGGAGTGCCTCGTCGAAATTGACTGTGGCGCGGGCCGCTGCGGCGTCAAGAGCACGAGCGCTGCGATCGAGATTGCGCAGGCGATCGAGGCCGCGCCGGCGCTGAAATTCAGCGGCGTACAGGCTTATCAGGGTGCCATGCAGCACCTGCAAAGTTACGAGGACCGCAAGGCCAAGCTCGACGACGCCATCGCACTGGTGAAGGCGGTCGTCGCGGCTCTGCAAGCGGTCGGGCTCAAACCGGAGCTCGTCTCGGGCGGCGGCACGGGCTCCTATTACTTCGAGTCGGATTCCGGCATCTACAACGAGCTGCAATGCGGCAGTTACGCCTTCATGGATGCGGACTATGGGCGCATCAAGGACAAGGACGGAAACCGCATCGACCATGGCGAGTGGCAGAACGCGCTCTTCATCCTGACCTCGGTGATGAGCCGTGCCAATCCCGGTCAGGCGGTCTGCGACGCAGGGCTCAAGGCGCAGTCGCTCGATGGCGGCCTTCCCGTCGTCCATGGCCGCGATGACGTGAGGTACATCAGAGCCTCGGATGAGCACGGCGTGATCGAGGACAAGCGCGGCGTTCTCCGCATCAACGAAAAGCTTAAGCTGATTCCGGGGCATTGCGACCCGACCTGCAATGTCCACGACTGGTATGTCGGCGTGCGCAACGGCAAGGTCGAGGTGGTCTGGCCGGTGTCCGCGCGCGGGAAGTCCTATTGATGCTCATGGGGCAGCATCACGGGGTCGTCATCGCGCCGAGCGTATGCAGGTGTTGGCAGCGCAACCGGTTTATTGATTGCTGAAAACGGCACCGTGCGGAATGGCACTCCCTTGCCAGCCGTCGGGCCAAGCACGCGTGAAATCGATGATCGCCGGCTGGAGGGTCAGTTTGCCGGTGCGCCGATCGATTGTCGCGAACCGGACGCGGGTCCCCAGTGCCCCATAACCCGTGATGACCAGGCGGTTGCCACCCGGCTCGAGCGCCAGCCAATGAGGATACTCATCCGGGGGCAGCAGAATGCGGCTCACCTCGTGCG
>DATAVA010000013.1:0-59226 GCA_036267975.1 Steroidobacteraceae bacterium | reverse complement strand
TGCTTCACCATCGCCACCGCCTGCTCATCGAGTGCCAAGGTGTTCGGTCAGGCCGAGCGCCTGATGCGCCTGGGGCTGTGCGATGCGGTCGTCGTCGGCGGTGTCGATTCGCTGTGCACCAGTGTCCTATATGGCTTCGGTTCCCTGGAGCTGCTGTCGCCGCACACCTGTCAGCCCTTCGGCGTGGATCGGCGCGGATTGAACATCGGGGAGGCGGCGGCGTTCCTGCTGCTGGAGCGCGCCGGCTCGGACCTGAAGCTGCTCGGCTATGGCGAGAGCAGCGACGCGCACCATATGTCCGCGCCTCATCCGGAAGGACTGGGCGCGCGCCTGGCCATCGAACAGGCGCTGGCGCGGGGCGGCCGCGACGCCGCGGACGTCCAATACATCAATCTGCACGGCACGGCGACCCCGAAGAACGATGCCGTCGAGGCCCGAGTGGTCGCGCAGCTGTTTCCCGCTGCAACCCGTGCCAGCTCCACCAAGGGCTGGACCGGGCACGCATTGGGCGCAGCGGGCAGTCTCGAGGCCATCATCACGCTGCTGTCGCTGCGCACGGGGTTGATGCCCGGCATCCTCAACACCCGCGCGCTGGACGCCGAATGCGGTCCGCAGATCCGCCTCGAGAATGCGCACGGCGAAGTGCGCTGCGCCTTGAGCAACTCGTTCGGCTTTGGCGGCAGCAACTGCTCGGTGTTGTTTGGCAAGGATGGCTCGTGAGCGGCACGCTCGAACTCACGGTCGCCGGGTTCGCCGTTTGGGATTCGCCATCGGGCAACCGGCCGCAGCCCTCGCTGCTGCCGCCGAACGAGCGGCGCCGCGCGCCGGACACGGTGGCGCTGGCCGTGGAGGTGGCGCAGGCGGCCTGCGCGAATGCGCATCGCGACCCGGCGCTGCTGCCGACGGTCTTCGCATCGACCTATGGTGACATGGCGATCACGGATTACATGTGCGGCACGCTCGCCACCGCGCCGACCATGCTCTCGCCAACCCGCTTTCATAACTCGGTACACAATGCCGCCGCCGGTTACTGGAGCATTGCCACCCGCTGCCGGCAGCCCTACTGCGCGCTCGGGGCCGGGGCGTACACCTTTGCCGCCGGACTGTTGGCCGCGGCGCTGCAGGTGTGTGCCGATGAAACGGATGTCCTGCTCGTGGCCTATGACATCGAGGCACGCGGGCCGCTGGCGCAGGTGGCGCACAGCCGCGGCATGCTGGGCGTGGCCTTGGTACTGGGCGCGAGCCATGAGCCCGATACCACGCGCCTGCAATTGACCATTGCCGCGGATGCGCCGGCGGCGGCCGCGCCCGCGGCCAATGCCATCGCGGCCTGCCTGCCGCTGATAGCGGCGCTCGAAGGTCGCACGCAGGCGCAGGTGAGCCTGCCGCTGGGTCCGGACTCAACCCTGCAGGTACGCGTCCAGCACGCCTAAGCGCGCGCGTTGGCAAAGATTGCTTCGAGTTCCTTGCGCGTCGCGGCCTGCCCCGTGAAGTCGAAGCTGCCCTGGGCGAGGATCTCGGTGGCCGCGCGCATCATTGCACCGTACGCCGCCCGCGCGAGGCTGGCGCCCAGGCTGATGCGGGTGACACCCAGGTCCTGCAGCTGCGGCACCGTCAGGCGCATGCCGGGCATGCCGATCAGGACGTTCAAGGGCCGATCGATGGCAGCGACAACCTGCCGGATCTCCTCGGCCGTGGCAATTCCGGGCGCGAACAACACATCCGCACCCGCCTCCTGGAAGGCCTGCAGCCGGCGGATCGTGTCCTGCAGGTCCTTGTGGCCCTTCACGTAGTTCTCGGCGCGCGCGGTCAGCGTGAACTTAAAGCCCAGCGAGCGGGCGGCAACCGCGGCATGGCGGACGCGCTCCGCAGCCAGCTCCAGCGCATAGATCGGATTGCCGCTGTCGCCCGAAGAATCTTCGATCGAACCGCCGACGATCCCGCTCTTCGCGGCCTGCAGGATGGTGACCGCCACATCCTCCGGGTCATTGCCGAAGCCGTTCTGCAGATCGGCACTCACCGGCAGGGAAGTGGACTGGCACACACCGGCGAGGTGGGTCATCAGGCTGGCCTTGGTGATACCCAGGTCCTGCTTCGCGATCGAAAACGCGAAGCCAGCGCTGGTGGAGGCCAGCGCCTTGAAGCCCATGTGCTCCAGTATCCGCGCGGAGCCCTGGTCCCAGGGATTCGGGATCACGAAGCACGAGCCCCTCTCATGCAGCCTACGAAACGCCTCGGCTTTTTCGGTCTGCGTGGTCATTGCTTTTTCCTCGTCGTGGTCTTGATGAACTGCACACGCCGAAAGCGCAATGCGGACCAGTCCGCATCGATTGCGACCATGCGCACAGGCTCGAAACCGGCTGCGGCAAGTATTGGCCAGCCACAGTCGCGGTTGAACTCACAATGGTATTTCTTCGAGGTGCCCTTCGGGTAGACCATCCACAGGATGGCATCCCCGTGCACGTCGCGGCAAGGATGCGGCTCGCGGCATCAAGTTCCGCCTGGGTGATGACGAATACCATCGCAAAGGCGCACGGTGTGGACACCGAACGCCGGACCTTCACACCCTGCAACGCCGCGAGTTCGGGTTCGAAGGAAGCGGGCGCATTGAGCACGACCACGACGTTGTGGGAGCGCAGGTTCAGCTTCTTGAACAAGGCGCTCATGGCTCCTGACTCCTCACAGCGGCAGCGTCATGAACACACTGTTCGGATCGGCGTGGTAGTCACCGAACGGCCCACAATAATTGAAGCCGGCGCTTTCATACAGCTTCTGCGCCGGCAGGAAGGCCGCCATGGAGCCGGTCTCCAGGCTCAGTCGCTGGTAGCCGCGCGTGCGGGCGACGGCAATGATGTGGTTGAGGATGGCCCGTCCCGCGCCGCGCCGCCGCAGCGCTGCGGGTGTACGCATGGATTTGATCTCGCCATGGCGCGCATCCAGTTCCTTCAGGGCACCGCAACCGATGAGGTGCGCGCCCTCCCAGGCGCTCCAGAAGGTAATTCCCGCGCTGCGCAAGCGCTCGAGATCCAGGGCGTGCACGCTTTCGGGCGGCGAAACCTCGTACATGTTGCGCAGGTGCTCGTTCAGCAGCGCATGGATCTGCGGGCGCGAGAGGTCGTCGAGTTCGATGCGCATCGCACTTACTGCCGCGCGCGCAGGCTGATCAGCAGCAACACCGCGCCGAGCGTCAGGATGGCATCGGCCACGTTGAAAATCCCCGTGCGCAGCGGACCCAGACCCAGGTTCAGGAAATCCGTCACCGCGCCATCAAAGCGGATCCGGTCAATCAGATTGCCCAGTCCGCCCGCGCCCACGGCGGCAAGCGCCAAGCGTTGCAGCCAGGTCAGACGCGCAGCGGCCACGGCCCACAGCAACAGCGCCAGCACAAACACCCCGACACCGATGATGAGACTGTCATAGCGCACGGCGGGCGAAAGGGTTGCTCCGAGGTTGAGGAAGGCACCTGGATTCTGTGCGTACTCGAGACGCAGGGTATCGGCCAGATAGGAATGCACGCCGGTGCCCGGGAGGTACTCGCGGGCCGCGGATTTTGCGATCTGGTCGCACCCGACGCAGGCGCCCAAGACCAGCGCGACCACGGCACAACGGGTCAGAAATCGGGTCATGGGCGGCGGATGATGGCGAGGCGCCCGTCGGCCAGCGCGTGGCCGGCGTGCGCGACCGCGAACGAATACTGCCAGCTGCCACTGTCGAGCAGCAGCAGTTCGGCGCGGATCTGCAGTTCGCCTTCCAGCTCATCGATGCGCTGGCACGCGAAGCTGATCCCGCGCAGCGACACCAGGTAGCCGGGCGCGGCGCGGCCGCCGGCCGCGCGGGCGACCAGGCCACCGTGCAACGCCGCGGCCTGCGCGCCGTATTCACACAGATGCACGGCCCGCAGCCGCTCACGGTGGCGCAGCGGATGATCCATGCGGCGATGGGTGGTCGAGGTGGCGATGATGATCGTCTCATTCCAGCTCGCGACCCGGTCGAGCAGCGACATGGCGCCCTGGTGCGGGATCAGCTGCGCAATGTCCGCCCGATCAACGGCAGTCATCGCGGGCTCTGGCGCCGGATCAGCAACTGCGCGAGCAGGAAATTGCTGACGACACCCAATACTACCGTGATGCCGATGGAGCGCAAAACCGGCAGCGTCGAGCTGGCGAGAACGGCAAACACGACACAGGCGGCCGTGGCGCAGATCGTGACCGCATGCAGCGCCCGGCGGTGCGCCGCGGCGTCCGTACTGGCACGCTCGAGGAACAGTCCGTAGTCCAGGCCCAGGCCGGCGGCGAGCACCAGCGCGATCAGATGGAACAGGTTCAGCGCGACACCGGCGCCATGCAGTAGCGCCAGGGTCACCAGCACCGACAGCGTCATGGGGGTCACGACGCGCACCATGCGCCGCACCGAGCGACAGGTCGCGGCGACGACCAGCATGAGCAGTACGGCGGCGATGGCGACGCTGGCCAGAATGCGCTGGCGCTGGTGCGCGACCAGGTCCTCGGCCGCCTGTTTGAGATCGAGCATCTCGAAATTTCCGGCGGAAGCCGCGGCGAGGGCCGCGAGCTTTTCGGGCTGGCGCACGTCGGTCAGGGTCACGAGGCCCGTCCAGCCGCCATCGCGCTGCTGCAGCAGGCCACCAACTGTCAGGGCCAGCGGGGTGCCGGCGATCGTGTCCTCGGTGAGCGGCGGCAGCTTGCGAGCCTGTGCGACGTCCCCCACGAATGGCGCAAACAGGCCGGGTTTGAAAGCCATACCCACCAGCGCCTGGTCGAGGTTCTTCTGCAGCGTCGCGGCATCGGGCAACGCGGCCTGCCGCCGCCGCTGCACGGCGGCGCTGGGCAGATAGCGTGCCGCGAGGTCAAAGCCACCGATCGCATGCTGGTTCGTGAGCGTCGTCAGCTGTGCAGTGAGTGCCTCTTCGCGCGTGAGCACGGCATCGGGGCTGGGCCCCTGCAGCGCCAGCAGGTAGCGCACATCGGGCGCGCCCAGGTCCTGCTGCAGGGCTTCATACTCGCGCAGCATCGGTTCGGGCACCGGCGTGAGATGTCCAAGATCGGTGTCCCACCACGGCCCCGGAATGCCGAGCACCGCAATCAGGCCGATGAACGCAATCACCGGCGCGAGCCATGGCAGCGGCGGCAGGCGCGCTGACAGTTTCGCCAGGCCGCGGGCCAGGCTGCCCGCACCATGATCGCGGGCGCCCAGCGGCAGCAGTCGCGGCAGCAGGAAGCGGGTACACAGGCCGGCGGCGGCGAGGCCTACGATATTGAACGTGGCCAGCTGCGCGAGGCCGAGTACGCCGGAGACGAGGAAGGCGAGGTAGGCGATGCACACGGCGGCGACCGCCGTCGCCAGGGTGGGCCAGATCATGCGCGCCACCGTCACCGGCTGTACTCCCGGCTGCTCATTACTGAAGAGATAGATGGGGTAGTCGAGCGCCACGCCGGTGAGGGTGAAGCCGAACGCGATGGTGATGCCGTGGACGCTGTTGAAGAGCGCGGCTGCCGCGCCCAGGCCACAGATTCCGGCGGTGGCCAGTGGCAGCGCACCGAGCAGCACGCGCCGGATGCTGCCGTAGGCGACCAGCATGAGCAGCACCATGCCCACCGAGTCGAGTATCGCGGCCAGCCGCGCATCGGCTTCGCTGCGGGCCTGCATCGTCACTGCGAACGCACCGGAGCCGCTGATGGTGAGCTGTACGGCCGCGCCGCTGCGCACTGCGTCGAAATGCCGCTGCAATGCATCGATCGCGAGCTGCTGTGCGGCCGGGTCGAAGCCCGCCACCCGGGTCTGCACGATCAGCAGCGCGGCCTTCCCGGCCGGGTCGAACCATACATCGAAGAGCTGCTGCGCCTGGCGCGCCGGTTCCCAGCTCTCGAGGATCTTGAGCAGTTCGAGGCTCGGATCACGCGGCAGGAGCGGTGACAGCAAGGTGGCGGCGGGAGAGGCGAGATCCTGCTCGCGCTCCTGCAACTGTTCGCGCAGGTACTGGGCATCCAGATGGTTCGTATCGAGCGTCGGGGAGAGCAGATACCGATAGGGCAGCAGGGCAGCGGGCACCATATCCAGCCGCTGCTCACCATTGCTGACGAAGCCGAAGGACGAATCGGCGCGCAGGGCCGCGCTCAGTTTCTGCGACGTGGCCGCCAGCGCCGCGGGCGGCGCCCCATGGATGGACAGCAACAGCAGCTTGGCCGCCGGACCTTCACTGACTTCATCGAGCAGCAGCCGTCCGACCGCATCGTGCGGTGCGGGCATGAACAGCCGCAGATCGCCGCTGATGCGCAGGCTGTGATGGATCACGAGGCCGGCAGCGGCCAGCAACGCCAGCCACAGCAGCGCCGTGATCCGCGCGGAGCCGCGCTGGGCCCGCTTCAGTGGCATACCTTTTCAAGTCCGGCGCGATCCACGTCCGGCGCGATGGGGATATTCGCGGCATCCTCCATGAGCATGACGGTGACGCTGCCATCCGGCGCGAGTGTGGTCATGCAGCGCGGATGGGCGGCCTGACCCGTGATGGTGATGCGCGTGACGCGCTGGCTGACCCGATCGTCGCGCGGTGTGAGTCCGATGGACCAGTGCGCGTCGTCACCGTCCACGGTGAGATTGAAACTGTGCTCCAGCTGCGCGCGGTTGCCGCCCAGCAGCGCCGTGAAGCTCGTCAGCAGCGTCTTCAGTTCCGGCGCGCGCTGCAGCGAAAAGGTGCGCGGCTTGCCGCTGCCGCGCGTGACGCTGACTTCATCGCCATGGATCTGGGTGTGTTCGGAGTACGGCTTCTCGACGGTGCGCCCGAGGGAGTCCGGCCCGTCGTACTGCAGCTCCCCGGAGACGATGAGGGGCCGGCTGAGCAGGGGCGAGAAATGGACTTCGACGAACGCGGTGGTCGCGGGCGCCGGCCGCGCCAGGCGCTGCAGCAACGCATCCGGATCCGGTGCCGCGAATGCCGCGGCCGCCGTCAGCGACACCGCCGCGGCCAGCCATGGCGCACCTCTCATCAGCCATCCTCCTGGGGAGTTGTCGTCGGCGCCGGCAGCTCGAACACCCCGAGCGCCAGCGGCTGATCAGCGGCCCTGACCTCGAAGCGTAACTGCGCCCCGGCGCGCTCGAGCCGCACCAGCACCTGCATGCCGGGCAGCCAGGGGCCCGGGAACTTCGCCTGCTGCAGGCGCAGCGGCTGCACCGGCGCGCCGAGCCACTCATCGGCGACATCCAGCACTTTTGACAGCAGCAGCACGGCGGGCACGACCGGTGCATCGGGGAAGTGTCCCGCGAAAACGGGGTGGTCCGCCGCAATGGACAGTGACTGCTGGTAATGGCTCGCGCCGTCCTGCATTTTGTTGGCTTCGCTGCTCACCCGCGGGACATTAGCAGTTCCGCCCGGGCGTGTGCCCCGCGGCCGTGCAAAGCGCGCCGCGCGCGTCCCGAAACAGGGCAGATTCCCGTAAATCCTGCTGCGGACGCGACGCGCATTGATTTGCGACGCCGGGTCGGGAATATTCGAAGCGCGAGGGCCTCCGGGGCCGCCATCCCGCTTGATAACACGGGCGTCAAACTCCATTCCAATGGTCATACCGGTGATGATATCGTTAGAGGTTCGGACCGCGTTTTGGTCCCACCCGCACCTGAGCCTTCCCAGGCTTTGGTGCGCAGACGGGCGCTGCAAGGCGCTCCTTGGTTTCGGGGGAAAGCATGAGTAAGACAGGCAAGACTGCGCCGGGGCCACGCCCCGGTGCTCAAAAGGTGTCGGCAGTACCGAAGGCAGCCCCGCACATGCGTCCTGGCAAACAGGGCCTGTACGATCCCCAGTTCGAGCACGATGCCTGCGGAGTCGGCTTCGTTGTCGACATAAAGGGGCGCAAATCGCACCGGATCGTGCAGCAGGCCATCACGGTCCTGCGCAACCTGGATCATCGCGGCGCGAGCGGCAGTGAGACCAATACGGGTGACGGTGCCGGGGTCCTGCTGCAGATGCCCCATGCCTTCTTCAAGGAGGCCGCCCGCAAGGCGCGCCTCACCTTGCCGGCCCCCGGGGCCTATGGCAGCGGCATCATTTTCCTGCCGCGCAATCCGACCAAGCGGCGCCGGCTCGAGGAGCATTTCGAGCAGATCGTCCAGTCCGAGGGCCAGAGCATCATCGGCTGGCGCACGCTCCCCACCGACAACTCCACGCTCGGTGAGACGGCCAAGGGCAGCGAGCCGTTCATGCGCCAGGTATTCATTGCGCGCAATCCGGCGCTGAATGATGAGGCGGCGTTCGAGCGCAAGCTGTACGTGATCCGCAAGCGCGCCTACAGCGAAATCCGCGCCTCCACGATGGATGGCGCCGAGTACTGGTACGTGGCGAGCCTGTCGCACAAGACCATCGTGTACAAGGGCATGCTCACCACCGGCCAGCTCGAACAGTACTTCAAGGACCTGAACGATCCGGCCATGGAGACGGCGCTGGCGCTGGTGCATTCGCGCTTCAGCACCAACACCTTCCCGAGCTGGGACCGCTCGCATCCGTACCGCTACATCGCCCACAACGGCGAGATCAATACCCTGCGCGGCAACATCAACTGGATGAAGGCGCGCGAGGCGCGCTTCGACACGGATGCATTCGGCGATGACGTGAAGAAGATCCTCCCCATCGTCAATCCGAACGGCAGTGACTCGGCGATGTTCGACAACACGCTGGAGCTGCTGGTGCTCGCCGGCCGCTCGCTGCCGCACGCCGTCATGATGATGATTCCGGAGCCGTGGTCGAACCACGAGCAGATGGATGACTCGCTGCGCGCCTTCTACGAATTCCACTCCAGCCTGATGGAGCCGTGGGATGGCCCGGCCTGCATCGCGTTCACGGATGGCCGCAAGATCGGCGCCGTGCTCGACCGCAATGGCCTGCGTCCCTCGCGTTACTACGTCACCAAGGACGACATGGTGGTGATGGCCTCGGAGGCCGGCGTGCTGGACCTGCCGCCCGAGGACATTCTCAGCAAGGGGCGCCTGCAGCCGGGGCGCATGTTCCTGGTGGATACTGAGGCCGGACGCATCGTCGAGGACGAGGAGATCAAGCGCCAGGTCGCGAGCGAACGGCCGTACCGGCAGTGGCTCGATCAGCACCTGGTGCACCTGGAGGATCTGCCGGCGGCGCCGGAAGTGCCGGTGCCGGACCATGACACGCTGATGCAGCGCCAGATCGCCTTCGGCTACACCTTTGAAGATCTGCGCGTGCTCCTCACGCCAATGGCGCGCAACGGCGTCGAGGCCGTGGGTTCGATGGGCAATGATGCGGCGCTCGCAGCGCTGTCGTCCAGGCCGCGGCTGTTGTACGACTACTTCAAGCAGTTGTTTGCGCAGGTGACGAATCCGCCCATTGACTGCATCCGCGAGGAGTTGATCACCGCTTCGGAGGTGTGGCTGGGTTCGGAAGGCAACCTGCTGCGGCCGCAACCGGCCGATTGCCGGCGCCTCGAGCTGCACGGTCCGATCCTCACCAACGAGGAGTTCGCGAAGGTGCGGCGCCTGCACGCGGCGGGGTTGAAGGTCGGCGTGCTGTCGATCCTGTTCCGGGCGACGCGCGGTGAGCGCGGGCTGGTCAAGTCCATCGAGGAGCTACGCCTGGCGGCCCGGCGCATGGTCGAGGACGAGGAAGTCAACATCCTCATCCTCAGTGATCGCGGTGTGAACGCGGAATTCGCCGCCGTGCCCTCGCTGCTGGCGGTCTCGGCCCTGCACCACTATCTGATCCGCGAAGGACTGCGCACGCGCGTGAGCCTGGTGCTGGAGACCGGCGAGGCGCGCGAAGTGCATCACTTCTCGCTGCTCATCGGCTACGGCTGCAGCGCGATCAACCCGTACCTGGCGTTCGAGACCCTGGACGGCATGATCCGCGATGAGTTCCTGCCGGATATCGATCACGCCAAGGCCTGCAGCAATTTCTCGAAGGCTGCGACCAAGGGCGTCATCAAGGTGATGTCCAAGATGGGCATCTCGGCGGTGCAGAGCTACCACGGCGCCCAGGTGTTCGAGGCGGTGGGTCTGCGCCAGGACCTCATCGATGAGTACTTCACCTGGACCTCCTCGCGCATCGGCGGCATCGGCATGGACGTGGTCGCGCAGGAAATCATGCTGCGGCACCGCGCGGCGTTCCCGGCGCGCGGCACGCACGTCAACGCCCTGACGGCGGGCGGGCAGTACCAGTGGCGCAACGATGGCGAGACGCATCTGTTCAGCCCCGAGGCCATCCATCGCCTGCAGAAGGCAGTGCGCACCGGCAGCTTCGCGACCTACAAGTCGTATGCGCAGCTGATCGATGATCAGTCGACGAACCTGTGCACGCTGCGCGGCCTGCTCGAGTTCAAGAGCGGCGAATCGGTTCCGATCGAGGAAGTCGAGTCGGTCGAATGCATCGTCAAGCGTTTCAAGACCGGCGCCATGTCCTATGGTTCGATCAGCAAGGAAGCGCACGAGACCCTGGCCATTGCCATGAACCGCATCGGTGGCAAGAGCAACACCGGCGAGGGGGGCGAGGACCCGGAGCGCTACGTGCCGCTGCCGAACGGGGATTTGCGCAACTCCGCGATCAAGCAGGTGGCCTCGGGCCGGTTTGGTGTGACCAGCGAGTATCTGGTCAACGCGCGCGAACTGCAGATCAAGATGGCGCAGGGCGCGAAGCCCGGCGAAGGTGGTCAGCTGCCCGGATCGAAGGTCTATCCATGGATAGCGAAGACCCGGCACACCACGGCCGGCGTCGGCCTGATCTCCCCGCCGCCGCACCATGACATCTACTCGATCGAGGATCTGGCCGAGCTGATTCATGATCTGAAGAACGGCAACCGCGACGCGCGCATCAGCGTGAAGCTGGTGGCCGAGGTGGGCGTGGGGACGATTGCCGCGGGCGTCGCGAAGGCGCATGCGGAAGTGGTGCTGATCAGCGGCTATGACGGCGGCACCGGCGCCTCGCCGCAGACCTCGATCACCCATGCGGGGCTGCCCTGGGAACTGGGCCTGGCTGAAACGCACCAGACGCTGGTGCTGAACAACCTGCGCAGCCGCATCACGGTGGAGACCGACGGTCAGTTGAAGACCGGGCGAGACGTGGCCATTGCTGCGTTGCTCGGGGCCGAGGAGTTCGGTTTTGCGACGGCGCCGCTGGTCGCGGTGGGCTGCATCATGATGCGCGTGTGTCACCTGAACACCTGCCCCGCGGGCGTTGCGACCCAGGATCCGAAGCTGCGCGAACGATTCGCGGGTGCGCCGGAGCATGTCGTGAACTTCATGCAGTTCGTCGCACAGGATCTGCGCCAGATCATGGCGCAGCTGGGCTTCCGCACCCTCAATGAAATGGTGGGTCGCGTGGATCGTCTGGAGCCGCGCAAGGCCATCGCGCACTGGAAGGCGCACGGCTTCGACTTCTCGAACATCCTGTACCAGCCGGACCTGGGGCCGGAGATCGGCCGCTACTGCACGGACACGCAGGATCACGGCCTGGAGAAGTCACTGGATGTGACCACGCTGCTGGATCTGTGCAAGCCGGCGATCGAGCGCGGCGAGCCGGTCAACGCCGAGGTCAATGTCCGCAACGTGAACCGCGTCGTCGGGACGATCACGGGCAGCGCCATCACGCGCCGCTGGGGCGCGAAGGGCCTGCCGCAAGACACGGTGCAGATCCTGTTCAGGGGCTCGGCCGGGCAGAGCTTCGGCGCGTTCATGCCGCCGGGCATGACCTTCAGGCTCGAGGGCGACGCCAACGACTACGTGGGCAAGGGACTCTCGGGCGGCCGGATCATCGTCAGTCCGTCACCGGCCGCGACCTTCGTGCCGGAGGACAACATGATCATCGGCAACGTCGCCTTGTATGGCGCGACGGCCGGTGAGGCGTATTTCCGCGGCATGGCGGGCGAGCGCTTCGCGGTGCGCAACAGCGGTGTGAGAACCGTGGTGGAAGGCGTCGGTGATCATGGCTGCGAATACATGACCGGTGGCCGGGTGGTGGTGCTGGGCCGCACGGGCCGCAACTTCGCGGCCGGCATGTCCGGTGGCATCGCCTACGTGCTCGATGCGGCCGGCGACTGCCGCAGCCACATCAACCAGCAGATGGTCGCGATCACCGGCGTGGAGGATGAGGACATTGCGGAGCTGCGCGATCTCATCGAGCGGCACTGGCAGTTGACGCGCAGCGGCCGTGCCCGGCAGGTACTGGACTCGTGGGATAGCAGCGTGGGCAAGTTCGTGAAGGTCACGCCGAAGGACTATCAGCGCGTGCTTGCCTGCATCAAGAAGGCACACGAGCAGGGTCTGACAGGGGATGAGGCCATCATGGCCGCGTTCGAAGAAAACGCGCGCGACCTCGCGCGCGTGGGCGGGAATTGAGTTTCAAAATGGGAAAGCCGACCGGTTTCATCGAATATTTGCGGGAGCTGCCCGTCGATCGCACGCCAGCGGAACGCATCCAGGACTGGCGTGAGTTCCATTTTCATATGGACGAGAAGCACCTGCGACAGCAGGGCGCGCGCTGCATGGACTGCGGCGTGCCCTTCTGCCACACCGGCAAGCTGATGAATGGCGGCGCCTCGGGCTGCCCGGTCAACAACCTGATCCCCGAATGGAATGATCTGGTCTACCGCGGCCTGTGGCGCGAAGCGCTCGAGCGGCTGCACAAGACCAACAACTTCCCGGAGTTCACGGGCCGCGTATGCCCGGCGCCGTGCGAAGGCTCCTGCGTGCTGGGCATCAACGCCCCTCCTGTGACCATCAAGAACATCGAAAATTCGATCATCGACAAGGGTTGGGATGAGGGCTGGGTGTACCCGGTCACGCCGCCCGAGCGCACCGGCAAGAGTGTCGCGGTCGTGGGCTCGGGCCCCGCAGGACTGGCGGCTGCGGCACAGCTGAATCAGGCCGGTCATCTGGTGACCGTGTTGGAGCGCGCGGATCGCCCGGGCGGACTGCTTATGTACGGCATTCCGAACATGAAACTCGATAAGCGCGAAGTCGTGCTGCGACGGATCAAGCTGATGGAGGATTCGGGCATCCGCTTCCAGTGCGGCGCGAATGTGGGCACCAATGTCGATGCGCGCACCTTGCGCAAGGACTTCGACGCTGTCGTGCTGTGCACCGGTGCGACGGTGCCGCGCGACCTCAACATCGATGGTCGGCAGCTGGGCGGCGTGCACTTCGCGATGGACTACCTCACGGCCAGCACCAAAGCGCTGCTGAATGGTGCACCGGAGCAGACGCCGATTCATGCGAAGGACAAGGATGTGATCGTGATCGGCGGCGGCGACACCGGCACGGATTGCGTGGGCACGGCCATGCGTCAGGGCTGCCGCAGCATCACTCAGTTCGAAATCATGCCCGAGCCACCGCAGGACCGGGCCGCGGACAATCCCTGGCCGGAGTGGCCGAAGATCTACCGCATGGACTACGGCCAGGAAGAGGCCGCGGCGCGTTTCGGCAGTGATCCGCGGGTGTTCCTCACGACCGTCAAGAAGTTCACCGGCGATGCGCACAGCGCTGTCGCGCAGCTGTCGACCGTGACGATCGGTTGGGACAAAGGCACCGACGGCCGCGTACGGCCCGTTGAAGTGGCGGGCAGCGAGCAAACGCGCCCCGCGCAACTGGTGCTGTTGGCCATGGGCTTTCTGGGACCCGAAACACAGCTGGTGACGGACCTCGACCTGCAGATTGATGCGCGCACGAATGTCGAGGCGCAATACGGCAAGTACGCGACCAGCGCGTCCGGTGTGTTTGCAGCGGGCGATTGCCGCCGCGGCCAAAGCCTGGTGGTGTGGGCGATCAATGAGGGTCGTGGCGCGGCGCGCGAGTGCGACCGTTTCCTGATGGGGACTACGGACCTGCCTTGAGCCGGGCCCGGGCGCGGGTCGTCAGCTGCTTCACCAGCGCGACGCGCCAGTCGTCGCCGGGCAGCTGGCTGGCCTGTGGCAGCAGCTGCTGCGCGAGCTGCGGCATTTTCTTCTGCCGCGCCTGGAAGGCCTCGAAGTCAGCGTTGAAGCGTATCTTCGCCTTCATCGCATCTTCGGCACCGCTGAAGCGCGCCCAATAGGTCCACCACTGCTTGGTCTCATGCACGGCATCGTCGGTGGAAATGGCGGCGCCCGAGCACACGACCGGACTCGGTTCGCCGTCCGGCGCGCCATGGCCGACTCGCCACTGGCACAGATACAAAGACCGCTCCAGCGTAACTGCGTCGTTCAAGTCGGCGACGGTATAGCCACCCTGCGCCGTGGCATTGGAGCTCAGCAGGGCGGTGCAGACGGCCGTTGCGAGCAGCCAGGAAGGCGCACAGCGGGTCATTGGGTGATAATTTAGGGACCCCATCGCTTTTGAACGCACACCATTCGGGAGAGCAGCATGTCCCTTGATCATTATATTACCCTTGGCCGTTCGGGGCTGCGCGTCAGTCCGTTGTGCCTCGGGGCGATGACGTTCGGTGACGACCTCGGTTGGGGCACGAGCGTTGCGGAGTCGCAGCAGATCATCGATCGCTTTATCGAGCTCGGCGGCAATTTCATCGACACCGCGAACTTCTACACGAAAAGCCATTCCGAAAAGATCATCGGCGACCATATCGGACGTCATCGCGCGCGGCGCGACCGGCTCGTCATCGCGACGAAATTCAGCGGTAACCTGTACCCGGGAGATCCCAACGGCGGCGGATCGGGCCGCAAGTCCGTCATTGCCGCTTGTGAGAATTCGCTGCGTCGCCTGCAGACTGACTACATCGATCTGTACTGGTTGCACAACTGGGATGTGCACACGCCTATCGAGGAAACCATGGCGGCGCTCGAGGACCTGGTGCGCGCCGGCAAGGTGCGCTACCTGGGTGTCTCCGACACTCCGGCATGGAAGATTGCCGAGGCGAATGTCACCGCCCGGTTCCGCGGCTGGTCGGCGTTCATCGGGCTGCAAATCGAATACTCGCTGCTCCAGCGCACCGTCGAGCAGGATCTGGTGCCGATGGCGCTTGAGTTCGGCCTCGGCATCACGCCGTGGTCACCTCTCAAGAGCGGCGTGCTGAGTGGCAAGTACACGCGGCGCAACGCCGGGCAGGTCAAGACGGATCGCGGCATGTTCGCTGATCCCTTTCTCAACGAGAAGACCTACGCGATCGTGGACGAATTGGCCGGCATCGCCAAGGCACACGAGAGCACTGTCGCGCGCGTGGCGCTGGCGTGGGTGCAGGCGCAGCCCGGCGTCACGTCGGTCATCATCGGCGCGCGCCGACTCGCGCAGCTTGAGGACAATGTGCAAGCCTTCGAGGTCAAACTCTCGGCGCAGGAGCTTGATCGGCTCGAGGCGCTGACGAAGCCGACGTTTGGTTTCCCGCAAAGCATGGCGCCGATCTTTCCGGCGCTGCATAACGGGGGAACTTCAGTGAATGGTGTGGCTGCGCCGCTGTTGCCCTTCGGGGTAGGAAAGGACGACAAGCTCTACTGACGGGCATGCCGCTACGATTGTGGCGGCAGCGCCTTGGCGGCTCGTACCTTGGTCCGCACCCCCGCGATGTAGTCAGCAGCCTGCTGGCGCGTCTGGATAGCCTGCACGCGCGTCAGAATGGCGTGCCGGTCGGAAGCCGGTGACGTCGCAATATCGTGGCGCATCGCGACATGCACCATCAGCGGCAGGGTGCCGGCATCGACGCTGCCGCTCATGTCCGGCACCGCAGTAGCGTGCGCCGCTGGCGCAGGCGGCACCGGCGCCACCTCGGGCAAGGTCGACGGCGTATCGTTCCGTGCGTCCGCCAGCGACAGCAGCGGCACCAGGTTGTTCGCGGCGGCGTCGCGTGCCGTCAGGGAACCCAAATCAAACGCCGCCGCGAGCGTTGCGGCAATCGAGCTGTGGTCGTAGAGGCGATGATCGACGGTGTTGCGCGGAATGCGCGGCGATACGACGACGGCGGGGACCCGGACGCCGTACTGGTCGAAGGTGAAGCCAAAGTGACTGTATTTTGATCCGGTTGGCGTGTCCCCCGGCGCAATGGCCGGCGGGGGTGCCACGTGATCGTAGAAGCCGCCGTGTTCGTCCCACGTCACGATCAGCAGGCTCGTGTTCCAGTGCGGCGAATTGCGGATCGCCTCGTAAGTGGCCTTGATGAGTGCTTCACCCGGACTCACCCCATCGCGCGGGTGCTGGGAATTGCCCCCTTTGAATGTGCCTGCGGCGACATCGCCATAGCTCGGTTCGATCCAGGTGAGCAGCCACGGATACTCCGGCTGGCTCACCTGCGTCGCAAAGTCATCGAAGTGTGAGATGTCGGCCAGCGCCACGCCCTTGAGCGCCGCGGCCATCGGGAAATAATCCCCCGAAAAGATCCGCCAGCCGGTATCCGATTTCCTCTTCAGCGCATCGAATGCCGTGCCATGAGTGAAGCTGACACCATCCAGCGTTTCCCAGGTGAGGATTTCGGCACTCGTGGGGCTGTGGTCCAGACCATCGGAGGAGGCGGCGCAGGCGAACAGGCGGTTCGGCCAGGTCGGCCCCGGAATGGCGCAGTGCCAGCTGTCGCAGACCGCAAATTCGCGCGCCAGGGCATTCAGCACCGGCAGCTGCGCCGGCGCAAAGCACTTCATGATGTCGCCGCAATTCGTCGTGGCACCGCCTTCACCCGCGGTGCGCGAGTCGACGTAGTCACTGACGAAGCCGCTGTTGCTGATGGGCGGATAGCGCCCGGCTACGTAGCTCGCGCCGGGTCCCGCAAGCTGCTCCAGTACATCGGGAAATTCATGGCCGGGATCGAGCGGCATGGTCTCATCAGCGCCCGCGACCACCTCGAAGCTGCTGTCGCCGTGGCGGTTGGCTTCCTTGCCGGTCAGGCCGCGGATCGGGGTCGATTGCCCATTGACCGCATCCATACCCGTGAGGTTCGAGAATCCCAGCATGTGGTCAAAGGAGCGGTTCTCCAGCATCAGCACGAATATGTTCGTTATGGATGTTGGCATGACGCATCCGGCGATGTGCTCACTCGACCCGACTGCGCCGCAAGGCGATCAGCGCGCGGCGCGGGCGCCGACATAGCCGAAGAGGATCCCGATCGATCCCCACAGCACCGCCTGGATGCCCAGCGATGCGATCCGGAAATTCCACAGTGTGACGGCGGGAAAGTTGGCCGGGACCTCGTTGATGCCGGGCAGCAATGCGAACACCACGGCGATCACCACGAGGTAGATGCCGGCCGCCAGCATCGAGGCGTTCCAGGAACCGTGGCGTAGACGGAGGGTCCGCTGCAGACGCAGAGCCACCAGCGTCGTCGCAATGGATACCGCCATCATCAGGAAGTACAGGCCGGTGCGATATTTGATGGTGTCGGGCTCGCCGACCGAAGGTGGGTTCGCCGGATACTTGAGCGCCGGCACGACGTACACGGAGACCAGGCCGAACAGTGCCAGCAAGGCCGAGGTGGGCGCCGCGCCGAGTCGACCGAGCCGGCCGTTCGCGAAGGCGAACAGCACGCCGAACAGACAGCCCAGGGCCGCCCCGCTGACGACCATGCCGGTCAGCAGGCCGATGCCGCCTTGGACGGCGCGACTGAAGATCACGGGTTCATCCGGTGGTGCCGGTTTGCCCGCGGCAACGGCCGCCGCCGCCGCGGCTGCGTCCTGTGCCGATTCAAAATTGATGGCCGTCTCGACGGCCGGTTCACCGAAGGTCTTGGCCCAGCCGAAAGCCAGCAAGCCAGCGACGATGCCGACAATGAAGCCGCGGAAAACCAGCCGTCCAACCATGTTTTGCGTCCGAGTGCCGGATCAGTGGCAGGGGAAGCCTAGCAAATGGCGTGCGTCGTGCACGAACTCATGCACACCCATGCCATTGAAGATCGAGGTGGCACCCTGTTCGGCACCCACGAAGTAGAGCGCGATGCCCATGACGAAAACCCCGAAGATGGCCCAGGGCACGATCTTTGCGATGGGGATGGCGATCCGTAGCGGCAGCTCCAGCGCCGCGCTTGACACGCCTACAGTCTCTTCCTCGGCCTCGGTGGCCATGAAATACCCCATATTCCAACGTCAGATTGCGAACCCCTATGATGCCATAGGTGCCGATGACCCGCTCCCCGGCCACGGCCAAAACACCTTTATGTCTCGGTGGCCATGGCTTATTCTGAAGCTCTTATAATACAAAGGATTAGCGGCACTTTCCCGCCAGGCTCAAGGCCTTAGGCGCACCGCTGCAGCAAAAATGACTCCGCGCATCACGCTCATCTGCCATGCGACCACTCCGGGGCTGCGCGCTGCGACCTTCGGCGGGGATGATTCGCTGGACGAGTCCGGCCAGGCCCACGCGCGGCGTCTTGCGGGAGTCCTGGGTCGGGTTGATCACTGCTGGAGCAGCCCCGCGGCCCGCGCCCGCGAGACGGCGGCGGCCCTGGGCCTGTCGCCGGTCGTGGATGAACGCCTGCGGGACTGTGACTACGGACGCTGGACCGGCCTGCGCTTCAAACAGGTGTTGCTGCGCGAGCCGCGCAAGCTGGTCGCGTGGATCCGCAAACCCGACACCGCACCGCATGGCGGGGAGACGATCCCGCAGCTGCTGCAGCGCGTCGCTGCCTGGATGGCGGAGCGCAGCCGTGACCAGGGGCGCATGGTCGCGGTCACGCACTCCGCGGTCATTCGCGCCGCGATCGTGCATGTCATCCAGGCGCAGCTGCCCTCCTTCTGGCGGGTGGACGTGCTGCCGCTGTCGCAGACGGAGCTGCGCACGAACGGCCGGCGCTGGGTGCTGCGCTCGATCGGCCCGATGGTCAAGGACGACGAATCAACCTGAGCTCAAGATATGCCGAACCGCTCGAACGATAAGCGCTTCTATATTTTTGCAGCATGCGTCGTGGCGGCGCTCGCGCTGATCGGCCTGGTGAATCTGTACCAGGCACGCCTCGTTGCCCCGCATATCCAGCAATTGTCCTATTCGCAGTTTCTCGATGACCTCGGCGCGGGTCGTGTCCGCATGGTGACCCTCACGGGACACGAGATCGACGGCTTTCTGGCCGATCACAGCCCGTTTCGATCCTACGCGGCCGATGATCCAACGCTCATCGGGGCACTGCGCAACAAGGGCGTGGCAATCAGCGCGGTGGCGCCGCCCGCCGCCGGCGTTTCCTGGGGGAGCGCGCTCGGCACCATACTGCCCATGATCCTGCTCGTTGCCTTCGCGATCTTCTTCATGACTCGCGGCGGCGCCGGCGGCCAGGTGCTGGGACTCGGGAAATCGCGCGCCAAACCGCTGACGCAGGAGCACGGCCGGGTGACCTTCGCGGATGTCGCCGGGGTCGACGAGGCCTGCGATGCCCTGAAGGAAATGGTGCAGTTCCTGCGTGATCCGCAAAGTTTTCACCGTCTCGGCGGCCGCATCCCGCGCGGCGTGCTGCTGGTGGGTCCGCCGGGAACCGGCAAGACGCTGCTCGCGCGCGCCGTCGCGGGTGAAGCGAATGTCCCGTTCTTCACGATCTCCGGCTCAAGCTTCGTCGAGATGTTCGTGGGCGTCGGCGCCTCGCGCGTGCGCGATCTGTTCGCGCAGGCCAAGAAGCACGCGCCTTGCATCATTTTCATGGACGAGATCGACGCGGTGGGCCGGCGTCGCGGGGCCGGCGTGGGCGGTGGCAATGATGAGCGTGAGCAGACGCTGAATCAGCTGCTGGTGGAGATGGATGGATTTGAGACCAACGCGGGCGTGATCCTGATGGCGGCCACGAATCGCCCCGACGTGCTGGACCCGGCACTGCTGCGCCCGGGACGTTTCGATCGTCAGGTCACGGTGGCCAATCCGGACGTAGTGGGTCGCGAGCAGATCCTCGCCGTGCATTCGCGGCACATCCCGCTGGCGCCCGGCACGGATCTGCGCATCATCGCGCGCGGCACGCCCGGTTTCTCGGGGGCCGACCTCATGAATCTGGTCAACGAGGCGGCACTGCTGGCCGTGCGGCGCGGCCAAAGTACGGTCGGTACGCGGGAATTCGAGGACGCGAAGGACACGGTGACGATGGGCGCCGAACGGCGCACCCACGTCATGAGCCAGGAGGAGAAGCGGCTGACGGCCTATCGCGAAGGCGGCCGCGCGATCATCGCGATGCATGTGCCGGCGGCCGATCCGGTGCACAAGGCCACCATCCTCACGCGCGGGCGCACCACCGGCATGGTCAAGCAGCTTCCGGAAACAGACCGGTCATCGACGACCTTTGAACAGATGACCTCGCGCCTCACCATTCTGCTGGGCGGTCGGGCCGCGGAGGAACTGGTCTTTGGCCGCAACCAGGTGACGTCCGGCACCGCCGGGGACATCGACGAGGCGACCAAGCTCGCCCGCCTCATGGTCACGCGCTGGGGACTTTCAGAGGCGCTCGGGACGGTGGCTTATGGGGAGAATCAGGACGAGGTCTTCCTCGGGCATTCGATTGCGCGCCAGCAGAACATCTCCGAGCACACCGCGCAGATTATCGCCGTCGAGGTGCGCAAGCTGATTGATGCCGCACTGGCGCAGGGCGAGTCGATTCTGCTGGCCCATCGCTCCGAAGTGGACACACTTGCCCAGGGGCTGCTGCTCTATGAGACCTTGAGCGGCGAAGACATTGCGGAGCTGCTTGCGGGCCGTACTCCGGTGCGCGACTGACCTGGCGTGTTCTCATCCTCCTGCATCGCTACCTGGGCGTGGCGATCGGCGCGCTGATGCTGATGTGGTTCGCGTCCGGCATCGTCATGCTGTACGTGCCGTATCCGAGCCTGCCGGAGCAGGAGCGTCTGGCCATCCTGCAACCCATTGCCTGGCAGGGCTGCTGCGGTATCGGGGCCGGTGCCCTGACCGCCGACCAGCCCATCGAGCGGGCGGAAGTTGAATCCGTCGCCGGCACCTTGATCCTGCGGTTCGCGCTGCCCGGGCGCTCCCCGACACTCATCGCGCTCGGCGCCTCGGAACCGGAAGTGTCGTTGGACCTGGCGCACGAACGCAGCATCGCGGCCGCAGCCGCGCGGCGCTGGGGCGTGACGCCTGCCCAACCCTCGACCGAGCAAACCATCGTGCGCGACCAGTGGACGGTGGGTGGGGAATACAACGCCGATCGGCCCCTTGCGCGCTTCGGGTTCAAAGATCGTGCGCGCACCCGGATCTACGTCTCCGGAGATAGCGGTCGCGTCGTGCTGCGCACCACGGCGCGGCAGCGATTCTGGAACTGGCTCGGTGCCGTGCCGCATTGGTTGTATCCGACCGCTCTGCGCCGTCACGCTCGGGCGTGGACCCAAGTGGTCATCTGGACGGCGATTCTGGGCGTGTTTCTCACCAGCCTCGGACTGTACCTGGGGATCGTGCAATTCAGGTCGCGCGGCAAGCGCTTACTGTCGCCCTATGCCGGAATCTGGAACTGGCACCACTCGCTCGGCCTGCTGTTCGGCGTTTTTGCACTGACCTGGGTCGCGAGCGGGCTGGTGTCGATGAATCCCTGGGGATTCCTGGAAAGCGGGCCGGGGCCACGGCCCCAGCCGGACGCACGTTCCATCACCTGGGGCGAGGTTCACTCCTCGCTGGTCGCCATCGCCCGGCGGCCGCCGCTGCCGGGCATCGTCAGTTTAGGGATGGCGCCCTTCGCGGGTAAGCTGTTCTGGATAGCGACCGCGCAAGACGGTGCTCAGGCCAGGCTGGACGCGGCGGGTGACGTTAGTTCGCTCACGAGAACCCAGCTGCTTGATGCGGCACAGCATGCCGCCGGATTCCAGGGCATCGCTGCGGCGCTGCTGCTTCGCACCGCGGACCCTTACTACTACCAGCGCCGCGGCGCGATCCGGTTGCCGGTTCTGCGTGTGATCCTGAATGATGCGGACCGCACGCGTCTGTACGTCGATCCGCTTTCCGGACGGTTGCTGGCCCGCGTTGATCGCGCCGCCCGGTGGCAGCGCTGGTTGTTCGACGGGCTGCATACCCTGGATTTCTCCGCGCGGCTTCGCGCGAGCGTGGCCTGGAGTGCATTGGTCCTGCTGCTGCTGCTGGGCGGCCTGGTGCTGAGCACAACCGGAACCTATCTGGCGGTGCGTCGAGTGATTCGCGATCTGACGCATCGCTAACGTTATACCAACGTTACTCGGCGGCCAGAACGGTTATTAACTGGCAGCCGCAGCTCCGCATTCGCATAGTCCACGACTTTTCGCGAAGGAGTCGTTCGATGGGCACAGGACTGCGCGGCGGCCTTGGATTTGTCTTTACGGCGGCCTGTCTTTGTGGCGCTGCGGGTGCCTCCGCCCAGACGACCTCCGGATCGCCCCCGGGGAGCGGCGACGACAAGCTCGAAAATGTCACGGTCACCGCCAAGAAACTCGAAGAAGAACTGCCGGACATCCTGCAGGCGCAGGGCGTTCACGTCGACACCATAAGCTCGCAGCAGATCGTCAACGGTGGGTACGTCGATGTCTCCTCGGCGCTCCAGTACCTGGCCCCCGGGCTCTTCATCAGCCCGAAGAACGGGCCCTTTGATTACGTCCACGTCTCCCTGCAGGGTTCGCGCACCGAGGATGTGCTGTGGCTGGTGGATGGCATACGCATGAACAACCGCCTGTACGGCGGAACGACCCCCCTGGACACGATGCCGGCCGCCATGGTCGACAGCATCCAGATTCTCCAGGGCGGCGAGGCGCTGTACTACGGCACCCAGGCGGTCGCCGGTGCCGTCAATATCGTGACCAAGCCTTTCTCTGACACTCCCGATGGCCAGGTCAGTGTGGGTGGCGACACCAACGACAGTGGACATTTCGACGGCTACTACCGCAACTCGCTCGGCCACAACCATTTCGTGTTCTTCGTCGACTTCGACATCTCATCCGGGTTCCAGCCGTTTCCGAGCGACGAAATCCAGCCCAGCGACACGGACCGCGACCGCGCCTATCACCTGTTCACGGTGGGGGCCAAGTACGCGTATGACTTCAGTGACGATCTGCGCTTCAGCACGATGCTGGAGCACACCTCCGCCAGACTGAATGACTCCCAGCCCGAACTCGTTGCACAGGCATTCAACGATCGCGATGAGAACATTCTCACGGCCAAGCTGGATTTCACTCCCGGCGATGCCGTGCAGCTGTTCGGCAAGGCCTACTACCACTGGTGGCAGTCACACTACACCGAGTATGACAATGTGCTCGGCAGCCCCGGAACCCTAAGCGATGTCGAAGACCATGGATTTTGGGGTTATAACGACCGCGGCCTGAATCTCATGGGCAAATTCCAGCTCAACGGCAACTTCAGTGCAGTCGTGGGCTACGACCTGCAGAACTACTCCGGCCACGATGCGGTACTGGTGATCGAGCAGCAGACCGAAACCGACAATGCCGTGTTCGCGCAGCTCGTGACCACCCCGAACCTCATCGATCACACGGTGCTAGCCCTCGGCGCACGCTACAACGTGCCCAATGTCGGAGAGAGCGCCGCGGTGTGGAGCTTCAGCGGCAAGCACGATTTCTCCGATGCGTTCTTCATTCGCGGCGAGGTGGGTACGGCCTTCCGGCTGCCGACTGCCGAGGAACTGTTCGCGAACGATCCGGACGATGAGCGCGGCGATCCGAATCTGAAGCCGGAGAAGAGCACCAACGCCAATCTCTCCATTGGCGGCAACCTCGGGCTGGCGCATTTCAAGTGGGAGCTGATTGCCTTCGGCCGAGACGTCACGAATCTCATCGACTACGCAACCTTCGATGCGGATACGGACCAGGCGGTATTCGGCAACGTTCCCGGCACGGTGCGGGTGCGTGGCGGAGAACTGCAATTGGGCCTCGAGTACCCCGACGTCAGTGTCGCCTTTGACTACACGTATTCGCACTCGGTGGACGATAACAACCAGCAGATCGATGCCATTCCGGTCCAGCAGGCGAAGGCATCCTTCGACTACCACCCCGAGCAGCAGCCCTTCGGGTTCACGCTCAGTGCAATCTATGTCGGGGCGGAATACGCAACGGGCCTGGGCGCCGATGGCGGGCGCGCGCAGTTCGGTGAATATCCCCTGGTTGATCTGTCAGGGCGCTATTTCATCGATTCGGCGCACCACCACATCATCAGCCTGCGCCTGCAGAACATCTTCGATCGCAATTATGCGACCGGGCTGGGAACGGCCGAGAGTGATGTCGACGGCAGTACCTATACCTTCGAAGACCTCGGCGTGCCGCGAACGCTGGAAGCCCGCTATACCTATAAGTTCTGAGCGCGCTCAGGCGGCGGTGTCGACCGGTGCGACCGACAAGGTCTCATCGAACAGCAACAGCCGCCCGGCGTTGGCGATGCCGATGAAGGTGCTGACGTTGTGCAGCAGCGCCGCGATGATCGGCGCCTCGATGCCGAGGACCCCGGCCCCGGACAGGACGATCAGACCGAAGGTGAACGCCAGGCCGATGGAAACGTTCACGTAAATGGTGCGCCGGCAGCGGCGGCTCAGCCGGATGCAGGTGCCCAGTCGCCGCAGGTCATTGGTCATCAGCGCCAGGTCCGCGGAGGCAAAGGCCACCTCGGCTCCCTGGGTCCCCATCGCGACGCCCACCGCACCGGCGCGCAGCGCGAGTGAGTCATTGATGCCATCGCCGACCACCATCGGGCGATGGCCGCGCTTGATCTCATCCATCACCCGATCCATTTTCTGCTCGGGCAGCATCTCGGCCGAGACCTCGTCGATTCCGACTTCGGTGGCGACCTGGCGTGCCACCGCGGTCCGATCGCCGGTCAGTAGCAGCATGTGCTCGATGCCCAAGCCTTTGAGATCATCCACGGCGGTGATGGCGCTGCCGCGCAGCTGATCCAGGAACAGCAGCCAGCCGAGAAACTTGCCGTCGCGGCTGACGCCGGCGATGGGCCCGTTGTGCAGGGGCGGCGCGGGCGCGGGCACGCCCAGACGCTCGAAGAGGTCGGCTCTTCCGAGGGCAACGGGTTTGCCATCGTACAGGCCCGTCACGCCAAAACCGCCGAGCTCGCGGGCATCTTCGACGGGCAGGCGCTTCGCGGCAGGCACGGCCGCCGCCGCCGCGCGGCTTAACGGATGGTTGCTGGCGGCACCGAGGCTGGCGGCCAGTTGCCGCAGCTCATCGGGGTCGACGCCGGCGACGGGCAGCACGGTGCCCAGCCGCAAATCGCCGGTGGTCAAGGTCCCCGTCTTATCGAAGATGACGGAGGACACATCGGCCAGATGTTCCAGGAATGCGGAGCCCTTGATCAGAATGCCGTGACGCGCGGCCACCGCTATGGCCGCGACCGCGGTCGCCGGCGCGGCCAGCACCAGCGCACAGGGGCAGGATGCCACCAGCACCGCCAGCATCGCCGGCACGTTGCCGGTGATCAGCCAGGTTCCCCCGGCGATGAGCAGTACCAGCGCCATGTACTGTCCCGCATATTTATCCAGTAACCGCGTCACCGGCGGTTTCGCGTTCTCGGCCTCGCGCATCAGGGCGATGATGCGGCCCACGGTGCTTTCCTGGCCCACCCGCGTGAGTTCGACCTGGATCCGGCCGTCGACATTCATGGCCCCGGCGAGTGCCTGGTCGCCCTCGCGCACCTCGACGGGTACCGACTCACCCGTCAGTGACGCCAGGTCCAAACTGGAGCTGCCGCGGCGCACGATCCCGTCGGCGGGCACGCGATCCCCCGCGAGCAGCTCGATGAGATCGCCGACGCGCAGCTGCGCGCTCGGAATCACTTCGGTGGTGCCATCCGGCAGCAGCCGGCGGCTGTCGACTTCGGTGAGCCGGCTCAAGGCGCGCACGGCTTCCTGGGAACCGAGCATGCTGCGCTCCTCGAGCACGTGTCCCACGGTCATGATGATGGGCAGCAATGCGGCGGTCATCAGATCGCCGGTGGCCCAGGCGGCAATCAATGCCAGCGCGACCAATCGGTCGGTGATGCCGTGCAGGCTTGGATGTCGCAGGCTGGCCCACGCCTCCACGAACACCGGGACCGCAACGAGCGCGGCGGCCACGCCGGCCACCAGTTCGGCGACGCCCTGCTGCGCGGGCACCAGCCAATGCATGCCGAAGGCAACCATCAGCAGGCACAGCGCCACCAGCGCCAGGCTCAGACGCAGCGCCAGTACCAGCCGTTCGGCGCGCTCCAGCAGCACCGGTCGTCCGGTCGGCGGCGCGGTAATCATTACATCGGGCGTGACACTCATTTTTCTGGCTTCCCGGGCAGCACGACGCGGGCACCGCCTTGCGCATCCACCAGAGTCGCGGAGCCGACCTGGTTCATGATCTCACCGACCTTGGTGCGGTACTCGCGCAGCAGCAGGCTACTGCGTGTCTGCGGCGTCTCTTCGTGCTCCAGGGCCAGTATGCCCGCGGTATTGGTGCCGGCGCCACTGACCAGTTCCTGGGCGGTGGCCTGGGCACCCGCAAGTAACTGATCGCGCAGGCGGTTGGCCTCCTGGCGCCGGCGCTCGGCGTCGGTGCGGGCCACGGCCACGCCACGGTCGGCGGCCTGGCCCGCGACGAGTACGGCGTCGAAGGCCGACTTTGCCTCGGGCGGCAGCCAGGCGGTCATATCGATGCGCTCGACCTCGACCCCCAGAGAGGCGCCGGCGTCGGCGAGCGCGTGCAGGCGCGCATTCACGGACTGGATGAGGGAACTGCGCACTTCGCCGCGCAGTGCCAGCACCGCACCCGCCGATTCGTTGCTCGTCTGCACCACCAGGAAATCATTGAGGTTGCGCGAGGCGGTGATCCGCACGGTTGTCGCCCGGAACAGCCGGTTCAGCGCCGCTTCGACATGCGCCTGGGACAGCGCGTAAGCGACTGGATCGCTGAGGCGATAAAAGAGCGTGGCGTTCAACAGCACGACGTTGTTGTCGCCGGTGAGGTAGGCCGATGCATTCGGCGGTATGTACTGTCCGGTGCCGAAGGGCCCGACGAGGGTCTGTGATTTCTCACTTGCCGCCGCGAGCGGGGCGATCTCTTGAGTCAGCTGCCGTTCCGGCCCCGGCAGCATCTCGACCTGCTCGATCGGACGCGGCCAGGCGATCAGCAGCCCGGCCTCCTGTGCGCGCACGATGCGGCCGAAGCGCAGCACCACGGCCTGGCTGTCGGAAGCGATCTCGCGCACATTGCTCGTCAGCCACCAGATCATGAGCAGCACGCCGACGATGTAGATGGTGCGAAAGCCGATCGCCACCGACTGGGCGATCGGTCCCGGCGGCGGTGGCGGCGGCGGCCCCAGCGGATCGGGTGCGGGGACGTTCACGGTTTTGCTTTGGCCGCGGCTGGCGCGCCGACGCCGGAGGGGCCCTCGACCAGCACCCGGAAGGGCGCGGCGTCCGTGCGCAGTATCAGGCTCGAATTGCGGCCGAGAATCTGGCCGAGCGAATCCAGCGAGCGCAGCGTCGTATACAGGCCCGGATCACCCTGATAAGCCTTGGCGTAGATACGTGCGGCGGCCTGCTGCGCATCGGCCTCGGTGTGCGCGGCCTGCTCGCGCGCCTGCGCCACGACTTCGCGCGCATCGCGATCCGCATCGGCACGGATCGCGGCCGCCTGGCGCAGGCCATCGGCCGTGCGTTGCGCCGCCACGGTCTCCCGTTCGGCTTTCATCCGGGCCACGGTCGCGGCCAGTGTTTCATCGGGCAGGGTCATCCGCTCCACGCCCACCTGCCGGATCTCGATGCCATATACCGCGAGCATGCGCGCCGCGACCTGCTCGCGCAGTTCGCGCTCGAAGCCATCCAGGCGCACCTTGGTGGGATCGATGTTGACCAGGTCGGTGAGATCGAAGTTGCTGGAAGTGATATGGAGCGCGGCGTTGACGAAGCTGCGCAGCTGGCGCGCCGCCTCATCCGGCTGATTGCGCACCGAGCGCAGGAACTGGCGTACGCGCTGCGGATCATCGGGCACTTGCCAGGCCACATAGGACTGCATCAGCACGCGCAGACCGTCGCGCGTGCCCACATCCTGCAGACCCGTGGAAGTCGTGCGCAGGCGCAGATCGATCAGGATCGTGCTTTCAAACGGCGCCGGCAGCTTCCACGCGAGACCGGGTTCGGTCACGACCCGCACGGGATTGCCGAAACGGGTGATCACGCCGGCTTCGCCGGCCGGAACCATCACGATGCAGGCGGCAGCAATCGCCGCGAGCAGGATCAGCGCCGCAACGCCGATCCGCAGCAGCGCGCCGAGGTCATGATGATCGTGATCATCGTCATGGTCGTTGTCGTGGTGTGAAAACATTTAGTCTGAGTCCTGAAGATTGGGTGCGGCGGCCGCCGGTGCCGGTTCGCCGGGAGTTGGCGCAGGGGGCGTGATGCCCGGATCTTCCAGCGGTCCGGAACTCACGCGTGCGACGGCCGGCAGGTTGCGCAGGTCGATGATCGGGCCGGGGTTCGAACTGAGGCGATGATCCAGCAGCGTCAGCGGCTTCTGGGCAAGGGCCGTCTGAATTCTGCTGAAGGTGCGTTCGAGCAGGAACGCCGCGCCGCCTTCCGCATGCGCGCGACGCTCGGCATCGAAGCGATAGGCATCGGCATTGGCGGCATCGACGCGTTCGATGGCCGTGGCGTTCGCGGCGCTGGTAAGCTGGTGGGCCTCCTCCTGCGCTTGGCCGGCGGCGCGTTCCGCGCGTCCGCGCTCATTGGAAATGCTGGCGCTGGCGTTGATGGTGGCGGCCTGGACCGCGTGGTAGGCGCCGGCTGCGCCGGCCGGCGGATGGATTTCCTCGATCAGCACCGAGACGACGTCGATGCCCGCATGATGCGAGTTCAGGTCGGCCGCCAAGTCATCGCGCAGCGAGACGGCCACGTTATCGCGCCGTTCGCCGATCACCCCCAGGAGCGTACGTGAGTTGAAGAAGCGCAGCACGATGCGGCTGCCGGCCTCGCGGATCAGGGATTCGGGGTCCGCTACCTCGTACACCGACTGCAGTGCCGCAGCGTCGGACAACCCCACGCGGTACAGCACGCTGATTTCGGTGCTGACGCTCTGGAATCCCTGCTGACCCGTTCCGGGGCTGGCCACCAGGTAGTGCGCCTGTCCCGCATGTGCGCTCTCCCACAGGCGGTTCAGACTCAAGGGCGGCACATCTTCGGCGCCGACCCGCTCGGCGCTGCCCGCGTTCGCGGGCTCATCGACGCCGATGGCAACGGCGTGAATGGTGCCGAATTCGACCGGGCGCAGCCGCCCCAACGGCCAGGGCAGCAGCAGGTGCAGACCGGGTCCGAGCACCGCAACGGGTGCCCCGAAGCGCTCATAGATGCCGCGCTGTCCCATCTCGATGAGCTTCAATCCCGTCAATGCCCAGCAGACCAGCGCCGTGCCCAGTATGGCCGGGAGCACCGCGGCGGAAAGGAAGGCCAGCGCCCAGCTGCGCGTGAAGTCCAGCCCGAGATGGCTTTTCAGCAGCACGGCGGGTGCGCGCGGCCCGCCGGTGACGATGCTTGCCAGGATGCTGTCGGCCACCGCCCGCGCATTCGCCGCAGCCGGTGCCGGCAGGAACAGCCGGGCCAGCGCCCGCAGCGCCAGTTCCAGCACCACCAGCATGGGCAGCAGCGCGACGACCCATTGCGCCCAGTGCACCCAGCCGAGCATGGCGGCGTGCCCGAGCTCGATGCAGCCGGCGGCCGCCAGCAGCAGTGTCGTCAGCAGTAGCAACCGGCGCAGGGCCGGCGCCTCCGGCAGCTGCGGTGCCGGGAAAGCAACCATGATGCGTTCGCACACCAGCGATACGAACGTCAGCGCGAACACCAGCGCGGCCAGAATATTGGCGCTGGAACGAACATCAGCCGTGGCTTCAACCGGCCACAGAAACTGCAGCACCAGGTAGATCGCGATGGCGCCGATCGGAACGATGACGGCCTGGCCGATACGCGCCGCCACGCCGGCGTGTTCCAAGGCCTGCCGCCAGCCTGTGCCGGGCGCGGTGCGCCCCAGTTCCGCGGCGGTGGCTTGCCGGTAGCGCGCCGAGGTCAATGCGAGCGTGCCCAACAGGCCCGTCAACGCCAGCAGCAATGCCGCCAGCACCATCGCCGCCAATCCGCCGGCGATGGCCTCGTGCGCCACCGCCCGCGCGGGTATGGCAATGCCCGCGGGCAGCAATGCCGGCAGCAGCAATACAACAACCGCGACTACGGCGATTCCATACACGAGGGACAGGCGCCGGGTCAGTCGATGCGATCGGGGATAAACCGATTCGGAGCTGGTAGGGGGTGTAATTGCCATTGTATTAAGCTGGGCGCGCCGCGGGCCTATAGTAACGCATAGTCAATGCAGCCGAATAACTTGAAACGGGTGAAGATCGCGAAGTGGGCGCTGCCACTGGCCGCCATTGTCGTACTCGGCCTGGTGATGATCGCGGTGATTCATTGGCGCTCGCAGCGGCTGCAGGCCCGACTGCTTGCGACGCCACCGGAAGCGGTTGCGAACGATCCGGCGCTCGTGCGTTTCGCGACCGCGCAGGCACGGCCGCTGTTCGCCGCACACTGCGCGCTCTGCCATGGAGCCGATATGCGCGGCAATCCCGCGTTGGGCGCGCCGAATCTAACGGACTCCGTATGGCTCTACGGCGACGGGCGTCTGTTCGATATTGAACTCACGATCATGTACGGCATCCGCTCGGGTCTGGATAAGACGCACAACGAGACCGACATGCCATCCTTCGGGCTGCGCGGCGTCCTGAGCGATGCCCAGATCAGGAACGTCGTGCAATACGTGCTGCAACTGAGCGGCCGTCCGTATGGCGCGGAGGCCGCGAACGAAGGGCGCGCGGTGTACGTGGGCACGGGAAACTGCGGCGACTGCCACGGTCCGGACGCGCGTGGCAATTCGGATTATGGCGCGCCCGATCTGACGCGCAATGTTTGGAACAGCGGTGGTGACCCGCAGTCCCTCTACACCACCATTTACTTCGGGCAGCACCGTATGATGCCGGCGTGGAAGGGTAGCCTGACTCTGGAGCAGATCCGCGCCCTCGCGACCTACGTGTATGCGGTTTCACACGCCAAATAGCATCCCATCCGGAGAGCCTCGATGTCGCAGATGAGCCGCGTGCGGGCATTTCTGTCCCGTCCGCAACGAACCCTCGTCCTGCCGGCGCTGGCCGTTGTCATCGGCCTGCTGGCGGCGGCGCTCGGCCTGTTTCGCGCAGCGCCGAAGCCGCTGCTGGTGGTGCCGCCTGGATACGTGGCCCTGGTGAATCAGAAAGGACTGCTGCTCAACGATTACCGCGCGCAGGTGGAACTGGAAACGGCCAAACACTATGCCGACGTGACGCCGGATGAACGCCGCCGGGTATTGCGCGAGATGATCAATGAAGAGTTGCTGGTACAGCGTGCCGTGGTGCTCGATCTGCCGGAGACCGCCAACGAAGTACGCGCGACGATGGCGGTCGGCGTCAACAGCCAGGTCGCAGCACCGGTGCTGGCGTATGAGCCCACGGACGCGGAGCTGCGCGCGTTCTACGAAAAGAACCGGCAGAACTACGCGACCTCCGGATCGATGACCTTGCATGACCTGGTTCTCGGTGTCGGGGGTTACCAGAATGCGAACCAGACGACGGCGCAGGCGCAGATAGATGCCGCCGAAGCCGTTTACCAGTTGCGTTCGGGCGCCTCGCTCGATTATGTCATGGCACATTTCGGCTTCAGGCCGTCGGGGCGCGCCGCGCAGGGCGAGGAATTGGATTTTGCAATGAAGCTGCATCTGGGTGCGCAGCTGTATGCAGTCGCCTCCACGATGCGCGACGGCGAAGTGTCCGATCCGATCGTCGCACCGGACGGACTGCACATCATCGTCATGGAACGTCATCAGTTTCCGCAGGTGGCTGACTTCACCGCGGTACGCGACCGTGTCTATCTGGATTACCGCACCGCCTCGTCCAATCGCGCGACCAGTCAGAACCTGCGCCTGCTGCGCAGCCAGGCGAGCATCCTGCTGGCGCCGGGGCTGTCGGAGTGAAACGGCTGGCAGTCCTCGCACTGTGCCTGCTCGGCGCTACAGCAGGCTGCGCCGTCGCGCAGGAGCGCAGCGTCAGCTACTCGACCTGGATCATCTCCGGCAACATGGTGACGCTGCGCTACCTGCTGCCCGTCACCGTGGCGCAACGCCTGATGGGCGTCGATGTACCCGTGCTGACCACCGAAAAACTGGAAGACTACCTCCTGCAACGTCAAACGGTGGGTTCGGCGGCAGGCGAGTGTCCGGCGATCGACCAGGGGTTCGATCTCGGACGCGTCGATCCGCTTGCCGTCGGGCCGGGGCTGTTCGGATTCGAGATATTTTATCGCTGCAAGGATCCGCATCATCTGCTGTTACGCAATACCGCGGTGTTCGATGCAGTACCGCAGCATGTCGACTTTGCGCGCATCCAAATGAATGGCCATGTCGTTCCGCAGTTATTCACGGCTGGGCACCAGCAACTGGTGCTGCCGGATGCTGACGCGGTGGCTCCCGCCTCGCTCGCGGCGTACCTGGGGTTGGGACTGAAGCATATTCTGAATACTGCGAATCGCTGGATCTTCCTGCTCGGTACCCTCCTGCTCGTACGTCGCCGCCGCGATGTCGGTTACCTCGTTGCGGCCCTGGTATGCGGCTACCTGTTGGCGACGCTCGTGGTGTCAACCGGCTGGGTGCTGCCGCGCATGCCGCGCATGGAGTCCTTCATGGGTCTGCTGATGGCACTGGTGGGCGCGATCATCATGCAACGCGAATTGCGCGGCGCCGCGGCGCAGAGGCTGCCGTGGCCTGCCATCCTGCTGCTCGTGGTGCTGCTCATTGCGCTGGTGCGGGCTCCTTCGGCCGCGCTTGCATTGCTGGGAGGGGCCGCTTTGGTGTGCGGATTCTTGAGTTGTGCGCGTTGGTTTGAGGCTCGGCGGATCCTGTGGCCGGCCGTGGTCGCAATGTTCGCGTTCCTTGACGGCTTTGTATTGCCGGCGGTGCTGGGGCCGGCGCAGCTGCCGCGACCAACCCAGGTGTGGATGCTGACGGGGTTCGATCTGGGCGCGATCCTGATCGCGGTGCTGCTGGTGGGCCTTGCGGTCGGCGCCTGGCTGCTGTTGCGCGCGCTGCGATTCAGTGCGCCGCGCCCAATCGTCAATGACGTTTGCGCCGCGTGCCTGTGCGGCCTGGGCAGCTTCTGGCTGCTCACGCGCCTTCAGTGATGATGCCGATGGTGAATGTCCGGATAGTGCGCGTGCGCGTGCACGAGTCGCGCATGGGCGTGCCGATGAGTGTGCGGTTCGCGACCGTCCCAGACAAATGCATGCTCATGCTGATGATGCTCGTCATGCCGATGTGAATGCTCATGCTCGAGAGGTTCGTGCGTGTGTTCGTGCAAGTGCCGTTCGGTCAGATGCAGCCACACACCGACGGCCATCAACGCAGCCGCGACCAGCAGCGCGGTGGATACCGGCTCGCCCTGCAATGGAATCGCGAGCGCCGCGCCGAAGAATGGCGCGAGTGAGAAATAGGCGCCCGTGCGGGCCGCGCCGAGCTGCCGCAAGGCCACCACGAACAGCGTCAGACTGACGCCGTAACCGAGAAATCCAATCGCCAGCGCGGCGGAAGCTGCACTCAGCGCCGGCCAGTGCGCGCCGCGCAGCTGCGCCAGCGTCAGATTCACGAGCCCCGCCACCAGGCCTTTCACACAGGCGATCATGAGGGCATCGTGGGTCGCGATCTTGCGCGTGAGATTATTGTCGAGCGCCCAGCACAGGCACGCGCAGGCCACCAGCAGCGCACCGAAGGACCAGCCGGCGGTGCCGGCGGGAGCCCAGGAAAGCACAATGCCGCCGAGCACGATGGCTGCCATGCCGATGGCGATGCGTCGATCAAAATTCTCGCGAAACACGAACCACGCGAGCAGCGCCGTCAGCACACTTTCGAGATTCAGCAGCAACGCAGCCTGCGCTGCGCCCAGCTGTCTTAAGCCCAGCAGCAGTAGCACCGGCGCCGCCACGCCACCGGCCAGGATGGCGCCGGCCCACCGGACCAGATCGGCGGCGCCGGGCAGGCGCAGGGGATTTGCCGTCGCGCCGGAACGCAATGCGCGCAGCGCCAACACCAGCAGCAGTCCCACCCCGGAGCCGGCATAGAGCAGGCCGGCGAGCAGCAGGGGCGAGATCTCGTGCAGCAGCAGCTTCGCCAGCGGGGTGCTTGCCCCGAACAGCAACGCTGCGATCAATGCGCCCGCAATGCCAGGATTTATTCGCGCCATGCTGGCGGTGATTGTACCGGGGAGGGCTGGTAGAGTCTGTAAAGGAGGCCCGCGAATATCATGAGCGCCGAAACGCACATCGAAGGCTTGCTCGTGCTCGCCAGCGAGCGATCGGTCGAAGAGCTGGTTGGCAGGCTGAAAGCGCTGATGGTTGCCCGCAACCTGACGATCTTCGCGGAGCTGGATTTCAGCGCGGATGCTGCTGCAAATGGCCTGCAGCTGCGGCCGACGCGCATGCTGATCGCCGGCAATCCCAAGGCCGGCACTCCCCTCATCGAGGCCGCCGCGACGAGTGCCATAGATCTGCCCCTGAAAGTCCTGGTGTGGTCGGGGGCCGACGCGCGTACCCACGTGGCCTACAATGATCCGGAATACCTGGGCCGCCGGCACGGCCTGTCGCCGCAGCTGATGCGCAACATTGCCGGCCTGGGTGCGCTGGTGGAAAAGGCCGCTGGCGCGGCGCCCTAAGGAGTACTCGAGTGCTGAGAGGCTATTTGCGGCTCGTGGTGTTTGCGGTGGGTCTGCTGGTGGGCGTACAGGCTCCGGGCTTCGTGGATCAGTATGCCAAGCGCGTCAGCGCGCACTACCTCGAGGCGCAGCACAATTTCGCCGGCTTCCAGCAGGCCGCGAATCAATACTTCAATGGTGACGTCAACGCGCTGGTCGCGCACCACCTGGCCAGTTCCGATGTGGTGTTCAAGGGCGAGGCCAAGACGATCGGCGATCTGTTCGCGCGGATCAGGGCGCTGCGCGCCGAACTTGCCGCACTGAGCGGTTCGTCGATCGCACGCCTCACGCACATCCTCGTCAATCCGGATCGCGACATTCTTCAAGAAACTGTTGCCGCCTATTCGTACACGGTGCCGCTCAGTCCGGAGGCAATTGCGTACGGCGTCATTACGGGACTGATCATGGCGCTGGTCGTGGAGCTGATCCTGGCCGGGCTGTTCTTGACGATGCGCAACCAGTGGTATCGGGCCATCCGCGTACGGCGGCAGCCCGTTGCGCGACCGGTGCGTCGCGAGCCGACGATTTAGCGACACGCATAAAAAAGCCCCGCAGAGCGGGGCTTGGAGTGGGTCCTCACCGACCGGGTCAATCGCTGTCAGCTCCGGCCAAGTGCGCAAATATTTGAATCCAGCGGATTCATCAGCGCGCTTTGCGTCGCGTCGACACAGGCTGCAATTCAACACGGTTTGGCGATGGAGCTAACCAACTCCGGTCTGTCAAATGCAGACTGCGTGTCAATTCACGCTACCCGCCCCTGGCTTCGCACAACTGGCGAAAAGCCCTCCGTGCCTGTGTTAATCGCCCGAGTTTCTCTCTTCTAACCTCAAACTATCTGTTCGCTCTACGCATCATTCGTGGTGAGGAATCGTTGCCGCCGAGCGTCTCAATTCCTTACACAGTGAGCTAAGAACAGCCAAAACAGATGCTTATCCAATCTTTCCGACACAGTCCACGGTGCAATCGTAGCGTGTTTTTATCGCTATTGCATGTTGCAGTTCTACGACAATCGGGCCTCTGCCGTTAGCTTAACCGTGGGAGGCAGATCCGGAAGCGGACACCCGCGCCGTCGCGCAGGTTTTCGGCCTCGGCGCTGCCGCCATGAAACTCGGCGATCAGCCGCACGATATATAGCCCGAGCCCGAAGTGCGGGCGGCTGTCACTGCCGGAGCGGGACTGCCACAGGGACTCGAACAGGTAGCTGTGGCTAGATTCGGTCACGCCCGGATCGGACAGAGTCGGGCCGGGGTTATCCACTTCGATGGTGATCTCGCTGGCATCGGCCACCAGCCGCAGGCTGATGCACGCCTGATCGGGACTGAAGTCCACGGCATTGTCGACGAGCTTGTCGAGCATCTGCAGGATGAGATCCGGTGCGCCGGTGAGGATTACCGGTTCGGCGGGCAGGTCGGCGGCGAACTGCCGTTCGGGAAAGCCCGTGCGGTAGGCGTCCGCGGCGCTGTCCATGAGCGCGCGCAGGTCGAACCGGGAGCGCTCGGCGCTCTGAATGGCTTCTTCGACCCGGGTTGCCGCGCCCATGGCCAGGAGGATCGCATTCAGCCGCTCGCTGCCCTCGCGGGCCCGCTTCAGGTAGGTGCGCGCGGCGGGCGTGACTGGCTCGGACTCCAGGTTATCCAGCGAGGAGCGCACGATCGTCAGCGGTGTGCGGATTTCGTGCGCGAGCTTGCCGGCGAGGGTGCGCAGGTACCCGGTGTACTCGTTGAGCCGGCCGAGCAGCATCGAGAAACTGCGCGCGACATCGCCCAGCTCGTCTTGCGACTCGGTGTCTGGAAAGGTGGTCACGAGTCCCTCGCGGGTCAGGGCCGTCTCACTGGCACGCCGCAGCCGCGCCAGGCGCCATGCCAGCCAGGCGGCGAACGCGAACATCACGCTGATGGCCAGCGCACTGGTGATGAGCGTGAAATCGAGCAGCTGGGTGAGCGCCTTGTCACGCAGGGTCAGCGAGTGCTCGGAAGTTTCCACGATCTGCACGCTTCCGAGCAGCTGGTGGCGGTCCAGTGCCGTGATCGGCGCCTGTGCCGCGACCACCTTGCGATCACGGCGCTCGAGCAGGCGACGGTACAGCTGTGGCAGCAGACCGCGCTCGGCGCTGGAGACCGTAGCCACCGACAGGGCGTCGACCTGGGCCAATTCGGCCTGGTCGGTACCGATCACGGTGAGCCGCAGTCCCGGCTGCACGAACTGCGTCAGGTAGCTGGTCAGTTCGGGTGCCGGAATCAGCAAGCGTCCCTGCGGCGCGAGGCTGTCATGGTCCAGGGTGCCGAAGCTCACCGCTTCGCCACCACGCCGGCGGCGTTCATCCACGAGCACCCCCAAACGCGCACCGAGCATCGACAGCGGTATCCGCAGTTCGACGCGATAGCCGTTGTCCATGGGCTGCCAGCCGCCGATGATGCGCGGCTCATCCACGGCCACCTGGCGTCCGAGTTCCTGCGTCTCGATGCGGCGCGCATGCACCGGGCCGGCTTCCGAAGTTGCCACCAGATACACGTGCTGCGCGCCACTCTCATCGGTAAAGGCAACCCAGACGCGATTGCCGAAGCCGGCCGGATCGAGCACATCGGCCCCCGGTGCATCCCACACCAGGTGCGCATCGCGGACCTCGATCAGCAGGTACGCCATGCGTTCATGCACTCCCGCCAGCAGCGACAGCTGCCGCGCGCCGGCGGTGAAGAGGCGGCGAAAGGGTGAGTTACGCGGCCACTCATCGGCATCGCCATCGAGAAAGGGCGCGGCCAGCAGTGGCACGGCCTGCAGGTCGTTCGGTCCGGGCAGCGCCGGCCCGGAATTGGGTGTCAGTCGATACAGCAGATCGGCGCGCCCCTGGAGCGAGGCCGCGATGGTCTGCGCAATGGCCAGCAGCGACTGCTGCTCGCCGACGCGCAACGCGGCCTCCATCTGCCGGGCGTATTCATAGCCCTCAAACGGCAGTACCAGCGTGAACAGACCGAGCAGCAGCAGTTTCAGGCGCAGCGACATGCTCGGGGTCACTCGACCCAGCGATAGCCCATGCCGTACACGGTCTGGATGGCATCGAACTTTGAATCGAGCGCCTGGAACTTGCGGCGGATGCGCTTCACGTGCGAAGTGATGGTGTTGTCATCGAGCACGACGTTCGCGGCATCCATCAGCTGCTGACGATTGCGGACATGACCGGGATGGCGCGCCAGCGCGTGCACGATCCAGAATTCCGTCAGCGACAGCAGCACGACTTCGCCTTCCCACTGGATCTGCATGCGTTCGCTGTCGACCAGCAAAGGACCGCGCTGCACCGTCTGACCGCTGGCCGTGGGTTTGCGCAGCGCCTCGATGCGCCGGAACAGGGCATTCACCCGGGCGATCAGATGCGGGATGCTCAGATCCTTGGTCAGGAAGTCATCGGCGCCCAGCCGCAGTCCCGACACGGCATCCAGTTCACTGTCGCGCGCGGTCAGGAAAATGATCGGCAGTTCGGCTGACATCGAACGCAGCGCTCGACACAGTTCGAAGCCGCCCTCGGGTTCATCCTCCAGCGAGATATCGATGACCGCGAGGTCCGGCAGTCGCGCGGCGCAGGCGGCCATGGCCTGCTTGCGGTTGCCGTAAGTGCGCACCGCGTAACCCTCGCGCGTGAACGCCGCGGCGTAGTTGTCGCGGATGGCCGGCTCGTCTTCGATGATGGCGATGAGTTTCATGGCCACAGCGTACTGCAACCGGATCGCGCGCGGCAGGGGCCCACTGCCGATCGCCACGATCTGCCACGATTTGCCCGCCCCACGCCCGGATCAACACCCCGCCCAAGCCAGATTTGAGGCGCCCAATCAACTCAAGGTCCATGGGCTGCAAGGGGTGAATCCTATGTCCGCACGCACTGAAATTCGCAGTTGGGTGCCGCAGTTGTTCAACTGGCTGGCCGTGGTGGTGCTGCTGTCGCTGGGGGTGCTGGTCTGAGGAACTATTGCCGGCAACGCCAGGTCCACGGGAGATGCGACGCGCTCGTGCAGGCATCTTCCTTGTTGTGCTGGGGGTACATGGGCTCGCGGCGCTCTACATCGCAACGCGGCGCGAGGCCCTTCCGGACAACGGTGATGACGGCTTCTCGACCACCGTGTTTTTCTTTGAGAACACGTTGCCGCGCAATGCCATTCAGGTGACGAAAGCGCGGATCCGCCCGCGGGTTCGGTCGCCGTTACCGGTATCCGCCGCTGCGGCATCTGCAGCGCCGGCGGTGCGGTCTGCGGTCGCGATTGATTGGGCGAAGGAGGCTGAGCGTGCTGCAGCCGATAGCATCGAAGCTGCCGCGCGGACGCGTCGCAACGCGTTTGGCCCGTCGGCTGCGCGCCCGCATGTCAGCGTAGCCGAACCCTATGCGACGCGGCGGCAGTTCAACTGGGACTATGCAAGCACTCATCGCTTCGTCGCCCTGCCGCAGGGCGGTACGCTGATCAATATCACCGATCGCTGCTCCCTCTTCTTCAGTTTGCCGATTCTCATGGGGAGTTGCAGGATCGGGAAAATCGAAAGCCGCGCGGATCTGTTCACGCACATGCGTGACCCGGTCGCTGCCGAGGATTCGAGCAGCCCTTAGCCTGGCGGGCGGAATCCGCGGTCGCATCCCATTTGGGGCGCATTTCACTACCCGACTGTTTGGGCTCCTGGTTGTGCATCTGTTCCATTTTCTTTGCCACGTCCGGATGCTTCTCCAGCACGTCCCGGGTCATGGTTTTCATCTGGAACACCTCAAGGGCGCCGATAGGGCGGCGACTCCTGCAACAGCAGGGATTAGAACGCGCTGAGGCCGGTCAGCGCGCGTCCGACGGCCAGCTGATGAATGGTCTGGGTGCCTTCGTAGGTGACGACGCTTTCCAGGTTCAGCATGTGACGGATGGGTGAGAATTCGGCGCTGATGCCAGCCGCCCCCAGCAGATCGCGGCAGTCGCGCGCGATATCCAGGGCCATGCGCACATTGTTCCACTTGGCCAGGCACACCTGCGCGGGGAGCAACTGACCTGAGTCCTTCAGGCGCCCCAGCTGCATGGCCAGCAACTGTGCGCTGGTGATGCGACGGGCCATGTCGGCCAAACGGATCTGCACGATTTGGGTGGCGGCGAGCGGCCGGCCGAACAGTTCGCGCGAGCGGGTGTATTCAAGCACCGTGTCCAGGCAATCCTGCGCGGCACCGATGACTCCCCAGACGATGCCGTAGCGCGCCTCGTTGAGGCAGGACAGCGGTGCGCGCAGCCCCGCCGCGTCGGGCAGCAGGGCATCTGCCGGGACGACCACATCGTTGAGAAAGACAGCGGCCGTATCGGAGGCGCGCAGCGACATCTTGTTCTCGATTTCGCTGACCTCAAATCCGGGCAGCCGGGTGTCGACGAGGAAGCCGCGCAGACCCTCAGCGGTGCCGGCCCAGATGACGGCGAGGTCGGCGATGCTGCCATTGGTGATCCAGATCTTCGCGCCGTTCAACACCCACTCATCGCCCTGGCGCCGCGCGTGGGTACGCAGGTTGGCCGGATCCGACCCGCCGTGTGCCTCGGTCAGACCGAAACAGCCGATCAGTTCGCCGCGCGCCATGCGCGGCAGATGCTGCAGCCGCTGCGCATCACTGCCGAAGACGTGAATGGCGTGCATGCACAGCGCGGACTGCACGGACACAAAACTGCGCAACGCTGAATCGCCGCGCTCCAGTTCCTGGCAGATCAGGCCATAGCTGATGGCATTGAGGCCCGCGCAGTCATAGCCGTGAATGCCGGCGCCGAGCACGCCGAGGTTGGCGAGCCCCGGGATCAGTTCGCGCGCAAACCGATGCTGCTCGAAGCACTCGCGGATCACAGGTTTGACTTCGGTGGCGACGAAGCGCGCGACGCTGTCCTGCACCATTCGTTCTTCATCGCTCAAGCCGGCACGCACTGCAAACAGATCGAGCGGGTCAAGTGCATCCTGCGTCATGCGCGCAGCGTAGTCGCCCGGCGCGGACGGCGCCAGTTCTGTAGAATCCACGCCCCATGAAAATTCCGGAAATCATCATCGTTGAGGTTCTGCATCAACCCGGCAGCCTCGCCAAGGTGCTGCAGGTCATTGCGGAAGAAGGGCTGGTGCTGGAGCACCTGACCGCATTGCGCCGCGAGCAGGGGCGCACCTTGTGGGAAATCACTCTCGACATGGACGAGGATGCGAACCGCTCGCTGTATGAGCGCATCGATCAGTTGCCGACCGCGCGCTTCGTCGGCAAGTCGGACCGGGTGTTCAACCGCCATCGCGGCGGCAAGATCCGTACGGTCTCGCGAGTGACCATCAATACCCCGCAGATCCTGCGCGATGTGTACACCCCGGGCGTGGCGCGCGTGTGCCTGGCCATCAAGGCCGACCCGCGCAAGATCCACGATTACACCGCCATCGACAATACGGTGGCGATCATCACCAATGGCACCGCGATCCTGGGTCTGGGCGACATCGGTGCGGCGGCGGGGTTGCCGGTGATGGAAGGCAAGGCGGCGCTGTTCGCGGAGCTGGTGGACATCAGCGGGGTGCCGATCCTGCTCAAGACGCGCGATGCGGACAGCGTGGTGGCGAGCATCACGGCCATCGAGCAATCCTTCGGGGCCATCCAGCTGGAGGATTTCGCGGCGCCGGAGTGCTTCGAAATCGAAGCGCGGCTGCGCGCGACCCTGGACAAGCCGGTGCTGCACGATGACCAGCATGGCACGGCGGTCGTCACGCTCGCCGCGCTCCTTACTGCGACGCGGCGCCTGGGGCGCAGCCTGCGCGTGAGCACCGTGGGGCAGATCGGTTTGGGGGCCGCAGGTACCGGCATCGTGCGGCTGCTGCGCGCCTATGGCGTGAGCCGGGTGCTCGGAGCGGACCGCAATGCGAAGGCCATCGAGCGCATCGAGGCGATGGGCGCCGAAGCGGCCACGCTGCAGCAGATCATGGCGCGCTGCGATATCGTGATCGCGACCACCGGCGTCAAGGATCTGATCCCGGCGGCGAGCGTGCGTCCGGGGCAGATCATTCTCGCGCTGTCGAATCCCGAAAGTGAGATCGACCCCCTCGAGGCCATGGAACGCGGCGCGGCCTTCGCGGCCGACGGCAAGGGCATCAACAATGTGCTGGCGTTCCCGGGATTGTTCCGCGGCGCGCTCGCGGCGCACGCCACGCAATTCACGGACGCGATGCTGATGGCCGCGGCCGAGGCGATCTCACAATTGGCGGGCGAGGACCTGGTGCCGAATCCGCTGGACAAGGCGGTCCACGAGCGGGTGGCGGCCGCGGTCATGACCGCGGCCCTGCAGCCGGTAGCACTGGGTGAGGCGGGGACGCCGGAGGGCTAGCCTGCGGGCCGCTGGGCGGAGGCGGACCCGGCCGGATATTCCTTCGTGGCGCCCGTGCGTCCATTCAGCACGCTGAACGACCCATCTTCCTTCGCGCGCAGCCTGATCCAGTACGCCGCCCCTTCATCCAGATTCGCGATGAACTGCGCACCGTAGTTGGCGTCGCCGGCGGCCTGCGACCAGTGCAGCTGCCACACATCACCCACGTCGTGGCTGTTGCGCAGGCTCATGAACATCTCCCGGAAGCCGCCTTTGTTCTTGCCATTGTTGACTACGGCCACGCGCGGTCGGAACGCCGCAAAGGTTGCCGGATCGGCGGCGTCGGCATTGCCATGGTGGGCGACCAGGTAAGCATCCACCGCGCCGATGCGGTCGATGGGACATACCAGCTTGAACAGCGGTTGCCCGGACAGATCGCCGATATCAAGAAAGCGGAACTTCCCGTACCGCAGGACCACGCCGGTGGAACGAAAGTTCTCATTGGGCGCGAGTCCCTGGGGTGCGGATGGCCGGCATTGCGCATTGCGCATGCCGGCGCCGGGCAGCGGCGCATCGATCACCGCGCCATCGGTGCTGACCACGATGGCCTCGATTCCGCGCAGCGGCAGGTGCTCGCCGAGCTGCGGTTGGATGTGACGACCCTGTGCGCGCGCCTTCGCATAGGCAGCGAACATTTCCAGGGTTCCCGGGAAATCGCGGTCTTCGGGCAGGAAACTGCCGTGATCGATGAACGTGCCGATCGGCAGCAGCTTCGCGAGGGCGGGAACACCGCCTGCGTGGTCGGAGTGGAAATGGGTGATGAGCAGGTAGTCGATCTTCCTCACCCCTGCCGCCTGCGCGGCGGCGGCGATCCGTCGCGCGTCGCGTCCCTTGTCGGCGGCAGAGGTGGCTTGTTCATCGCCCCAGCCGGCATCGATGAGCAGCGTCTGTCGTTGTGGCGTCACGATGAGCGTCGACTGACCGCCCTCGACGTCAATGAAATAGATGTCCAGCGTGGCGGACCGGGCTGCCGCTGCGCACGCCCAGGCGAGCATCACGAACAGTGCGGATTGCTTGGCCTTCACGCTGACTCACCCACTGGCGGGCGACCTCCGGATCGAGGGGTCGCCCGTAGGGTACGGTCAGGCGGCCGGCGCCATCAACCCCTTGAGCTTGCCCATCGCCTGGGTCTCGATCTGGCGGATGCGCTCGGCGGAGACTTGATAGCGATCGGCCAGCTCGTGCAGGGTGGACTTGCCTTCGCCCGTCCAGCGGCTGACCAGGATGTCGCGGCTGCGCGCGTCCAGCTTTTCCAAGGCCGACTGCAGGTTCGCGTGCGTCACGCTCTCCCATTCTTCGGCTTCGACGGCTTCGGCCGGATCAGCGGCCGGCGCCGGCAGGTAGGAGGCCGGGCTGTAGCTCGGATCCTCATCGTCGCTGTCGGGCGTGGGGTCGAACGACATGTCGCGCGCCGACAGCCGCTGCTCCATCTCGGTGACTTCGGCCGTGGTAACGCCGAGGTCCTTGGCTACGGCCACCGTCTCCTCATGAGTCAGCCATGACAGGTTCTTCTTCATGCGGCGCAGGTTGAAGAACAGCTTGCGCTGTGCCTTGGTGGTGGCCACCTTGACCAGGCGCCAGTTGCGCAACACGTACTCATGGATTTCGGCACGCACCCAGTGCACGGCAAAGGACACCAGCCGCACATTGACCGCGGGATCGAAGCGCTTCACCGCTTTCATCAAGCCGACGTTGCCTTCCTGGATCAGATCGCCCATGGGCAGGCCATAGCCGGTGTAGCCGCGGGCAATATGGACCACGAAGCGCAGGTGCGAGAGCACGAGCTTGCGCGCGGCGTCCAAGTCGTCGTCCGCGCGGTAGCGCAGGGCCAGATCGTGTTCTTGCTCGCGCGACAGCACGGGGATGCGGCTGACGCGGTCGATGTATGCGTCGAGGCTCCCGAGCGGGCCGGCAAGGGCGAGGTCGGACTGAGGAGCGACCAGTGCAGTTGCGGTAGTCATTGAGGCTCCCTACGGTTCAAAACTTGGTTGAGGTGAATTTTAGCACTCATGGTATTGGAGTGCTAAGACCTTCCGGAGTTCAACCATGTTCGAACCGTTATAATCAATAAAAACAAGAACTTGTCAGCTATGCCCGCGGCTCGATGCCACGCAGGTGGCGGGCCGCCGCCAACCAGGCGCCGAGCCAGCCAAGCATCAGCCCCGCACCGAGCACGATACCAACCTGAGCCAGTGCGGGCCCGCTCAAGCTGTAGCTGCTGCCGTACAGCTGCGCCAGGGCTGCCATCGGTTTACTCAGCACCAGGACGGCAGTTTCGACCATACCCCAGGCCAGTACAGCTCCTCCAAACCCATAAAGCATGCCGGCGTACAGGAAGGGGCGGCGGATGAAGCCCGTGGACCCCCCGACCAGGCGAACCACCTCGATCTCGGGACGGCGCCCCTGGATTTCAAGGCGGATGGTGTTGCCGATGACCGCCAGCACCCCGACTCCGAGGAACGCCGCGGCAATGCCAAGCACCCGCCGCAGCAGCTCCAAGATGGCGTTGAAGCGCAGCACCCACTGCGCGTCGGCCTGAACCAGATCGACTTCGGGCCAGCTCGACAGGAAGTGCCGGAGCGCGTCGAGGTCGGCGGGGGTGCTGGCGGCGGCCGTCGGCCGCACGTGCAGGACATTCGGCAGCGGATTGGCGCCCAGCGCCTGAACGGCCGCGCCAAATCCCGAGTACTGCTGGAATTCCTTCAGGGCCTCAGCAGAGCTGATCACCTCGATGCCAGCGACCCCGGGCCGTGCGCGGGCCGTGCGCGCCAGCTCCTCGACTCGCGCGAGAGTGACCTCAGGCCTGAAATACACCGACACATCGACTGCACCGCTGAAGCCGCCGGTAGCGCTCATGGCGTTGGAGACGAACAGCCCCAGGGCCAGCGGCAAGGCGAGCGCGAGACCGATCACGAGTACCGTGAGCGCCGTGGCGAAAGGGGCCCGCGCGAGGCGCCCGATCGAACCGACGAGCGACTGGGCGTGATGCGTCAGGTAGGCGACCATTCAGCGCGTCGCGGTCATGCTGGGCAGCGGGGTATCCGCACTGCCTTGGATCAGCCCATCGTCCAGCACGATGGTGCGTTGGCCGAACTCGTGGACGACATGCAGATCGTGCGTTGCGATGATCACGGTGACGCCCACATCCTGGAAACGCTTGAAGAGCTTCATGACTTCAACCGACAGGTCCGGGTCCAGGTTCCCCGTCGGTTCATCCGCGATCAGCACCGCGGGCTTCGCGACCACGGCGCGTGCAATACCCACGCGCTGCTGCTCACCCACCGACAGTTCATTGGGCAGCATGCGCTCCTTGCCCAAAAGCCCCACCTGGTCCAGGGCCGCGCGCACGCGTTTGCCCACTTCGGAGGCGCTGGCGCCGGCGACGACCAGCGGCAGGGCCACGTTGTCGAACACCGGCCGATCATCGAGCAGCCGATGTTCCTGGAACACCACGCCGAGCGTGCGCCGATAGGCCGGTAAATGCCGTGATTTGAGCGTGCCGAGATTCTGGCCATTGACCAGCACGGTGCCGCGGGTCGGACGTTCGAGCATGGCGATGAGTTTGAGGACGGTGCTCTTGCCCGCGCCGGAACGCCCCGTCAGGAACACCATCTCGCCGCGATCGATGCTGAAGCTCGCGGCACGCAGCGCCTCACGCCCGTTGGGGTAACGCTTGGTGACGCGCTCGAAGAGAATCATGCGCCGGCGACGGCGGGGCTGTCCGGGCTGGTGCCGACCCCCTCGACCAGGGCGGCGGCAAAGGCCTGCGCGTCGAATTCGCCGAAATCGCCGGCCTGCTCGCCGATGCCGATGAAGCGGATAGGCAGTTTGAGCTTGCGCGCGATGGCGAGCACGATGCCGCCCTTCGCCGTGCCATCGAGCTTGGTCAGCACCAGGCCGGTGACGCCGATGGCCTGGTGAAACTGTACGGCCTGTGACAACGCGTTCTGTCCCTGGTTGGCATCGAGCACCAGCAGCACTTCATGCGGGGCGCTGGCATCGACCCGTTGCAGTACGCGCCGGACCTTCTTCAGCTCCTCCATCAGATGCGTCTGGCTTTGCAGCCGGCCGGCGGTATCGGCGATCAGCACGTCCATGCCGCGGGAGCGCGCCGACTGGGCCGCATCGAACACGACGGCGGCGGGATCCGCGCCGGCCTGCTGGGCGATGACCGGAGATCCGGTGCGCGTGCCCCAGATCTGCAACTGCTCGATGGCCGCGGCACGAAACGTATCGCCGGCAGCGAGCATCACGCTGTGCCCGGAGTCAGCCAGACGTTGTGCAAGCTTGCCGATCGTGGTGGTCTTGCCGGAACCGTTCACTCCGACGACCAGGATCACGTAGGGTCTGTGCGCAGCATCGATCCGCAGCGGCTGCGCGCAGGGGGCGAGGATTTCGGTCACGGCCTGGCGCAGGGCGACGATCAGGGCCTCGACATCGGCGAGCTCCTGGCGCGCGACGCGCCGCTGCAGATCATCGAGAATGTACTGCGTGGCCTCCACGCCGACATCGGCCGTGAGCAGCCGCGTCTCCAGTTCCTCGAGGATTTCGCCGTCGATCTTGCGACCCCGGAACAGGGTCACGAGGCCGTCGGTCAGCCAGGAGCTTCCGCGGTTGAGCTTTTTGCGCAGGCGCTGGAAGAACCCGCCCGGCTCCTCGCTGGCCGCTTTGTCACGTCTGAACAGCATGGCGCTATTGTATGATGAACCGTGACTGGTAAGCCCGATAAGCGCACCCGCGCGCCGCGCGTGGAGCGTGGCAATAAGGCACGCATGCTGCGCATCATCGGCGGCACCTGGCGGGGCCGCACCTGGCGCTTTCCCGACGGTGATATCCGCCCGACGCCCGACCGCGTGCGCGAGACGCTGTTCAACTGGCTGGCGCCGACCATCGCCGGAGCGCGCTGCCTGGATCTGTTCGCGGGCAGCGGCGCACTGGGCCTGGAGGCGCTCTCGCGCGGCGCGGCCCGCGCGGTGTTCGTGGAACAGGCCACCGCGCCGGCACGGGAGCTGCAGCACACGCTCACATTGTGGGGCGGCGCGCAGGCCACGGCGGCGCAGATCCGCGTCACGGATGCGAGCAGTTACCTGGGCGGCACGCCTGAACCCTTTGATGTGGTATTCCTGGACCCGCCGTTCGCGGCCGGGTTGCTGGGACAGATCACCGCACGCCTGGAAAGCGGCCAGTGGCTGGCCGCCACTGCGTTGATTTATGTGGAATGCCCGGCACGCGCAGGCCTGCCAACCCTGCCAGAGTGCTGGACGGTCGCCAAAACCGGGCGCGCCGGCGAGGTCGGGTATCATCTGCTGCGGAGGACGCTTTGATCAATCGACACGCCCTGTACCCGGGAACCTTTGATCCGATCACGAACGGGCATGCCGATCTGGTGCGGCGTGCCTGCGGCCTGTTTGACCGCGTGGTCGTGGCCATTGCCACGAACGCCGGCAAGGCGCCGCTGTTCAGCCAGGAAAAACGTGTCGAGCTGGCGCGCGAGGTGCTCGTCGACATGCCGAACGCCGAAGTGGTCGGCTACTCGGAACTCACCGTGGAGTTCGCGCGCCGCCACCAGCTGTCGGTGATCATTCGCGGCCTGCGCGCCGTGTCCGATTTTGAATTTGAGTTCCAGCTCGCGAACATGAATCGACACCTGTGCCGCGACATCGAGACGGTATTCCTGACGCCGCAGGAACAGTTCACGTTCATTTCTTCTTCTTTGGTGCGCGAGATCGCGGTGCTGGGGGGCGACGTGCACGAGTTCGTGCACCCACTCGTGCTGGCCGAGCTGAAGAAGTTGCGGCGCGTTTGAGCTTGCGGCGCTTGCGCGGCAGGCGCGGCAGCTTTGGGCGTTCCAGCGGCGCCGGCAGGGCTCCGGCGCGCTGCAGATCCACGGCGCGCCACAGGTACCAGGCCGCAGCGCTGCGATGCGGCGCCCAGCGCGCGCCATACAGCGCCAGCACCTTGGGCGCAGGCATCTTCTTGAGGCCATAAGCCAGGCGGAAGCCCTGGCGCACGCCGAAGTCGTCGACGGGCAATACATCGGGCCGGCGCATCTGGAACATCAGCAGCATTTCGACGGTCCAGCGCCCGATGCCGCGCACCGCCGTGAGCCGCTCGATGATTTCAAGATCGCTCAAGGCATGCAGCTGCGCGCGCACCGGGACGACGCCGCTCAAGGTCTTGGTTGCCAGGTCGCGCAATGCGGCGATTTTTGAAAATGAAAAGCCGGCGGCGCGCAGCGCCTGGTCTTCCAGCGCGAGCAGGCTGTCCGGATCCGGAAAGACTCCGCGGCCGCAGGTGCTGACGAAGCGGTTGAGTATCGACTGGGCCGCCTTGCCGTTCAGCTGCTGATGCGCGATGGCGCGCACCAGCGACTCAAACGGCGAATGCGCCTCGCGCGTCTCGATCGCAAACGGCCCCGCGGCGGCGATGAGCCGCTTCATCACCGGATCGACCGTGCCCAAATGCTCGATGATGGCCGCGGTCACGCGCTTAACTCTGGCAGGTGGGACAGTAGTAGGTCGATCGCTGTCCCTGGGTGAAGCTGCGGATCACGCTGCCGCAGTTGCGGCACGGTTCCCCGGCACGTTCATACACGAACAGCTTCTGACGGAAGTAGCCGGGGTTGCCATCGGGATTCACGTAATCACGCAGTGTGGTGCCGCCGACGCGGATGGCCTGCTTCAACACCTTGCGGATGGCGCTGACGAGGCGCGCGGTTTCATCGCGCGTGAGACTGCCGGCGCGCCGTCGCGGGCGGATGCCGGACTGGAACAGCACTTCGCTGGCGTAGATGTTCCCGACTCCCGTGACCACCTGGCCATTCATGATCAGCTGCTTCACGGACACCTTGCGCCGCCGCGAAACGCGCCACAGGTAGTCCACATCGAACGCCGCGGCGAACGGTTCCGGCGCCAGTTTTGCCAGCAGCGGATGCGCCTGCGGATCTCCTTGCACATAAATGACGCAGCCGAAGCGGCGCGGATCGTTGAAGCGGACCGTATGGCCTGACGTGAGCGCCAGGTCGATGTGGTCGTGCGGATCGACGGGCAGGTCGCTGGGCACGATGCGCAGACTGCCGGACATGCCGAGGTGCCACAGCACGGTGCCGTGCGTGAGGCGCAGCAGCAGGTACTTGGCGCGCCGGTCGACCGACTCGACCCGCTGGCCGGCGAGGGTCTGCGGCAGTCGTGCGTCCACGGGCCAGCGCAGGCGGTGGTCGTGGATCGTCAGTCGCAGGATGGTCTGACCGGTCAGGTGAGGCTCAAGGCCGCGGCGGGTGGTCTCGACTTCGGGAAGCTCCGGCATGGGCGCCAAGGGTACCCGTGTTCTTCGAGTTGTCACATAGCGGCGCTACTTTGCACGGAAAAGCAATCAGACCCGCATCTCACCGTCAGCTAAAAAGGAAAGCAACCGTGAAACGACAACTTGGGACTCTCGGCCTGGGCATCCTCATGCTCAGTGGCATGTTCGCTGCGCAGGCCGACAATGAAATTTCAGAAACGGGACATCAGGTCAGGCATGTGCTGCTGATCAGCGTGGATGGTTTGCATGCACTGGACCTGTCGAACTATGTGGCGGCGCACCCGGGCTCGGCGCTTGCCGCGCTGAGCCAACATGGCGTGACGTATACGAACAACGCGACTACCACGCCGTCGGATTCCTTTCCGGGCCTGACTTCCCTGGTCACGGGCGGCTCCCCGGTCACGGCCGGATTCTGGTACGACGACACTTATAATCGGGCGCTGTCGCCGCCGCGGCTGACCGATGGGCTGGGCAATCCTGGCGGTGCCTGTCCCGGCACGGTCGGCACCAATGTGGCCTGGGATGAGGCCATCGACATCGACCTGACACGCCTGGATGCCGGCGGTGGCGTGAATCCCAAGTATCTGGTCCGCGATCCGCAAAACGGCTGCCAGACCGTCATGCCCCATCAGTACCTGCGCGTCAATACCATTTTCGAAGTGGTGAAGGCCCATGGCGGTATCACGGCCTGGACCGACAAACATCCTTCCTATGAATGGACCAATGGCCCCAGCGGCAACGGCGTCGATGATTTCTATGGTCCTGAGATCAACTCCATTCCGGTGCCGTTGCCGCAGTTCGCGGGCTGCGCGCCGGTGCCCTTCGTGGACGCAACGCCGGATGACGGGTGGACGAACAGCTTTGCCGACATCCAATGCTACGACCAGCTGCACGTGCAGGCCGTGCTCAACCAGATCGATGGCTACAACCATGATCGCAGCCGGCACGTCGGGGTCCCGGCCGTATTCGGCACGAATTTCCAGGCGGTCAGCGTCGGTGAGAAGCTGGCGGTGGATCCGGTCACGGGCGCCAAGGGCGGCTATGCGGATGTGAACGGCACGCCGAATGCCGGACTGGCGGGTGAACTCGACTTCGTCGATCAGTCACTGGGGAAGATCGTCAACGAGCTGAAGGCGCAGCGTCTGTATGACTCGACGCTGATCATCATCAGCGCCAAGCACGGTCAGTCCCCGATCGACGTGAGCAAGCGTCGCGGCATCGGCGGCGGCCAACCCGCCGCGACCATTGGTTCGGCAGAGGCGTTCGACATCTCCGATGATGGCTCACTGATCTGGCTCACGAGCCCGTCACTGGCCCCGGCGGTGGTGACGAACCTGAGCCTGCCGGCCAACCAGCAGGCGCTCGGCATCCAGGAAATCTTCTCGGGCGCCGCACTGCGTAACAAGTTCGATGATCCGCGGCTCGATCCGCGCACACCCGACATCATCCTGAAGGTGAATACCGGTGTGATCTTCACCGGTGGCACGAAGCTGTCCGAGCACGGCGGCTTCAACGAGGACGATGTGCATACCGCGTTGCTGGTGTCACTGCCGAACCTGGAGCCGGTCACGATCGCGGCGGCGACCAGCAATCAGCAGGTGGCGCCGACCATCATCAGGGCCCTCGGATTGGATCCGCAGGAGCTGCAGGCGGTACGCAAGGAGCAGATCCGCGTGCTGCCGTTCCTGTTCAGCGGCGCGGCGCCGCCGGGGCCCACCGGGTTCTAGAACTTTGACTTACGTTCGCAATGCATCGCGGGCGCCCCTAGCGGGCGCCCGCCGTGCGCAGCCGCCGCGCTTCGAGCCATTGCCACGACAGCAGCGGTGGCACGCCGCACAGCACTTCGCGCATGCGCTTGACCGCGGAGACGGCCAACGCCAGTTCGGTACTGATGCCCAACGTGTGGCCGAACAGCACCAGCGCGGCCTCCTGCACGCCCAGTCCCGCGGGCACGATGAAGGCAAGGTGGCGCACGGCCTGCGTGAGCCCCTCGAGCATGACCGCCGAAGCTGCGCTGACCGGATGATCGAACAGGCGCAGCGCCCACCAGATCTCGAACGCCGCGGAGATGAGCGCAACGAACTGCAGTGCGCCGGCCATCAGCAGCGTGCGGATGCGTCCGAGGCAGGCGCGCAGGTCGGCATCGAGAGAGGTGGCCGCCTCCGCACCGCTCAGGCCGACCAGCGGACGCAGGAAGCGCTGCATCCTCTGGAATACGGAGCCATAGCGCAGCAGCAGCAATGAACCGAGCGGAATCGGCAGACTCAGCGCCAGCACCACGAGCACGCGCCAGTGACTGGCAGCGTTGCCGAACGCCAGCAGGATCACGGTCGCAAGGGCGCCGAACAGGTACATTGCCATCAGCGTCAGCAGGATTTCGACCACGACCGTGGCACTCACCGGCACGGTTGGCAGGCCACGCCAACGGATCAGACGCACGCCCACCACGCTGCCGCCGAGGCTGGCCACCGGCAGCAGCCGATCCACGGCTTCGCGTACCGCAGTGACCCACAGCACGTAGTCGAATCGGGCCCGCCCGTCGGGATCAAACGGACGCAGCATCGCGCGCCAGCCGATGGCGTACAGCGCGAAGAAGATCAGCCGATAGGGAATGAGCCACAGCAGCGGGGCACCGGCCAGCTTCCAGGTGCTGATGATCGCGGGCACATTGGCGTGCACCACGAGGACGGTCAGCAGCGCGAGGCCCAACAGGCCCGCGATATAGGCCGCGACTTTCAAGCGTGGGTCGGGTTACGCAACGCGGCGCATCACGCCTGTTGAGTCCACATCGAACTCATGTCCACGCCAGCTGATGCGCCGCGAGAAGAAGCTCTGGCACCAGATCCAGCACGTCAGCAGGTCGCGCACGGGGATCAGCAGCACATCTTCGAGCAGCGGCCGGCCGCGGCGCAGGCGGCGCACGAAGTGCACGCCAAAGCGCGCCAGTATCGTCACGCCAAACAACATCCACGGCAGCCAATGCCCGGGAGCGGCGGTCGTCAGCAGCAACCCGATGACCGCCAGCGCCAGGCTGAAGGTGAGGAAAATCATCCGGAAACTCATCGGGCGTACGATGTGCAGGGTGCGCATCCAGCGTATTTCGTGGCGGGCCATGGCCAACAGGTCCGGCTCGTGGTGTTCGGCCTGGATCTCGTAGGGCGAGAGCATGATGCGCAGGCCCTGCGCGCGGATCATCTGGCCAAGCTGATAGTCATCGGCCAGGTGGTCGACGAGCCCGCGCAGTCCGCCAATGGCATCCAGAGTGGACCGCCGCAGACAGAGCGTTTGCCCGGACGCATAGCCTTGATGACCAAACAGCCACGCGAGCATCACCGAGGGAAAATACCACTCGTTGACATACATCGCGCCGAGGCGCGACCAGACGCGGGGCGTGGGTGAATCATGCGACAGGCAGGTCACGAGACCCACCCCCGGGTCGCTCAGCGGCGCCGTCACGGCCGCGAGGTAGTCGCGGTTCACGGAAATGTCGCTGTCGGCGATCAGCAGCAGCGGATGCCGGGCCACGGCCAGCATATTGATGAGATTGCTGCTCTTGTTGTTGTGGCCATGGCGCTGCGTGTTGACCACCACATCGATGGCCCGATCCGGAAATTCGTGGATGAGGCGTGCGACGGTGTCGAGCGCCGGGTCGGCCGCCTCGAGGGTGCCGAAGACAATCTGAAACTGCGCGTAATCCTGCAGGCAGAACGAGCGCAGGTGCTCATACAGTCCGGGCTCCTCACCGCATAGCGGCTTGAGGACCGTCACCGGCGGCTGCGCCGTCGCGGTGTAACGGGACCGTGCGACATAGCGGCGCCAGGCCAGGACGGCGGTGAGCACCACCAGTGAATACCCGGCCGCAATGCCTAAGCTGGCGTAGCCAATTAACGCGGCGATCAACGGAGCCGCATGCATGGTTGCCTCGAATCGTCGGTTAGGCCGCGCCGGTCTCAGGCCTGATGCGCACGCAGGAAGCGGAAGAATTCCACCCCCTCGCGCAAGCGGCGCTTCATCATCTCCCAGCTGCCGAGCATCTCCCGCACGATCTCCCAGATCTTGCCGGGACGGAAGTAGAAGCGCTTGTAGAACACCTCCATGCTGTGGAAGATCTGTTCCTTCGACAGATGCGGGTAGCTGATTGCAGCCAGCTGCACACCGTGGTCATTGACCAGGTTCACCGCTTCATTCTCCTGCAGCCAGCCATTGTCCACGGCCTGTCGGTACAGGGTAGTGCCCGGATAGGGCGCGGCCAGCGACACCTGGATGGTGTGCGGATTGATCTCTTTGGCGAACCTGATGGTCTTCTCGATGGTTTCGGTGGTTTCACCCGGCAGGCCGAGAATGAAGGTGCCATGGATGAGTATGCCGAGCTTGCGGCAGTCCTCGGTGAAGCGCCGCGCGATATCGGTGCGCAGACCCTTCTTGATGTTCAGCAGTATCTGGTCATCGCCGGATTCGTAGCCGACCAGCAGCAGGCGCAGTCCGTTCTCCTTCATGACCTTGAGGGTCTTGTAGGGAACATTGGCCTTGGCATTGCAGCTCCAGGTCATGCCCAGCTCCCCCATGCCTTTGGCGATGGCTTCGACGCGCGCCAGCGCCGAGCTATCCGTGAAGGTGTCATCATCAAACATGATTTCCTTCACTTCGGGCATGTTCTGCTTGATCCAGCGCACCTCGGCGATGACGTTTTCGGCGGAGCGCACCCGGTAGCGGTGCCCGCCCACGGTCTGCGGCCACAGGCAGAAGGTGCACTTCGAGCGGCAGCCGCGGCCGGTGTAGAAACTCACATACGGATGCTTCAGGTAACCGATGAAGTAATTGCGGATCGACAGATCGCGCTTGTAGATCGGGGCGACGAACGGCAGATCATCCATGTTCTCGATCGTGGCGCGCGGCAGATTGTGCACGATGCGGCCGCTCGCGTCCCGATACGACAGGCCTTTGATGTTCTCGAGGGGCGCGCCGGTGGCGACTTCCTGGCAGGTGTAGTCGAATTCCTCGCGGCACACGAAGTCGATGGCGGTGGTGGCCTTCAACGACCCCTCAGGATCGACCATGGGCTTGGCGCCGACCAGGCCGATGCGAACGTGCGGATTGTCTTCCTTGAGCAGCTCCGCGAAGCGCGCGTCGGTGGGGAACGAGGGGGTGCTGGTATGCATGATGACCAGGTCGAAATCCCGCGCGATCTGGCGGGTCTGTGCGACGCTCAGCTCGTCCGCCGGGGCGTCCAGCACCCGCGAGTCGGGGACCAGCGCCGCGGGCTGCGCCAGCCATGTAGGGAACCAGAAAGATTTGATTTCGCGTTTGGCCTGATAGCGCGAGCCGGCGCCGCCATCGAAGCCTTCAAATGAGGGAGCCTGCAAAAACAGCGCTTTGAGGGCTCGGGAAGTTGGAATCTCAGCAGTCATCGGTATTTCCTGCGCGGCGCCAAATTCGATGATGACGCAGGCCTGATAAAATGGACAGTCAGAAGCCTCAGTATACTTTACACGGCAGAGGTCGAGCATATTGCGTGTCGTATCTGCTTGTTCCGCCGGGGCCCAGGCGCCAGCTGGGCCGCCCGGCGCTTCTGGCGGCCGAAGATGCAGTGTTAAGCTTGCGTCATTGCAAGGCAATGAAACCTCCTAGGCACCCGCATGCGACTGCATCCGACCGGAAAGTTCGATAACCACGCCGCCGAGTACCGGCATATCGAGGTGCGTCCCCTGGCCGCCTCGATGGGCGCCGAAATCTGCGAGCTGCAGGCGGCGGAGGTCACGGACGCGCAGTTCGAGGAAATCCGTCACGCGCTGTTCCGTCACAAGATGATCTACTTTCGCGGTCAGCGCCTCACGCACGAATCCCATGAGGCCTTCAGCCTGCGTTTCGGGCCCGTCGCCGAGGACGCCTACACGCAGGGCGTACCGGGTCATCGCAACGTGCATCCGCTGATCAAGGAAGCCGACGATCCCTCGAAGATGGTGTTCGGCGAGGGCTGGCATACCGACTCGCCGTTCCTGCCGGAACCACCCGCCATCACTTCGCTGCGTTCGGTGCAAATACCACCCTTTGGTGGCGACACGACCTGGGCCAACTCGGCGCTCGCGTACATCAACCTGAGCGATAGCTACCGGCATCTGATTGCGGACCTGAAAGTGCATTTCTCACTGCGTGATGTGCTGCGCTCGGCACAGGATGCCGTGCAGGTCAGCGACAGTCCCATCGGCCAGCTCGCCGCGACGCGCGGTGCCGAGAAGCTCTCCGAGAATCTGCTGCGCAAGATCAACGGTAATTTTCATCCCATGGTGCGCACGCATCCCGTCACCGGCGAGAAGGCGCTGTATATCGATCCCTCCTATGGAATCGGCATTGAGGGTATGTATGCCGAGGAGTCGGCCCCCATCCTCAAATATCTGACGGACCATCTCACCCAGCCGGTATTTGCCTGCCGGCTGCGCTGGGAGACGAACATGCTGGCGCTGTGGGACAACCGGCTGTGCGTGCACCAGGCCTACAACGACTACCAGGGCTATCGTCGCGAGTTGTATCGCACGACGGTGCGCGGTGAGAAGCCGGCATGAGTGCGCGACGCCGGATCCTGAACCTTCAAACATAATTGCCGCGACCACCGGCTCCGCCCGGGCGTGGCGGGCGCGGGTCGGTACGGGTCCGTCGCGCTCAAAGCAAAAGGCCCGGTCGATGCCGGGCCTTGCACGATCCTGAAGAGCTGCAGCGCTCTTACTTGATCTTGGTTTCTTTGTACGGCACGTGCTTGCGCACGACGGGGTCGAACTTCTTCACCTCAAGCTTATCCGGGTGCAGACGCTTGTTCTTGGTCGTGACGTAGAAGTGACCGGATCCGGCCGACGACAACAGTTTGATTTTCTCGCGCATGACTCGCTCTCCGAAGGTGCTACGGCGAAGACCTTAGATCTTGTCGCCCTGCTCGCGCAGTTGGGCAACGATCACGTCGATGCCTTTTTTCTCGATGGTACGCAGTCCATGCGTGGACACGCGCAGCGACACCCAGCGCTTCTCCGACTCGAGCCAGAATCGCTGGTTATGCAGGTTCGGCAGGAAGCGGCGCCGAGTCCTGTTGTTCGCATGCGAGACGCGATTGCCCGTGGCGGGGCCCTTGCCGGTGACTTCGCAGACGCGCGACATAAACTTAACCTTTACGATCAATTAGTTACGGAATGCCGGAATACCCGGACAGTCCGCTGGGGCCGAGCTTTATACCAGCCGCAAAGGCTTCCCGCAAGGCAATGGCGCGCTGGGGCCGGCCTGGCGCGCCATTGGGATTCGGCCAGTGGCGACCGCCAATTGTGCGACATAGGCACAGCCGATCGGATATTTCTTCAGCAAACCCGACCCGGTCAACCTGGTCACCGGCGCTGAACGCATCGTCAGGCCAGCCGGCATCGCCGGGCAGACCTCGTCGTGCGCGAAGAGCGTGGCAATGGCGCGATCAACGAGCGGCAGCTCCACCGTATTGAGCGCAGCAAACATCCACGGGATCGCGCGCGCCCGAACCTTGGCATTGTCCGGCGAGGTTGGAATCTGCGCGAAGGGCTGCAGCATTGGATGCGCGGATTCTTGCATCTGATTGGATGACAGAAGACGAATCGCGTAAGGCTCGGCGACCACCCAATGCGCCTTTGGATAGCGCTATCGGCCCTGAGATAGCGCTATCAAAATATTGTTGATTTGACTTTACAACCGTCCTACACTGCGGCCACTGAGGTAGCGCTACCATATTGCTGTTCGTCTGCAGACGGCCAATAGGTCGAAGAATAACGGGGGGTCAAAATGGCGTACTGCTTGAAGCCAGCCCTCGTGTGCGGTCGAGTACCGACTGTTGCTTTTAACAAAGAATTTGGACAGGGGGAGATCGCTCATGAGCCGCTCGAATAAACGGATCCGTAGCGTAGTGCACGCCACCCTGTGGGGCCTGTCGACGGCTGCAATGTGCTCGCCGCTCTTGGCGCAGACTGCGCCGGCGAACGATACGGCGGCATCACCCCCGGCCGATGAACTGCAGGAGGTGACCGTTACCGGCTACCGCATGAGCCTCAAGGAAGCCACCGACGCAAAGAGGGATTCGGTGGGCATCACCGATTCGATCTTCGCGGAAGACATCGGCAAGTTCCCCGACACTAACATTGCCGAGTCCTTCAATCGCATTCCCGGCATCACCATCAGTCGCGACATCAACGGCGAAGGCGTGGACATCGCGATTCGGGGCCTCGGCACTGATTTCACCCGCGTACTTCTCAACGGTGCGCCGATCGCCATCGCCTCGACCGGTCCGACCGATGCGCAGAACACCAATCGCGAAGTCGACCTCAATATGTTCCCGACGGAGCTGTTCAATCAGCTGTCGGTCTACAAGACTTCCTCGCCGGACCTGCTCGAGGGCGGTGCCGCGGGCACGGTGAACATGCGCAGCGCCCGCGCCTTCGACACACCCGGAGCGCATCTCACCGCAGGAGTTCAGGGAACCAAGAATCAGAAAGCGGACAGCCCGGGCGAGCGCGGCTACATCATCGCCAGCGATACACTTGATAACGGCTTCGGCGCCCTGTTCGGCTTTGTCGGCATACACAACAACGTCAATATTCCGGGCTTCGAGACGATCGGCTGGACCAATCCCCATCTGAGCGCCACCCAATGCACCGGCACCTGCAACACCACGGGCGGTGGTAACTGGACCATTCCGGCAACGGTGCCCACCAACGCCGGCAATGGCCTCACTCCGGGAGCAACCATCGACCAAGCCTTCCTGCTCGCGAACAACCCGGGCCTCACGATCACGCAGATCAACAATGCGATTATTCCGCGCCTGGGCCGCGATTCGGACGAGTCCGGCGAGCGTAATCGGGATAACGCCGTGCTGAGCTTCGAGTTCAAGCCCAATGACAACGTGCACGCCTATCTGGACTCGATGTGGGGGTGGGAGCACAACGACGAGCAACGTATCGACATGGATTGGGTGGGTCGCAATGGCGCCGCCATTCCACTCGACATGCAGGTCGACAACGCGACCCCCGGCTGTGCGTCGGGCTGCGTGGTGACGAGCGCCACTTACGCCAACTCGCAATTTTTCCTGGAGTATCGCCCCTATACGGAGGACACGTACTTCTGGAACACCAACCCGGGCTTCGAGTGGAAAATCAACGATAGCTTCGCCTTCGACGTTCAGGGCAACTACAGCGACAGCCGCTTTCACCGTGAAGTCCCGACGGTGCTGCCCATTACCGCAGCCAACTCAGGCCTGACGGTGGATTACACGAACAACGGGGGAATTCCCTCGATCGCCAGCAATGTGGATCTGGACGATCCGGCAAACTTCATCTGGAATGGCGGACGCGTCAACATCCAGGACGAGCGCCGGGAGACCACCACGCGCGGTGCCCGCGCCGATTTCACCTGGAGCGAGAGCAAGCTCATTAACCTCAAAGTGGGTGCCGCCTTCGACCATATCGCGCGCGACATCACTGCATACGATAACAGCCAGGCCTGGCAGAACGCCGTCTGTGGCGACAACCCCAACTTGTATCTGCCGGGCCCGAACAGTGAGCCGCCCTGCGCGGGGCTGAGCGTGGTCGGTGCGGCACCCGCCGGCTATCCGACCTATCCTGGCCTTGGCACCGGATATAGCTCGGGGACCGCGGCGGGCTCGCTCACCTACCAGGGATCTCTCGTTCCCGTTGGCAATCTTGCTTCGTTCCTGAAGCCGGGTCCCAACGGCTTCATCACGGTCAACTGGCCGGCGTTCCAGACGGCCACCAACTACGCGGCCTTTCACGACAGCGAGTTGTTCTCCGGCTCATCCAACACGGGGGCCAGTGGGGGCTCCGTCGACGAAGATACGACCGGTGTGTACGCGGAGTTCACCGGTTCCGCGACCATCGACGACAGGCAG
>DATAVA010000012.1:0-201474 GCA_036267975.1 Steroidobacteraceae bacterium | reverse complement strand
GAGTGAGCCGCGGGTATGCCCTGTCATCCACTGCATGCGCTGTTGCGCTCTATGACTATCTATAGTCATATATAGTCATGAAACAGGTGGGTATCGCCGAGCTCAAGTCGCGGCTAAGCGAATTTCTTCGCATCGTACAGGGGGGTGAGTCGATCGCCGTCCTGGACCGCAATCGCGCCGTTGCGCAGATCGTTCCGCTGCGCGAGTGGCCAGGACTGCGTATCCGCAAGCCCGCTACCACTGCACCGAAGCCGAACGAGGTCGCGCTGCCAAAGCCGCTCATCCAAAAGATCGACATCGTGCAATTGCTGCTGGAGGAGCGACAGAGCCACAGATGATCGCCTATGTGGATTCATCGGTCCTGCTGCGCGTTGCGGTTGGACAGCCGAACGCTTTGCCGGAGTGGCGACAGATCGATCGCGGAGTTTCCAGCGCGCTGATTATGACCGAATGTCTGCGTACTTTGGACCGGTTGCGAGTCCGCGCTGGATTGTCAGATGCCGAAATTGCGGGGCGCCGCGCCACGATTCTTAATCTCATCAATTCGCTGGAGCTGATCGAAATCGACTCGATCATACTGGACCGCGCCGCGCAGCCGATGCCGACGGAGCTGGGAACCCTCGATGCGATTCATCTGGCATCAGCACTGCTCTGGAAGGATGCAACGGGTGTCGATCCGGTCCTGACAACTCACGACGGAGCGCTCGGATTGGCGGCGCAGGCGCACGGCTTAAAAGTACTGGGAACCTGAGGCGATCATCTCCGGTCGCCCTGCGGGGCTAGCCGAGTCCGCCGCTGCGCCGTCATGTTCCGCCGCCTCCGATAAAGCCTGGTTCATCCTGGCGACAGGATCTACAAGATCTACCCTGAATATATGAAAGAATCCGGCTATGCCGTATCTCGGCCACGCGGCAAGTCGCCGCAGCAATGCGCGTTCTTCACAAGTTCGCCGCGACTGAAGGAGGAGAGTTCGTTCATGGCGAGCATTGCCTGGAATGAGCAGCACACGAGCAGCGATTGTGGAGATTTTGCTCAGAACGTCAGCCTGAAGACGTTGCCCTTGTTGTCCTTCGCAACGCCTTTCGTGCTGTCGAACTCGGCATGCAAGGTCGTGTCATTGGGACAGGTCAGCACGGCGCGCGCGATACCGGCGTGTCCCAGTATGTTGGCAAGGAAGAAGCCCTTGCCGTACACGAGATCCCATTCGGCCGACAAATCACGCGCCGTGGGATCCTCCTGCACGATGTCAAGCCACGATCCGTGACACACCTCGCCGTTGCCGAGCCTGGCGGTCATCGAGTCGCCCTGGCCCGTTTTGATCCTGTAGACCGGCGCGGGCTTCTGTTCCGAAAGCGGGCCCTGTACCGGATAAAGGTGACCGCCGGCGCATCCGGACACGAGCACCGCGACGACGAGCAAAGCTGATTTCATGAAGACGATCCTTGCGGCTAGACCCCAACATACGGGCCTTGCTCATTCAGTCTGACATTGACTGGTAAATATAGTCGGGTGCGGATGAGGCGTCGCCATAGGCCGTGGCGATCGTCGCCTTGGCAGGCGGCGAGAAGCGGCGGCTATCTCAGCCCAGCGGGGCGGTCACGAGACGACGTGAGACGGGCCGGAACCGTTCCAGAGGGCCTTCTGATCCAGTGTTGATATCTTACCAAGCGCGCGGTCGAGTGAACAGACTGTCGAATTCGGCAGCAGAGGCGTAAAAAGCCGGCTCTCTCACGACTCGAGGGTTGCCTGCATGCCCACGAAACAACTGTCCCGGGAGACTCGTTCACTGCGTGCCGTTTTGGACAATCCGGCACTCCCCGCGCTGATCCAATCCCTTCCCGCGCGCGACCTGGCCCAATTGTGCGCACGCATCGGCATTGGTGATGCAGCGCAGATCATGGCACTCGCCCCGGCCGAGCGGCTGGTTCAGGCCCTCGAAGTGAGCGTATGGAAGACGCCGCGCCCGGGCATGTCGGAAGTCTTCGATCCGCGCGAACTCATCGAGTGGATCGGCGCGTGGCTGGAGATCGGCGAGACGTTCACCGCGCAGCGACTGGCGGCGGTGCCGGATGAGAATCTGATGCTTTACCTCTCGCAGCTGGCGAGCGTGTCGACGACGGCGATGTGGGGCTTCGAGCGCTCGACGGAGATCGAGGATCTGGACCGCATTTATGCGCCCTCGCACGATGAGACGACCTACGGGCCGTACGTGGTGAGCGCACGGCAGCACGAGGATTGGGAGATCCTGCGCGGCTCGCTGGATGCGATGTGGGCCGATGCACCGGAGCGGTTGCTCCATCTTCTCTCCCAGCTGGTCGGCGACGAATCGATGGCGGCGCCGCAGCGAAATCGCGCCAGCTCCAACGAAGATGTGGTTGCCGGGCGCGACACGGCCCGCGAGCGGCGCGGCTACGTGACGGCAAACGGTGCGCGCGCCTTTCTCGCGCAGGCGCGCGCTGGCTTCGAGGAGCTCTCGGCGGCGTGCGGATACGATCTGGAGACGCAGCACTATCTGACCGGACTGGCCGATGGGGATCCGCAGGTCGACGCGCCGGAGGTGACGCATCTGGCGACGCTGCACACCGCGCTGGAAGATGTGGGGTTGCTCGAACCGCGGGCTGACCGGGTACTGCTGCGGCATGAGGCAAGCTCACGGCAGCTTGCGGTCGTGACGCTGCTGCAGGCACTGGCCGCGGCCGACGCCGCGCAGTTCGACGCGCGTGCCCGTGAGGTCGCCTACCTCGGCAGCGTGCTGATCGCGGGGATCGCAATCGATGGCCACACGTTCAGTCCCACCCAGGCGCGCGATGCCGTGCTGGCGACCTGCAACCTGGGACTTGAAATGCTGAGCGCGCACGGTGGGCGGGTCCGGATCGAGGATGAGCCAGGACTCGTGCGCCTGTTTCTGGTGGGCTTCGGCAAGCTCAGCGCCTGCCCGCCAAGGTCGCTCAGTCCTGCCTTCGGCATCTGCAGGCGCTGCGCAAGGCCCGCGCCGAACCACTGCACGAGTGGCTGCTGGAGCAGGCCGAATTGTGCATCGCAGATCTGAACCATGCTGTCGCCACAGACGATCTCACGGCGGCGCGCGAGGCGATGCTGGCGCTGTGCTTCGTGTTCGAGCCGCGCGCATGCCAGGCGATCGTGCCACTGCTCCATGAACTGCCGCGACTGGGTAGTACCGACGGCAATGCGGCGACCTGGATCGATTCATTGGCGGCGCTGGAGAGTGCCGCGAGCCTGCTGCGTTGCATGGCCGCGAATCCGCGGCGCCGTTCATGAATCTTCTTTGATCACGAGCACTTATAATCTACTATGCGAATCCGCAGCCCGACCGATCAAATGTTTGGTCGGGAATGCGAGCTAAGAATAAGAATCGCAGGGGGACTGAGGCAATGGTGCGTATTGGGGCCTATGGCTTCGCGTTCGCGTTGGCCGGGATATTGATGCTGCGCAGCGCGGCGGCCGCGGACTGGCTTCCGATCGATCCCCATGAACTGCAGATGACGAGCGAACCGAATGCGCCCGGCGCGGCCGCCATCTATCTGTACCGTCAGATCGACCGCAGCGACGTGAACTCCTTCGAGCGCGTTTACGTGCGCATCAAGATACTCAACGACGAGGGCCTCAAGTACGCCAACGTCGAGATACCCTTCGATGGGCAGTACGAATCGATAGGTTTCATCCAGGCGCGAACCATCCATCCGGACGGCACGAGCGTGGCGTTCGACGGCAAGGTCTATGAGACGACGGTCGTCAAGGCGCGCGGCGAGAAGCTGCTGACCAAGACGCTGACGCTGCCCGCGGTTCAGGTCGGCAGCATCATCGAATATCGCTATACCCACGTGCTGCGCCACGGCTGGATCTATGACTCGCGCTGGATCTTGAGCGCGGACCTGTACACCGAGCACGCAAAGTTCTCATTGGAACCGGAGCCGGAATTCGCGCTGCGCTGGAGCTGGCCGCGCGGCCTGCCTGCCGGCTCGAGTGAGCCGAAGAAAGAACACAGCATGATCCGGTTCGAGGCCCATGGCATCCCCGCGTTCGTGGAAGAGGATTTCATGCCGCCGGCGGACGAAATGCGTACCCGAGTGGACTTCATCTACGATTCCACCCTGATGAACGCACCCAAGCCGGATGAGTACTGGAAGGACACTGGCCGGCGCCTGTACCGCGATCTGCAGAAGTTCGCGGTTGCAAATCGCGTGATGACGCAAGCCGTCGCCCAGATCATCGCGCCGAGCGATTCCCCCGAAGAAAAGCTGCGCAAGATCTATGCCCGCGTCGCGCAGATCGACAATCTGAGTTTCGAGTCGCAGTCGCAGCAGGAGGCGAAGCACCAGAAGGCTGCTGACATCGGCGATGTAGCCGACGTGTGGCAGAAGGGCTATGGCGATGGCCTGCAGATCACCTGGCTGTACCTGGCCCTCGCACGCGCCGCCGGCTTTGCGGCCGATCCGGTGCTGATCGCGACTCGGGATCGATATTTCTTCGACAAGCGGCTCATGAATGCGGGGCAGCTCAATTCCAATCTGGTATTGGTCCAGCTCGACGGCAAGGCGCTGTATCTGGATCCAGGAGTCCCGTTCACACCCTTCGGCATGCTGCCGTGGTGGGAGACCGGCGTCGAGGGACTGCGCCTCACCAAGGACAGCGCGGCCTGGATCGACACGCCGATGTCGGCGCCCGCGGACTCACGCATCGAGCGCAAGGCTGCGTTGAAACTGGACCGCGGCACACTCGCCGGGAAGCTCACGGTCACCTACACCGGCCAGGAGGCCGCCGCGCGCCGCCTGAACGAACGTGCCGAGGACGACACGCAACGCAAACAGTATCTGGAGGATGAAGTGCAGCGGGCGATTCCGACCGGCATCACGGTCACGCTGACCAATACGCCGGACTGGAGCGCCTGGGATGCGCCACTGGTCGCGCAGTACGACCTCGAAGTTCCCGGCTGGGGTGTCGGTGCCGGGCGCCGCATGCTGCTGCCCGTGGCATTGTTCGGTGCCGAGGAGAAGGCCATGTTCACGCACGTGGCCCGTGCCCAGCCGCTCTACTTCGACAATTTCTACCAGCACCTGGATGACGTGACGATCGAGCTGCCGGCCGGATGGGTCGCCGACAGCGTGCCGGACGATCACAATGTGGATTTGAAGCGGCTGCTCTACCGCACCGCGCTCGTCAATGGCCACCAGACCCTGCATTTCACCCGCCAACTCGACTTCGGGCTGCTGCTGCTCGCCACGACCGCCTACGACAGTCTGCGCAAGTTCTATCAGGAGGTGCAGGCCGCCGATATCGAGCGCGCCGTCGTGTCGTTCGAACCGGCCGCTGCGGCGCGGCATTAGGATGAAGCAGCGCGCCATCATGGCGATATTCGTCGGGCTGGTGGTGGCCGGTGCCGCGCCATATGTCCAGGCGGTGACAGTGCCGTCCTGGGTGCAGGCGCAGTTGACGGCGCCGGTACCCGAGCACGATGCGAAAACGACCGCGGCAATCCTCTACAGTGATATGACGCTCACCGTGCGACCCAACGGCACGCTCCAGAGCGTCGTGCGCCAGGTCATCAAGATCCTGCGACCCGAGGGTGTCCGCTACGGCGTCATCCGCGCCGACGCCGGTGCCCAGAGCCGGATCACCGGCATGCACGGCTGGAACCTGGCACCCGGCGCCAAAGCGGTCGACGTCGCAGACAGCGAGGCCGTGGAGTCGGGAATCATCGGCGTCGCCGCGGGCGAACTGGTCGGTGATGCGCGCAGCAAGCTGCTGCGGATTCCGGGCGTCGTGCCCGGCAACATCATTGCCTATGAATACACGCGCGAACTGCAGCCCTATCTGCTGGCGGACGACTGGGTCTTCCAGGATGAAATACCGGTTCGTGAGACTCACTACAATCTAGAGCTGCCCGGCGGCTGGAGCTACAAGGCGCACTGGATCAATCACGCCGAGACGCCTGCAGTCACCAGCGGCACCCGCACCCTGTGGACGCTCACCGATCTTAAGGCGATCCACGAGGAGCGGCAGATGCCGCCATGGGAAGCCATCTCCGGAAGGCTTGCGATCTCGCTGGTACCGCCGAACGGACATGGCCAGGGCTTCGAGACCTGGTCCGATGTCGGTGCGTGGTATCTGAACCTCGCTCAAGGCCAGCTGGCGACTTCCGCGGCGATCAAGCAGCAGGTGGCGGCGCTGACGGCGGCGCAACCCACGCTGTTCGGCAAGGTCCAGGCGCTCGCCGGTTTCGTGCAAAACGATGTGCGTTACGTGGCCATCGAGCTCGGCATCGGCGGCTACCAGCCGCACGCCGCGGCGGACGTCTTCACGCACCGCTACGGGGACTGCAAGGACAAGGCCACGCTGCTAGGCACCATGCTCAAGGAAATCGGCGTCGGCTCATCGTACGTCATCGTCAACTCCGAGCGCGGCGCGATCGGTGCGTCGACGCCGCCCAATCTGGGTTTCGACCATGTGATTCTCGCCATCCACCTGCCCGCCGGAATCGATGGTGCTGGACTGCTCGCCACCGCGACCCAGCCGAAACTCGGGCGCATCCTCTACTTCGATCCGACCGATACCTATACCCCGCTGGGCGCGTTGTCCGGTCCGCTGCAGGATGGCTACGGCTTGCTGGTGACGGCCGCAGGCAGTGAACTGGTGCATCTGCCGGTGCTTCCGGTGACGGCAAGCTCACGGCAACGCACGGCGCACCTGACCCTCGATGGATCCGGGACGCTGCGCGGCGAGGTCCAGGAAGTCTCCACCGGCGATGCCGCCGCGTTCGCGCGCGGTGAGGTGGATGTTGCCACCCTCAACACCGACCAGATCAAGCCCATCGAGGCCGAGATGGCCGAAGCATTCCCGAGTTTCACATTGACCAGTGCGACGATCCGCAACCTGCACGCGCACGATCAGCCGCTCGAGTGGCACTACAATTTCGAAGTACAGCGTTTCGCCGAAGCCAGCGGCAACCTCCTGACGCTACGACCGCGCGTGCTGGGCAGCGATGGGTCCGGGCTGCTGGAAACCAAGGAAGCACGCGAGAACGATATCGAATTCGAAAGTCCGCGCATGGATACCGACCTGTTCGAAATCACCCTGCCACCTGGCTACGTTGTCGATGACATGCCGCAGCCGCTGGACGTCGATTATCCGTACGCCGCGTATCACAGCAAGGTGGAAGTGACCGGCCAGCTGCTGCGCTACACGCGCAGCTTCGCGATCAAACAGGTCTCCGTCCCGGTGGCGCATGCCGAACAGTTGAAGCAGTTCTACAGGACCATCGCCGGTGACGAGCAGCAGGTCGTGGTCCTGCGCCGCACCGCCGGCAATTAGCCTTCAGCGCGGATTCGGATGATGGGTGTCGTCGACCAGATGCTTCAGATCACGGTCGACGCAGGGCGCCGGCTCGACAAGCTCCGCGGCCGCGTGCTTCACCATTTTCATTGCCGGCCGCCACGGTTCGGCCAGCACGCTCGGATCGTCGACCTGCATCTGATACTCAAGCGCATCGCCGACGCGCCGCAGCCGCTCCGTGACGCGCAGGCCGGTGGTGTGGAAGGCGCCGTTGTCCGTCAGCCAGCTGTCGTCGTTGAACTGATTGGCTTCGACGACCAGCGTGTCGCCCTCCCAGTGGCCAACCGAGTCGCCCAGATAACTCTCATCGACATCATCACGGTGCGGGCGGCCATCCGTCGGGATGATGCGATAGAAGGCACCGGAAACATCGCTGTACAGGAACACCACCTGGCCGGGTATCTGCACGATCTTGGCCGGCGGCCCGATCCGCGGCACCCCCGGGGACTTGCAGCGCAGCACCGGGTCGGTGGCGACCTGGCGCTTGTTCAGGTCCGCGACCTTGGCCAGGAACTGCGGCTTGTACTGAGGAAAATTCGGTGCCGGCCGGGGGGGCGCCTTGGCCCCCTGCGGTGGCGGTGCGGCAGAGGCGCAGCCGGAAATGCAGATCGTGCCATTCGCCGATTTCTGGGGATGAACGAAATCGATGCCGGCCCCATCGTCCCAGGTACCGTTCAGGTCCGGATGACCATCCGCAAGACGCGGCACCGGCTGCGGCGCGGCGGCATCGCTGGCAGCCGCATCGACGCACACGAAGCAGAGTAACGCCGCAAGGGCCAGTGCCCCGCCTGATTCACGACGCCGCATACGCACTCCTTAATCTTTCGTCGGTTGCTACTTTGCCGCCGCTGCTGTGCTGTCCGGCGCGAACTGGAAATCATGCCCGTCGGCATAAGTGATTTTCGCCATGTAGCCCAGATGCGCCGTGCCGTCTCGGGCTGGAAAGGCATCGACGGTCACGTGCGCGCCCTGCGCCGTCAGCATTTTCTTGCTCACACCGGCCTTGCGCGCCATCGCGACGGGTACGCACTCGAGCTGCCAGGTGGCGGATTTCCCGCCGGCGTCGATGACGTCCAGGTAAAGATAGATATGCGGATTGGCCCAATCGACCCGTGCGACAGTGCCTTTGAGCACCAGCTTCTTGCTCGTATCGAACTCACCGGCAAGCGAGTGATGCGCCGAGGCAAACGGCGCGCTGCCCCATAGCAACGCGAGCGTTATCAGGCCGAACAGCTTCGACCCGGTCCCCACAATATTGAGTTTACCCACGGCGTCCCTCCATCCCTGTGTCGATATTGCGTCAGTGCGCTTTCACATGGAAGGCCAGAAACAGGTTCCCCGCTGTCTGCCCGCCGATTAGTCCATAACCTGAATTCACGAACAGATAGCCGTTGGCTGCCACGATCGAGGCATTGTCCAAGGCTCCGCCGACGCCGGGCACGCCGTTGGCCGTCGTGAGGGGTGTAGTGGTGTCGTACTGAAACAACAGCTCGCCGGTGTTCGCATCAAACGCACGCAGGAAGCCATCGGCACTGCCCTCCACCACGGCACCGGCAATCACGGCCGGCGCGCCGGTCATGCCCGTGACGGTCGCGCAGGTGCGCACGCGGGTCCTGCGCCCGCCCGAACAGTCCGGCTGTGGATAGTACGACCACAGCACCGTCCCCGTATCCACCGCAACGGCGTGCAGCCCCGCCCGCTCGCCCGGATCCTTGCCATCGGCCCCGGGGAAAGTGTTCATGGGCGCGAAGACACGTGCGCCATCAAATGCCAGCCCCCAGTGGATGCCGCCGATCACTGAACCTGCGCCGAAGCTGTGCTTCCACAGCACCTTGCCCTGCGCATCCGGATCCAGCGCATAGAGCGTCCCGGACTTCTGACCGGCCAACACGATATCGTGACCATCGGCGCGCCGGGCCAACACGATCGATGCCCCGAAGTCGTGATCGAGCAGGCGCCCCTCGTGCGGGCAGTTCAGGCCGTCATGCTTCAGCATGCAACCGGTGAGGAAAATGTCATCCGCCGTGGCCTGGAAGCGCCAGCGGATCGCGCCGGATTTCAGATCGATGGCCAGCACCGAATCGGTGGTCGGCGCGGCCGGAGCCGAAGTCGCCTCTCCCGTGCCCACGTACAGCACGCCGCGCTGCTCATCGATGGCCGGAGACGTCCAGATCGGTGCCCCCGACGGTCCCCACATCATCTGACCATCGCCACGGTCGCCGCGCGGCGTGGCGTCCGGCATGGTATGGGCCGCCCAGATCTGCCGGCCCGTGCGCGCGTCCAGGGCAATCACGGCACCGTGCGTCGTACAGCACAGATGTTTCGCGTCCGCCCCGACATTGATTTCCGAGGCCGACAGCGGCACATAGACGCGGCCGCCCAGCAATACTGGAGTACCGGTCGTGTTCGACAGCGAGGTCAGATGCACCGCGTGCTTCCAGATCGGCGCACCGGTTGCCGCATCGACCATATGGATACGGGTGCCGACATCGGCAAAAACCAGCACCTTGCGACCCGATCCCGGCAGCGTTCCGTAGCCCACTCCCGTGCGCAGCGGCACATCGCTCTTATAGATCCATTTCAGGCACGGCTGCGCGGCAATATCGATCGCATACAACTGCGCGGCATCGGCGACCGGTAGAAACAGGGTCGAGCCCACCACCGCGGCCTGCGCGCGCATCGTCGTGGCGCGCGGAAAAGCCAGCGCCCAGGCGAGGTCCAGGTGACGGAAGTCAGCCGTCGTGATGCCCGCCTCCTGTGCCGTGAGGTGCCGGTGGTTGTGCGGGTCGAAGCCGAAATCCGCCACTGTCGCCGGCATGCTCAGGTCGACCTTGCGCCGCGCGGGCGTGCAACGCATCTGCGCGCTCCAGGCATCGCTCACGCGCGCCCGCCCGATGAGAAAGTCGATGAGTTCGGAACGCTCAGCTCCCTTCAGCGTCTGTCCCTGGGCCTGCATCTTGCCGACGGTGAGTGCGTAGTAGATCTGTTGGTAACGCATGCCCCTGAGGGTCGCGAGCGTGGGCGCGCGCAGCGCTTCACCGTGGTCATGACATAGTGCGCAGGCGCGCTGGTATACGGCCTGGCCAGCCTGTGCGGTGGCCGGCCGCGGCGCGGCGCGCGCACTGCAGGCCAGCACCAGCACGGCGAACAGGCATGGATAGCGGCTGTCGAATCTCATACACGCCCCCTCGCGCACGGTCCGGCCTTCAGAATATCGTGCAGAATACCGCTTCCAGGGGGACATCATGTTGAGCCGAGCGTTATTCGGATCCTGCGGCGCCCTGTGCGCGGGCCTGGTGCTGCTGTGCGCAGGCACGCGCGCGCAGGCCCAGGATGATGCCTACCTGCGCACCTGTGCCGCCTGTCACGGTCCGGAACTGCGCGGCGGGGAGACCGGACCGGCATTGATCGGCAGCGGCTTTGCGCAGCGCTGGGCCGCGGTTCCCCCGGCCGGACTCGATGAGTTCACGCGCCGCACCATGCCGCCCACCGCTCCGGGTTCCCTGAGTGACGAGGACTACGCGGCGGCGCTCACCCGCATCCGTCATGCCAACGGCTGGGTGGTACCGCCCGCCGCGCCACCCGCTGCCGGCATGAAGCGCATTCCGACCACGGTCGAGTGGCTGAACAACCGCGATGATCTGGCCAGCAGCAGCTATTCTCCGCTGGACCAGATCAATCGCGACAATGTTGCGAAGCTGCGCATCGCGTGGCGCTGGAAGTCCGATAACTTCGGACCCGTGCCCGAATACTACTACCGTCCGACGCCGCTCATGGCGGACGGGATCCTGTACATCACCGCAGGTATCCGCCGCGACGTCGTGGCCATCGATGCGACGAACGGGGAAACGCTGTGGATGTATCGCCTCGATGAGGGCGAGCGCGGCGCCGTCGCGCCGCGCCGCAATTCGGGGCGCGGCGTCGCCTACTGGCGCAGCAGCCGGCACGGCGAGGGCAGCCGCATTTTCACCATCACGCCGGGCTTTCAGCTGGTTGCCCTGGATGCGCTGTCCGGCCGGCCGATCGATTCATTCGGCAAGGCCGGCATCGTCGATCTGAAGGATGGCCTGCCGCGCGTCGCCGACCTGCCGAAGACCCCTCCAGGTTCCAGTTCTCCGCCCGTGATCGTCGGCGATGTGGTGGTGGCCGGAGTCTCCTTCTCCGCCGGTGGTGCGCCACCCTCAAAGGTGGCCGTACCAGGCTGGATCCGCGGCTACGATGCGCGCACCGGTGCGCAGCTGTGGGCCTTCCATACCGTTCCACAAGCCGGTGAATTCGGCTCGGACACCTGGGACGGCAACAGCAACTCCTATACCGGCAATACCGCGGTGTGGGCACCGTTCTCGGCAGATGTCGCGCGCGGCCTCGTGTACCTGCCGGTCGAGGCGCCGACTGCGGACTTCTACGGCGGCCACCGCACCGGCAACAATCTCTTCTCCGATGCGCTCGTGTGCATCGATGCGAAGACCGGCAAGCGCATCTGGCACTACCAGATCGTTCACCACGATATCTGGGACTACGATCTGCCGGCCGCCCCGGTGCTGGTGGACATCACCGTACAGCACCGGAAGATCCCGGCGGTCGTGCAGGTCACGAAGATGGGCCTGATCTTCGTCTTCGATCGCGTGACCGGCAAACCCGTATGGCCGATCGAAGAACGCCCGGTGCCGCAGAGCGATGTGCCGGGCGAGAGAACTTCGCGCACCCAGCCCTTCCCGACGCGGCCCGCACCCTACGAGCCTCAAGGCCTGCGGATCGAGGATCTCATCGACTTCACGCCCGACTTGAAGAAACAGGCCGAGGCCATCGTCAAGGACTATCGCTTCGGGCCGCCATACATGCCGCCCTCGCTCGTCGTGGACGGCGCAAACCTGGGCACGCTGCTGCGACCGTGTCTGTCCGGCGGCTCGAACTGGCAGGGTGCCGCCGTCGATCCGCAGACCGGCATCTTCTACGTCAGCTCGATTTCATCGGTATGCCCGATCGGACTGCACGCAGATCCGAAAATCTCGGACGAGCGCTACGTCGGGGTGTATGGGGAAGGATTCCCCCATGGTTCCTTAGGTGGCCCGAATGGGCTGCCTTTGATCAAGCCACCCTGGGGTCGGATCACGGCCATCGACCTCAACTCGGGGGATCACCTGTGGGTGATACCGAACAGTGCGACGCCGGAATGGGCGACGCACAATACGGCGCTGGCCGGTATCCGTCTGCCGCGGACCGGGTCCTTCGATCAGGTGGGAATGCTCGTGACCAAGAGCCTGCTGTTCGCAGGGGAAGGCAGCGGGCTGTATCGCGCCGGCGGCGGCGGCAACCAGTTCTACGCCTATGACAAGACATCGGGCGCCATCATCAGCCAGATGACCTTGCCGGCCAACCAGTCGGGCGTGCCGATGACCTACGCGGTTTACGGGCGGCAGTACATCGTCGTAGCGACGGGGGCGAAAGATCATCCCGGCGAGCTTATTGCGCTGACCCTGCCGTGACTGCGTCCGCGCCCGGACCGACGCACAGCTGCACTTACTGGATGCTTTGGGAGCCGTGCTGGGTCGACACCGAGCCACTGACCGCCGCTGAGTTGGCGTCCTCCATGGCCTTATATTGGTCCGGCGTGTAGCATTTTTCCCCTTCACGCTCCACATGCGAGCCAAGCTTCAGGTCGTTTCTGCAGTAGAGCTGCTCGCCGCCCACCACCTTGGTGTAATACCCGTTTGAGCCAGGCTTTCCGGAACCTGGCGGCGTTGCACAGGCAACCAGCGCCAAAGCACACGCGAGAATGCCGAATTCAATGACCGGTTTCATCCTGATCGCGCCTCCTTGAAGTGTGGCTCATGATAGCGCATTGCCAGGCGCGGACCGAATGGCAGTCACTGCTACTATGCGGCATGGCCTTGGCTTGAGTGGCGTCCATGCCGCACCGCAATCCGCCCAATTTCTTCGCAGGACCCTATATCGACCGGCGCTCCGAGGTGCGCGAGGACACGGCTGTCCTGGCGGCGATCCGCGCGGACCCCAGGACACGTTACCTTTTGTCGCTTGGCGGTCAGCAGCTGCTGCATGCCGCCGACCGGGGTCCGGCCCGGATTGCCTTCCTCGGCGCAGAACATCCCATTGTCCGCCGCGCCGATGAAACGACTGTGGTGCTGCTGGGTCAATTTCAGGATGCCTGGTGCATTCTCATCGATCTACCCGCCGGCACCGCACTCACGCTGCCCGAGGCGACACAGCTTGCCGAACTGCGGCCGCTGGCGGCGCTGCTGCCGGCCCCCGAATCGGCCCTGCTGGCGTATGCCCGCGGCATCAGCCTGTGGCGTGCCCGGCAGCGCTTCTGCGGCGTATGCGGGCAGCCGACGCGCCCGACGCGCGGAGGCCATGTCCTGCGCTGTACCCATCCTCAGACACCGCACGAGTTCTTTCCGCGGCTCGACCCGGCCATCATCGTGCTGGTAACCGATGGCGATCGGGCCCTGCTCGGTCGCCAGGCCAGCTGGCCGGCGGGCCGTTACTCGACCATCGCCGGTTTCGTCGAGCCGGGCGAGAGCCTTGAAGATGCGGTCGCACGCGAGGTTCGCGAGGAAACCGGCGTCGATGTGGAGGAGGTCGACTACCAATCCTCTCAACCCTGGCCATTTCCGGCTTCGCTCATGCTGGGCTTCCGGGCCACCGCCGGCGCGCAACGCGAAATCCACCGCGGCAGCGAACTTGCGGATGCGCAGTGGTTCGCGCGCGCTGACCTGCTGGCCGGAGGTGTCCTGCTGCCTCCCCCGCACGCCATTGCCGGACGGCTGATCGGCGCCTGGCTGGAAGAGTTCTAGGCCTATATTAAAGATGTGTCTTCTGGTGCTGGCCTGGCAGGCTCATCCGCGCTATCGGCTGATCGTCGCGGCGAACCGCGATGAGTTTCATGCGCGGCCGACCGCGCCGATGGCGCTGTGGCAGGGGGCACCAAGCATCCTTGCCGGCCGCGACCTGTCGGCACTGGGTACGTGGCTGGCGGTGGATCGGCAGCGCCGCTTCGGCATCATCACGAACTATCGCGATCTGCAACCCCGTCGCCCGGATGCGCCCACCCGCGGCGGCCTGATTCCGGACTGGCTGGCACAGGCCACGACGCCGCCAACATTTCTTGACCGGCTGGAATCGCAGTCGCCGCGCTACGCGGGCTTCAACCTGCTGCTCAGCGACGCGGACAGCCTGTGGTACGCCTCGAATCGCGCCGTACCTTTTGCCCGCGCCCTCGACCCCGGAGTCTATGGGCTGAGCAATCTGCTGCTCGATACGCCCTGGCCGAAGCTCAAGCGCGTACGCGCGACATTCACCGGCTGGCTGTCGGAGCAGACCGCCGCGACATCCGCACGCAACGGTCCTCCCCGAACTGATGCCAGCGAACAACTGTTCGGCATGCTTGGCGACCGCAGGCGCGGCCCGCCGGATACGCCCGCTGCGACCCATCCGCTGGCACCCGAATGGGCCGATATTCTCTCATCACCATTCGTCGTGCACCCCGTGTTCGGCACGCGCTGCTCGACGCTGGCGATGATCGGCTACGACGGCTCGGTGTACCTCGAAGAACGGCGCTTCGATGCCGACGGCACGATGACCGGGCATAGCCACTGGAGCCTCAGTCCCGGTGAGTGGCCCGCCGCAGCTGATGCGTAGCGTCTGGCTTCCGGGTTGCGTACTGCTGTGCGTGTTGGTCTGCCAGCGGGCCACTGCCGCGGTTGATCTTACCGTCCGCGGCGTCAACGATCCGTTGCGCAGCAATGTCCTCGCTTACCTGAGTCTCGCGCGCTACAAGGATCGGGACCTCGATGCGACCATGGTGCAGCGGCTGCGTGAACGCATCGAGCGGGAAGTGCGCGAAGCCTTGCGTCCCTTCGGCTACTACGCCCCCATCGTCAGCTCCGATGTGACACGCAAGGAGCAGGGCAAGGACAAGAACAACTGGCGCGTCGAGGTGCATATCGACCCCGGCCTGCCGGTGCTGATGACGGCGGTCAGCATCCGCGTCAGCGGGGAAGGCAGCACGGACCCGCGTTTCATTCGTATCATCAAGGAGGCGGCGCTGCACGTCGGCGATCAGCTCGATCACGCCGCGTACGATCACATCAAGAGCGAACTGCAGGACACCGCGGGCACCTACGGCTACCTGGACGCGCGACTCACGCACAGCGAGCTGAAAGTGGATCCGGCCAAACTGGCCGCCACCGCGGACCTGGAACTGGCAACCGGCCCGCGCTATCGCTTCGGGGCCACCACCATCGACCAGAGCGTCCTCGATGTCGCGCTGGTGAAGCGCTACATCCGCTATCACGAAGGGGATCCGTTCGACCTGGGCGAACTGCTGCATACTCAGTTCGCACTCGATGACAGCCAGTACTTCGCCGCCGTCGAGGTGAAGACCGGCGAACCCGACCGCGTCAAGCATCTCGTGCCGGTGAGCATCACGGCACAGCCCGGCAAGCGCGACCGCTACCAGTTCGGCGCCGGCTATGGCACCGACACCGGACCGCGCGGCATCTTTGTGTGGGATCGGCGCCTCGTCAATGGCAGCGGCCATCACTTCGACACGCAGTTGGAAGCCTCCGCCAAGATCCAACAGCTGCAGTCACAGTACATCGTGCCGATCGGCGATCCCGCGCTCGAACACTTTGCCATGGGGGCCGCCATCCAGCAAAGCATTCCCGGCGACCTCAACAACAAGGACTTCTCGCTCGGTCCGAGCGTGACCCTGGTGCGGGACCGCTGGCAGTACGTGTGGGCCGTGACGCCTACCTACTCGGTGACCAGCGACGGCTACACGGTGCTGCGTGACCGGCTGGTGGTACCCAGCCTCACCATCGCCTCCGTGCCGCGTGGCTATCTAGGCGAGGCCCTGTTCGAACGCGGTCTGCAGGTCGAGATCCGCGGCGCGGCCCAGCCGCTCGGCTCCAGCGTGAGCTTCCTGCAGCTGCATGTGACGGATGAGCGCGTATTCCCGATTGCCAGCGGCTGGCACCTGCTGCTGCGCGGCGAGCTCGGCACCACGCTGGTGTCGCGGCTGTCACAACTGCCCGGATCGTTCCGCTTCTTCGCCGGCGGTGATGAGAGCGTGCGTGGTTTCGGCTTCGATGACCTGTCCCCGATCGTCGCGTACCGCAATGCCAATGGCGCCGTCACCGACGTGAAGGTCGGCGGCCGCCACGTCATCAGCGGCAGCGCCGAGATCATTCGCGACCTGCCCCGCAACCTCGGCGTGTCCGTGTTTTCCGATTTCGGCAACGCCTTCGACACGTTTGGTCACGCGCCGAATCCGGCGTACCCTCACTTCATGGAGTACTCGGTGGGAGTGGGCCTGCGCTGGCGTTTGCCGGTGCTCACGTTCGGCGTCGATGTGGCCGAGCCGATTTCCCGCCCCGGCGCGGGACCGCGCTTCGACATCAACTTCTCACCGAAGCTATAAATGCGCAGGTGGCTCATCGGGCTGCTCGCCGGCCTTATCGTCACGGCGCTGGCGGTGCCCGTGGCCCTGTCCTGGTTCGTGCTCTACACCGAGCCCGGCGTGAATCTGCTGGTGCGCCACCTGCCCCGGCGCATCGCCCACGCCGAAGTGCAGCTGCACGGGGTCCGCGGGAGCGTGGCGCATGGGCTGCATATCGATCAACTGCTGATCCACCATCGCCGCGTCAATCTGACTTTCGATGACATCAACCTGACCCTGGATCTGGCGCCGGCGCTGCTGCAGACCCTGCATGCCCGCAAGCTCGACATCGGCAATCTGCGCATCGAGGTCATTCGCCGCACCGGGCCCTACGTGCCCACGCCGCTGCACTTCCTGCCGCGCTGGCTGAATGTCCGCATCGATGCACTGCATATCGCGCGCGGCACGCTGGTGCTGCCCAGCGGCAGGCAGCTCGAAGCCGCGGAGCTGCGCACGCATGGTGTCGTGCGACCACGCACGGCGCACTATCTCGACGCGGTGATGCGATCCGGTGCGATCGCGTTCGCCTCGCACCAGGGTGAACTGCGGGCAGCGCTGACGCTTGGTGTGACGGCCGACCTCGCGGTCAACTACGACACGACCCGCGGCGTTCCGTGGCGGGTGCAGATGCGCGGCGACGGCGATCTGAACCTGCTGCCCTTCAGCGCCCGCATCGCGGCGCCCTTCCAGGGCAACTTCAACGGCAGTGGCGTTGCTCTGACCGCCGCGTGGCACTTCGAGGGCCACGCCGATGTGACCCACATGGCCTTGGATACCTGGGGTGGCAGTCCCCGCATCGGCAACATCCATGGCCAGCTTGCCCTGCATCTGGACGATCACGGTTTCACGGCTGCCGGGCCAATCGTCCCCGAGGTCCTCGACGCCGGCGTGTTCGATGCAAGGGTGCGTGGGGCCTATGCCCAGCGCATCATCACGCTGCACGAAGTCACGGCCACGCATCGGGCCTCGGGCATGCACCTCACGGCGGCCGGCACGGTCGGAATCGAGCCGGGTGGCCCGCGCCTGGACTTACGTGGCCAGTGGACGCATCTGGTCTGGCCGCTGGCACGCAGCCCCTTGCTGCACAGTGACGCCGGGCAGTTCGCGATCGCGGGAACCTGGCCGTATTCCCTCGCCACGCATGCGGACCTGGCGGTTGCCGGCTTGCCTGCGCTCAGCGTCGCATTCGATGCGGCGCTGTATCCCGAACACATCCAGATCAGTACGGCCACCGTAACGGGCCGCGCCGTGCCGCTCGGGAAGGTGGACTTCGCCGGCGAAGTCCACTGGTTGCCACATCCCATCTGGTCGGCCACGGGTACCGCCAGCGACGTCAACCCGGCCGCCTTTGCCAGCATCGCGGCCGGTCGGCTGACTTTTGGATTTGCCGCGAGCGGCGCCGGTTTTCATGCCACGGACCCCTTCAGCGTGCAGGTGCAGCACCTCAGCGGGACGATGCACAATCTGCCGGCACGTGCTTCGGGCCGTCTGGCGCACGCCGCTGGTGTGTGGCAGCTCGACGGCATCCACGCGCAGTTGGCCGGAACCACCTTGAACCTCGACGGCACACTCAGTGACCGTGCCGATCTGAAGTTTGATATCCGCTCGCCGGACCTGTCGCTGGTGATGCCGGGCCTCAAAGGCCACATCAGCGGCAACGGCGAGTTGCATGGCGCCTGGCGCGACCCTGCCGTCCAGGCAACGCTGAGCGCCGGCTCCCTGCGGTTCCAGCAGGTTGCCGTGGAGGATATCGCCGCCCGCATGGACTTCGATCCGACGCGCACGGGCCCTTCACATGTCGATCTGCACGCCCGCGGCCTGACCCTCGGCACGCGCACCATCGATGACCTGAGTTTGAAACTCGATGGCGAGGAACGCAGCCACGAGCTCGATATGAACGTGGCGGCACATGATTTCAGCCTCAAGGCGCATGGCAATGCGGCCTTCACCAATGGCGTGTGGCAGGCGACGCTGCGACAGATGACAGTGGTCGGCAGCGATGCGCTCAACCTGGCCCTCGAAGCACCCGCCGGTGTGAGTCTGTCGGCCGCGCAGATGCACGTGGACAACGTGTGTCTGAAGGGTTCGCCGGCGCACCTGTGTGCGGCCGGTGAGTGGACGCCGGCAAAGTGGTCGTTGCAGGCTTCGGCCACCGAGTTGCCGATGCAGACGCTGACGGCGGGGCAGTCTGGCAACGTCGATTATCGCGGCATCATCGGCATGTCCCTGAAGCTTTTCGGCAGCGGCCTGGGCCCGGTGGAAGGAACACTCAGCGCCCGGCTCGCCGGCGCGCAATTGCGCCATCGGCTCGCCGGCGGCAAGATCGAAATCACGACCTTGGGAGATGGTGATGTGCAGGTCACCGCGACGCCGGCAAATGTCACGGCACAACTGAACATGGACGCCGGCCCGCAGGGTTCGATCAAGGGCCAGCTGATTGCGATGCGCGACGGGCACGCCTGGCGCGAGCTGCCCCTCGATGGCTCGATCGCACTGCAGACCGCGCAGCTGGATTTCGTGCCGCTGTATGTGCCGCAGGTCGATCGGGCCGCCGGCCGCCTCATCGCCAATCTGAACATTGCCGGCACCATCGCCGCACCGCTGCTGAGCGGCTCGCTGTCACTGGCAGACGGGGAACTTGATCTGTATCAGATAAACATGGCGATGCGCCAGGCAGCATTCAAAGCCACGTTGCAGAGCAATCGGCTCGACTTCGAAGGCGGTGCCCAGTTCGGCGCGGGGCACGCGAGCGTACGCGGTGGCCTCGAAGGGCGCGCTGGCGTGCCGCATGGTGAACTGACCCTGAGCGGCACACAGCTGCGCGTCGCCGATGTCCCGGAAGCGCAGATCGATGCCTCACCGAATCTGACCTTCCATATCGACGGCACGCAGATCGGCGTCACCGGTGATGTCAGGATTCCGCGTGCGCGCATTGCGCCGGCGGATCTGCGGCATGCCGTGCTCGCCTCCTCCGATGAGGTGATCGTCAGCAGTGCCAATCCGGAATCAACCGACCACTACGATGTCACCACCGATGTGAGCATGACGCTGGGCGATGATGTCACCGTCGAAGGTCTCGGCCTGAAGGCGCGACTGAGCGGTAAAATCACTGAGCATGCCGCCAGCAACGACCAGGTCACGCACGCCTCCGGTGAATTGAATGTCGCCACCGGTGACTACACCGCCTTTGGCCGCAAGCTGCAGATCGAACACGGCCGCCTGATCTTCACCGGCGGACCGATCGGTGATCCGGGCGTCGATGTCCGCGCAGTCAAGCACTTCGATGACCCCGAGGCGGGCGCGACTCTCGCCGGGATCAACGTCCGCGGCACCTTGCGCCAACCGCAGCTGTCGTTTTTCTCCGAGCCCTCCCTGCCGCAGCAGCAAATCGTCGCGCTGCTGCTGGCCGGCGGCGGGCTGGTCGGCAACCAGGGCGCCGGTGTCCCCGGAACCAACGCCACGCGCGGTGCCACCAACAACGAACTGCTGGGCCAGGGCGCCGCCATCCTCGGTCAGCAGCTCGGCTCGCACATCGGGATCACGGACGTGGGCGTCGAATCGAACTTCTATAACGAGACTTCCCTGGTACTCGGCCGCTATCTGTCGCCGCGGCTGTACGTGAGCTACGGATTGGGGCTGACCGAGACGCTGAATACCGTCAAGCTGCGCTACACATTAGGCGATCATTGGACGATCCGGACCGAGGCCGGGCAGATCGGTGGTGCGGACCTGATTTATACGCTGGACAAGTAGAAGGTAGAATCGATGCGGTGGATTAAACGCTCTGGTTGGCTGTTCCGGTCGGGGTGGCTTGCGGCGGCCGTGTGCGGTGCGGGCGCCGCCAGCGGGCAATCGCTGTTCGACCGCGGCCCCGTCGTCTACACGGAGCAACAGGCGCGGCGCGGCCAGATACTTTATGCCGAGAGTTGCGCCTCCTGTCACGGCCAGCATCTGAACGACGGACAATTCGGTCCGCCGGTGAAGGGCAACGCATTCAAGGCACGCTGGCACGATCAGCCTCCCGAAGCCCTGTGGTCGTCGATCATCAAGCGCATGCCACCGGCGAGTCCGGGCAGTCTCGACAGCCGCACCTACACGGATGTCGCGGCCTATCTGCTGCGTGAAAACGGCGAGAAAGCCGGGACCAAAGAGTTCGTATTGAGCACGCCGGTGCCGGGCCCGGCTGCGGCGGCGCAAGCTGCCGCCCCGCGCGGCGGCGCCACGCGTCTGGACAATGAAGACGCGGCCTACCGCGCCGCCATGACGGCGCGAAAGGCCTTGCTGGGCCGGCTCACGCCGGTATCGGATGCGATGCTGCGCGATCCGCCCGCCAGCGATTGGCTGATGTGGCGCGGCACCTATGGCACGCTCGGCTACAGCAGGCTCGATCAGATCAACAGGAACACCGTGCACAGCCTGGGCGTGGCCTGGACATTGGCGTTGCCGTCCAGTGCCAATGAGACCGCCCCGCTGATCCACGACGGCGTGCTGTTCATTACCAGCGGCAACACCGTCGAGGCCATCGACGCCACCGACGGCGCCATTCTCTGGCAATACATTCGTGCGCTGCCCGATGAGCTGCACAGCGGCCGCGATGCGCGCATGCGGGGTCTGGCGATCTACCAGGACAAGCTCTACGCACCCACTGCCGACGGCCACATCGTCGCACTGGACCTGAAGAGCGGCGACCTGCGTTGGGACAGCGCGGTGGTGACTGCCGAACACGGCTCGCACCCGGGCCAGTTCGACGGCGCCTACTTCCATATCTCGGGTGGCCCACTGCTCGTTCACGGGAAGGTGATCGTCGGCATCAGCCTCGGCATCAATACCGCCGGGGGTGACTTCATCGTCGGCCTGGACGCGCAAAGCGGCAGGCAGATATGGCGATTCGACACCATCGCGCGGCCGGGCCAGCCGGGCGGCGACAGTTGGAACGGCGCCCCCATCACCGCGCGTTACGGCTCCGGGGTGTGGTCGATCGGTAGCTATGATCCGGATTTGAACCTCGTGTATTTCGGCACGGGCAATACCTACGACGTCGGCACATTGCTGATACCGCGTGCGCACCAGGGTCGGTCGGACAATGATGCCCTCTACACCGACTCGACGGTGGCGCTCAATGCCGATACCGGCAAGCTCGCCTGGTACTACCAGCACATGAACCGCGACGTATGGGACCTGGACTGGGCGTTCGAGCAGTCGCTGGTCACGCTGCCGGTCGACGGCACGCCGACCAGGCTGCTCGTGACCGGCGGCAAGAGCGCGATCTTCGACGCCGTGAACCGGGTCGATGGACACTATGCGTTCTCGAAGGATCTGGGCCTGCAGAATCTGGTCGTCAAAATCGATTCAAAAAGCGGCAAGAAGATCATCAATCCGGCGCTGCAGCCGCAGCCGGGCCGGACCGATATGGTATGTCCTGCGGCCACGGGTGCGCGCAGTTGGCCGACCACCGCGATTGATCCGAGCACCGGTTACCTCTATGTACCGCTGGTCGACAACGATTGCATGGATTACAGCTGGGTCGAGCGCGAGGCCGCGAGCGTCGCCACCGGTGGCCAGGACATGCGCCTGCGGGCTCGCCCGAAGCCCGGCAACGACGGCAATTTCGGTCGCATCGATGCCGTCGATCTGAAGAGCGGGCGGGTCGTGTGGTCGAAGCGGCAACGTGCGCCCGTCGCCAGCTCGCTGCTCGCATCCGCCGGGGGCCTGGTGTTCGGCGGTGCGCGCGATCGACACCTGCGTGCCTATGATGCGGCGAACGGCAAGGTGCTGTGGCAGACGATTCTGAACGCATCGCCCAGTTCCTCACCCGCGGCCTTCAGCGTCGCTGGCGTCCAGTACCTGGTGGTCGTCGCTGGCGGCGGCGGCGCGTTCGATTCGGGCACCCGCAGCCTCACCCCCGAAATCATCGATCCGCCCGCGGGCACCACCCTATGGGTGTTCAGGCTGCCCGCCCGTTGATTGCGGCCTGCGCTCGGTGCCCTTGACCCTCCTGCATTTATATGCATAATGCATGCAACTTTATGCAGCAGGCCGGGCCGTGCTTTCCGATACCCAGCAATTTGACCGCCGCAATGCCATCGTGCGCCTTCTGCGCGGTGCCTTCGTGCATAAGCAGGGCGACCTCGTGCATATGCTGCAGCGCGATGGCTTTGCGGTGACACAGTCTTCGATCAGTCGTGACCTGCGCGATCTGGGGGTGCTGAAGGCGGCTGGCCGGTATGTCATGCCACCCGATGAGATCACCCGCGCCAATGGCGATTTCGGCGCGCTGGCGCAGTTCGTGCGCCAGATCCTCGCCGCCGGAACCTGTCTGACCGTGGTGAAGACCACGATCGGCGCAGCCGCCAGCGTTGCCGTCGCCATCGACAAGGCCGAATGGCCCGAGGTCGTGGGTACCATTTCCGGCGACGACACCATTTTCGTCGCCACCAACGGTGAGCCTGCCCAGGCGCAGCTCATCGCGCGCCTCCGCTCGAACTTCAGAGTCTAGAAAATCATGACCAATTCAGTTTCCAAGGGTGCCGAGCCCATCGTTCTCGCCTATTCAGGAGGGCTCGACACCTCCTTCCTGGTGCCGTGGGTGGCACAGAACACCGGCCGGCCCGTCATCACGGTGACGGTCGATACCGGCGGCATCGACGCGGCGACAGCCGGCACACTGGCCTCCCGCGCGCGCGCGCTGGGCTCGATCGAACACCACACCGTCGATGCGCGTGCCGACTATTTCGAGCAGGTGCTGCGCTTCCTGATCATGGGCAATGTGCGTCGCGGCCAGCTGTACCCGCTGTGCGTGGGCGCCGAGCGCGTCATGCAGGCTCAGACCATCGCGCTCATGGCCCGCAAGCTCGGCACCAACACCATCGCGCATGGCTGTACGGCGGCCGGTAATGACCAGGTGCGCTTCGAAGTCGCGCTGCGCACGCTCGCGCCGGAACTCACCGTGCTCGCACCCGTGCGTGATCATGCTTTCCAGCGCAAGGATGAACTGGCTTACCTCGAGGCACGCAAGCTCCCCGTGCCGCCCTGGGGCGCGGCCTATTCGGTGAACCGCGGCCTGTGGGGCGTCACGATCGGCGGCAAGGAAACGCTCAACTCCCATGGCAGCATTCCGGATGAGGCCTGGGTACTTTCGCGCGATGCCTTCACGAAGCCGCAGGCGCCCGAGCGACACACCATCAGTTTCGAGAAGGGCATCCCGAGTGCGCTCGACGGTCGCAAGCTCGACCCGGTGACGCTGATCGAGGAGCTGGAGATCATCGGTGCAAAGTTCGGCATCGGCCGCGGCGTGCATCTGGGCGACACCATCATCGGCACCAAGGGCCGCGTGGCCTTCGAGGCCCCGGCCGCCGAGACCTTACTGACGGCGCACCGCGAGCTTGAAAAACTGGTGCTGACCGCGCGCCAGCAGCGCATCAAGGAGCTGGTCGCCAATCCCTACGGGGATCTCGTGCACGAGGGTCAGCTGCTCGACCCGGTATGCCGCGACATCGAGGCGCTGCTGGTGAACTCGCAGGCCCGCGTTACCGGCGACGTGCACGTGCTGATGCGGCCGGGGAGCCTGTTCGTCGAAGGCGTCGATTCGCGGTTCTCGCTGATGGCCGCCTCGCGCGGCGTCTATGGCGAGGCGGTCGGCGAGTGGACCGCAACGGACGCCCTTGGCTTTTCGAAGATCGTGTCGTTGACCGGTGTCTTCCACCGCCGCGCCGGCCAGGGCGCCTGAGCCCAACAACCCTTTAAGGAGTCGCCCCAGTGAGAAGCGTCGTCGTCGACAAGATCGCCTCGATCACCCAGGCCTGCGGACTGGCGCGTGAAGTGCGCATTTCGCCGGATATTCCGGCCGAGGAAGGCGTCGTCGTGGTGGTTGAAGTGCTGACCAACAAGGCCAACTACAACACCCTCGAGCTCACCAGCGGCCGCATGGCGAAGGTCGGCAAGGGTGATGTCGTCATCGGCGCACTCGGTCATCGCAAGGCGCTGTTCGGCTATTCCGGGCACATCCCGGACAGCGTCAAACCGGGCGACATCATCCAGATGCTGAACATTGGCGGCGTGCTCGGCGTGTGCGATTCGGCCAACCCGGACAAGGGCAAACCCTTCGACTGCCGCGTGCTTGGCGGTGTACTGACCTTTCCGTACCTGGGCGAGCGCATCGGCATACCGGCGCGCGTCGGGGACCGCAAACTCGATCAGAACAGCAAGCTCGATACCGCCGGCGTGCCGGTGATTGCACTGGCCGGCACCTGCATGGAGGCCGGCAAGACGGCCGCCGCCTGCGCCATCATCAGTCGCATGCGCCATCGCGGCCTGACCATCGATGCGTTCAAGGCCACCGGCGTATCCCTGCGTCGCGACATTCTCGCGATGGAGGATGCCGGTGCGCGCAATTCCCTCATTTTCACGGATCTGGGCATCGTGACGACCACGCGCGCCAACGGTCCGGCGCTGACCCGTACCATGCTCACGGAGCTTGCCGCCAACAAGCCTGACGTGATCGTGTTCGAGTTGGGCGATGGCCTGCTGGGCGCCTACGGCGTGGACTCGATCCTGGAATGCGCCGATATCCGGGCCGCTCTCACCGGTGTCGTGTTGTCGGCCAACGATCCGGTGGCCGCCTGGGGCGGCGTGACCTTGCTGCGCGAGCGCTTCGGGATCGACCCGTGCGTGGTGACGGGCCCGTCCACCGATAACGCAGTGGGCGTACAGATCATCGAAGAGCAGATGAAAGTCGCGGCCTTCAATGCCTTGGGCAATGGTGCCGCGCTGGGCGATCATCTCATCAAGTACCTGGGGCTGAAGACGACCGTGTCGGATGCGGCGAATGACGCGCCGGCAAGCCTCGCACCCACCGGCACCAAATGAATACGTCGCAGTCCATTCCCGCGGTGGTGCTGGGCGGCAGCGGTTATGTGGCGGGCGAGCTGCTGCGGCTGCTGGCCGCCCATCCGCATTTCAAGCTCGGCGGTGTCCTCTCCGAAAGCCAGCCGGGCGCGCCGGTGGCGAAGGCCTTCGGACATCTGGCCAGCACCTGGCCCGAGACCCGCTTCCAGTCCCGGGCGCAGATCGAGACGCTGCTGCGCGAGCTGCCGCAGGCAGCGATATTCTGCGCCGCACCGCACGGCGCCGCGGCCGCGCTCATCGATTCACTGTTGAACATCGCCAGCGACGCCGGCAACGCGCCGCGCGTGGTCGACATTTCGGCTGACTTTCGTTTCGCCACCGCAGCGGCCTATGAGAAGGTGTACAGGCACGCCCACGGGGCGCCGCGGCGCTTGAGCGAATTCACCTGTGCGCTCCCCGAACATCTGGCGCGGGCGCCCACGCGGCATGTGGCGCACCCGGGGTGTTTTTCCACCGCAATGCTGCTCGCCAGCGTGCCGTTGCTGAAGCTCGGGCTGGTGACGCCGACGCTGTTCGTCAGTGGTGTCACCGGCAGCACCGGCGCGGGGCGCAAGCCCGTCGAGGGTACGCACCATCCCATGCGGCACAGCGACCTGTATGCCTACAACGCACTGGCGCATCGGCATGCGCCCGAGGTGACGGCCTGCGCGCTGGCAGCATCCGGGGTCGAGGCGGATTTCGCCTTCGTGCCCCACTCCGGACCGTACGCCCGCGGCATCCATGTCACGGTGCAGGGAACCCTCACGTCCGCCCGCGATACGACGCAGGTGCTCGAGGTATTGCGGCAGTTCTACGCGGACTCGCCTTTCGTGCGCGTGCTCGAATCGGCACCGCGCGTGAAGAACGTGGCCACGAGTAACTACGCGCACCTGTCGGCGGTGGCCAATGGCCGCACTGTCGCCGTGATGTGCGTGGTCGACAATCTCACCAAGGGTGCCGCCGGCGGCGCCGTGCAATGGATGAACCGGCTGTTTGACCTGCCCGAGACCAGCGGCCTGCTGGCACCGGCGCCAGGTTGGACCTAATCGAGAAATCATGAACGCACATACGGCCCTTTCCGCTCCCGTCACCCCGCCCAGCCTGCCGGATCATCTGGCACAGGTCTTTGCCCAGTACCCGCTGCCGTTGGTTTCGGCGGAAGGCGTCTGGCTGAACACCCGCGATGGGCGCCGCGTGCTGGACCTGTACGGCGGTCATGCCGTGGCGGCGCTCGGCTACGGTCATCCGGGCTGGACCCGGGCGGTGACCGAGCAGGCACGTTCCTGCCAGTTCCAGAGCAATGCGGTGCCCATGGACGTGCGCCTGCGCGCGGCGGACCGGCTGGTGCGCTTCGCGGGCCTCGGCCTTAACACGGTGTTCTTCATCAACAGTGGCGCCGAGGCAAATGAGAACGCCTTGAAGATGGCGTTCCGCATGACCGGCCGCAGCGAAGTGGTGGCGCTCGAACACGGCTTCCATGGCCGCACCGCCGCCGCCGGCGCGCTCACCTGGGGCGCCGCGCAGACCTGGTACGGCTTTCCGCGTACGCCCTTCGATGTGAAATTCATCCCGCGCGACAACCTCCCGGGAATCAGCCGCGAGATCACCGAGCGCACCGCGGCCGTCGTCGTTGAGCCGGTGCAGGGTGTCGGCGGTGCCTTCGATGTGGGTGCGGAATACCTCAAGGCCCTGCGCCAGCGCTGCGATGCCACCGGCACCGTCCTGATCTTCGATGAAGTGCAGTGTGGAGTCGGTCGTACCGGCTATCCGTTTGCCGCCAACATGTATGGCGTCACCCCGGACATGATCACCACCGCGAAGGCGCTGGGCAACGGCTTCCCCTGCGCGGCCCTGATGATGTCCGACAAGGTCGCCGCGGCCGTGAGGATGGATGCGCTGGGCACGACTTTCGGTGCCGGGCCGCTGGCCTGCGCGGCCATCGAGGCCGTCATCGAGGCCATCGAGTCGGAGCATCTGCTCGAACAGGTGCGACGCGTCAGCGCGTATGTCCGCAAGACCTGCATCGTCGGGCCGGTGACCGGACATCAGGGCGCGGGGCATCTGACGGGGTTGCGCACCAGCCGTCCCGCCAAGGATATTCAGCGTGAACTGCTCGCGCGCAATATTCTGGTCGGCACCAGCGGCGACCCGAACGTGCTGCGGCTGCTGTCGGCCTTCATTCTCAAGGAAGAGCATGTCGATCTGTTGCGGGCCGCGCTGCTGAGCCTTACCAAATGAAGCGCTTCCTGGATCTCGCGGACTTCAGCCGCGAACACATCGTCGATCTGTTGGCGCTGGCGCAGCGCCTGCAGGATCGACCCGAGCCGCAGGCGCTGGCCGGGAAGATCCTCGGCCTGCTCTTTTTCAATGCCTCGCTGCGCACGCTCGCCTCCATGCAGGCCGGCATGGCGCGCCTCGGCGGCAGCTCCTTCGTCATCACGCCCGGCCAGGGCACCTACCAGATGGAGACCAAGCTCGGCGCGGTGATGAATGGTGCAGCCGCCGAACATGTGCGCGAAGGCCTGCCGGTGCTCGCCTCCTACTGCGATGCCTTGGGGATCCGTGCCTTTGCCGACGGCAAGAACCTGGAAGCGGATCTGTCCGAGTCGACCTTCAGCGCCATGGCGCAGCTCATCGACAAGCCGCTGATCAATCTCGAGTCCGCCATGAGTCATCCCTGTCAGGCGCTGGCGGACTGGAAGACCATGGATGATGTCCAGGTGCCGCGCCAGGGACGCTTCGTGCTGTCCTGGGTGTGGCATCCGCGCGCACTGCCGCTGGCAGTGCCGGCCACCGCGCTGCACATGGCGGCTATGCGTGGCATGGACGTCACGGTGCTGCGGCCCGAAGGCTTCGCGCTGCCGGGGCCGATCATGGACAAGGCGCGGCGTGCGGCGCGCGCCTCCGGCGGTTCCGTGCGCGAGAGCACCGATCGACGCGAGGCGCTCGAAGGCGCACAGATCATCTACGCCAAGGAATGGGGCGCCACGGATTGCTACGGGGATGCGCAGGCCGATGCGCGGCTGCGTGCAGCGCTCACCGACTGGTGCGTGACCGACCATTGGTTCGACACCACCGATCCGGCCTGCCGCCTGATGCACTGCCTGCCGGTGCGACGCAATACCGCCGTCGCCGACGCAGTGCTGGACGGACCCCGCAGCATCGTGCAGCACGAGGCGCACAACCGCCTGGTCGTGCAGATCGCGGTGCTATACAAAATGCTACGAGGAGACCAGAAGTGATGATGCATCGGACCGATCAGACGGCCGCCATCCGCGCGCTCCGCAGCGCCGCGCCCTACATCCGCATGTACAAGGGCAAGACTTTCGTGATCAAGGCCGGCGGCGGCGTATTCGGCAATGCCGCGCTGACGCAGTCGCTGATCGAGCAGATCAGCATCCTCCACTACATGGGCGTACGCGTGGTGATGGTGCATGGCGGTGGCCCGCAGGTCACCGAAGTCTCCGAGGCCATGGGCGTGAAGGCGCACATGGTGCAGGGCCGACGCGTGACGGATGAGAAGTCCATCGAGGTCACCTCCATGGTACTCAACGGTCTGATCAACACCCGCATATTGGCGATCTGCCGTGAACTGGACGTGCAGGCGGTGGGCTTGAGCGGTGTCGATGCGGGCCTGGTGCAGGCGCACAGGCGTCACCCGGTAAAGCTCGAAGGCAGCAGCGAACTGGTCGATTACGGCCTGGTCGGCGACATCGATCGCATCGACACGACGCCCATCCGCAACCTGCTCGATGACGGCTACCTGCCGGTCATCAGCCCGCTCTCGGCCGACGAGCATGGCACCCTCCTGAATATCAACGCGGATACCGTGGCCGCCGCGATCGGCGCCGCGCTGACGGCCGAAAAGCTGATTCTGTGCACCGGTGCACCGGGCATACTCGAGCGCCTGGAGGATCCGGGCTCACTGATTTCGTATACCGACCTCGAGGGGCTGCAGAAGCTGCGCGAGTCCGGAAGCCTCAGCGATGGCATGCTGCCCAAGGCGCGCGCCATCGAAAACGCCCTCAAGGGCGGCGTACGGCGTGTGCACGTGGTGTCCTACGCCTCACCCGAAGGCATCCTCGGTGAGGTGTTTACCAATGAAGGCAGCGGCACGCTCATCGTCGATGACATCGACGCCTTGCCCGCCAACGAGCAGCACCTGAAATGACACGGTTATGGGACAAGGGCGCCCCGCTGGATGCGCGCGTGCTGGCCTATACGGCCGGTGACGACTATCTGCTGGACGAACGCCTGGTTCCCTACGACGTGCGCGCATCGCTGGCGCACGCACGCATGCTGCACGCCCAGAAGCTGCTGTCGGAGGCCGATCTTGCGGCAATCACCGCGGGGCTGAACGAGCTGGCGCGCGCGCACGCCAATGGCGAGTGGCGCATCGAGCTGGCAGACGAGGATGGGCAGACGGCGCTCGAGACCCACCTGACGCAGAAGATCGGCGCGGCCGGCGCACGCATCCATCTGGGGCGCTCGCGCAATGACCAGGTACTGACGGCGCTGCGCCTGTATCTGCGCGATGCGACGCGCGAGCTGGCCGCCGCGGCCCGCCGCGTTGCGCTCGCGCTGGATGAATTGGGCACGCGCGAGCACGGCACCGTGCTGCCCGGCTACACGCATATGCAGCAGGCCATGCCGAGTTCCGTGCCCTTATGGGCCGGTGGCTTTGCAGCCGAGATCCGCGATGATGCGGACAATCTTGAAGGCGTGCTGCGCCGACTGGGTCGCAATCCCTTAGGCTCGGCCGCCGGTTACGGTGCGCCCGGCCTGCCGCTGGATCGCGATGCGACCACCCGCGACCTGGAGTTCGACTCGACCCAGTCGCCCGTGACTGCCGCACAGCTGTCGCGCGGCAAGGCCGAAGCGCACCTGCTGTTCGAAATCACGCTGCTGATGCTGGACCTGGGTCGCTTCGCTGCGGACGTGCTGCTGTTCTACACGCAGGAGTTCGGGTTCGTCGCGCTGCCGGATACGTTCACGACGGGTTCCTCCATCATGCCGCAGAAGCGCAACCCCGATGTGTTCGAGCTGCTGCGCGGACGCACCGCCACGGCGCATGCCGCGCTCGATGAGGCGCTCGGCATCTTTGCGAAACTGCCCTCGGGTTATCACCGCGACCTGCAACTGCTGAAGGCCCCGCTGTTCCGCGGCATCGATCTGGCCACCCAGACGCTGGACCTGTTGCCCGCGGCCATTGGCGCCATGTCCTTCAGGCCGCAGAACATCGAGCTCGATCCGTCGATCCATGCCGCCGAACAGGCATACGCCATGGTGGTAGCCGAAGGCATTCCGTTTCGCGAAGCCTACCGCCGCGTCGCGGCGAAGCTCAAAGGATAAGGCCAAGACATGTTCATCATACGCACCGCGCTCGCGCGCCGGTCATGGCCTGCCCTGGCATTGGCCGCGTGTGCGCTGGTGAGCCTGTCGGGTTGTGGTCAGCGCGGTCCGCTGTACATGCCGGATCGCAACGCGCGCGTGCTGACCCGCCCGGCCGCATCGGCGCCCGCCTCGGCTCCGTCCTCGGCTCCGCGCTGAGCCGTCGACTAGGCGCGAAACAGATCCCGCAGCGGCTTGACGCGGCCGCTGTCCGGAAACACCGCATCGAGCGCGCCGGGGCCGACGCCCATGTGCTCGACCAGCGTGCCCTTGAGCAGCGCGCGAATGTCCAGGGTGGGTGCGACATCGCGCTGCTGGTACAGATTCGCGGCCGACAAGCCCGGCCAATCGCAGATCACGCGGCCGCCGCGTACCGCGCCGCCCAACAGCAGCGCCGCCGTGCCGGTGCCGTGATCGCTGCCGCCGGTGCCGTTGACCGCGGCGGTACGGCCGAACTCGGTGACCGCCAGCACGGCCGTGCTGCGCCAGGTGGAACCCAGCTGGGTCTTCAGGGTGCGCAAGGCCGTATCGAGCGCACCGAACCGGACGCCGAGCTGACCGCGCGCGCCCCCCCCGTTCGCGTGCGTGTCCCAGCCGGTCGTATCGAACACGGCCACCCGCGGTCCTGCCTCATTGGCCAGAAATCCCGCGGTCGCGCGGATCACCTCGGCATAGCGGTTGGCGCCAGCACCGCCCATTGCGTCATGGGCCTGCCCACCCGCCATCGCATCGGCGCTCTGCGCATCCGCGAGCCGCTGGCCGAGCATTGGGTCATGGGAATACAGATCCGCGATGCGCTGCAGAGTGTCCTGGTCCAGTTCGGCGAGCTTCGTTGGCGCCCAGGAAGCCACCGGCGCCGGCCCGCGCATCATCAGCGGTACGTTCGAACCGAGCGCCACGCCGCGCTCACCCGCACCGCTGCGCGGCTGCGTGGCCAGCGCGCGATTCAACCAGCCGGTCTGCGAGGCGTGCGGCACGGGCACGCCGCTTTCCAGCACATCCTGACCGTCGAAATGTGATCGATCGCGGTAGGGCGTGGCGACCGCGTGAAATACCGCAAGCTCGCCGGCGCCGAACGCTTCGTGCAGAAAGGCAAACTGCGGATGCAGCCCGAAGGTCGTGTCGAGCGGCAGGGCCCCATCGGTCGCACCCGGCGCGGCAATCGCGAGCGTGCCGCGCAGCCGCGCGTAGGCTGGATCGCCATAAGGCGGTACCGCCGCCAATCCGTCCACCGCGCCGCGCATGATCACGACAATCAGTCGCGAATCGCCGCCGGTGCCCACGCCGGCGAATAACAGACGCGTGTTCAACAAGGCGCCACCCGCGGCCAGGGCCGCGCCCTGGAGGAATCGCCGTCGCTTCATCGCCAGGATGTTCATCATCAGCGCCTCATGAATTCCGGAGCAGCCATCAAAAGAGTCACGGCCTGCGCCGCGCTCGCCGCCCGGCTCAATGCCTGGCGGGTATTCGCACTCAAGGTGGCGCCGAGCACCTGCGGGGCCAGCTGCGCGCCGTCGATGCTGCTGCCGAAACGTTGGCCGATTTCATCCGCCCAGCGCAGGCGTTGCATCAGCGCCGAGGCGCCGTCCCAGTCGACGCTGCGATCCGGCCAGCCGGCCGGCGAGTTCGGTGACCACACGCGCTGACCGAGGTTTGCGAACAGCGGTGGCACGTTGCGTGCCGCATCAATCGGCATCGCGAGAGCGCGCCACGCCGATATCACATAGTCGTTGGGCGTCTTGAACTTGGACAGCGGCTGCGACCATACCGTGTCCTCGGCAATCAGCGCCCGGTATACGGACGCCAGATCACCGCCGGAATTGCTGAACACGCGCGCCAGGCGATTGACGCTCTGCGGCGGCGGATCGTCGGCGACGAAGTGTCGCGCCAGCTGCGTCGCGATGTGCTGCGCCGTCGCCGGGCTGCGCGCCAGATCCAGCAGCACCGCCTCGCCCTGCGCGTGGCCCTGCTGCCCATAGCGCTTGCCCATGATCGTCTGGGGGCCTGGCTCATGGATATTGGCGCGGAAAAAGAACTCCCCGGGCTCACCGCCCCGGACGATGCCCTTGCCGGCAGCACCGATCGACCAACCCGTGATCACCTTCGCAAAGGCTGTGACATCCGCCTGCGTGTAGCCGCCATTCACCCCGAGGGTGTGCAACTCCATGATCTCGCGGGCCAGATTCTCATTGATGCCGAGCGTCTTGCCGGTGCGTTCCTCGGTACGGCCGGCCAGCATCGAATCCGGGCCCACCGAGCGGAAATTGTCCAGGTACATGAGCATCGCCGGATGCCGCTCGACGGCCAGCAGCAGCTGCGCGAAGGAGCCGAGCACATTCGGCCGGATGGCCTCGCGCTCGTAGCTGCCCGCCACGCCGAGCACCACGGCCTTGTCCACGGACACGGCGAAATGGTTGCTCCAGAACTGCGTGATGCGTTCCAGGAACGGCCGCTCGGTGATCGCGGCCTGGCGCAGACGCGCCGTCACTTCCCCGATGTACGCCGGCCGATAGATTGCGCCGAGCTTGACCACCGCATTGGCGGCCGCGGCTCCGGCCTTCGCCTGCCGGTTGTCGGCGCGCACCTTGTCGATGGTCGCGATCATCGCGGCGCTGCTCTGCAGCCCCGAATCACTGATGACCGGAGGGTTGCCCCGCAGCTGCGCTTCCAGCCAGCCGCGCGGATCGGCCGCGCAAGCGGCGATTTCCCCGGGCCGGGCGCCCAGGCCGAAGCGGTTGGTGGCAATGGCGGCGGCGGTGGCGTCTCGCATGCAAAGATAAAGCGCGCCAGGCAGCCCGATCGTTGACCTCGGTCTATATAATTTGCGGTCCTGTCATGACTTAATCTTTGTAATACGCCCCAATGTCAAAGCCCACCCTCGTCCTGGTCGATGGCTCCTCGTACCTGTATCGGGCCTTCCATGCCATGCCGCCGCTGACCAACGCCGCCGGGGAGCCCACGGGTGCCGTGCTGGGCGTGCTCAACATGGTGGTGAAGCTGGCGAACGACTTCGCCGACGCCCGACTTGCCATCGTCTTCGATGCACCCGGGCGCACGTTTCGGGACGACCTGTTCGAGGCCTACAAGTCGCATCGTCCGGCAATGCCGGATGATCTGCGTGCACAAATCACGCCGCTTCTCACCATTCTCAAGGCCCAGGGCCATCCACTGCTGCGGATCGCGGGCGTCGAGGCTGACGATGTGATCGGCACCCTCGCGTGCCGCGCCCGGGCCGCCGGCTACGACGTCATCATTTCGACCGGCGACAAGGACATGTCCCAGCTGGTGAATGAATCCCTCACCATCGTCAACACCATGACCGGATCGCGCCTGGACCGCGCGGGCGTGAAGGCCAAGTTCGATGTCTGGCCCGAGCAGATCATCGACTACCTGGCCCTCGTCGGCGATGCGTCGGACAACATTCCCGGCGTGCCCAAGGTCGGCCCGAAGACCGCGGCCAAATGGCTCGAGAAATACCAGACAGCGGACGGCATCATCGCGCATGCCCACGAGATCGAGGGCAAGGTGGGCGAGAACCTGCGCGCGGGCCTCGACACCCTAGCCCTGTCGCGCAGGCTTGCGACCCTCGACACCAACGTCGATCTGCCGCTGGGCCTCGATGACCTGAAGCCGCAGCCGGTCGATGCCGCGCTGCTGCAGGAACTGTACACGCGCTACGAAATGCGCGCCCTGCTGCGCCAGCTCACCGGCGGCAGCGCGGATGCCGGCGCGCGCCCGGAAAGTTCGGTTCCGACCCGACCCAGCGGCAATGGCCCGGTATCCGACGCCTCCGAAGACGGCGCGCCGCCGCCGGCACCCGCGCGGCACTATGAAACGGTCGTGACCTGGGAGCAGCTGGAGAGCTGGCTCGCGCGGCTGTGCGCCGCGCCGCTGTTCGCGTTCGATACCGAGACCACCAGCCTCGACTACATGGTCGCGCAAATCGTCGGCGTCTCCTTCTGCATCGAGCCGGGCAGCGCGGCGTACGTGCCGCTGGCGCACGACTATGCCGGCGCGCCCGAGCAGCTCGCGCGCGAGCGTGTGCTCGCCGCATTGAAGCCGCTGCTGGAGGACCCGAACCATCCCAAGCTCGGACATCATCTGAAATACGACGCGCATGTGCTGGCCAATCACGGCATCCAGATCCGCGGCATGCGTTACGACACCATGCTGGAATCGTACGTCTGGAACAGCGTTGCGACGCGCCATGACATGGACTCCACCGCGTCGCGATACCTCGGCATCAACACCATCACCTTCGCGCAGGTCGCCGGCAAGGGCGCCAAGCAGCTGACGTTCAACCAGGTGCCGGTCGAAACCGCTGCCGAATATTCAGCCGAAGACGCCGATGTGACCCTGCAGCTGCATCGGGTGCTCGCCGCGAAGCTGCATACCCTGCCGGCGCTCGAGCGTGTCTACGAGCAGATCGAGCAGCCGCTCGTGCCGGTGCTGGCGCGGATGGAGTACTGCGGCGTGCTCATCGACGGTACGCTGCTGTCGGCGCAGAGCCGGCAGATCGAAGGCCAGCTGCGCGAGCTGCTCGCCTTGGCCCACCGCGAGGCAGGCGCCGAATTCAATATCGAGTCGCCGAAACAGCTGCAGCAGATCCTGTTCGAGAAGCTGCAGATCCCGGTGCTACGCAAGACGCCGACCGGACAGCCCTCGACGGCCGAGGATGTGCTGGAGGAACTGGCCGAAACCCACGCGCTGCCGCGGATCGTGCTGGACTACCGTGCCCTGGCGAAGCTCAAATCGACCTACACCGACAAGCTGCCGCAGCAGATCAATGGGCCGACCGGGCGCGTGCACACTTCTTATCATCAGGCCGTGGCACAGACCGGGCGACTGTCCTCGACGGACCCGAACCTGCAGAACATCCCGATTCGCCGCGCGGAAGGGCGCCGGATCCGCCAGGCCTTCATCGCCCCGCCGGGGTATGTGCTGCTGGCCGCCGACTATTCACAGATTGAACTGCGCATCATGGCGCACCTGTCGGGCGATCCGGGTCTGGTGGCGGCATTTTCGGCGGACCTCGACGTGCACGTGGCCACCGCGGCGGAGGTGTTCGGGGTTGCGACCACGGCGGTCACCTCCGACCAGCGGCGCACCGCCAAGACCATCAATTTCGGTCTTATCTATGGCATGTCGCCCTTTGGCCTGGCCCGACAGCTGGGCATCGATCGCGGCTCCGCGCAGGACTATGTGAATCGTTACTTCGCACGCTATCCGGGCGTGCGCCAGTTCATGGACAGCACCCGCGAACAGGCGCGCCGCGACGGCTTCGTCGAAACCGTGTGCGGGCGACGTCTGTATCTGCCGGACATCCGCTCCAGCAACCGCCAGCTGCAGCAGTACTCGGAGCGCAGCGCCATCAATGCACCCATGCAGGGCACCGCGGCCGACATCATCAAGCTGGCCATGATAAGCGTCGATGGCTGGTGCGAGACGCACAAGCCGCCGGCACGCCTGATCATGCAGGTCCACGACGAACTGGTACTGGAGGTACGCGCCGATGCGGTCACCGAAGTGACGGCAGCCGTACGCACGCGAATGGTGGAGGCGCTGCAATTGAAGGTGCCGCTGAAGGTCGATACCGGCGTCGGCGCTAATTGGGACGAGGCGCACTGAAGCACCCCGGCATTGTTGTTTCGTTACAACTAGTGGCTATGCAACCACTTGAAAGTTCAACAGTTTTTAATAATTGGCTGGTTGAACTTTCGGGCCTTGGCCGCATCAAATCCTATGAGTGTCCCAAGCACTCCCCGCTTCCCTCCCTGGGCGGGTAACCCGGTTCACGAGACCTGTTCCGGGTTAGTCTAACCCCGGTGATCTCAGTCATGAGTTCACCGGGGTCCTTTCATTGTTATTCCGATCCGCTGCCGGTTTCAATCCAGCTTTGCAGCCGATCCTGCGCATCCTCGACCCCGATGCGGCGCAACGCCGAAAACAGCTGCACCGTGGCCCGACCCTTGAGGTCCGCCACCGCCGCCGCCTGCGCCTTGGTGCATTCCGCCCGCGTCAGCTTGTCGGCCTTGGTCAGCAGCACGTGGATCCGGCGCCGCGATGGATCGGCCCATTCGATGAGTTCCAGATCGCTGTCCGAAATCCCGCGCCGGCTGTCCACCACCAGGAACAGGCCCTTCAGGCTTTCCCGCGGGCGCAGCGCATCGATCAGCGGTTTCCAGCCGGCGCGTTCCTCGCGCGGCCCCTCCGCAAATCCATAACCGGGCAGATCCACGATGCGCCGGTCGCCACCCAGGGAGAAAAAATTAAGCAGCCGCGTCCGACCGGGCGTCTTGCTGGTACGCGCCAGGCCGTGACGCGCCGTGAGGACGTTGATCGCGGAGGATTTGCCCGCGTTCGAGCGGCCCGCGAAGGCGATCTCCACACCGTGGTCAGCCGGAAACTGGGCACCGACCGCGGCGCTCAGCATGAAACTCACTTCGGGAAACCGGCTCACCTGTCTGCGACCTCTTAGTACTTCAGATCCGTAGTGTACAATTCGCGACCTCTCACGCCCGCGGAGCACGGATGAGCATGTCGGCGTTCATGAAAGCAGGTTGGATCGGACTGGCTTCAACCATGGTCTTTGTTTCCGGCGCCGCGGTACAAACCGCGACCGCCGCCGATGTCCTCGGACAGGGTACGCCCTTTGCCGATGGCACTGTGGAGGCGGGTACGCTCAAGGCGGCAACCTGCTCGGCCTGCCATGGGCCCAATGGCAACAGCACCACGGCGCAGTGGCCGAAGATCGCCGGTCAGAACGCCGTTTACATCGCCGAGCAGCTACAGCTGTTCAAGGCCGGTGTGCGCATCAATGCCGAGATGCTCACCATTGTCAAAACTCTCAGTGACAAGGATATCGACAACGTCGCGGTGTACTTCCAGGAGCAGACGCCGGTCGGCGGTGAGGCGGATCCCAAAATGGCGCACGCCGGCGAGGATCTGTATCGCTTCGGCGATCCGTCCCGGGAGATTCCGGCCTGCACGGCCTGCCACGGCCCGGTCGGCCGCGGCAATACCCTGTCCGACTACCCGGCCCTGCGCGCACAGTTCGCCGAGTATGTGGCCAAGCAGCTCAACGATTTTGCCAACGGCACTCGCTATAGCGGAGCGAAGCCCGGCGCACCGACCAGCCGCAATGGCGAAATCATGGCCACCGTCGCCAAGCGCCTGAACGCCGACGACATCAAGGCCCTCGGGGCCTATATCCAGGGCATGCGCTAGGCGCGGCCCACGGAGCGTTACCGAAATGAAGCGATCCTTCGTCCTGCTGATCAGCCTGCTCAGCGTGAGCTTCAGCGCCTGCAGTCGGGAAGCGGCCGCACCCGCCACCACCCAGGGCGCGACGGCCACGACCAGTGCACCGGCAGCCGCGCCCACCGGCCAGACGGCCGACACGGCCAGCGGGTCCGAAGCGACGGCGCCGGCCTCGAGTACGGCACTCGCCAATCCCCCGGCCAGCTCGACAGCCGCCGCGGCCAGTGCCCCCGATACGGCCGATGCGGATGCTCCCCCGGTCGGTACCACTTCGTTGGAAAAGATTGCCGACCTGCCCGCGCAGCACCAGCTGCCCGATGGCAAGTGGAAGCCCGGAGTCAACTACGACCCGGTGGTCCCCTCGCAGCCGACTTCGGTGCCGGCCGGCAAAGTCGAAGTGCTCGAAGTTTTCTGGTTCGCCTGTCCGCATTGCTATGCGCTCGAACCCTTCCTCAAGGCCTGGCGCAAGACCAAGCCCGATTACGTGGAATTCGTGCGAGTGCCGGTCATGTGGGGACCGGTGCACCGCGCGCACGCGCAGCTGTACTACACGCTCAAGCAGCTCGGCCGCGACGATCTGGACGACAAAGTGTTCGACACCCTGCACAACGGGCAGAACCCGATGGTCGGCAACACCCCGGATGAGACTCTGCAGAAGCAGCTGCAGTTTGCCACGGCGAACGGCATCGATGCGGAAGCGTTTCGCAAGGCCTACAACTCCTTTGCAGTGAACACCGACCTGCAGCGCGCGGAGGAGATCACTCAGCGTTACCACGTCGAAGGCGTGCCGCTGATCGTCGTCAATGGCAAGTACATCACCGACGTAGGCAAGGCCGGCAGTGATGCGAACCTGGTCGCCGAAATCAACGATCTGGCCGCCAGCGAGCACAAACGCTAAGAACTCTGCGAAGCGAGCAGGCTCCCTGTTGCGGTAAACTCGTCAGTTCCGGTCACGTGCGCCCGTAGCTCAGCTGGATAGAGTGGCAGCCTCCGAAGCTGCAGGTCGTGGGTTCGAATCCCGCCGGGCGCGCCAATCGATCGCCAATCCTAATGATATGTTTGGCGGTCAAGACCCTACCGGAGAAACCGACGCCATGACCGATCCCGAAGTCTATCTGCCGCCCAAGGTCTGGACCTGGAACAAGGCGAACGGCGGCCAGTTCGCCAATATCAACCGCCCCGTTGCAGGTCCTACGCATGAAAAGGAACTGCCGGTGGGTCGGCACCCGCTGCAACTGTATTCACTGGCCACGCCCAATGGTGTGAAGGTGACGGTGATGCTCGAGGAGCTGCTGGCGGCGGGTCATGCGGGTGCGGAGTACGACGCCTGGCTCATCAACATCCGCGAAGGCGAGCAGTTCGGCTCGGGCTTTTTCGCCGTGAATCCCAATTCGAAGATTCCGGCGCTGCTGGACCGCAGCGGCGCCAAGCCCCTCCGTGTGTTCGAGTCCGGCGCCATCCTGCTGCACCTGGCCGAGAAATTCAGCGCCTTCCTGCCGAAGGAGGCGGAGGCACGCGCGCAATGCCTGTCATGGCTGATGTGGCAGATGGGCTCGGCCCCCTATCTCGGCGGCGGCTTCGGACATTTCTATGCGTATGCCCCGACCAAGATCGAGTACGCCATCGATCGCTTCGCCATGGAAGTGAAGCGTCAGCTCGATGTGCTCGACCGGCACCTGGCGCACAGCGAGTACCTGTCCGGAACGCAGTACACCATCGCTGACATGGCGGTGTGGCCCTGGTACGGCACTCTTGCCCAAGGAAATGTGTATGAGGCGGGCGAATTCCTGCAGGTGGCCGGCTATCACAACGTGCAGCGCTGGACCCGCTTGATTGGCGAGCGACCGGCCGTGAAGCGCGGGCGGATGGTGAACCGCATCTTCGGTGAGCCTGCGGGTCAATTGCGCGAACGTCACGACGCGAGCGACTTCGACACCCGGACGCAGGACAAGGTCGCTACCACATAAGCCCATGAAATACCATAAAGACGCAGGATGGGAAATGGCCATTCCCGCGCGAACGCGGCCGCATTCCGATACGCAGTTCCAGAGCGTCGCGGTTACTCGGTATACTTCGGCGCCCACTCTCGGGGCTGATGGTGTCGGGCGCTAATTGTGAGTAAGCAGGACACGCACTTCGTAAATACGTTCAGTATGGTCATCGGCCTGCTGGTGGTGGTCGCCATTTGCCTCATTGCCCTGGCGCGCGCGGTCGCCGCGCGGACGCAGGAAACCGATGTGGTCGAACAGCGGGACTTCGCGAAAACCGTGGCCAGCCGTATCGAGCCGCTATCGCAGGAAGCCCTGGTGGGTCAGGACAATACTGGCATGGCGATCAAACCTGATTCGCCCGCGGGCGCCGGTGTAACGCTGCCGATCCCCAAGGATGGCACGCAAGTGTACGAGCAGGTCTGCTCGGCCTGCCACGGCTTAGGCATAGCGGGTGCGCCCAAGGCCGGGGATGCAACTGCCTGGGGGCCGCGCATCGCCAAGGGTAAGGCCTTGTTGTATGACCATGCCCTGCATGGCTTCACCGGCCAGACCGGCACCATGCCCGCCAAGGGTAATCGCCTGGACATTCCGGATGCCATCATCGAGGAAGGCGTGGACCACATGATCAGCATGGCCAAACACTGAGATCTTCGGGAGCCGGCATGCCCAAGGCAGTGATCGATCCCGAAACCGGCCGTCCCAATACGGTGGCCCTGGAGTCCCACGCCCTCGGCACCCTGCAGTACATCCGTGCCTCGATCGATGCCGCCGGCCTGTTGGCCGTGCCCGGCTCGGCGGGCATCGCCATGGGCGCGGTCGGCAGCCTCGCCGCGCTGCTGGTCTCCTCGAAAGCGCTGGCGCTGAACTGGCTGCAGATCTGGCTGATAGCGGGGCTGGTGGCCGTCGCCTTCGGCACGGCGCTCATGATCCACCAGGTCGTCAGGCACGGCACGGCGCTGTATCGCGGCCCGCTGCGTAAGTTCCTGATGTGCCTTTGCCCGCCGCTGCTGGTGGGCGCGGTGCTGACCTGGCAGCTGTGGGTGCATACCGAAGCTGCACTCATTCCGGGTGCGTGGCTGCTCATGTACGGTTGCGCCGTCATGGCGGCGAGCACCCTGACGCGGCGCGCACTGGCCGTGATGGGCGCGCTGCTTGCCGTGCTTGGCGTGATTGCCCTGCAGGTGCCCGTCAGCTACCAGAATGCCGTGCTGGGAGTCGGGTTTGGCGGCCTGCACCTGCTGTTTGGTATCCTGATCGGCGGCAAGACCCGGGAGAGTTTGCAATGAGTACCAGGACCAACGCCAGGCGTCATACGTCCGAGGCGGTCGCGGCGCCTGCGCCGCAGGCGCCGGTAACGCGACTCGCCGCCGAAGATGACCGTTTCGATCGGCTCATCTATGGCCGCGTACGGCTCGGAATCATGAGCGCGCTGGCCGTGAACGATCTGCTCACGTTCAATGACCTGAAGGCTCTGTTCGATGTGACGGACGGCAATCTCGGGGCCCACGCCCGCAAACTTGAGGATGCCGGCTACATCTCCTGCCGCAAGTCCTTCGAGGAGCGCCGGCCGCGCACCCAGTACCGGTTGACGGCCACCGGTCGCAAGGCCCTGGAGCGCTACCTGCAGCACATCGAAGCCGTGATTCGGGCGACGCGCCGTGCACAGTCCACAACTTAGCTTTTTTTTGGCCACTGGCTTTGCAATGTAGAGTACTCTTTGGCCCCTATGCATGTGGCAATCATCATGGACGGCAACGGGCGCTGGGCCGGGCGCCGGGCGCTGCCACGCACCGCGGGCCATATCGAGGGTGCACGTGGCGTGCGCCGCATCGTCGAGGCCGCCGTGGCCGCCGGCACCGGCACGCTGACGCTGTACGCGTTCTCCTCGGACAACTGGGGTCGTCCGGCGCGCGAGGTCGCGGCCCTGCTCAAACTGTTCCAGCGCTATCTACTGACCGAAACCGAGCGCTGCATCCAGCAGCAGGTGCGCCTGAACATCATCGGACGGCGCGATCGACTCGGGTCCGCGCTGCTGCGCGCCGTCGAGCACGGCGAGCGCCAGACCGCGCACTGCACCGGCATGCACCTGCGCATGGCCGTCGACTATTCCGCGCGGCACAGCATCCTGCAGGCGGCCGCCGCTGCGCTCGATGCGCAATCTGATGCGGCCGATGAGTTCACGCGGTTCCGCGCGCGGCTGAACGCCGTGAACCATTCCGCACCCGCGCCGGACGTGGACCTGCTGATCCGCACCGGCGGCGATCAGCGCCTCAGCGACTTTCTGCTGTGGGAATGCGCGTATGCCGAACTGTATTTTACCGACTGCCTATGGCCGGATTTTGCGGCCGCCGATTACGAACTCGCACTGGCGGACTTCGGGCAGCGGCAGCGACGCTTCGGCAAGGTCGCCGCGCCCCTTACGGCGCACGGTCAGACTTAGAAGGCCGCAGCTGCGCGCCGCAGTTGTACGGCCTCGGCAATCTGCGCCGGGCCGATGACATCGATCTGTTCCAGATCGGCGATGGTCAGCGCCACGCGCAGCACCCGGTGATAGGAACGGGCTGTCAGCCCCAGCCTCTCGAACACCTGTTCCAGCAGTTCGAGCGCCGCGCTATTCGGGCGCGCCAGCGCCTGCAGCTGCGCGAGGGGCAACTCACCATTCAAACAACCGCTGCGATCCAATTGCCGCCGATGTGCGCGCAGCACGGCCTGTGCGGCGCTCGTCGTCGTCAGCGGCGCCGCGCTCGCGGGCAGGCGGCCCACCGCACTCCAGGCCGCCGCGACGTCCGCGACCGGTGCGCGCGGCACTTCCACGAACAGGTCGATGCGATCGAGCAGGGGGCCCGAAATCCGCGCGTGATACGCATCCACCTGTGCCTGCGTGCAGCGACACTTGCCGCACGGATCGCCGCGGTAGCCACACGGGCACGGGTTCATGGCGGCCAGCAGCTGGAACGCCGCCGGGTACTGGGCCTGCACACGCGCCCGCGAGATGACCACCGTGCGATTCTCCAGTGGTTCGCGCAGGCTCTCGAGGACGCGTCGCTCAAACTCCGGCAGCTCATCCAGAAACAGCACGCCGCGATGCGCGAGGCTGACCTCGCCGGGACGCGCGTGCGGACCGCCACCAATGAGGGCACTGACCGACGCGGTATGATGCGGCGCGCGGAACGGTCGCAGGCCGAAGTCATGTGCGTTCATGTCCAGCGAACTCACCGACGCAATTGTCGCAACCTCGAGCGCTTCGGAGGGTGAGAGCGCCGGCAGCAACGGCGGCAGACGCTGCGCCAGCATGGTCTTGCCCGAACCTGGCGGACCACTCATCAGCAGACTGTGGAAACCGGCGGCCGCGATGATGAGCGCACGCTTCGCCTGCTGCTGCCCGCGCACATCCGCCAGATTCAATGGCGCGGCACTCCCCGCGATACTCTCATCGGGAGGCAGCGCACGCTGTGCCGGGGGCCGTTCGCGCCGCGCACCGCGCAGGTGTGCGCACACATCGAGCAAACTGCACGCGCCCAGCGCGCGACCGTGTCGCACGATGCGCGTGTCGCGCACATTGCCCAATGGCACGATGATCGCGTGGCCGGCCCGGGCGGCGTGGGCCGCGGCCAGCGTCAGGCCGCGCACCGGCAGCAACTCACCGCTCAGGCTCAGTTCTCCGTAGAACTCACACGCCGGCACGCCGACAGCCCGCCGCGGCGGCGGTAGCTGGCTTGAGGCGATCAGTATCCCTAAGGCAATCGGCAGGTCGAACCGGCCACCCTCCTTGGGCAAATCGGCGGGCGCCAGGTTGACGGTGATGCGCCCCGCGGGGAATTCGAATCCGGAATTGATGAGCGCGGCGCGCACCCGCTCCTTGCTCTCCTTCACCGCCGTCGCCGGCAATCCGACGATGCTGAAGACGGGCAGGCCGGCGCCGAGATTGACTTCGACCTGGACCAGCGGCGCCGCGAGTCCCAGCTGGCCGCGGCAGTAGGTCGCGGCGATCGACATCTAGGCCGAACCGGCACTGCGGCCGGCCTGCTCCAATTCGGCCAGCCGCCCCTCCAGCACGCCCAAGCGCGCGCGGGTGCGCTCCAGGACTTTGGTCTGGACGTCGAACTCATCGCGGGTGACGAGATCCATTTTCCCCAGTGAGCTGTGCAGGACCACCCGGAAGTTCTTCTCCAGGTCGGCCTGGGCGCCGCGCACGGCGGCCGGAAGGCTCGCCAGCAGGCGCCGTGCAATTTCGTCGATCGATAACGCTTCCATTTCTGAAACCTCGCGGGGCTGCCCCGCATTGACGCATACGCTCCGAACTGGGCTCCAAGTTGGTGCAAAGCAAGGCCCCAAACACCCGTAAACCTCGGAATTTCTGGAGGAAATTCCCGTGGCACGGAATCTGCACCTTTCCAGCGCGCTGCCGAAAGCATACCCGCGTCTGAGGCGCGGTGTCTGCCTGCAAAACTGGCGCAAGACGCTCTGATTGGCGGATTCCTATGAAAACGAAACTACACCGGGAGAGACCATGCTCACCGCTCCAATGACCTCGCAGCCCACCCGCAAGCCTAAGTGGCTGGCGCAGGCGGGCACCCCTTTGAGATCCCTGTTCCGTGCCGTCACTGGGCGGTCGGCGTTGATGATGGCCTTGGCAACAGTGACGTTTGCTGCGGTCAGCTTCACTCCCAACGCCAGCTACGCGGATGCGGCATCCGCCCCGGCTGCGGCAGCGCCCGCCGCTGCGGATACCTCGGCTCCGGCCGCGGCAGCGGCGAGTTCTGCGCCCAGTTCCGCTCCGGCGGCCGCACCGGCGCCGACCCCGAACAAGGGCGACATGGCGTGGATGATGACCTCCACCGCCCTCGTCCTCTTCATGTCGGTGCCGGCCCTGGCGCTGTTCTACGGCGGCCTGGTCCGTGAAAAGAACATGCTCTCGGTGCTCATGCAGGTGTTCGTGGGCTTCTCCCTGATCACCGTGCTGTGGTGTATTTACGGGTACTCACTGGCCTTCACCGAAGGACCAAATCCCTTCATAGGCGGCCTGAGCAGGCTATTCCTGAACGGCACGTTCAACCCGGCCGATGGCAGCTTCAGCAATGCGGCCACCTTCGACAAAGGCGTTCCGCTCAATGAGCTGGTGTACGTCGGCTTCCAGGCGACCTTTGCGGCCATCACCTGCTGCCTGATCCTCGGCTCGCTGGTGGAGCGCATCAAGTTCTCCGCCGCGCTCGTGTTCATGGTGTTCTGGTTCACCTTCGCTTACCTGCCGGTCGCGCACATGGTGTGGTTCTGGGAAGGCCCGGACGCGTACACGTCGGCCAAAGTGGCGGACGCGATGAACGCGCATGCCGGCTACATCTGGCAGATGGGCGCCCTGGACTTCGCCGGCGGCACCGTCGTGCACATCAACTCGGGTGTTGCGGGCCTCGTCGGGGCGATCCTGTTGGGCAAGCGCATCGGCCTGGGCAAGGAGTCCATGGCTCCGCACAGCCTGACCATGACCATGATCGGCGCATCCATGCTGTGGTTCGGCTGGTTCGGCTTCAACGCCGGCTCGGCGCTGGAAGCCAACGGCTCGGCAGCGCTGGCCTTCATGAACACCTATCTGGCCACGGCCTGCGCCGTGCTGTCCTGGATGGGCATTGAGTGGATCGTGAAGGGCAAGCCCTCCATGCTCGGTGCCGCATCGGGTGCCGTCGCGGGACTCGTGGCCATCACGCCGGCGGCCGGCAACGTCGGCATCCCGGGCGCCTTCATCATCGGCCTGGGTGTCGGTGTGGTGTGCTTCTGGGGCGTCACTGGCCTGAAGCGGATGATCCGCGCCGATGACGCGCTGGATGTGTTCGGCGTCCACGCACTGGGTGGCACGTTCGGCGCCCTGACCACGGGCATCTTCAACTCTCCCGCCCTCGGCGGCCCGGGCAGCGTGCAGGACTGGGTGACCGGCAAGGTCGGCTATCCTGGCATCTGGGCACAGCTGCTGATCCAGGCCAAGGCGGTGGCCATCGTCGCCAGCTGGACCGCCATCGTCGCCCTCGTCGGCTTCGGCTTGCTGAAGTTCGTCATGGGCATCCGCGTGACGGAAGAAGAGGAGCGCGAGGGTCTGGACATCTCCAGCCATGGGGAGAAGGCCTACGGGCACTGAGCCTTGAGCGCCAGCCGCGGGACCGGACACCGCGACTGACTTGACCCCGGTCCGCCACAGTGGGACCGGGGTTTTGTTTTTCGGGCCCGGGGCATGGCGGGCACTGCCGAATGTGACGGAGTTCAAGGTTTGCGGCGCCATGATCGGCGCTACACTGGCGGCCTGGAGGCCCACCCATGCGGCGTATTTCAATTGCCCTGGCAGCACTTGCCGCGGTCGTCACGGCAGCCAACGCGGATGTCTACAAGACTGTAGATGCGCAAGGACAGGTGCACTACAGCGATCAATGGTCGCTGGGGGCTGAACTCATCAAGAGCGATCATTCGCACTCCGTGCCAGGACCCGCGGAGGCACCGGCACCGGGCCCGAACGATCACACCCTGGCCCCCGACGCCGGCAAGGCGGCAGCGGCCAAGCAGGTGCAGTCGGACATGGCGGCATTGCATGCCGAGCAGTGTAAACAACTGAAGGAACAGTACGACAAGGTGATGCGCGCACGTCGCATCTACCAGCCGGGCGGCGACTCGAGTGCGCCCAAGCAGTACATGAGCGACGCGGACGCCGATGCTGAGCGCGTCAAGACCCGTCAGGCAATGGATGAAGCCTGCGCCGGCGGCGCCAGCAGCTGAACGCGATGCAGGTCGGGTTTCTGGGTCTGGGCGCCATGGGCGCTCACATGGCCCGCAATCTTCACAAGGCCGGCCTGCTCACGGCGGTCTGGAACCGCACGGGTGCCAAGGCCTCGAGCCTCGCCGCCGAACTGCGCTGTGCCGCGCCCGCCACTCCCGCCGAGCTGGCCCGCGACGTGGATGCCATCGTGCTGTGTGTGTCCGCGGATGCGGACGTCCTCGCAGTCACCGAGGCACTTATGCCCGGCCTGCGCGCCGGCCAACTGGTCATCGACTGTTCAACGGTGGGCGCGGATACGGCCCGCACGGTCGCCGCGCGGCTGGCCGGCGCGGGTGTGGCGTTCCTGGACTGCCCGGTGAGCGGCGGAACCGAAGGCGCGCGCGAGGCCACGCTGGCCATCATGTGCGGCGGGCAGGCCGCGAGCTTCGCGCAGGCACAACCGGTACTGTCGGCCATGGGCCGCACCGTGTCGCGCTTCGGCCCAGTTGGCGCCGGGCAGGCGGCCAAGGCGACCAACCAGATCATGTGCGCCGGCATCATCGAGGCGGTGAGCGAAGCGATGGCCTTCGCCAAGGCCAATGGTCTGCCGCTGGACAAATTGGTCGAAACCCTCGGCAAGGGCGCCGGTTCGAGCTGGTACTTCGTCCACCGCGCGCCGAACATGATCCGCAACGCCTACCCACCCGGTTTTCGGGTGCGGCTGCATGCCAAGGACCTCGGCATCTGCCACGACATGGCTGCGGCCTTTGGGGTGCAGCTGCCGCTCGTTGAACGCATGCTCACCGAATATGCGCATCTGATCGAGCAGGGCCATGGCGATGAGGACATCTCCACCTGCTTCAGGCTCAAGGACCGGCTCTTTGCGAAGGCGGTCAAGCCACGCAGCTGAGCACTGCCTCAGGGCCTACGGCCAACACGCGCTGGGGTTGGTGCCCGTGGCGCTCTGCGCCCCGGTCTGAGTGACCGTGAAACTGGCGCAGGTCGTATCACTCAATTGCGGGCTTGCCGGTGCCGGATCCACCGTGACGCTGAACGTGCCCGGCGTCGTCGCCGTCGGAGCCGAACTGGTGGGCGCCTCGATCTGGTAGTACGTACCGGTGCTCACCGGCCAGCTGCCCCCCGCCGCCGTGTAACCCAGCGCCACCGGATCGGTGCTGTAGGCATTCTGTGTGGCGTACAGACGCTCCTCGCGTGCCGCGAAGTCCAGAATGGCGGTCTTCGCCTCGGTGCGCCGTGACTTGCGAACCTGCGCCTGATATGTCGGCACCACGATGCTGAGCAGGATGGCGGCAATGGCCACGGTAACCATCAGTTCGATGAGTGTGAAGCCAGCGGCCCCGCGCGGACGGCAACCGTGCCGATATTTCATGGCCGAGTCTTTCATGGAAATGTTCCTCATCGCAGCTGCACCCAGGTCAGACGGCGGCCGACGGTATTGGCGCCCAGGTTAACCTGCATGGCCTGGGGCTGATTCGTCACGGTCTGATAGATCAGCCAGGTGGATCCGTTTGCCGCAGTGACCGGGAATGAGGTGCCGGTGGCATCCGTTTCGACTCCGGCCGCCTGAGCGTCTGCGTACTGGATAAAGAAATTCGGAATGATGGCACCGGACAAAACCGAGACTGCGTAGGAAAAGCCCTTATCCGTATTGATGGTGCACGCCGCCCCACTGTTGCTGGCGGGAACGATCGAGTTCACCTGGAAGGCACTGCCGAGCACCTGCGGGTTGTAGATGATTTGCTCCGCCGAGCCCGTGCCCTGCGAGCCAGGCAGATCCATATACCAGCCGAACTGTCCGGCCGCGCCGCTGCAGGTGGTACTCGAATCCATCCAGCACACGGTGCTGGTTCCCGAAATATCCACGGTCGTGCCGTTCGCGACCGCCACGTTCTGCAGCAGATTCGTATAGCTGAGCCCGCTCGGAACGTCGGCCGAGGGCACCGTGGCGTATTGAATGGCCGATTTCGCATTCCAGGTGCTGAGATTCCAGTCCCAGATCCCGTACAGGGATTGCTTGACCGTGGAGGGGTACCAGGCGGCATTGAGGTTCGTCAGCGGATTCTTCTGCCCCGTACCGAAGTCAATCATCAGCGTATTCACGCCGGCCGGCGTTGCGCCCGAGGCCACCGTCAGTGCACTGGTAATCGGCTGACCGTTCTTTGTTTTGAACAATGGGCCCGGCGTGACCGCCCAGGAACTCTCCGACGGATTGGTCAGATCGAAGCGCCATACGTTGCCCTTCAGATCGCCGGCATACACGTAGTCGGTGATGTGGTCGCCATCCAGATCGGCGCTGGTCACAAAGCCAATGCCGTTGCCACCCAGGCAGGTGCTGGAGGTGCCGCAGGCACTGAGGTAGTAGACCTTGCCGGGGTTGGCGACGGTGCCGCCGAGGCTGCCGCTGGTGGGGTCGACGATCATGACGTAGATGCCGGCGTCGCCCGTCTGGCTGCCGAAACCGTTGCCGAAGATGACCGCCCAATCACCGTCATGCAGACGGCGGATGATGGGCGTGCCGTAAGTGTTGCCGAGATTCGCGTTGCAGCCGGAGGCCGGCAGCTGACAGGTGATGGTGCTGGAGTTCCATTCTCCCAGCACGAGAGCGGCGGCGGCAGTCTCAGGACTGGAGGCGTTGGCCGCTATTGCCGTCACGGGATCAGTGACATCCAGGGCATAGATGGCCGCGCCGCCTGCCCCCAGACCACCGACCAGCCAGGTGTGCCACTTGCCACCATAGAAGAGGTCACCCGTTCCCGGTGTCGCATCGACGTAGAAGTTGTGGCCGTAATGGACATTGGAATAATCAAGCGCACTGACTGTGCATGCTGCGGTCGCGCCAACGGCCGGATCTACACCGTGGATGTTCTGCGCGATGGAGTATGTGCCGGCCGTGGCCGTGGGGGGCATGGGGCTCGTGCAACCCGTGAAGCTTGGGGATACGGGACTTTGAAGGATGGACCCCGGCACGTAGGCAAAGACTTCCTGACCGTCATTCGGCGCGGTCATATCGAAGCTGCCATCCTGCGCGGAGGCGCCGCTACGGAAGCCATGCAGCATGCCGTCGTTGGCCCCGACATACACGATGTTCTCGCGAGTGAGCTTTCCGGTCGAGGATTTGGAGGCAAAGTCCACGTAGGTCTGACCGGAATTCTCCGGCGGCACTGGCGCCGTCGCCGAATCGAACTTGTCCCCCCAGGTTGCCGTATAGGGTGACTGCGGCGGCCCCACCCAGGTCGGGCTGGAGTCGATGATGTCGCCCAGGACGCTGTCGCGCGCGCGAAAGCAGGGCATGCTGGAGGTCGTCAGCTGCCCACAGGTCGCGCTGGAATTGACCTCCTGAGTACGGTCGCCGCGCAAGAAGTTCACGCGGTTGGCGCTCGGCGCGGATGCAGCATCTCCGACCGCAAGTGTGGCCTGCTGGCCGGGAGTGGTGGTGCTCAGATTCGCCCATTCGAACGGCGCACCCGCGGTGCCATTGTAAGTGACGATGACACGCGAGGTCGGTGCCTGCGCGGTCGTGGCGACGCCCGTCGAACACTGCGTAGCCGTGGTGGTGTTAAGCACGCACGCAGCATCCCAGGTCGGTGTCGCGCTGATCGACACCGTCTCGACACCATTGCTGTCAGCGGTATTGGTCAGTGAGTTGGCCGTGACGCGGCCCACCCACTTGTTCGGATCATAGAAGGCGAAGTAGGCGAACGTACCGGATTCGACTTTCGCGGACTGCTTCTGATTGACGCCCGCCGAACTGGCGGACTGGACCACCGGCACGGATTTGAAACACATGATTTCATGAATATTGCTGGCCCCGCCGGTAGACCCGGCGAACCCGAAGCGCACGTAATTCGGCAGCGCTCCGTTGGAAAAGGCGCTCGCGCCACCGGTGATGCTCAAGTTGGTGAGCACCGGCTGATAGGAGCCCGGACCATTGCCCGTGATGTCGGTCGCGTAAGACAGACTGAGCAGTCCATCGGTCGTGATCTTCAGGTTGTAATAGATCGTCGTCGTGGGATTCGCGCTCGTACCGGTACGAGTGTTCGCGGACTCATTGGCAATGCTCAGACCGGTCAGCACGTTGTAGCCGCCGGGTATCGCCGGATAGTCAAGAATATCGGCAGTGTTGCCAGGATTGGCATTGCTGGCGGCGTTGTGAAGAGTCGTCAGGCCGGCCGAGTTGCTCGACGTGCCGCCGCTGGCGCTCGCGCCCTTGTAATTCCACAACTTCCCGGTTTTGCAGGTCTGCTCAACCGCGTACTGCGCGGGAACGACCGAGGTAGTCACGGATTCCGGCGTCACTGTGGTCGAGGCCACCGTCCCCGTGACCGAGTCCGGATTCTTTTTCGAGGCACCCTTCAGGCAATAACCCGCAGGACGACCGCTAATTGCCGAGCCTGTACCTTGATAGGTATAGCCGGCCCCGGCGGTTACGCATTGGCTGGCCGCGCTCGTGGGTATGCAGTACTGCTGGCCATTGATCGGCGAAATGAATGGCGAGTTGTAGCCGGCAGGACAGCTGGCAAGGATAGTCGTGGTAATCGAGCTGCACGAACCGACCTGCCCCGAGGTGCCGGCCGGACTGTACGTGGAACCCGTGGGACAGGCTGCGCAAATATTCGCGTTGGAGTCGAAGTTGGAGCCCGCCGGACAGGTCAACAATGAGGTCGGGTAATAGGGCTTGGTCAAATCATTCGGATCATTGGCATAGGCGTTATTGAGTGCCGCCCAGGAAATGTTGCCGGCCCCGCGCAGACCGATGCGGTTGGCGTACTGGCCGCCACCGTCGGCGGTGTTGTCACCCAGATTACTGTTGCTGCCAAAACCTTGCGTATTGGTCGTGCCATTCAGGAAGTTACCGTACTCATCGATGCCCAGGCCCAGATAGGCCCCCGTCAGTCCGTTGAAGACCGGGCCGTTGGCGCCATTGTTGCAGGTATAGGCAAGACTGCCGCCCCATGCACCGATGGCCGCAAATGCGCCGGTGGCAGAAAAGGCGCTTCCGTCAGCCGTGGTGTTATTCCCGTAGGGACTATTGGCGGGGTAAGAGCACGGAGTGGGGCCGGTCGGCTTGATCGCGCCCGCGATGGGCACGCAGCCGTCCACGAGGTAGAAGCTCAGACCATCCGCGCCGTCCTTCCCATTGGCAGCACCTGACTGCCCGTTGCCGCCGCCGTCACCGTAATACGTCACGGTTTTAAACGTCACCTGAATACCCGCATTCGTCGGATACGCGTAAGCCGAGACGATCGCGCCGTTTTCGCCGTGCCCGTACGGCTGGCCGTTGGTGAACCGCAGGGCGCCCTTGCCCGATGGATCGGGGGCCTGCAGCAGGCCGGTGCCGGGCGCGGCAGTGCTACCTAGATAGCCCTTGCTGCCGCCGGACAGATACAGGTCGTGGTTTTCCTGCTTCATGTAATAGGTGCCCAGCACGTCGTTGACGCCGTCGATGACACAGCCCGGGATCGACAAAGTGGTTGTGACGGGGCTATTGCCCGCCGTCAGACACGCGCCATTGAAGAACAGCCAGTTGCCGCCCAGGACATTGCCATTGCTGTCCTTCGCAACACTGCTCGTGGTGCCGGTGAAATCCTCGCTGAGGAGAGTCTGCGCCTCACCAATGGAAGCCACGCTCAGTCCCAGGACGATCATCAGTACACTGAAAATCTTGAATTTCATCACAAGCCTCCGCGGTTCGTGACACCCGAACCCACTTCGTAGGTGCTTTCAACGATGGCAACCGTATTCTGGGTACCGCCATAGCCGACCGCATCTATCTGATAAACGATGCCCTGCCCATCAGCGGCCGGGCCCATAATGCCAATGTAGAAAACCGGTGAGGTCGCGTAGGTGTTCGCGGCGGAGAGTCCCGCGGCAGTGACACCGGTCGCATTCATGCCGGTTGGAACATACGTCACACCGACCGGACTGCCGCTGATCTGCCAGGGCACGATCGCCGGATTGACGTTGAGGGCCTGCAGGGTGTTGTTGCAGATCTGGCCCTGGCCCAGATTCGCGCTCAGCACAGCATTGCAGCCGACCGGTGACTGAGTCGAATTGCCATTGGTGGTCAACCACCATTCCGCGTACTGCTGGGCACTCTCGGCGGCGTGCAGGGCGCGCTGCTTCTCGCGAACATTGCCGGCGATCTTCGCGTCGAGTCCCATGCTGCGGAACATCGCCACGGCGAGTAGGGTGACGACCAGCAGCAGCAGCAGGCTGGCGATCAGCACCATGCCACGCTCGCGGGCCGCCGCCGGGTGTCTGGAGAGGCGCATCAATTGTTCGCTCCCGTGCGGCTCATGACCGGAATCACGCGCTCGAGGTATTGCGTATTCGTGGAGTACTGGCCACCGCTCTGGCCGTACTGGGGCACCAGAAACGTGATCCGCAGTTTCACGGCTGTCACGCGCTGCCAGTCAGTCGGATTCGCGTTCGCAGCGGCAGCGGTCTCGTAAGTCACGACGTTGTTGTCGCCGGCGGCCGCGCCGATGCCGTACATGACGCTGAGACTTTGCACGCCGGCCACCAAGTTGACAGTCGCGACCTGGGTACCTGCCTGGCTGAGCAGGCACTGCAGGTACGGAACGCTGTTGACGGTCGTAACCTGGAACAGGTTCGTATACACAAGAGCAGCGCCGGTCGCATTGCTGGTACCGGCGCAATTGACGATCACGTTATACGTGGTGGCATCATTCGCGGGGGCAACGAAGCGCGCGGCGATCGTATCGCCGGGTTGCACGGCAGAATAGGTGCCGGCCAGTGACTGGCCGACCGCGAATGCACCGGCCGCGGAGGCCTCGGCCACGAGGGCTGCGCTGGTGTTGTGCATCGGGTCGGGGAAGTACCCGGCCTGCTGGATCACATTGGTCATCAGCGTCATGGCAATACGCTCGTTGTCCTGCAGTTGCGCCAGCTGGCTTTGCGTGGTCGAGGTCTTGCGCGTGCCCATGACCAGGGTCAAAAGGCCCGCAAGCAAGAACAGCGCGATCAGGATCGCGATCATCAGCTCGAGCAGCGTGTAGCCGTGCTCGCGGTGCAGGGAACCGACTGCGGGCCGCATCATGTTCTATGGCTCCACGTACAGCGTGTATTGCGGCTGATTCAGCGAGACGGCCGCGCCGCTGTTGTTCGCGGCGGCAGCCGCGCTCGCCGAGGAATTGGCGCTGGTGACATTTTCCAGCCAGGTGATCTGGATAGTGCAGCTCAGCGGCGGGCTCGCAACGGAACAGGTGATCTGGGTCGCCGCACCCGGCACCACCTGGCCCAGCGCCAGCGCCCAGTTCTGCAAATCGTAGGCCGCCAGTTGCGTGTTGCTGCTACAGGGCGCGCACGTCGCCGGAGCGCTGGCCAACGTTGGCACGTCGACCGTAACGGTGGCCGCCTGGTTCGGGCCATTGCTGCTGACCGCCACGTTCGTGACCGCCGGCGGCGTTTGGCCCCAATAGTCCCGATTGGTATGCATCGAGGCGGCAAGGCTTGCGGCTTCGATGGCGACCAGCGATCGTGTTCCGGCCGAGCCGGTGCTGGACAATGCCAGCGCCTGCATCTTGGCGATGCCGAGCAGGCCCACCGCAATGATGACCAATGCCACCATGACTTCGACGAGGCTGAATCCTCGTGGACGCCGGCATCTGAACATCGGCTTCATGTGCAGGACACTCCCGGTGTGGTGTGCTGAACCACGAAAGCCGCGCCCACGTTGCTCAGCTGCAGACAGCGGGTCCAATTCACATTGGCGGTTGGTTCGCGCAGCGGAATGAGCGCACCGCCGCTGGTGAGCAGCCCGGCCACGAGCCCTTCGCGATTGAAGATCAGCGCGCCAGTAGCCCCATTGTCGAACGTGTCGCTGCCCGTGAATGCCACCTGCCTGCGCAGCACCAGAGCGGCATTGCCATTGGTCGTCTTGGCGCTGGTTGGATCCGAAAACACGATCCAGCCCGCCTGCCACCCGGTGCTGGTGGCGCAGCTCAGACCGTCGGTCGATACACACACCGTCACGTTCTGCCCTTCCTTGACGGCCTCGGCGCGTGCGAACTGTACGTCCCCCAACAGACCGTTGATCTCCCCCGATATGCGATACGAGGTGGTGATGTAGCGGTACGACGGCATACCGATACCCATGAGGATGGCGACGATGGTGATGACGATCAGCAATTCGATCAGCGTCACGCCGGTCATGCGCAAGGGGTGCTGTTGATACATGTGAATCACCTTAGGGGGGCAAGCTTGCTTGAATCTGACGACTGGCTCTGCGGGGCCACCGGATGCCCGCAGGCTGTCAAACTGATAACCACGTCACACTAGCGGTGACCTGAAAAGCACCCGGGCCCGGATCCCTGTGCTCGCGGTGCCGGATTCCAGTCTGAATTGCGCCCCATGCGCCTCGGCGATCTCCGACACGATCGCGAGCCCCAGGCCGCAGCCATGCCCACTCGAGCCCGGAATACGGTAAAACCGCTCGCGCACCCGGCCGCGCTGATCCTCCGCTATCCCCGGTCCATCGTCCTCGACTTCCAGATATGGCCGGCCATCGCACAACCCGGCGCGCACCGTCACGTGACCACCACGTGGGGTGTAGTGGATGGCATTGTCGACCAGGTTGCCCAGCAGATCCTCGAGCAATCGCACATTGCCGCGCACCGCCACCGCGCCGGCCTCGACGCCCAGATCCAATCCGCCGTTCAAGGCGCGATCCACGTTGATTTCCACGATGCGTCCGGCCAGGGCCCGCAAATCAACCGTGTCGAATTGCTCGGCGAAGCTGGTCGAGGGATCGGCGCGCGCCAATGCCAGCAACTGGTTCGCCGAGCGGGCCAGGTTCTCCATGCCGGTGTGCAGTGCCTGCAGTCTCGGCCGCTGCGCTGCCGCCGCCGGTTCCTTCATCAGCAATTCGAGATTGCCCAGCAGGCCCGTAATGGGCGTGCGCAGCTGGTGAGCCGTGTCCGCCACGAAGCGGCGCTGGGAGCGCGCCGCCTCCGCCAGGACGTCAAATAGCAGGTTGAGCGCCTCGACCAGCGGTTTGACCTCGCCCGGAACCGTCGTGGCATCAAGGTGCTTGAGCGCGCGCGGCGATCCGGCTTCGATCTGTCTGCGCAGCGACAGCAAGGGCTTCAAGCCAAAGTGCACGCCGAGCCAGACGATCAGCAACGTCACGTCGAGCTGGATGAAGTCCATCAGCCAGGTGCTGGCAAGAATGAAGCGACCCGGTACGGCACGCTGTGCGGCGGACTCCGCCACACTGATGATGGCCACATCTCCGCCAATGTTGACCCGGTAGCTGGCGACGCGCAGACGCTCGCCACTCACGACCGCATCGGCGAAGGTCGGATTCGCAGCCACCGAGGCGGCCGCAACCGGCACGTCACGATTGCCGGCGAGCAACTCCCCTCTGGAACTGACGATGGCGTAGCGCAGATCCACCAGGTGATCAGCGTGATGTGCCGTCGTTGGCACCGTGCTCGCGTCGACCCGCAGCCGCTGACCCTCTTTGAGGACGCTGCCGGCCAACCCCGTGGCGGCATCGCCGAGCCGCTCATCGTAGGCTGACTCCACGAAAGCGGTGGCCGCCCGGTAGTTGGCATACACCCCGACTAGCATCAGCACCGCCAGCGGTGGCAGCAGGAACCACAGCAGGCGACGCTGTATGGACGGTGCCGACTTAGCTGCTTGGATCATCCAACCGGTACCCCAGCCCCCGAACCGTGCGGATGACGGCGGCGTCGCCGAGTTTCGCGCGCACGCGCGAGACGTAGACTTCCACGGCGTTCGGCGTGAGCGCCTGATCAAAACTGGCGATGGCCTGCTGCAGGCGATCCTTGGAGACCACGCGGCCCGCGTTCAACGCCAGGCATTCGAGCACCAGCCACTCGCGCCCGGTAAGATCCACCGCGGCTTCATCGATGCGCAGCATCCGGCCGGCAACATCCAGTCGCATGCGGCCGAGATTGACCTGCTCACCGGCATAGAGGTTGGCCCGACGGATCAGTGCGCGGCAGCGTGCGATGAGTTCGTCCTGCTCGAAGGGCTTGAGCAGGAAATCATCCGCGCCGAGATTCAGCGCCTCGATCTTGATGGCCAGCGTGTCCCGCGCGGTCAGAATGAGCACCGGCTGCATCGCACCGCGACCACGCAATCGCCGCACCAGCGACAGCCCGTCCTGGCCCGGCAGACCCACGTCCACCACCAGCAGATCGAAGTGTTCGGTTGCAAGCGCGCTATCGGCGGCTTCTGCACTTGCGCTGCGATCCACCGCGAAGCCTGCGGCGGACAGCCCCAGGGTGATGGCATCCGCCACCAGGTCATTGTCCTCTACGACCAGAATGCGCATGGCGGGATGGTACGACTCATGGGTCCACGGCGTAGTCGAAAGACTCCAGGCTCAGATGCTGCAGCTGCGCACTGTGCGCCGGGAAGGTGTGCCGGATGGCCTCGATCATCGCCGGCGGCCCGGCCGCATAGATCGCAAATGGCGCGAGGTCCGGATGAGCCGCAAGCACCGCCTCGTGCACCCTGCCGGTGCATTGTCTATGCACGGTGAGGCGCGTGTGGCGCGCCGCCCAGTTGCGCACCCGCCCGTCCTCATACATGTCCGCGGCCTCGCGTGCGCCCCAGAACAGGTGCAGGTCACACCGCGAGTCCTCGCTCAATGCCTGACCCAGCAGGGCCCCGATCGGCGCGAACCCGCTGCCGCCGGCGATGAAAATGGCAGGTTGTGGGCCGCCTTCATAGCGAAACTGTCCGAGCGGGCCCTCGATCTTCAGGACCGCACCCTCGCGCAGGCTGCTGAACAGCGGCTCACTGAAGGCGCCGCCCGGAACGTGCCGCACATGCAGTTCCAGCTCGCCGCCCGCATTCGGCGCGTTGGCCACCGAATAGCTGCGCCGCCGGCCACCCTCAAGCAGCACATCCAGATACTGCCCCGCCTGGAACTCCATGACTTCCGCGCCGGGCAGGCGCAGTGTCAGCCGCATGACCGCCGCGCTCAGCGGCTCGCGCCGTGCGATGCGGGCGGGTACGATGCGAACTTCAGTGCTCGCGGGCCTGGTCACCCCGCGCGCCTCGACCACCAGATCGGAGCGCGCGAGCGCCTGACACAGCAGCACAAAGCCCTCACGTGTTTCCCGCGGCGAAAGGCCCGGCGGCGGCCCATCCCGGTATTCGATCCGGCCGCTCAGCAGCCGCGCCCGGCATGACCCGCAGCGGCCCGAACGGCAGCTGTGTGGCAGCGGTATGCCGGCCAGCTGCGCTGCGGTGAGCACCGGAACGTCCTCCGCAACGCTGATGCTGCGCTCGTGCGGGAGGATGCGTACGGTGTGACTCGAGGGCATTGGTGCCGAAGATTATGCCTTCTGCCGGCGTTGCACGACTGGATTGCGGTATTCTGCTGTGCAATGCGCATCAACTTCACGAAGATGCACGGCGTGGGTAATGACTTCATCGTCTTCGATGTGCTGCGCGCGACGCCGGCACCGACACCCGGGCAGTTGCGCGCTCTGGCCGACCGCCATACGGGCATTGGATTCGACCAGGCGCTGGTGCTGCATCCGGCACGGCGCGCCGACACCGCCATCTACTATCAGATCTTCAACAGTGACGGCGAGGAAGTCGAGCAGTGCGGCAACGGCGCACGCTGCATCGCCTCGCTCCTGTACCGCCAAGGCCGCGCGCCAGCCAGTGAGTTCCTGATGGACAGTCGCGCGGGGCCAGTGCGCGCCCGCCTAACCGGCGCCGAGTTGGTCTCGGTCGAAATGGGCGTGCCCTGCTTCGAGCCGGCGGCGCTCCCCTTCGAGGCCAGCGAGCGCCAGGAGCGCTACGCCCTCACCGCCGGCAGCGCCACGGTCGAAATCGGCGCGGTCTCGGTGGGCAATCCGCACGCGGTGCTGCAGGTTGCCGCGGTGGATTCGGCGCCCGTCGCCAGCCTCGGTCCCGCTATCGAGAGTCATCCGCGTTTCCCGCGCCGGGTCAACGTCGGTTTCATGGAAGTGGTGGACCGCGCGGCCATCCGGCTGCGCGTCTACGAGCGCGGCGCCGGGGAAACCCTGGCCTGCGGCACCGGTGCGTGCGCGGCCGTGATCGTCGGACGACAGCGCGGTCTGCTCGACCCGCAGGTGCGAGTGCACGTCCGCGGCGGCGAGTTGCGCGTAGACTGGGCAGGTCCGGGGGAGCCGGTCTGGTTGACCGGACCGGCGCAGGTCGCCTTCGAAGGACATTGCGAACTTTTCCGCCAATGAACATGCCATCCAACGTTTGAAGGACGCAGCGAAATGAGCACAAGAGAGGCTCGGGGAATCCCGCCGCAGCAGAGCGAAGAAGAAACGGTTGCCCACTTTCTGCAGCAGAATCCGGAGTTCTTCGAGAACCATCTGCCGCTGCTGGCGCGGCTGCGGCTACCGCACGCGCGCGGCAGCTCGACGATTTCGCTGGTCGAACGCCAGGTCGAGGTGCTGCGCGAGCGGCACGCGAGTCTGGAGCAGAAACTCGCGGACTTCGTCACCGTCGCGCGCGCCAATGACGCGGTCGCCGAGAAACTGCATCGCTTCACGCGGCGGCTGCTGCGTGCGCAGACCCGGCACGGCGCCATCGAGCAGCTCGAAGCCAGCCTGCGCGAAGACTTCGACTCGTTCCATTCGGTGCTGGTGCTGATCGGGCAACCGGACGAAGCGCTCGCGCCGCAGCGGTTCGTGCGTCTCGTCAATGCCGACGATGCCAACCTCAAGTCCTTCGAGTCACTGTTCACCAGCGGCAAGCCGCGTTGCGGCCAGGCACGCGACTCGCAGCGTGACTTCCTGTTCGCCGCCGATGCGCCGGACATCGGCTCGGTGGCGCTGGTGCCGCTCGGCGACCACGGCGCGCTCGGTCTGCTCGCGCTGGGCAGCACCGACCGGGATCGCTTCCATCCGGGCATGAGCACCGATTTCCTGGCGCGGCTGGCCGACCTGATTTCGGATGTGCTGTCCCGCCCGTAAGCGCGCCGGCGGCCGGTCATGAACCCGGAGTCCCGCGAACAGCTCGCGCGCTTCCGCCAGTATCTGACCCGCGAGCGGCGGTTCTCGGCTCACACGGACAGCAATTACGCGCGCGACCTCAATGCCCTGGCCAGATTCTGCGGCAAGGAAGGCGTCGCGGACTGGGCAGGTCTCGAACACGCGCAGGTGCGGCTGTTCGCGGCGCGCTGCCATGCCGCCGGACTTGCCGCGCGCAGCGTCCAGCGCCGACTGTCGGCGGTGCGCAGCTTCCTGAACTTCCTGATCCGCGAAGGGGTCCTGAAACGCAATTGCGCCCTGGACGTGCGGGCGCCGAAGGGCCAGAAGCGCCTGCCGGGAACCCTCGATGCGGATTCGATGGCGCGGCTGCTGGAGATTCCCGCCGAAGACGCGCTGGCGATCCGTGATCGCGCCCTCATGGAACTGCTGTATTCCTCGGGGCTGCGCCTGGCGGAGCTGGTAGGCCTGAACCTGCAGGACTTGCACTGCACCGATCGGACGGTGCGGGTGCTGGGCAAGGGCAGCAAGACGCGCGTACTGCCCGTGGGCCGCAAGGCCTTGAGCGCGCTGACCGCCTGGTTCAAGGAGCGCAATGCCCTGCTCAAGCACGACACGCCGGCCGTCTTCATCGGCACCTCCGGGCGGCGGCTCGGACCCCGGGCCATCCAGAAGCGGGTCGCGTACTGGGCCGTGCGCCAGGGGCTGCCCATGCACGTCCATCCGCATCTGTTCCGTCACTCCTTCGCCTCGCATCTCCTTGAATCCAGTGGTGAATTACGCGCGGTGCAGGAACTGCTCGGCCACGCCGACATCTCCACCACCCAGGTCTATACCCATCTTGATTTCCAGCATCTGGCCCGCATCTACGACGCTAGCCATCCCCGCGCGCGCAAAAAAGCGTAAGGCCTGCACGCATGAGCAACACTTTCGATCCCCACGGCACAACGATTCTCGCGGTTCGCCGCAACGGTGCCGTCGCCATCGGCGGCGATGGCCAGGTCACCCTCGGCAATACGGTCATGAAGGGCAACGCCCGCAAGGTGCGCCGCCTGTACGGTGACAAGGTTCTCGCCGGATTTGCCGGTGGCACCGCGGATGCCTTCACGCTGTTCGAGCGCTTCGAGGGCAAGCTCGAAAAGCACGGCAATCTCACCCGCGCCGCCATCGAACTGGCCAAGGACTGGCGCTCCGACCGTTACCTGCGCCGCCTCGAGGCGCTGCTGCTCGTGGGCGACAAGGAAAAGATCTTCGTGATCTCCGGCAACGGCGACGTGATCGAACCCGAATACGACGTGGCCGCCATCGGCTCCGGCGGCTCCTATGCCCTGGCTGCGGCGCGCGCTCTGGTGGACTCCTCGGATCTGGATGCACGCAGCATTGTCGAGCGTTCGCTCAACATTGCCGCCGACATCTGCATCTACACGAACCGCAACCTGCTCATCGACGAGATCAAGTAAATGGCGAATCCTGCAAACGACAGCGCAGCGGCCGCTGATAGCGGCGCGCGCTACGACACCGCGGCGCAGGCCGCGAACGCGCAGGCCGTTGCGCCGCAGGCCATGACGCCGCAGGAGATCGTGGCCGAACTGGACAAGCACATCGTCGGCCAGCATGCCGCGAAGCGCGCCGTTGCCATCGCCTTGCGCAACCGCTGGCGCCGGATGCAGATTCCCGAACCGATGCGCCACGAGATCACGCCGAAGAACATCCTGATGATCGGACCGACCGGCGTCGGCAAGACCGAAATCGCGCGGCGGCTGGCAAAACTCGTCAATGCTCCGTTCGTCAAGGTCGAAGCGACCAAGTTCACTGAAGTCGGCTACGTCGGCCGCGACGTCGAATCCATCGTCAAGGACCTCGCCGAAGTTGCCATCAAGATGGAGCGTGAGAGCCAGGTGGGCAAAGTGCGCGAGCGCGCGGCCGATGCCGCCGAGGAGCGCGTGCTGGATGCACTGCTGCCCAAGGCGCGGGTAATGGGCTTTTCGACCGATGAACCGCCGCAGCCGCGCGATGCGGAGACGCGGCAGAAACTGCGCAAGCGCTTGCGCGAGGGCGATCTCGACGAGCGCGAGATCGAGATCGAGCTGCGCGCCTTCGGCCCCTCGGTCGACATCATGGCGCCTCCCGGCATGGAGGAAATGCAGCAGCAGCTGCAATCGATGTTCCACAACCTCAGCGGTCAGCGCACCAAGCCACGCAAGGTGAAGGTGAAGGAGGCGCTGAAGCTGCTTGCCGAAGAGGAAGCGGGCCGCATGGTCAACGAGGAGGAGCTGAAGGTTCGCGCGCTGCACAATGCCGAGCAGAACGGCATCGTGTTCATCGACGAAATCGACAAGGTGTCGCGGCGTGGCGAAACCATCGGCGCGGATGTCTCGCGCGAGGGCGTGCAGCGCGATCTGCTACCACTGGTCGAAGGCTCGACCGTGACCACGAAGTACGGGCCGCTGAAGACCGATCATGTGCTGTTCATCGCCTCCGGCGCGTTTCATCTGTCCAAGCCCTCCGATCTGATTCCGGAACTGCAGGGACGATTGCCGATCCGCGTTGAGCTCAGCTCACTCACGGTCGATGACTTCGTGCGCATTCTCACGGAGCCCGATGCGTCGCTGACGGCGCAGTATCGGGCGCTGCTCGGGACCGAAGGGGTGAGCGTGACGTTCGCCGCCGATGGCGTGCGTCGGCTCGCGGAGATCGCGCATCACGTTAATGAGCGGACCGAGAACATCGGTGCGCGACGCCTACACACCGTGATGGAGCGGCTGTTGGAGACCGTGTCCTACGATGCGACCAGCTCCGAGGTTCGTGAAGTGACGGTGGACGGCGCCTACGTCGCCAAGCACCTGGGCGATCTGGTGAAGGACGAGGATCTGAGCCGGTTCATCCTCTAGCACGCGCGCATGCAAAGCTGGCGAGACCGAGCCCGCCAGCTTTCAGCAGGCAGCGTGCGCCTTCAGGCCACCGCGCCCTTGAGGCTCAGCTTGGCGCTCTTCGCGGCCGTATAACGCTCACCGATGTCGGTCCAGTTCCAGATGTTCCACAGCGCATCGAAGAACTTCACCTTCTCGTTGACGTACTGCAGATAGAACGCGTGCTCCCAGGCATCGACGACCATCAGCGGCAGCGAGCCCTGGAAAACGCTTTGCTGATGGTCATGCACCGAACCGATGATCAGCTGCTGCGTCAGCGGTTCCAGGTACAGCGCCGCCCAGCCTGATCCTTGGATCGTGCCCGCGGTCTTGTTCAGCTGCAGTTTGAAGGAATCAAAGCTGCCGAAGTCGCGATTGATGGCCGTGGCCAGCTCGCCCGTCGGGTTACCGCCGCCCTTAGGGCTCAGGTTCTGCCAGAAAATACTGTGCATGACATGGCCGGAGATGTGAAATGCCAGGGTGCGCTCGAGCACTCCTGCGCCATCCAGCGCGCCCTTCTGTCGGGCCTCCGCCAGCTGCTCGAGGGTCTTGTTGGCACCATCAACGTAGGCTTTGTGATGCTTGCTGTGATGCAACTCCATGATGCGGGCGGAGATATGCGGCTCAAGAGCGCCGTAGTCATAGGCGAGATCGGGCAATACGTAGCGGGTCATGGGGGTCTCCTTGTCAGGCGCCGATGATACGACGCTGCAAGGCGGCCGGTCACTGGCAGATGTCCTACAGCAGCGCTCAATCGCTAACGCAGTTTCGGCGCGCGCGCGGCCCGGCGCGCACGCGCGCGCTGGACCATGTTCTGCCGCTGTTGCGGACTGGCGTTCTGCCAGCGCTGGCGCAGCTGCTGGCGCTGCTGCTGCGGCAGGCTTTGGAACTTGCGGTAATTCTCACGCTGCGCTTGCTGGCGCGCGGGCGGCAGGGCGCGAAACTCTTCCCAGCGCCGGCGCAGCATCTGCCGGCGCTGCGCCGGCAACTGCTGGAACTGATTGAAGCGCTGACGGGCCGCAGCGCGCTGGTCCTGCGACATGCCCAGCCACCGCTGGCTGCCGCTCGCGAGCGCCTGCTGGCGCTGGGGCGGCAGCTGATCCCACTGCCCCGACAGTCGCGTCAACAGGCGCTGCTGATCCTGCGACAGCGAGGTCCAGGGCACCGCAGCGGGGCCGGCTGCCGGCGCGCTCGCGGCGCCCGCTGGCACCTGCGCGCGAACCGGCAGGCACACGCCCGCCGACAGCATGGCTGTCAGCAACGCTGCTCCGATCAGACCTGGCTTAATGCTCAACTTTCGCACTGTCTTTTCCTGGAGCACTACTGGCCGGCGGCGCCGGTGGCGGCGCCTTCACAACCGGCACCCGCGCACTGGTCCGCGCCAGATACTGCTTCCATCCCTCGTCATCGGAATCCACCGATCCCAAGAACTCGATCAAATCCGCATCGGCGGGCTCGATCACCTTCGCCGGCGGCTCGGCAGCGCGCAGCAGCAATGGCTGCAGGGGCACGCCGAGCAGGAGCCCGAGGCACGCCCAAGCACGGACGGGCCGCGGCCCGCCGGGTGCGGTCATCAGGTTGCCGCCCCACTGTCACTTTGCGCCGCAGCCCACTCATAAAAGGAGCTGTCGTTGTCCTCCATGAGGTTCATCGCATCGTCATCCGTGACCAGATCCAGTACGTCAAACGCACTGGCCGGGTTGTCCGTCACCGACGCGGTCAGCTGATGGCGGCCGCTCAACATAAAAACCGCGACCAGCGCGGCCACTGCCGCGGCTCCCGTCGCCGGCATCAGCACCTGCCGCGACCAGCTCCCGAACAACCGTCCCACCCAGGACGAGCGGGACGCCGCGGCTACCGCGGCCTGACGCGCCTGATTCAGGCGCGAGCGCGTGCGCGCGTCGATGCGCGAGAGTCCTTCCTCCAGCACCACGCGCGAACGCACCTCCAGCCCGCTTTGCAGCCGCGTGGTCCGCGCCGGTTCGCCTTCGCCGGCGTTCATAGTTCAAAGTCTCCCAGTTTCTGGCGCAGCGCCTGCAGGGCGCGAAAATAGTGTGTCTTCACGCTGCCCTCGGAGCAACCCATGGACTGCGCGGTCTGCGCCACGTCCAGTCCCTCGAGGTTACGCAGCAGGAAGGCCTGGCGCTGCCGGTGCGGCAAGGTCTCCAGGGCCGCGTCCAGCGCCGTCATGGCCTCATCGATTTCCAGACGCGTGACGGCGGGGAGATCATTGCTCGGCGCCTGCGCGATCGGATCGATATCCTCGTCGTCATCGTCGCGGCGGAACGGCAGCCATGACATGACGCGGCCGCGCACCGTGCGCCGCCGCTGCATGTCGCGGATGCGATTTTCCAAAATCCGGTAGAAGAGCGGCTTCCATTCCTCGGCCGGCCGATCGGCATAGGCACGTGCGAGCTGCAGCATGGCGTCCTGCACTGCATCCAGCGCATCGTCCTGGTGCCGCAGGCCCGCCTGCGCGATCTTGTAAGCCTTCAGCTCGACGCTCGCCAGAAACTGGTTCAGCGCCCGCGATCTGGCCTCGGCAGTGTCGTTCAATAGCGTGTCGCCGCGCGATGTGGCGGGCATGTTATAAGGCGGCGCGAGAGTAGCAAAGGCACTCATGCAGGTTATAACGCTTGGACTCGACCTGCGGTTGACCCATTTGACGCGATTTGCCGACATCTCGCAAGCCATTGATTTGAATAATAGTACCAGTATTTCGGCATGACCAGGGCAGCGCCGCCGGAAGGCATTTCGCGCGTAGCCTTGGATGTGCCCCTGCGCCGACTGTTTGACTATCGGATTCCCGCTGGCACCCCCGCACCCCAGCCGGGCAGCCGCGTCCGGGTGCCTTTTGGCCGGCGCACCCTGATTGGCGTGGTCGTCGAAAACGCCACCGAATCGAGCGTGCCGGAGGCAAAACTGAAGCCCATTGCGGCGCTGGTGGATGCCGCCCCGGTTCTCGACGCAGCGGTGCTCGCCCTGGTGCGCTGGGCCAGCGACTATTACCACCATCCCATCGGCGAGGCCATCGCCAGCGCCCTGCCGAAGGCCCTGCGCGCCGGGGCCAGCCCGATCGCGCTCGATGTGCTGTGGCGGCCCACGCCGGCAGGCTGCGAGGCGCTCGCACAGGGGCGGCTTGCGCGCTCACCCGCGCAGCGTCAGCTGCTGGAGCTTCTGGTTCGGCACGAATCGATCCGACAGGACGCACTTGCGCAGCAGCTGCCCCGCTGGCGTCCGGCGGCCGCGGTACTGCGCAAACATGGCTGGGTGCGGTGCGAATCCGTGGCCGCGCACATCGGTGCGAAGCGCGCCGCCAGCCCGCCGGCCGCAGCCGCGCGGGCCCCGACGCTCACGCCCGAGCAGGTGCTGGCAGTGAGCCACATCAGCGCGGCACTGCCGGGATTTGCGACCTTCGTGCTCCACGGTCTGACCGGCAGCGGCAAGACGGAAGTCTATCTGCAGGTGATTCAACAAGTGCTGGCCGCCGGGCGGCGCGCGCTGGTGCTCGTGCCGGAAATCGGCCTCACCCCGCAGCTGGTACGGCGCTTCGAGGAGCGCTTCAACTCACCACTGGCGGTGCTGCACTCCGCGCTCAGTGACGGCGAGCGGCTCGGCGCCTGGCGCACCGCTGCCAGCGGCGCAGCGCGCATTATCGTGGGCACGCGCTCGGCCGTGTTCGCGCCGGTGCCCGAGCTGGGCATCATCGTCGTCGACGAAGAGCACGACGCCTCACTCAAGCAGCACGAGGGCGGTTTTCATTATTCGGCACGTGATCTGGCGCTGGTGCGCGCGCAGCGCGCGCAGGTGCCGGTGGTGCTGGGCTCGGCAACGCCATCGCTCGAGACCCTGCAGAATGTCGTTGCCGGACGCTACCGGCTTCTGTCATTGCCGCGCCGCGCGGGCCAGGCGCAGCCGCCGCGGCTGGCGGTCGTGGATCTGCGCGCCCACGCCGTCACGGCGGGGCTGGCCACCCCGGTGGTGCAGGCGATCGAGCGGCATCTGGCTGCCGCCGGCCAGGTACTCGTTTACCTCAATCGCCGCGGCTACGCCCCCACGCTACTGTGTACGGCGTGCGGCTGGGTCGCGCCCTGTGCGGACTGTGATGCGCGCCTGACGGTCCATCAGCGTTCGGGGCGTCTGCGTTGTCATCACTGCGGCGCGGACGCGCCGCTGCCGAAGCGATGTCCGCAATGCGGCTTCGAAGTGCGCCCCATCGGGCAAGGTACCGAACGGGTCGAGGAGCGGCTACGGGAACTTTTCGCGCAGGCGCCGCTGGTGCGCGTGGATCGCGACGTGGTGCGCGGCCAAGGCGACATGGACGCGGCCATGCACAGCGTGAACAGCGGTGCGGCGCGCATCCTGGTTGGCACCCAGATGATCACCAAGGGTCATGACTTTCAGAACATGACGCTGGTGGTCGTGCTCAATGCCGATCAGGGCCTTTTCAGCACCGACTTTCGTGCCGCCGAGCGCCTCGCGCAGACCATCGTGCAGGTGGCCGGCCGGGCCGGGCGCGGCAGCCGCGCCGGCGAGGTCCTCATTCAGACAGCCTATCCCGAACATCCACTGCTGCAGACGCTGATGACCGCAGGGTACGACGGCTTCGCACGCGCGGCGCTGGCCGAGCGCGAGGCTGCTGCCTGGCCGCCCTTCAGCCGCCTCGCGGTCGTGCGTGCCTCGGCAACGAGCGCGCAGGACGCGCTCGATTTTCTCACCGCTGCCCGGCGCCTGGCGGGGGCGCCGCGCGCCGTCAAACTGCTCGGGCCGGTTCCTGCGGCGATGGCCCGGCGCGCGGGGCGCTATCACTCGCAGCTGCTGCTGGAGAGCCCCGATCGCAACGCGCTGCAGCGGCTGCTCGGCACCTGGATCGAACAGCTCGGTGAGCTGCCCGGCGCACACCGCGTCCGCTGGGCGCTGGACGTGGATCCCATCGATCTGTTCTGACGGGTCCGGTAAACTGATTCGTTTCCAGTGCAGCGGATACTTCTCCTCTTGAAACCACAGCTCGAGCAGCTCCTGCAGCAGGCCGTGAACGGGCTCGCCGGCGGTGTGCTGCCGACCGCCCCCGAGGCCGGCCAGATCACCGTCGAGCGCACCCGTGATGCGCAACACGGTGACTTCGCGACCAATATCGCCCTGCGGCTCGCGAAGGCCGCGCGCCGCACTCCGCGCGAGCTGGCGCAGGCGATCGCTGCGGCGCTGCCGGCCAATGACCTGATCGAGCGCACCGAAGTCGCCGGCGCCGGTTTCATCAATTTCTACCTCAAGGCCGCCGCGAGTACCCAGGAGCTGGCGCGCATCCTCGCGCGCGGTCATGCCTACGGGCGCAGCGATGCCGGTGCGGGCGAGCGCGTGCTGATTGAATTCGTGTCCGCCAATCCCACCGGTCCACTGCATGTCGGTCACGGCCGTCAGGCCGCGTACGGCGCGACGCTGGCGAACATTCTGGCCGCCACCGGCTTCGACGTGTCCCGCGAGTACTACATCAATGACGCGGGCCGGCAGATGGATATCCTCGGGGTCAGTACCTGGATCCGCTATCTGGAACTGTGCGGCGAGGAACTGGCCTTTCCGAGCAACGGTTACCGCGGCGAATATGTGCGGCCCCTCGCACAGCGCCTGCGCGAACTCGCCGGCGAGCGGCTACGCGCCCCGGCCGCGAGCGTGACGGCCGGTCTGCCGCCGGATGCGCCGCAGGGCGACAAGGAGCGGTACATCGATGCGCTCATCGAACGCTGTCGCGAGCTGATCGGCGACGGTGGCTTCCGCGAGGTGCTCGGGCTGTCACTGGAAATGATGATTGCCGACATCCGCGATGATCTCGCGGGCTTTGGCGTCGACTTCGATCGCTGGTATTCGGAAGGTTCACTGGCCGCTTCCGGGGCCATCAATCGCGCCCTTGAGCGGCTGCGCGCCCAGCATCAGATCTATACCAAGGATGGCGCGCAATGGTTCGCAGCCACGCAGTTCGGTGATGAGAAGGATCGCGTCGTGATCCGCGAGAACGGCGTTGCCACCTATTTTGCCTCAGATATCGCCTATCACCTCGAAAAACGCGAGCGCGGCTTCGCGCGCCTGCTTGACGTGCTCGGTGCGGATCACCACGGTTACATCGCGCGCGTGCGCGCCGGGCTCACCGCCATGGGCGAACCGGGCGCGAGCCTGGAGGTGAGTCTGATCCAGTTCGTGAGCCTGTTCCGCGGCGGTGAAAAGATTCCGATGGGCAAGCGCGAAGCGCAGTTCGTCACGCTACGGCAGCTGCGCGAGGAGGTCGGCAATGACGCATGCCGCTTCTTCTACCTGATGCGCAGTCACGATCAGCCCCTGGACTTTGATCTGGAACTGGCCAAGTCACGCACCAACGAAAACCCGGTGTACTACATCCAGTACGCGCACGCGCGCGTCGCGAGCGTGCTCAAGCAGCTCACCGCCAAGGGCTTCACCTTTGATCAGGCCGAGGGTCTGGAAAACGCAACCGCGCTCACCGGCGCGCACGAGCAGGCGCTGGTGCAGTCGCTGTCGCGCTATCCCGAGGCCCTCGCCAGCGCGGCGGTGCAGCGGGCGCCGCATACCCTCGTGTACTACCTGCGCGAACTGGCCAATGCCTTCCACACCTACTACAACGCCGAGCAGTTCATCGTGCCGGAAGCGCCGTTGCGCAACGCGCGACTGTGCCTGGTCAGCGCCGCCGCCCAGGTGATCCGCAATGGCCTGACTTTGCTGGGCGTAACCGCTCCCGAGAGCATGTGACGCGGCACGGTACACGCGACTACAAGTCGGCACGGCGGCGCGGCGGTGGTGCCACCCGCTGGCAGGACTTTGCCGCGGGTCTCGTCGCAGGACTGGTCGTGGGTGCCATGGGCTGGGCGTTCACGCACCAGGGCCAGCACACGCCGGTGGCGCTGGATGCGCCCAAGCCCGAGGCCCACAAACCGCCGCCGGCCGATGTCCAGGCCGCAGGCTCGGGTTCCGGACCTCAGCACTACGACTTCTATTCCATGCTGCCGAACTTCGAAGTGGTGGTGCCCGAGAAGGAGCGCGATGTGAAGCGCGACCTGCCCACCGCGAAGATCGAGAAGCCCGGCTCCTACGTGCTGCAGGCCGGCTCGTACCGCAACGAGGCTGATGCCGATCGGGTTTCGCGCCAGCTGACCCTGCAGGGCGTCGATGCCAAGGTGCAGCGCGTCGCCCTCGACACCGATGTGTGGTTTCGGGTGCGGGTCGGGCCGATCACCGATCTGCTGCAGTTGAACAAGGTGCGGCGGCAGCTGCAGGCGGCCGATGTCGATGCGCTCGTGATCCGCGTCGGCGACTGAGCTCCCGCGAACTTCAGTCGTCGGGGGTCGCGCGAAAATCCACGCCCAGGGAGCGCAGCTTGCGATACAGGTGCGTGCGCTCCATGCCGACACGCTTCGCGAGCCGTCCCACCTTGCCATTGCACAGCAGCAGCTGCTGCTGCAGGTAGGCGCGCTCGAACTGCTCGCGTGCCTCGCGCAGCGGCAGCGCCAGCAGGTCCTGCTTGACCAGCGGCTCACCCGGCACGGTCTGCATGGCCAGCTCGTGCTCGATTTCCTCCAGCCGGATTTCCTCAGGCCCCCCCTGGATCAGCAGGCGCTGCACCAGGTTCTTCAGCTCGCGCAGGTTGTCGGGCCAGGGGTAGTTGCGCATGCGGTTCTGCGCCGCCACGCTGAAACGGCGGAAGGACAGGCCTTCGGCATCCACCGCGCGATCCACGTAGTGGCGCAGCAGCTCGGGCACATCCTCGGCGTAATCGCGCAGGGGCGGAATGCGCACGATCAGCGTGTTCAGGTGGCCGAGCAGGTCGCGACGGAATTCCGAACCGACCGTGCCAGCACGGCCCTCGACTCCGGGCTGGGCCGAGGACAGAACGCGCGCGTCAAAACGCTGCACCGCCGCCGATTTCAACCGCGAGAAGGTGCCGGACTCGAGCACGCCCATCAGTACCCGCTGGGCGATCTGCGGCAGATCCTCGATCTCATTGATGAACAGCGACCCATCGCCGGCCTGTTCGAGCAGGCCTTTGGTATCGCCGCTGCCCAGCAGCAGCGCTTCGGCGTCCGTTTCGCGCAGCGTGCTGGCGATCAGGGTCACGAAGGGCGATGCCGCGCGCGGGCTTTCGGCGTGCAGGTAGCGGGCGAAGGCTTCCCGACCCGAGCCTGACTCGCCGATCAACAGTACGGCGGAGCGGTTCGGAGCCAGTTGCTGCAGATCGGTGCGCAACTGCTGGATGACGCGGCTCTTGCCGGCCGGGATCTGGATCTGGGCGGGCGCCATGCGTCCCGGCTGGCGCTTGCGCTTGCCAGCCTCCAGCGCCCGCTCCACCGTGCGCAGCAGTTTGGCGATCGACAGCGGCTTCTCGACGAAATCGAAGGCGCCGAGGCGCGTCGCCTCCACCGCCGTCTCGATCGTACCGTGCCCGGACATCATGACGACCTGGACACCATCGGCCGCGGACACCGCCCATTCGCGCAGCAGCGTGATGCCATCGACGCCGGGCATCCAGATATCAAGCAGCACCAGGTCGGGGATCTGGCGCGCACGGGCCGCGCGGGCCTCTTCGGCATCTGCGGCGACTTCGACCGCATAGCCTTCCTCGGCGAGTATTTCCTTGAGCAGGCCGCGGATATCGGCCTCGTCGTCGACCACGAGAATTCGCATCGCACTCATCCCAAGCTCTCCTTCCGTATTGCCGGGCGACGCGCACGGTGCGAGTTTGCGGCTCGCGTGCTGTCGCGCAAGGGCAGAGTCACGCGCACGCTGGCGCCGCCTTCTGGCCTGTTCTCCGCGTCGATGCGTCCTCCATGCTCCTCGACGATCTTCTTGACTATCGCGAGTCCCAGGCCTGTCCCTCGCGGCTTGCTCGTCACGTAGGGGTCAAAAACCCTGCCGAGCAGCTCGCGCGGGAAACCGGGCCCATTATCACAAACTGTTACGACGCCGTGGGCCCATTCGGCGCTGCGGGCCTGCTGCAGCCGGGTTGATATATCTACTATTGCGCGGCTGTCACCGGTTTTCCCGCGCAAATCATAACCCTCCAGCGCCTCGAGCGCATTGACGAGCAGGTTATTTAGAATTTGTCTCACCCGGCCGCGATCCGCCTCGATCGTGCCCATCTGCGGGTCCAGGTCCAGGCGGATCTGCACCCGGCTGTCGGGCAGGCGGTACAGCTCCACCACTTCCGCGACCAGATCATTGAGACTGAAGCCGGTGACCTTCATATCCGGTGCCCGCGCGTATTCGCTGAAGGCGTTGACCATCTGCTTCATGGTTTCAACCTGCTGCACGATCGTATCGGTCGAACGCTGCAGCAGCTCCGCGTCCTCCTTATTCATATTGGCCAGGAACTTGCGCTGCATCCGCTCCGCGGACAACTGGATCGGCGTCAGCGGGTTCTTGATTTCATGGGCGAGGCGCCGCGCCACCTCGCCCCATGCCGCATCGCGCTGCGCCTGCAGCAAGGCCGTGATGTCATCGAACACGATCACATAGCCGCGCTCGGCCCCCTCGACGCCGATGGGCGTGCAGGCGCACATCAGCACCCGGTGGTCGGAGCCGCTGTCCAGCTCGATCTGCTCGCGCCACTCCTCGCGTCCGGCGGCGAAGCGCACCACCAGGGCCGCGACGAACTGACTGAAGCGCTCCTTGCCGGCCGCCAGCTGCGACAGCGATGAGCCCGTGGCCTGGGTCAGGTCCACCCCCATGATCTGCCCGGCCGCCTCGTTGGCAATGCGGACCATCAGCTCGCGGTCGACCGCGAGCACGCCCGTCGACAGCCGTGCCAGGATCACGGCCAGACGACCGCGCTCGCGCTCCACGGCCTCCTGGCTGCGCCACGTCTCCTCGCGGGCGCGCCGCAGACGCTTGGTCATGTCATTGAAGGAATGCACCAGGTAGCCCAATTCATCGCGCGAGGGCAGCGGCAGGCGCGTCGCGAAGTCGCCCTTGCCGACGGCGCGCGTGCCGGCGATCAGGTCCTGCACCGGCCTGATCAGCCGCTGCGCCGAATAGATCGCGCCATATATGGCCGCCAGCATCGCCAGCAGCAGCACCAGGGTCAGGGTCAGCCGGAAGCTGTCCTTCAGCGGTTCGCGGGCCAGGGCGAGGTCGCCGTACTGCGAATAGGTCTGCTGGACCGCCTCGGAGAGCTTGGCCAGCTGCTGCGACACTTCATATACGGCATAGACGTAGCGCCGGTCGCTCGAGTCGCGGGTTTCCGACAGCGGCGCGGCCACCCGGATCAGGTACTGGCCCCCCGCCTGCGGTTCCAGGCCGACGTATGGCCGGTGCTGGCTGATCTGTCGCAGCACGTCGCTCGGCGGCGGGGCGGGCGCCACCTCGTTCGAGGTGTCGCTGCTGAAGGCCATTACGCGCTGGTCGGAGTCAAACAGCACGATCTGGCGCGCATCGGTGGCGCGCAGTTCCGCGTTCAGGCGCCGCACCAGCTGATCGCGCGGCGCATTGACCAGCACCGCGGCAAAGTCCTCGGTCCGCCGGCCGTATTCCCGCATGCGCACATCGATGGCCGAGCGTGACAGCAGCAGTGCGTCGTTGAGGCCCTGCTTGATCTCGATCCGGAACCAGCTGTCGATGCCGCGGTTCAGGAAGTCGAGCGAGAACAGGTAGACGATGAGCAGCGGCGCGATCACGAGCGCGCCGAAGGTGCTGACCGTGCGCGCCGTCAGGCGCGAGCCCGGGACATTGGCCCGGTAGTCGCGGACCAGTTGCCAGATCTTGCGCGCGATCAGCACGGTCAGGCCGATCACGCCCACCAGGTTCAGCAGCAGTATCCATGGCTGCAGCCGCCCGAAATCCGAGGAGCGCTGCACGCTCTTGGCCAGCAGCAGCAGCGCGCTGGTGCCGATGACCGCCCACAGCAGCCCCAGGGCGTAGGTTCCCCACGGGCGACGCGGCGGTGTCAGGTCGTCAGTGACCATGTGTACCAGTCACTGAGGCGGCTCCAGTCATTGGTCCAGAACAACAGGGCGCGCAGCGAGGAGGACAGATGGCCGCGATGAATGCCGGCGCGCACGCTGATGATGTACTGGGAGCCCGTCTCCAGCTGCGGCTCCACCAGTATCGGCCACGCATCCACCTTACCCAGGTACTCGAGCGCGGCATCGAGGTTCGCGAAGGTCTGCTGGTCGCCACTTTCCGGGTCGCGGACCACGTAACGGTCGCTCACCGTGTGGTAGGCCAGCTCACGGCGCAACGTCAGATCGACGATGGTGCTGTTGAGCCAGAAGCGTCGGGCGCGCTCGACGCGCGCATTGACATCGAAGATCAGGTCGACGCCGTCACGCAACGCATCACTGATGGCGGGCGTCGATGGGTAATCGACGCGCGCATGCAGCTGGAACACCGAGTGGTCCAAATCCACGAATGCCGAACGGACCTGCAGCACGCCATCCAGCGCATCGGCCATGACGACCACACTGCACAGCGCCAGCCAGACGGCTGCCAGTGTTATCCATGGGGGGCGGCTCATTTCAATGCGGTCCGGATGTGTCCTTCTGCAGGCAAGCATAATAGAAGCCGTCGGTGCCCGCCTCGCCTCCCGGCAACAGCTGCAGTCCATGGTCGCACACGATGGCGCCGGGTATCGGCTGTTCCGCCGCGCGCAGCAGCAGCGGCGGCGGCAGCACCCGCACCCGTGCCGGCAGATCGGCGCTGCAGCGGCCGATGACCGCGTCGTTTTCCTCGGGCAGTACCGAGCAGGTGCAGTACAGCAGGCGACCGCCCGGTGCCAGCAGCGTGAGCGCGTATTTCAGCAGCGCGGCCTGGGTCGCGGCAAACGTCGCGATATCCGACTCACGGCGCAGCAGGCGGATATCCGGATGGCGGCGGATGACCCCCGTCGCCGAACAGGGCGCATCGAGCAGGATGCGATCAAAACCGCCGGCACCCAGGACCTGCGGCACCGAACCGTCCGGCGCGCGGCCCGTCGCCATGTCGGCGACCAGCAGCTGCGCGCTGCGCCCACAACGCTCGAGGTTCTCGCGGACGCGCAGCAGCCGCGTGGCATCGGCATCGACTGCGACCACCGCGCAGTCATCGGCGCGCTCCAGGATATGCAGTGTCTTGCCGCCCGGCGCCGCACACGCATCCAGGACGCGCATGCCGGGTCCGGGATCGAGCAGCACCGCGGCCAACTGCGCCCCCGCGTCCTGAACCGACACCCAGCCGTGGGCAAAATCAGGCAGTGCCGCAACCGGGACGGCGCAAGCGAGCTGCACGGCCGTCGGCGCCCAGGCCGCGGCACGCGCCTCGATACCGGCCTGCAGCAGCCGCGCCAGATACGCATCCCGGTCGGTGCGCGTCAGATCCACGCGCAGGGTCATCGGCGGGTGCCCATTGTTCGCCAGCATCACGGCGGCCGCCTGCTGCGGCCACGCACGCCGCAGCGCCGCGGCAAGCCAGGGTGGATGGGCCGCCGCGACCACCGGATCGGCATCCACTGCGGCGAGCAGCGCAGCGCGCTCGCGCACGAACCGCCGCAGCAACGCGTTGACGAGCCCGGCGGCGCGCACATGCCCGAGCGTGCGCGCCGCATTGACCGCGGCGTTGACCGTCAACTGCGCCGGATTGCGCGAATACTCGATCTGGTGGGCCGCGGCGACCAGCAGCGCACTGACCTCCGGCGCGAGTCGCCCGGCCTTGCGGTCGAGCAGAGCGTGCACGGCCGGCAGCAGTCGCAGGTACCAGCGCACGCTCCCGAGGGTGATGGCCCGCACCGCGGCGCGCTCGCCCGATGCGGCGACGGTCGCGAGCGCGGCATCCGCCGAAGCACCCTGATCGACGACTGCCGCGATGACGCGGGCCGCGCTCACGAGCACTTCGGTGCGCGCACCACTCACGTGAAGCGACCGGCAGCAGCCCCGGCAGAATTCACGAACTCGCGGGCCGTAACGACCTTGCGGCCGGCCCGCTGCAGCTGCGTCACCCATAATTCCCCGCTGCCGCAGGCGACGCGCAGCGCATCACCTGCAAGGCCCAGCCAGGCGCCCGGTGCCGCCGTCGGCGCCACCGCGCCGTGGCCTGTACCGGCCTCATGAATGCGCAGCCGTTCGCCGGCAAAGACGGTTTCGGCCACGGGCCAGGGATTGAAGGCGCGCACCTGCGCCGAGATCACTGCAGCCGGCGTGCGCCAATCGATGCGCGCTTCAGCTTTCGAGATTTTCGCCGCATAGGTGACACCGGCCGCGGGCTGCGCGCGCGCGCGCAGCGTGCCTGCCGACAGTCCCGCCAGCACCTCGAGCAGCGCCTGTGCGCCCAGTGCCGCGAGCGTTGCATGCAGCGAGGCGCTGGTATCGCGCGCGCCGATCGGCACGCTGTGCACGGCCAGCATACCGCCCGTATCCAGCCCCTCGTCCATCTGCATGAGCGTGACACCGGTCGTGGCGTCCCCGGCCAGAAGGGCCCGCTGGATGGGCGCCGCGCCGCGCCAGCGCGGCAGCAGCGAGGCGTGAATGTTGACGCAGCCCAGGCGCGGCAGTCGCAGCACCTCGCGCGGCAGCAGCTGGCCGTACGCCACCACCACCATGACATCTGCTGCCAGCGCCGCGATGGCATTCTGGGCGGCCCCGGTACTCAGTGTCGAAGGCTGGGAGACGGTGAGCCCGGCGCACGAGGCGAGCGCCTTGACCGGACTGGGAAGCAGCTGGCGGCCCCGACCCTGTGGGCGGTCGGGCTGGGTGAGGACACCGACGACGCGGTGCGCTGAAGCCAGCAGGGCCTGCAGCGCCGGCACCGCGAACTGCGGCGTGCCGGCGAAAGCCACGCGCAGCGGGCTGACAGGACTCACCGTGCGCCTTCCGGGGTTAGCGCGCGCCGGCAGTGCGCGTCGCGCCACCGCGATGCTGCGCTGCTATACGTTCCTTGCGTTCCTTCTCCAGCTTCTTGCGGATCCGGTCGCGCTTCATGTCGGAGAGGTAGTCGACAAACAGCTTGCCCTCGAGATGGTCCATCTCATGCTGCACGCACACCGAAACCACACCGTCCAGGTCGCGTTCGAACTGCGCGCCGGTACGATCCTGAGCCCGTACCCGCACCCGGGCCGAGCGCTGCACATCGTCAAATACCCCGGGCACCGACAGGCAGCCCTCTTCGGTCTTCGCCGTGCCTTCGCGACTGAGGATTTCCGGGTTTATGAACACCAGCGGGTCGGAGCGCTCGTCCGAGACATCGATGACGATCAAGCGCCGGTGGACGTCCACCTGGCTGGCGGCCAGCCCGATTCCCGGGGCCTCGTACATGGTCTCGAACATATCATCGATAAGCTTTCCGAGAGCCGCGTCGAACTGTTCCACCGGCCGTGCGCGGGTGCGCAGGCGTGGATCCGGGTACTCCAGAATGGTTAGACGCGACATGAGTTTCATGCTCTAGTGTGGGGAACTTGCTAGGCCTCCCTTGTGGGGGCGTGATCCAGCGCACAAACTTAGCATTACGTCGTGTGCCGAACGCCGCAGCCGATTATAACAGCCGTGCTGCTGCCCCACCCCATGGTTGAGGAGGGGAGAATGACTTTCAACCTCGCATTCAGAACTGGCCTGTCCGTAACACTCATAGCCACCGCGATTTCGGTCAGCGGCTGCGCATCCCTGTTCGGACATTCCCCGCCGATCGAAGAAGCCGCGCCTGCGGCCCAGGATACCGCTCCTGCGGCCACGCCCGCGCCTGAGCTGACGGCCACCGACGCCGCCATTCAGACCGAGGCGCGATCAGGGGTGCAGACCGCAGGCGTCGCCGCGCCGACCGCGGACATCATCAAGCCCACGGCGCCCACCGAGTACACCGTCAAGCGCGGCGATACGCTGTGGGGCATTTCCAATGTGTTCCTGAAGAACCCCTGGGAATGGCCCGAAATCTGGTACGAGAACCCCAAGATCCAGAACCCGCACCGGATCTATCCGGGCGACGTGCTGGTGCTGGCCTATGACAAGGCCGGCCATCCGCAGATTACCATCGGCCAGGAAGGCGCGCTGCGCCTGAATCCGGCCCTGCGCAGCTCGCCGCTGGATGATGCGATCCCGACCATTCCCCTCGCGACCATCCAGGCATTCCTGTCGCGCCCCACGCTGCTGGGCCGGGACGAAATCAAGCACGCGCCCTACGTGCTGGCGTTCCCCGACGAGCACCAGGCCGCCGGCGATGACAACGTGGTCTACGCCCGCGGCCTCGGCAATGCGCCCACGGGGGCGCGCTTCAGTGTCATGCATGTCGGTGATCCCATCGTCGATACCGAAAGCGGCAAGACCTTGGGCTTCATGGGTACGTACACGGCCACCGCCGTGGTGCAGCGCCCGGCGGCCGTGACGCGCACGGTGCTGGTGGATGCCGCGCGCGAGACGCTGCTCGGCGACTGCATGGTGCCGGATGTCACCTCGGCGCCCTTAAGTTTCGCGCCCCGCGTTCCCAGCCAGAAGATCCAGGGCCAGATCATCGCCGTCGTGGATAACGTGACGCTGATCGGGCAGTACGACATTGTGGCGATCAATCGCGGCGCCCACGACGGCGTGGGACCGGGCACCGTGCTCGCCGTCGATGAGGCGGGTGATGTGGTGACGGACCGCGGTCCGGCCTCCTACGACAATACCGACCGCAATTTCTTCGGCCACGCGAAGACGGTCCGACTGCCCGCCGAGCGGGCCGGCACCGTGCTGGTTTTCAAGACGTACGATGACATGAGCTTCGGGCTCGTCGTGGGCGCCTCGACCACCATGCGCGTCGCCGACGTCGTCCGCAACCCGTAGCTCCACTCTGCCACTCCCGACGCGCGCGCGGGCAGGCTCCAATGCATGGAGCCCGCTTGCCTGCGGGCCATTCTGGCCAGAACCCCTGGCCTGCTGGCCCGACATGTCCGCGCCTGTCTGACCGAACATCAGCCGGCCGGCGTCGCGCTGCCCGACAACCTGGCGGCACAGCTGTTGGCCCGCGGGCTACCGGCGCGGGCCCGGAGCTGGCTTGAGCGACCCGATCACCGCCTGATCGACTCCGATCTTCGCTGGATCGCGGATCATGATGGCGAGATCCTATGCTGCGTGGATGCGCCTTTTCCCCCAACCCTGGCCCGTTGGGGTGCGGCGCCGGCCAGCTTGTACGTCAGGGGCAATGCGCGGTTGCTGCTGACGGCGCCGCTTTGCATGGTGGGGTCCCGCCAGCCGACGCCGGCGGGGCTGCTGACCGCCCGTGGGTTCGCGCAGGAGCTGGCCCGCGCCGGATTGGCAATCGCGGGCGCCCTGGCGGACGGGATCCCCGCTGCGGCCCATGCGGGCGCGCTGGATGCCTGTGGGGCCTCGATCGGGGTCTGTGCGGCAGGTCTTGATCGGATCCAGCCCGCGCGGCATGCGGAACTCGCCGCGCGCCTGCACACTCAAGGAGCTCTCATCAGTGTCTTTGCGCCGGGCACGCCGACGCGCCGCCATCATTTCGCGATCCGCAACCGCCTGCTGGGGGCCCTGGGCACCGGCCTGTTGGCCGTGGAGGCAGCCGCCGGGGACGGCGCGCCGAGCAGCGTCGCGCAGGCGCGGCGACTCAAGCGACCGGTATTCGCAATTCCCGGGGCGATCCGCGATCCGGCGGCGCACACCTGCAACCAGCTCATCCGTGCGGGCGCAAGCCTCGTGACACAGCCCGGCGAGATCCTGCGGGAGCTGGGATTTAGCACTACAAATCAGGATATTAGACAACCGGACTTAGCCGCCGAGGTGCCTGGGGCCCAGCCTTCGCCATTGGACAACAAATACGAAATGCTGTTAGATGCCGCAGGCTTCGAGCCAGTGGACATCGATGCCCTCGTGTTTCGGACCGGTTGGACCGGGCACGAAGTGGCCTCGATGTTGCTGTTGCTCGAACTACAGGGGCGGGTCGCGCCCCAGCCTGGCGGCCGGTACTGCCGCCTGTCATAAGTCCGATGCTCATGACGACCAGTGTCCTCGATATCCTGATTTACGTCTTCGACCGCTACATGCTGGAGGACACCTCGGAGGTTCCGGAGCGCGACGATCTTGCTCGCGATCTGGAGTTGCTGGGTTTTGGCTCCGCAAGCGTCGAACGCGCGCTCGACTGGCTGGCCGATCTGGCGGATGTACGCCTGCACTGTGCCGAAGCGACCCCCTGCGACCGTCCGAGCCTGCGGGTGTACAGCGATGGGGAACTCACCCGCCTGTCCACCGAATCGCGTGGCTTCCTGATGCATCTGGAGCGGCACGGCATCCTGTCGCCGTTGCAGCGGGAAGTCGTCCTGGACCGGCTATTGGCCTTGGATTCGGAGGAACTGGACACCGAGCAGATCAAATGGGTCGTGCTCATGGTGCTCTCCAGCCAACCGGGTCAGGAACAGGCGTTTGCCCGCATGGAGGACCTGGTGGCCGACAGCACCGGAGTGCCGCCGCACTAGCAGGTCGTCCTCAAGGTTCCCCATCACCATCATCAATCCGCGGCCTGGTCCGCGGTTTTTCGTCTAACGGGACTCCACCAGCGCATGGCAGAAAATCTGGTCATCGTCGAATCGCCGGCCAAGGCGCGCACGATCAAGAAGTACCTCGGCAAGGACTTTGAGGTCCTCGCCTCGTACGGACACGTGCGCGACCTGGTGCCCAAGGAAGGCGCGGTCGACACCGAGCATGGCTTCGCGATGCGCTACCAGCCGCTGGAGAAGAACGAGCGCCATGTCGAGGCCATCTCGCGCGCGCTGAAGAAGGCCAAGTCCCTGTATCTGGCGACCGACCCCGACCGCGAGGGCGAGGCCATCGCCTGGCATCTGCTCGAAATGCTCAAGGAGCGCGGCGAGATCGGCACCCGGACCGTGCACCGCGTTGCCTTCTACGAGATCACCAAGAACGCCATCCGCGCCGCGGTGGCCGCACCGCGCGAGGTGTCCGCACCCCTGGTCAACGCCCAACAGGCACGCCGCGCGCTGGATTACCTGGTCGGCTTCAATCTCTCGCCGCTGCTGTGGAAGAAAGTTCGGCGCGGACTGTCCGCGGGTCGTGTGCAAAGCCCCGCGCTGCGCATGATCTGCGAGCGCGAGGCTGAAATCGAGGCCTTCAAGGCGCTGGAGTACTGGACGCTCGATGGCGAAGCCGAACATTCGGCGCAGGCCTTTCCCCTGAAGCTCATCGAATATGCCGGCACCAAGGTCGAGCAGTTCAGCTTCACCAACGAAAGCATCGCACGCGAAGTCGAGCGCAGCGTCCAGGCCGCCGCGGGCAGCCGTGCAAATCGCGCCGGATCCTTGCAGGTCCTGGCCATCGATCGCAAGCAGCGCCGCCGCAATCCCGCCCCACCCTTCACCACCTCGACCCTGCAGCAGGAGGCCGCGCGCAAGCTCGGCTTCAACGCGCGGCGCACCATGCGCCTGGCGCAACAGCTGTATGAAGGTGTCGACATCGGCGAGGGCAGCGTCGGACTCATCACCTACATGCGCACCGACTCGGTGTCGCTGGCCAACGAGGCGATCGCCGAAATCCGCCAGGTCGCCGTGAAGCTCTACGGTGCGGAAGCCATCGATCCGGAGCCGCGCTTCTACAAGACCAAGTCGAAGAACGCACAGGAAGCCCACGAAGCCGTGCGGCCGACCTCCGCCGCCATCGTGCCCGCGGATATCGAGCGTTACCTCGATCCGGACCAGTTCAAGCTGTATTCACTGATCTGGCGCCGCGCCGTCGCCTGCCAGATGACCCATGCGACCTTCGACACGGTCGCGGTCGACATGCTCGCCGGCCCGGATGGACCGAGCCGTCACCTGCTGCGCGCCAATGGTTCCACGCTCATCAAGCCCGGCTACATCGCGGTGTACCAGGAGGGCGCCGATGACGCCAAGGTCGACGACGCCGACCACGTGCTGCCGCCCATGAACGAGGGCGACACGGTAAGCCTGGTCGCGATCCGCGCCGAGCAGCATTTCACCGAGCCACCGCCGCGGTTTTCCGAAGCTTCGCTGGTCAAGGCGCTCGAAGAGCATGGCATCGGTCGGCCCTCGACCTACGCATCGATCATCTCGACGCTGCAGGACCGCGAGTACGTCGAGATGGACAACCGCCGTTTCATTCCCACCGATATCGGCAAGATCGTCAATCGCTTCCTGACGCTGCACTTCAATCAGTACGTGCAGTACAACTTCACCGCCGATATGGAAGACGAACTCGACGCCGTGTCACGTGGCGAGGAGGAGTGGGTAACCCCGCTCGCGAAGTTCTGGGCTCCGTTCATCAAACAGGTCGAAGACATCGAGAAGAACGTCTCACGCGACGAAGTCGCGCAGGCGCGCGAGATCGGCATCGACCCGAAGTCCGGCAAGCCAATGACGGTGCGCATGGGACGCTTCGGCCCGTTCGTGCAGATCGGCACCAAGGACGATGAAGAGAAGCCGAAGTTCGCGGGGCTGCGCCCGGGTCAGAAGATGGATTCCATCACGCATGAGCAGGCACTGGAGCTGTTCAAGCTGCCGCGCACGCTCGGCACCACAGCCGAGGGCGCACCGATCGTCACCAACATCGGACGCTTCGGCCCCTACATCAAGTTCGGCGATAAGTATGTATCGCTGAAAGACGACGATCCGTACACGGTGAGTCTGGAGCGCGCGGTGGAAGTCATCCGCCTCAAGCAGGAGGCCGATGCCAATCGGCTCATCCAGGACTTCGGTGTCGACAACATCCAGGTGCTCAACGGCCGTTATGGCCCGTACATCACCGATAAGCTGAAGAACGCCAGGATTCCCAAGGATCGCGATCCGAAATCGCTCACGCTGGAGGAATGCCGCGCACTGCTGGTCGCGGCGCCCGTGCGCGGCAATCGCTTCGGGCGCGGACGGCGCGGCGCCGCCGGCAAGGGCGCGACGAAACCTGCGCCGACGACCACCGCCAAGGCGCCGAAGGGCAAAAGCGCGAAGACGAAGACCGCGGCTACCACGATCCCCGGTACGAATGGGGATGGCGCCACGGTCAAGGCCAAAACCGCGAAGAAAACGGGCGCCAAGAAAAAGAAGAAAACCGCCGCCGGCGCGCGCCGCGTCGCGGTTTCCAAGATCGAGGCTTAGCAGCCCGCGCAAGCCGTGAAATACCGCCACAGCTTTCACGCCGGAAACTTCGCGGACGTACACAAGCACATCACCCTGCTGGCCGTCATCGCCAGCCTGCAGCGCAAGGACAAGGGCTTTCTCTTTCTTGAAACCCATGCGGGCCGCGGCGCTTACGATCTGTCCGAGTCCCCCGGTAGCCGCGCATCGCGGACCGCTCTGGCGCGCATCCTGGGCGAGCCGGGCGAGTCAACCGAGGTCGCGGCCTACGGCGATGCCGTGAAACACTGGCGCGATCTGGTCCAGGACCGCAACGCCTATCCAGGCTCACCGGTGCTCGCAGCCGGCGCCCTGCGCGCGCAGGATCGCGCCATCCTGATCGAGATCCAGCCCCCCGAGGCGCACGCGCTGGAACGCGCCGTGTCACATCACGCCAATGTGCGCGTCGAGCTGGGCGACGGTTACGAGATGCTGCGCGCCCACATGCCCCCCGTCGAGCGGCGCGGACTGGTGCTGATCGATCCGCCCTACGAGGAAACCAGTCGCGACTTCGAGCGCGCGCGTGCAGCCATCGACGATGTGTTGCAGCGATTCGCCAGCGCCGTGATCATGCTCTGGTACCCGATCAAGGAGGCACGCGACACCCAGCTGTGGCGCAGGCGCCTGGGCGCCAGCCTGCGCCTGCCGCTGCTGGTCAGCGAACTTTGGGTGCATCCGTGTGACTCACGTATCGCCCTGAACGGGTCCGGACTGATTATCATCCACCCGCCATACCAGCTCGCGCAGCGGATGCAGATCTGGTTACCGCAGCTGGTCGGGATGCTCGATGCTGCCGGCAGTGGTGGCTGTCTGGTCGAAGCAGCGCAGGAGTCATAGAGGCTTTGAGCGAGTTGCCCGCAGAATACGGCGTCATCGGTCATCCGGTGTCGCACAGCCGCTCGCCGTTCATCCACGGCATGTTCGCGCAGCAGACCGGACAGAATATGGTCTATCGGCTGCACGACGTCAGCCCCGCCAGCCTGCCCACTTTTGTCATGGACTTCTGGCGGCGCGGCGGCAAGGGCCTCAACGTGACCGTGCCGCACAAGATCGCGGCCTGCGACATGGTGCGCACCATGAGCGAACGGGCCACGCGGGCCGGGGCCGTGAACACCCTGCTCATGGATGAGGACGGCATTACCGGCGACAACACCGACGGCGGGGGCCTCGTGCGTGACCTCACCGGCAACCTCAAAGTGGCGCTCGCCGGAGCGCGCGTGCTGCTGGTCGGATCCGGCGGCGCCGCGCGCGGCGTCATCGGCCCGCTGCTCGATGAGTCGCCCGAACTGATTGTCATCGCCGGGCGCTCCGCGGCGCGCGCCGCGACGCTCGGCCGCCAGTTTGCCGAACTCGGCCCGGTGCAAGGCTACGGGCTCGATGCGATTGCCTCCGGCGCTTTCGATCTGGTCATCAACGCCACCTCGGCCGGGCTGGCCGGGGAAGTGCCGGCCATACCTGCGAGCGTGCTGACGCATTCGACCTTCTGTTACGACATGTCCTATGCCAAGGCCGGCACGGCCTTCGTGCAGTGGGCGCGCGAGAAGGGCTGCAAGCGCGCGGCGCAGGGCTGGGGCATGCTGGTCGAGCAGGCCGCCGAATCGTTCGAGCTGTGGCGCGGGGTGCGTCCCGCCACCGCCGGGGTGCTGGCGGCCCTGGTAGCGGGTGGCGCTTAGCGCATCGTGACCAGCTCTTCGGCGCTGGTCGGGTGGATCGCCACCGTGTCATCGAAGTCGGCCTTGGTCGCGCCCATGCGCATCGCCACGGTGAATCCCTGCATCATCTCATCGGCGCCCGCGCCGATCACATGCACGCCGACCACCTTCTGCTTGGGTCCCGCACACACCAGTTTCATGTGGGTGCGCGGCTTGCGTGCGGTCAGGGCGTGGTACATCGGGACGAACGCCGACAGGTACACCTTGACGGTGCTGCCATACTTGGCGCGCGCCTCCGCCTCGGTCAGCCCGACCGTGCCGATCGGCGGATGGCCGAAAATCACCGTCGGGATGTTGCCGTAATCCAGATAGCGGTCCTCCTGACCGCCCCAGATACGGTCACTGAGGCGCCTGCCGGCGGCAATCGCCACGGGTGTGAGCTGTGCGCGGCCGGTCACATCCCCGATGGCATGGATGGTTTCGACATTCGTATTCTGAAATTTGTCGGTCACCACGTAGCCCTGGGCGTCGAGCTTCACACCGATGGCCTCCAGGCCCATATCCTTGGTGCGCGGCGCCCGTCCGACCGCCCAGATGAGCTTGTCGAAGGGACCGACGTGCCGGCCGTCCGCCATCATCAACTGCAGGCTGCCATCGCCTTGCCGGGTGACCGACTCGGTGATCGCGTTGTGAACGATCTGCATACCCAGGTCGCGGGCGATCTCCACGTAGGATGCACCCAGCATCGCATCGAAATACCGCATCACGGTTTCGCCGCGAATCACCAGCGTCACCTGGCTGCCGAGCGCCTGCATGATGCCGGCAATCTCCACGGCGATGTAGCCGCTGCCGACAATCACGACCCGCGCCGGGCGCTCGTCGAAGTCGAAAAAACCATCCGAAGTCGTGCCCAGTTCAGCGCCCGGCAGGTTCGGCACCACCGGGTAGCCGCCGGTCGCGACGACGATGTGCGGGGCGGTCGCGTGCCAGTCGGCGATCTCGACGCTGTGGGTGTCCGAAATGCGGGCCCGACCACGTGCCAGCTGGATCTTGCGGTGTGCGAGGTTGCGCTCATAGATGCCATTGAGCCGGTGGACGTAGGCATCGCGCCCGTTCTTCAGCATCGACCAGTCATGCGCCACCGCCCCGAAATGAAAGCCATAGCCGGCGCTGTCCTCCGCCCCGGCCGCGATTTCCGCGGCGTTCCACATGACCTTCTTCGGTACGCACCCCACATTGACGCAGGTGCCCCCCAGCCGGCCGGATTCTGCCAGCAGCACGCGCGCGCCATATTCGACCGCGCGTTGCGCGCAGGCCAGCCCACCGCTGCCGCCGCCGATTACGATCAGATCGTACTGGTCCGTCATTACTGTGCTTGTCCCATGGCCGCTGTGCCGTGCAGTGCCACCCGTGCACACTGTATCGGCTAATGTTACAGGCACTTGAGGCGCACCGGAGTCCCCATGTCCACCGACAATCCCTTGCTGCTGCGCAACCCGCTGCCGCGGTTCGACGCGATCCGCGCCGAGCATGTCCTGCCCGCCATCACCGGGCTGTTGGCGCGCAACCGCGCCCAGCTCGACCGCCTGCTGGCAGCGCCGGCACCGACTTTCAGGTCCCTGATCGAGCCGCTCGAGGATTCGCAGCATGCACTGGCCTGTGTGTGGTCACAGGTCAACCATCTCAATGCCGTGATGAACTCTGCAGCGCTGCGCGAGGCCTACACCGCCTGCCTGCCGCTGCTATCGGCGTGGCAGACCGACCTGGCGCAGAACGAGGCGCTGTGCCGCGCCTGCCAGCGCATCGCCGCCACCGACCACGACCTCGATGCCACCCAGCGGCGGGTGCTCGAGTATCGCCTGCGCGAGTTCCGCCTCGCCGGCGTGGCGCTTGCGCCGCAAGCCAAGGGGCGCTTCAAGGAGCTGATGCAGCAGCTCACCCAGCTGTCCGCGAAGTTTGAGGAGAACATTCTTGATGCGACCAACGCGTGGTCGCTGCACATCACCGACGGCGCGGAGCTCGCCGGGATCAATCCTGCGATCATCGAGCGGGCGCGTGCCGCGGCCGGCGCCGCGGGTGGCTACACCCTGAAGCTCGAGCAGCCCGTATATGTGGCGGTCATGGCAGATGCCGATTCGAGCACGCTGCGCCGTACCTTCTACGAGGCCTGGACCACGCGCGCTTCGGACCAGGCGCCTGGCGGAGCGCGCTTCGACAATTCAACGGCGATGGCGGACATCCTGCGGGCGCGCCACGAACTCGCCGTGGTGCTCGAGTTCACCAATTACGCCGACTATGCGCTGGCGACGCGCATGGCGAAGACGACCGATGAGGTGTTCACGTTCCTGGAGCAGCTGCGCCTGGCCAGTCGTACGGCAGCCGAACAGGAATTGCGCGAGCTCGAACAGTTCGCCGGCGCGCCGCTCGCCGCCTGGGACATCAACTACTGGTCCGAACGCCTGCAGCGCGAACGCTACAGCGTCTCGCAGGAACAGCTGCGACCGTACTTCCCGCTGCCGCGAGTGCTCGATGGCCTGTTTGACGTGGCGCAGCGCCTGTTCGGCGTGCGCATCGTCGAGCGCAGTGGCGTGCCCGTGTGGCACCCGGATGCGCGTTATTTCGAAATCCTGGACGCGGCCGGTGTGCCTTGCGGCAGCTTTTACCTGGACCCGTGCGCACGTGCGAACAAACGCAGCGGCGCCTGGATGGATGAGTGCGTGGGCCGCAAGAGCATGGGTGCGGCGACCGAGCTGCCCGTGGCCTACCTGGTGTGCAATTTCCTCGAAGCGGTTCCGGGGCAGCCCGCGCAGCTCACCCACGATGATGTGGTGACGCTGTTCCATGAGTTCGGTCATGGCATGCATCTGCTGATGACCCGCGTCGGCTACCCGACGCTTGCCGGCATCAACGGCGTCGCCTGGGATGCCGTGGAGCTGCCCAGCCAGTTCATGGAGAATTATGCATGGCATCCGCAGGTGCTGCGGCGGATCGCGCTGCATGTCATCAGCGGCGAGCCGCTGCCCGAAACCACGCTGCAGCAGCTGATAAGGACGCGCAGCTTCCATGCCGGTCTGCAGATGCTGCGGCAGCTGGAGTTCGCGTTGTTTGATTTCGAGCTGCACGCACACTACGACCCATCGCGCGGCGCGCGGGTGGCCGAGGTGCTCGCGGCCGTGCGCGCACGGGTGTCCGTCATTGCCGTGCCGGCCTCGAACCGCTTCGCGCACAGTTTCGCGCACGTTTTTGCCGGGGGATACGCTGCCGGCTACTACAGCTACAAGTGGGCCGAAGTGCTCGCCGCGGATGCCTTTGCGGCATTCGAGGAAGCCGGCGTGTTTGATCGCGCCACCGCGCAGCGTTTCGTGGACTGCATTCTCTCGCAGGGCGGCAGTCGTGACGCACTGGAGGCGTTTGTCGCATTTCGCGGGCGCACACCCGATGTGCGGCCACTGCTGCGCCAGCATGGTATTGCGGCTTGAGCGCAGCTTTGACATATGGCGAATGCAGAGAACTGTGCGCAGCTTCGCTGGTCACTTGCCGTGTCGATGCCTAGACTTGCCTATTCTTCGCTGAGTGGACTCATGGGCAAAGCACGGCTGAACGACTTCGACGTAACCGGCACCGTGCAGGTGAGCTCCACGACTGCGGTCCGCGAAGCGGTCGAAGAGTTGTGCCAGGCCACCTGGCAGGATTTCCCATTTGAACCACTTGCCCGCGCGTTCACGCAATTTGACCGCATGTTCGCCGGAGAAGTGGCTGGATACTACGGCGTCGACACGGTCTATCACGATCGCCAGCACACGCTCGATGTGACGCTTGCCGTAGCGCGGCTGATGGCCGGCCATGATCGCACCGCTGCCGCCACCGACCGGCTCGGCGCCGAACGCGCCGCCGCGGGCCTCATCATCGGGCTGTTCCACGATGTGGGCTATCTGCGCCGCAAGGAGGGCGATGACTGCCGCCATGGCGCCGAACTGACTCGGGTTCACGTGTCCCGCGGCGCCGACTTCCTGGCCGATTATCTGCCGCGCATCCAGCTGTCCGGCTGGGCACCGGTGGCACGTGAAATCATCCATTTCACGGGCTACGAAGTGCCGTTTGACCGCATCGTCACGGCCGATCCGAAGGACAAGACCCTCGGGCACCTGATCGGCACCGCCGACATGATTGGCCAGATGGCCGACCGCTGCTATCTGGAGAAATGCCGGGACCGCCTGTATCCCGAGTTCGTGCTCGGCGGCATGGCACTGCCGATCAGTTCCAATGGCGGCCGCCAGGTGCGCTACGCCTCGGGCCTGGACGTGCTGCGCCAAACCCCCGAATTCGTCGCTGAAACCCGCGCCAAGCGCCTCGACGGCGCATTCGGCGGTGCCTACCGTCATGTCGAAGCCCTCTACGGTGGTCAAAATCCGTACATGGATATGATCGATCGCAACGTGGGTTATCTGAATCGCGTCCTGCGCAGCGAAAACTGGCGCCTGTTGCGGCGTAATCCGCCGGTGTTTTCAGCACTCGCCGATCCGATGGCGACGGTGCGCGGACTGATGGTCGGCTACATCCGCAACGCCTGGGCAGCGCGCCGCTGATTGACGCAGATGGCTCGGTCCGCTGTCGGCGGATGCCGACGGTTTCACCCTTCTTGTGGCCTGCCCCCTGATGCACGGGTAAGATCGTCCAAAGACGTTCCGCCGATGCAAATAAAAGGGGAATGCCGCTGTCGTGACGACGACGGGCGGCGATGCGACCGTGACCGTTGTCAGTCTGAAGCTCAAATATGCCAGCACGGCCTTCCTGGCGGTGCTGCTGGCAGCATTCGCATTCATCAGCCTGTTTGCCTGGCAGCTGCACGTGCATTCGCAGCGTATCGAGAACCTGGCGCAGGCGGCGGTCCACGCCACCGCGGCCCCGGCCGCGCCGGGGGTCGCGCCGACGACCGCAACGGCGGCACGCACCGCCACCACCCTGGACCTGCTGAAGCGGCTGCGCCTGCTCGGCCAGGCCGACCTGCTGGACGGGCTGGCGCTCGCCGGAATCCTGGCCGGCATTGCCGGCCTGGGGGCGGCATGCCTGGCGTGGCGCGCCGGGTTCCGTCTCGAGCAGCCGATCACCGCCTTGATCCGCAGCGCCGAGCGCTTCGGCCAGGGCGACTACACCCGCCCGGTCGACGTACTGCGGCGCGACGAGCTCGGTGACCTGCAGAAGGCGCTCGAGCACATGCGCGCCAAGCTGCGCCAGACGACGATCACCAAGAATTATCTGAACAGCGTGCTCAACGGCATGACTGATGCCGTGTTCGTGAGCTCACCGGACGGCGTGGTGCGGGTCGCCAACCAGGCTGCCTGCAAACTGCTTGGCTATGCCGAAGGTGAAATCCAGGGCAAGAACATCGCCTTCATTCTCGAGGAGCGCGAGCGGCCCGCATTCGATCTCGCCCGCGCGTCCCACGAGTCACGCGAGACGCTGGTGCAGACACGCCAGGGCACCACGATTCCCGTCTCGCTGACCGGCTCGCAGCTGGGTGGCGAGGACCCGCAGTTCCAGGGGTGCATCTTCGTCGCCCGCAACATCACCGAGCAGAAGCGCACCGAGCGACGCATCCGCTACCTGGCGCGCTACGACACGCTGACCCGCGTACCCAACCGCATGCAGTTCCAGCACCTGCTGCAGCAGACCATTGCCCGCGGCGTGCGCAACAGCCAGGGCGTCGCGCTGCTGTACCTGGATCTGGACCGCTTCAAGGAACTCAACGACACCTTCGGCCACGGCGCCGGTGACCGCGCCCTCGAAGTGCTGGCCGAACGCCTGACGCGCTCCTTGCCCAAGGATGCCGTGCTGGGGCGGCTGGCCGGCGATGAATTCGCGGTATTCATGGAGGGGCTGCCGCTGGATGCGGACAATCGCGGCCCGATCGCGCATCTCGCCCGCTCGGTGCTCACCGAGATCAATCGACCCTTCCAGCTCAATCAGCATGAGCTGTTCCTGTCCGCCAGCATCGGCATCGCCTTCTGCCCACGCGATGCCGAGAATGTGATCGACCTGATCCGCAATGCCGATGCCGCCATGTATTACTCGAAGCAGAATGGCGGCAATACCTTTGCGTTCTACTCCCCGGAGATGAACGCTGCGGCGGTGGAGCGACTGATGCTGAAGAGCAAATTGCGGCGCGCGCTCGAACGTGACGAACTCGTGATCCACTATCAGCCCAAGGTCGACCTGTCCGATGGCCGGATCATCGGCGCCGAGGCGCTGCTGCGCTGGCGCTTGCCCGGACACGGCGACATCTCCCCGGCACAGTTCATTCCGCTGGCCGAAGAGACCGGCTTGATCCTCGAGATCGGCGAATGGGTGCTGAACCGGGTCTGCATGGATTACCGGCGGCTCGCCGAGCGCGGCGACCCGGGCCGCATATCCTTGAACCTGTCGCTCAAGCAGCTGCGCGAGGCCAGCTTCATCCTGCGCTGCCGTTCGGTATTCCGCCGCCACAACGTATCGCCGGCGCACTTCGAGCTCGAGATCACCGAGTCCACGCTCATGGCCGACACCCAGCGCACGGTACGGCTGCTGGGCGAACTGCACGAAATGGGGCTGCACCTGTCGATCGATGATTTCGGCACCGGCTACTCCTCGCTGTCGGCGCTGCAGCAGTTCCCGATCGGCACCCTGAAGATCGATCAATCCTTCGTGCGTGACGTGTCGGAGGATGTCGGGGACGCGACCATCGTCCGCACCATCATCGACATGGGGCGCAGCCTCGGCCTGGATGTCGTCGCCGAAGGCATCGAATCGCAGCAGCACCTGGACTTCCTGCGCGAACATCACTGCCAGTACGGTCAGGGGAAGCTCTTCAGCGAGCCCAATACTGTCGATGCGCTGCTGGCGCTGCTCGCGCGTCAGGCTAACGGCGAGGCGCCATTCGGCAATCTCATCCATCGCACGGGACTGGCGAGCCGCCGCGCATGAGGTTTGTCAACGGTTGAGGCGGGCATGAAGGCAGCGTGGGGCCGCTGGTCGTGTGCCGCTATCGCAACTGTGTGGGGCGCGGCCGCCTATCACTATGCCACGCGCGATCTGCCGGCCGGCATGCACCTGGACAGCGTCGCGCAGTCCATTCCGGCCGGCGATGTGACCTTCCTGGATGACATCACCGGCGCCGACGCCTACGGGCATGGCTTCAGCTCCCACACCCTGTTCGATGCCATGCTGCGCACCATCGCCGATGCGCGCAGCCTCATCGTGCTCGACTGCCATCGCTGCAACGACCTGCACCGCAACGCCACCGATGAAGTGGTCAATCTCACGCCCCTGGCAGCGCAATTGATCGACGCGCTGCTGGCGCGCAAGGCTGCCGTGCCCCAGTTGCAGATCCTGGTCATCGCCGATCCGGTCAACGGTCTGTACGGTTCGGCGCCGGCGCCCGAGCTGACGGCGCTGCGGGCGGTCGGCATCCCGGTGGTGACGGTCAATCTGGCAGCCCTGCGTGATCGCAATGCCCTGTACTCAAGCCCGTGGCGGCTGACGCTGAAGTGGTGGAGTCGTGCTGCGACGGGCGGCGGTTGGTTGCCCAATCCCTTCAGCGACGACGGACCACCGCTCACGGCGCGCGCCTGGGCGCAGCTCGCCAATCTCAAGTCCTCCAACCGACGCGTACTGCTGGCTGATGACGGACACGGCGGCCTCGTCGCGCAGGTGGGCACGTCCGAGCCTGCCATGGCGAGCAGCACCGACTCGGTCACGGGCCTGCAGGTCACAGGACCCGCGGTACTGCCGCTGCTGCGCAGTGAACTGCAGCTCGCCCGCTCCTTTGGCTGGAACGGTTCGATGGTGCTACCGGCCACGGTGCCGGAGGCGGCCGATCCGCCGCGGCGTGCCGACACGCTCGAAATCCAGTGGCTGGGCGAGGGCGCGATCCGTAATGCACTGCTGGAACACATCGCCGCCGCATCACTGGGCGACAACATCGATATCGCCAGCACCAGTTTGTCGGACCGCGCAGTCATCAGCGCGCTGCTCGCGGCGAGCCGGCGCGGGGTCATGGTGCGGCTGATCATGGATCCGCAGAAATTCTCCTCGCTGTGGCGCAGCGCCAATCAGCTGGTCGGCAGTGAGCTGATCGCAGCCAGCGACGGCCGCATTCATGTGGCCTGGTACCGTACGCATAGCGAGCACTTCCGCGCGGCGCTGGTGCTCATCCATGGCAGCGGACCGGTGTGGATGCTCATCGGGTCCGCGAGTCTCACGCGGCGCGATCTGGGTGACTACGATCTGGTGCTGGACGCTGCCGTGTCCGGCAGTGCGGCGGCCACACCGCTGCTGAGCGCACAAACGTTCTTCGACACCCTGTGGAATGACCGCGGGCCGCCGGCCATCGAATATACCGCCGATGCCGATACCTGGGCCGATCCTTCGCAGCTGCGCTACTGGGCCTACCGACTCATGGAGTCGCTGGGGATTTCACGGACCTGAGCAGTTGATCGCACTGCGTGCGCACATCGATGAGCGCCTGATCGGCAACCGTCGAAAACGCCGCGATGACACTGGCCATGCGGTTCTCCTTCGCGGTCGCCTTTTCGCTGATGGCGAAACTGCCTATCAGAGCGCCATCACGGCGCTGGATCAGCAGGCCGTGCAGGTCCACCCGGATCTGCGGCGGCCCCGACTCGTCCGCATACTCAGCGCTGAAGCGATCAATGGAAGTCTGCAGCAGGTAGTCGGCATTGAAGGTGCTGCGGTCATCTGCAACCGCGCCCCAGGCCGGATCATCCCGCAACACCGTCAGCTCCAGATCCGAAACCAGATCGGCAAGCGGCGCGCTCCAGCGGCTGCCCGCGTAATAGTCGAGGCGGTTGCCCGGCCGCAGCAGTGCGATGCGATCGGTATTCAGGGCCGCACCGGGCAACGCTCGCGCGATCCGCAGCGTCGGGCCCGAACCGGGTGGCGCGGCGCTAAGTTCCGGTGGCGCCAGCACGTACAGCTGCAGTGCGGGCGCCCTGCTGTGCAACAGGCCCGCGCACCCCGTCAGCGCGAGCGCACCGCCAACGAGCAGATAGCGCAGGTGTCTCATGGCGGAATGGTGACCCCCTGGTCGGGCTTCTCAAACAGCAGCTGTGAGGGATTCTCGTGCAGGCTCTGCGCCAGCTCGCGCACCTCGGTGACGGCCGCACGACTGTCCCCGAGCAGGCGTTCCACCTGCGGCAGGCTCTCGCGGGTGAACGCCCGTACGTCACCGCGATTCTCGCGGATGACCTGGTCAAGGTTCTCCGTCGCGCTGCTCAGGTGCGCGGTAACCGCCGCAATGCGCTCCAGCGCATCGCGCAGCTGCGGCCCGGCCGCATCCGTTACGCCGCGGACGCTGCTCGCCGTGGCCCGGAACTCATCCGAAGTCTCGTGCAGATCGGCGATCAGCGCACGCAGATCCGTGATGGTCTGCGGCAGAGTTTCCGTCGTCGCATCCAGATTCGTGAAGGCGTGTGTGATCGACTTGATGTTGTCCGTATCCAGCAGCAGCTGAAAGCGTCCGAGCACATCGCTCGCGCGGCCGACCATCTCCGGCAGGCTCGCCAGAAGCAGGTCGATGTTCGACTTCGATGAACGAATGACGGGGTAGCGTTCGCTCGGCACCGATTCCAGCAGCCGCTTGTCGCCCGCATTGCGCACCAGGTCGATGAACAGCACTCCCGTCAGGCCCTGTTGCGACAGCTCCGCGACGGACTGGTCCGACACCGGAGTCGTCGAATCGATATCGACGATGACCTGCACGCGGCTGGCATTGCGAGGATCAATGTACATGGAGACGACGCGTCCCACATCGACCCCCAGGTAGCGCACCGGTGCGCCGCGGGTCAGGCCGCTGACGCTGCCGTCGAAGTACACTTCGTAGCGGGTGAAGTCGCGGTGCTCACGCGCATCCGTGTACCAGTACACGAACAGACCCGCCATCGCGATGACCAGCAGCACGAACGCGCCCACCGCCGCATAGTTTGCTTCACGCTCCATTGCGCTCTCCGGCACGCGCGCTGTAACCGCGTGCCCGTACCCCGTGGAAGTACGCCTGGATCCACGGATGCGGATTGTCCATGATGCCGGCCAGGGTGTCGCTCACCATCCGCCGGTCCACGATCACCCCGACACGATTGCAGGTACGGAAGATCGTGTCCAGATCATGAGTGATCATCACCACGGTCAAGTGCAGATGCCGGTGCAGGTACAGCAGTAATTCATCGAACGCCGCCGCACTGATCGGATCCAGGCCGGCCGTCGGCTCATCCAGAAACAGCAGCTGCGGATCAAGCGCCAGGGCCCGTGCCAGGGCCGCGCGCTTGATCATGCCGCCCGACAGTTGCGCCGGATATTTGCCGGCGGCGTCCGCCGGCAGCCCCACCATGCGCACCTTGAGCATCGCCAGCTCATCGAGATCGCCAGCCGGCAAGCGCAGATACTCAAGCATCGGCAGCTGCACGTTCTGCAGTACCGTGAGCGCGCCGAACAGCGCGCCTTCCTGGAATGTCACGCCATAGTCAGCCTTGAACGCCCGCATCTGCCGCTGGCCCATGCGCGTTATATCCTCGCCATTCAGACGCACCGTGCCGGCCAGTGGCCGCTGCAGCCCGAGAATGCTCCGCAGCAGCACCGACTTGCCCGCCCCGGAACCCCCGACGACGCCGAAGATCTCGGCTGCCTCGACCGTCATGTCCAGACCCTCGTGCACGACCTGCGTCCCGAAACGGTTGTACAGGCCTCGCACTTCCACCCGCGGCGCCATCAGATATCCAGCGCCATGAAGAGCATGGCAAACAGCGCATCGGCAAGCAGGACGATGAAGATGGCCTGTACCACGGCCACGGTGGTCAGCCGGCCAAGCTCGCGTGAGGAGCCGCGCACCTGCATGCCGCGATACGTGCCCGCCAGTGCGATGAGCATGCCGAACACGGGCGCCTTCACCAGGCCCGACCAGAACGTGGTCGGCGCGATGGCATCGTTCATGCGGATCAGGTATTGCGGCAGCGGGATGTTCAGCAGGTATTTGCACAGCAATGCGCCGCCGGTGAGGCCCACGGCGTCGGCGATGATGGTGAGCAGCGGCACGGCGATGATCAGTCCGATGACGCGCGGCAGCACCAGCGCCTCGAATGTATCCACGCCGATCGCCTGCAGCGCATCGACCTCTTCATTCAGATGCATCGAGCCGATCTCCGCCGCGAAGGCGCTGCCGGAACGCCCCGCGACGATGATGGCCGTGAGCAGCACGCCCAGCTCGCGCAACACTCCGATCGTGACCAGGTCGACGACAAACAGCTCCGCACCAAAACGGGCCAGCTGCTGCGCACTCATATAGGCGACGATGACGCTGATCAGGAAGGCGATCAGCGCGACGATTGGAATGGCGGTGATGCCGGTGTCGTAGACATGCCGCGCGATCGATACCGGTCGCAGCCGGCGCGGCGCGCGCAGCGCGCCCAAGGCCGTCACCGCGATCCGGCCGACGAATGCAAGCCCGCTGCGCAGATCATCCCAGCCGCCGACGACGCGCCGCCCGAGGGCCTCGACCGGTTCTTCAATGTAGTGCGGCCCGGGCACCTGCGGATGCGGCGGCGGCGCAGGCTCGCTCATGGCCGCCTCGATCAGGCGCAGTTGATCCGGTGGCGGTCCGACGAATTCCACGCGCGCCCCGGCGGCTGCGGCGCGGCGCATGAAATCGCGCAGCTTCACGCTCGCCGAGAGGTCCAGCGCGGTGAGCGCAGTGGTATCGATGAGAATCTGCGCGGCACCCGCCAGCTCCACCGCCGCGAGCTCGCGCGCAAAAGCGTCCAGCTGCGGCAGGCGCCAGGAGCCGGTCAGGTGAAGTTCGACGCCCTGCGCGGTGCGACGGCTTTGCAGATACACGTGGCTGCCGGGATCATCAGGTATCGTCCCGATACTGCCTGATGCGGATGGTGGCCACAATCAACAATGCGGCCACGCACACTCCCAGCCACAAATCGACGTTGCTGAACACCGGCATCGGATCCACGTTCACGAACAGCAGGTTCAGCGTCGGATGCTGGCCCGCTGCACTGCCAAATCCCGGGTAGGTCACTCCCGAATGGGTGAACACACCGCCCAGGCGGTACCACAGGATGTCCCACACGTGGCTCGTGCCCAGCGCGACGCGCTCCATCATAACGAGGATCACGGGCGGCAACAGGACCCACAGCAGCACGCTGCGCCGCGCCCAGGCGGAAACCAGCAGCAGGAAGGCCGTGATGGGCGCATACCACAGCACGCCGGCCAAGACCGCGACCAGCGTGACCCACTGGATCCGCAGCCAGGTGCCCGCGTCCCAGAACACCCCGGGGCCGGCATGGTCCTGCCAGGCGCGCACCAGGTAGATCCCCGACATCAGCAGCGTCGTCAGGGCCGAGACCAGGTAGACCACCAGCGGCACGATCAGCATCACCACCAGCAGTTTCGACATGACCGTCAACGTGTTGGACACCGGCATCGACTTCCAGAACAGGATGCTGCGGTCCTTGCGCTCGGTGTACAGGCAGTCACCGGCATACATCACCATGACGACGCCCAGGGTGATGAACTGCGGCACCGCCGCGTATGCCATGAAGACACCGAACAGTGCGCGGCGCTGTTCAGGTAGCGCGGCCAGGCTCGAATCGAAGTTGACCTTGCCGATGACCGCGCCGATCAGCAGCAGCGCCGCCACGGCGAGCGGGGCCATCCACAGCGCGCGATGCTCCCAGAACTCGCGCCGGATCAGGGTACGCAGTACCGGCGGGTGCCCCGCGACCACTGCATCGATGGTGGGTTCTGGTGTGTTCATGCGGCCTGCATCTTTGCCACGAACAGGTCGGCGATGGAGGGGGTGCGCACATCGCCGAACGGCGCCAGCGTGGCGGGCGCCTGGCCCTCGAAGAACATGGCCACGCGCCCGAAGATTTCCCGTTCGTAGAACGGCTTGAACTGCCGCGCGCGCGCAACCTGGTCGGGGCCTACGGTCAGCTGCACATACTGTTCGGCCAGGGTCTCCACCGGGGCCGACAGTGCCACCTTGCCGTGACTGAGGAACAGTACATCGGTGAGCAGGTGTTCGATCTCCTCGACCTGGTGCGTGGTCAGCAGGATGGTGCGTTCCTTGTCGAAATAGTCATTCAGCAAGGTGTCGTAGAACTGTCGGCGATAGAGCAGGTCAAGACCCAGCGTCGGCTCATCGAGCACCAGCAGCCGCGCATCGATGGCGAGGATCAGCGCCAGATGCAACTGGGTCACCATGCCGCGCGAGAGCTCGCGTACCCGGCTGTTCATTTTAAGATCGGTCTTGCGCAGGAATTCCTGGGCGCGCTCGCGGTTGAAGCGCGGATGTACGCCGGCCACGTAATCCAGGGCCTGGCTTACCTTCAGCCAGCGTGACAGAACCGCCACGTCTGCGATGAAACACACATCGCGCATCAGGTCATCGCGCTGCGTGCGCGGGTTGCGCCCGAGCACCGTCAGGTCGCCCTCGAAGCTGGTCAATCCGAGGATCGCCTTCAGGGCCGTGGTCTTGCCCGCGCCATTCGCCCCGATCATGCCCACGATGCGCCCCGGCGCCACACTGAAGGTCACATCATCGAGTGCGCGATTGGACCCGTAGGCCTTGCGCAGCCCCCGCGCCTCAATTACTGCCGTCATTATCTGTGTCCGGTGGCGTGTCGGGGGGAGGCTTCGGTCCGGCTCGGATGCCGCTCAGCAGTTCGGAAACCGAAAGACCGAGGCGGCTGATGGTGGCATAAACCTTGGGCCACTCATCCTCGATGAAGCGGTGGCGCTCGTCCTTCAGCAGCGCGGCGCCGGCGCCTGTGCTGACGAACATGCCGCGGCCACGGCGCTTTTCAACCAGGTGCTCGTCGACGAGCTGCTGGTAACCTTTGAGGACGGTCAGTGGGTTCAAGCGGAATTCCGCGGCGACGCTGCGGACCGAGGGCAGAGCGTCGCCTTCCTTCAGGATCCCGTCCAGAATCATCGCGACCACCCGGTCCCGCAGCTGCCGGTAGATCGGCACGCTATCTTCCCACTGCGGGTCCATGAATGCTCCGCGACGCCCCGTATCGGGCTAGTAGAGTTCTAATCTACCAGAACAGCTGCAACTGTTGACGAGTCCACGCTGGGCTCGGAAGTCGGCGAAGTCTGACCCGTCGTGACCGCCTGCCTCGTCGACACGTTGAATTCGTGCAGCAGCAAGGCATTCGGGGCCATCGCGATCAACGCGCAGACCAGGACCTTCATATTTACCGTGTTCGTGCTCATCTCAGCTCTCCTATCTCACGCCGGGGAGGCCGCGCCTTCCCTATTCGTCATGGTGTTATATATAACTACAACACTAGACGTGTGTCAAGCCCCATCACCAGGACCTACATCACGGATCCGGTAGAATCGCCGGTCACCTTCCGCGGAGTTCGTCATGAAGCAAGCTGTGAATGTCGCCATTACCGGGGCCGCCGGCCAGATTGGCTATGCCCTGGCCTTCAGGGTCGCCTCGGGCCAGATGTTCGGCCCGGACCGGCCCGTCAATCTCGCCCTGCTGGAGATTCCCCAGGCGCTGGCCGGCCTGCAGGGCGTGGTGATGGAGCTGGACGATTGCGCCTTTCCGACGCTGAACAAGGTGGTGGCCACGGATGATGCGCAGGTCGCCTTCAAGGATTGCCAGGCCGCCATGCTGGTGGGCGCCCGGCCGCGCGGTCCCGGCATGGAACGCAAGGACCTGCTGTTGGCCAACGCGCAGATTTTCTCGGCGCAGGGCAAGGCCCTCAATGCCGTCGCCGACCGCAATGTCAGGGTGCTCGTCGTCGGCAATCCTGCCAATACCAATGCGCTGATTGCCCGTGCCAATGCCCAGGACCTGAATCAGCGCAACTTCACGGCCATGACGCGCCTGGATCATAACCGCGCGCTGGCGCAGCTGGGCCAGAAGACCGGCACGCATATCAGCCAGATCCGCCGCATGATCATCTGGGGCAACCACTCCGCCACGCAGTATCCCGACGTGAGCCACGCGACCATCGATGGCAAGCCCGCAACGAGCCTCGTGGACCGCAAATGGCTCGACGACACCTTCATCCCGGTGGTCCAGCAGCGCGGTGCCGCAGTCATCAAGGCGCGCGGCTCCTCCTCGGCCGCCTCCGCCGCCTCCGCCGCCCTCGATCACATCCGCACCTGGGCGCTGGGCACCGATGAGGGGGACTGGGTGAGCATGGGCGTGCCGTCCGATGGCAGCTATGGAATTCCCGCGGGCCTCATTTATTCCCACCCCGTGACCTGCAAGAACGGCGACTATCAGATCGTCCAGGGACTCGCGATTGACGAGGGCAGCCGCAAACGCATGACGGCCACCGAGAACGAGCTGAAGGAAGAGCGCGAGGGCGTCAAAGACCTGCTGGGCTGATCGCATCGAAAACTGCGCAACGGGAGGGGTGTCATGTACGGCGCGATCATCACGGTGCTGTTACTCGCGGCCGTCATCTTCCTCACCTATCGGCGGCTCGGACTGCTCAGTTTCTGTTGCACGCTCAGCCTGCTCGTCGCGCTGTACTGCTACCTCGCGCCGCCCGCCCCGACCTGGAAGGCGCTGCTGTGGGCGTTCACGGCACTGCTGTGGCTGCTGAACCTCAAGCCACTGCGGCGGGTCCTGATCAGCGCGCCGTTCCTCGCCTCCTATCGCCGCATGCTGCCCTCGATGTCGCAGACCGAGAAAGAGGCGCTCGATGCCGGGACCGTGTGGTGGGACGGGGAGCTGTTCACCGGCGCACCGCGCTGGGACAAGCTACTCAGCGCCAGCGCGCCGCAACTGTCCGCGACCGAGCAGGCCTTCCTCGACGGGCCCTGCGAAGCGCTGTGCGGGATGCTCGATGACTGGGACATCACCCACCGGCGCGCCGACCTGCCCCCGGAGGTGTGGTCGTTCCTGACCGCGAAGGGCTTCTTCGCCATGATCATTCCGCGCCAGTACGGCGGCCTGGAATTCTCGGCCTACGCGCATTCCTGCGTGCTCGCGAAAATCGCCAGCCGCAGCACCACCTGCTCCTCCATCGTCGCCGTGCCGAACTCGCTCGGACCGGCCGAACTGCTCAATCACTACGGCACGCAGGAGCAGAAGGATTACTACCTGCCGCGCCTCGCCTGCGGCGATGAGATCCCCTGCTTCGCCCTCACCGGGCCGCGCGCCGGATCCGATGCCGCCTCGCTCCCCGACACCGGCGTGGTGTGCCGCGGCAGCTGGCAGGGGCAGGAAGTGCTGGGGCTGAGGCTCAATTTCTCCAAGCGCTATATCACGCTCGCGCCCGTGGCCACGGTCATTGGACTGGCCTTCAGGATGTTCGATCCGGAGCGGCTGCTCGGCGAGCGCACGGATCTGGGCATCACCGTCGCATTGATTCCGCGCGATACCCCGGGTGTGACCATCGGACGCCGGCATTTTCCCTTGAACATTCCCTTCCAGAATGGCCCGATCCAGGGAGTCGATGTGTTCGTGCCGCTCGACAGCCTCGTGGGCGGCCCGGCGATGGCGGGTCAGGGCTGGCGCATGCTGGTCGAACAGCTCTCGGTCGGACGCTGCATTTCATTGCCGTCGAATGCCACGGGCAGCGCCAAGGCTGCCTTGTGGGCCACCGGTGCCTACGCGCGCGTGCGCCGCCAGTTCAATCTGCCGATTGCGCGCTTCGAGGGCATCGAGGCCGTGATCGCGCGCATGACGGGCCTCACCTACACCATGGACGCCGCGCGCAGCGTCACCGCCGGCGCCATCGACGGGGGCGAGAAACCCTCGGTGCCGTCAGCGATGCTCAAGTACCACGTCACTGAAATGAGCCGCATCGTCGCCAACGATGCCATGGACGTGCACGGCGGCAAGGGCATCTGCCTCGGGCCCAATAACTACCTCGGCCGCGGTTACCAGACGGTACCGATCGCGATCACCGTGGAAGGCGCCAACATTCTCACGCGCAATCTCATCATCTTCGGCCAGGGCGCGATCCGCTGTCATCCCTTCGTGCTCAAGGAGATGGAGGCCGCGCGCAATCCCGACCGGCGTGCCGGCGTCGCGCAGTTCGATGCCGCGCTGTTCGGTCACATGGGATTCACGATTTCCAATTCAGTGCGTTCGCTGGTGATGGCACTGACCTTCGCGCGCCTGCGCGGTGTGCCCGATCACGGCCCGACGCGCCGCTACTACCAGCACATCGAACGCTTCAGCGCCTCCTTTGCCTTCGCGGTCGATGTGGCCATGCTGACCCTCGGCGGGTACCTGAAGAAGAAGGAGTCCTTGAGTGCGCGGCTCGGCGATGTGCTCTCCGCCATGTACCTGGCGTCGATGGTACTCAAGCACTACGACAACGAAGGCCAGCCCGAGGCCGACCTGCCGGTGGTGGAATGGGCATGCCGCAATCTGCTGTACTTCGCGCAGGAGCAGCTGCACAGCTTCCTGCGCAATTTTCCGAACCGGTTCCTGGCAGGGCTGATGCGCGTGCTCATCTTTCCGCGCGGCCTGACCTATTTCGCCCCCTCCGACCGGCTCTCGCGCCAGGTCGCCGACCTCGTCACCGCACCCACGCCGACGCGCCTGCGCCTGGGCACCCATGCCTACACCACCCTGAACGAGCGCAGCCCGCTCGGCTTGCTGCAGGAAGTGCTGCTGCTGGCCGAGGGCGCCGAGCTGCTCGAGAAACGTTTGCGTGACGAGGGCGTAAAATCCGGGCGGGTGACGGCGCTGGATCTGCCCGGGCGCATCTCCCAGGCAGTCGCCGCCGGCATCCTGACGCAGGCCGAAGGCGCGAGCCTTGCCGAGTTCGACCGCAAGGTCATGCAGATCGTGCGCGTGGATGATTTCGCGCCGCATGAGCTGGGCCAAAGGCCTTAGGTTTGTCTCCGTCGACTGACCTGTCTAAGCTGGTCGCCCTTCAACCCGGGAGCTCCTCATGCGTACGCTCGCCCTCGCCACCTTACTGCTGGCCTTTTCCGCCGGTGCCGCCCTCGCGGCCGATGCTGACCACTACTGGCCCGCCCATGCCAGGATCTACATCATCAGCCCGAAGGCGGGCGCCAAGGTCACAAGCCCGGTCACCATCAAATTCGGTCACAAGGGCGTGACCGTTGCGCCCGCGGGCGACAAGTCCCCGAACTCCGGTCACTTCCACCTGCTGATCGACCAGGATGTGCCCTCTGACCTGAGCGTGCCGCTGCCCGCCACCGATCATCTGCTGCACTACGGCAAGGCCCAGACCGAAGTGACCCTGGATGCGAGCAAGCTGCCTCCCGGCAAGCACACGCTGCAGCTGATAATGGGCGATGCGACCCATATCCCGCACGATCCGGCGCTGGTGTCGAAGAAGATCACCATCACGGTCGAATAGGCTGCCGCGTGAGCGTCCCGCGGGTCGTTCTGCATGTGGACATGGACGCGTTTTACGCGTCCGTGGAACAGCATGATGATCCGCGCCTCGCCGGCCTGCCCGTCATCGTGGGTGGCAACGGCCCGCGCGGAGTCGTCGCCGCCGCGAACTACGAAGTGCGCAAATTCGGCGTGCGCTCGGCCATGCCGATGCGCCAGGCGCTGGAGCGCTGCCCGCAGGCAGTGTGCGTGCGCCCGCGCATGGCCCGCTACCAGGAAGTATCGCGAGTCGTGTTTGCGATCTTCAATGAATTCACGCCCCTGGTGCAGGGCCTGTCCCTGGACGAGGCCTTTCTCGATGTCAGCGCCTGTCGCGAGCCGGTCGCGCATATCGCCGCTGAAATCAAGCGGCGCATCCGCGCACGCACCGGGCTGTCGGCCTCGGTCGGCGCCGCCACCAACAAGCTCGTCGCCAAGATCGCCTCGGACCTGAACAAGCCCGATGGCCTGACGCTGGTCACGCCGCAGACGCTGCGCGCGACCTTGGACCCATTGCCGGTGCGGCGCCTGCCCGGCCTGGGTGGCAAGACCGGAATGCGACTGGAAGCCGCCGGCATCCGCACCCTCGGCGAGCTGCGCGTCGCATCCGATGCGCAGCTGTGGCCGATATTCGGGCGGCATTCACCGCAGCTGCGCGACCGTGCTGCGGGGCTGGATGACCGCCCCGTCATGGTCGAACGGCAGGAGCTGTCGATCAGCGCGGAGGACACCTTTGATACCGACATCGGCGACCCTCGCAAACTGCGCCAGGCCGTGGCGGAACTGGCGGACCTTGCGTGTAGTCGAACGCGTGACCGGGACCTGGCCGCCGGTTGCATCGCCATCAAGATCCGTGAGCATGATTTCACGACTTTCAGCCGGCAGCGCGCCGTGCAGCCGGCCACCCAGGACCGCCACATGATCGCCACCGTGGCCACCCAGCTGCTGGATCGGTGGCTGGACGAACACCCCGGCGCGCGTCTGCGGCTGCTGGGGGTCGCACTGCGGCAGCTCACGCCGGCCACGCAACTGGATCTGTTCGGCGCGCCGCGCGGCGGGGTCGATGCGGCACTCGATGCGGTGCGACAGCGCTTCGGCAAACAGGCGCTGCGCCGCGCCAGCAGTCTTGAGTAGCATTGCATCATGTACCTGGCCTTCTTTGGACTGAACGAAAAGCCCTTCGCGATCACGCCTGATCCGCGCTATCTGTTCCTGAGCGAGCGGCACGCGGAAGCGCTGGCACACCTGCTGTATGGTGTCACCGAGGCCGGCGGCTTCATTCAGCTCACGGGCGAGGTCGGCACCGGCAAGACCACGGTGGTGCGTTCGCTGCTGGCGCAAACGCCGCAGCACGCCGAGATTGCGCTGATCCTCAATCCGCGCATGACGGCCCCGGAGTTCCTGCTGACCATCTGCGAGGAGCTCGGCATTGGCGTGCAGGATTCGGCCACCGGCAGCCTCAAGGATCTGGTCGATATCCTCAGCCAATACCTGCTGCGCGCCCACAGCGGCGGCAAGCGCGTGGTGCTGGTGGTCGATGAGGCGCAGAACCTCGCGCCCGAGGTCCTCGAGCAGGTGCGACTGCTCACCAACCTCGAAACCAATACCCAAAAGCTGCTGCAGATCATCCTCATCGGGCAGCCCGAGTTGCGCGAGCTGCTGGATCGCAACGAGCTGCGGCAGCTCGCGCAGCGCATCACCGGTCGCTATCACCTGTGCCCGCTCACTCCCGAGGAAACGGCCGCCTATGTGCGCCACCGCCTGCGTGTGGCCGGCGCCACCTCGGACATCTTCACGCCTGCCGCGCTGCGCGAGGTGCAGCGGCGCTCCGGCGGCGTGCCGCGACTGATCAACGTTTTGTGTGACCGCGCCCTGCTCGGCGCCTATACGCAGGACCGTCACCAGGTCGGACCCTCCTTCGTCCGACGCGGCGCGATGGAAGTATTCGGGCGACAGTTGTGGCCCTGGTGGTTGCCCTGGAGCGTGGCCGCCGCGACGGCGATCGTGGTGGTGTGCGGTTCATTGGCCGCATGGCGCTATGGTCCATGGGTGCACGCTGCCGCGCCCCTGCAGGCTCAACGCCATACGCCCGTGCCGGCCCCCCTCCACGTTGCGCCGGTAATCGCTTCCGCCCCGACGCCCTCGCTGGGTTCGCTGCTTGCCCGGCATGCCGCCGACACCACGCCCGATGCCGCGTTCGGCCAGCTGTTCAGCATCTGGGGCGCGCATTACACCGCCGGCACCGCCGATCCATGCACGCAGGCCGCGGCGCAGGGACTGGAGTGTTACGTGCAGAAAGGTTCGCTTGCGCAACTGCGGCTATACAACCGCCCCGCTATCCTCATGCTCACGGACGATGCGGACGGCGCACACCAGGTGGTGCTGCGCGGGCTCAACGACGAGCATGCCGATGTGAATATCGGCAATGATCCGCACCAGGTGAGCATCGGTGACCTGTCGCGCTACTGGTTCGGGGATTTCATTCTGCTGTGGCGACCGGCAACGCGTGATCCGAAGCCGCTGACGCCGGGCATGCATGGGATCGAGATCCGTCAGTTACGCCAGGAATTGACACGACTGACCGGAAAGGTTGCCCCGGCCAATCCCAGCGACGTCTATGATGGAGAGCTGTCGCAACTCGTGCGAGACTTCCAGCGCGCACATCGATTGAATGTCGATGGCGTGGCCGGAGTGCAGACCCTGGTCGTGTTGAACAGCGCGCTTGCAAAACCGGACTCGCCGCAACTTGCGTCCGTGCCGGAACACGGTAGCTGACCATGTCCTTCATCCTGGACGCATTGAAGAAGTCTGAAGCCCAGCGGCAACGCGCTGATGCTCCGGCGCTGTACGAAATGAAAATGGCGCCGCCACGACAGGGCGTGCCCGCATGGCTGCTGGTGCTCGGGGGTCTGCTGATCATCAATATCGGAGTGCTGGGCGTGGTCCTGCTGCGCGGCAGTCACAGCGCGGCGCCACAGGCCGATGCCAACACGACTCCCGCCGCGACGCCGCCCCCCGCGGCCGTGGCTGCGCCTGGCGTGCCTGCGCCGCCCATCGCTGCGACAGCGCCCGCCGCCAACTCGCCCGCCACTGCATCGTCGGCGCCACCGAACAGCGCAGCCAGTGCCACGGCGGCGGATGACGCACCCGCCGTCGAGCCCGCGCCGGCCGCGCCCCGCAACGGCCAGACGAACAGCCAGAACAGCAGCGATGTGCCCACCTACGATCAGGCCGCCAGCGCACCGGGCGCCAACTTGCCGGAGCTGAAGCTGGACCTTCACGCATACGCCGCCAACCCCGCCGATCGGTTCGTCTACCTGAACATGGTGAAGCTCCGGGAAGGCGAGAGTTCACCGGCAGGAGTGCGCGTCGAGTCCATCACCCCCGACGGGGCGATCCTGTCCTGGCGCGGCTCCAGGTTCTTCCTGCAGCGCCAATAATCCCCTCCCGGGAGACCGAATTCACAGAAATCGATGCCGCCCGGCGACATTCGGCTGGCCATCCGTCATGGTTCACCTGAGGGTCCATGCCTGCCCCAGTGAGGGGGCGCAGCCTATCCGGGACATACATCTACAGTGTCGGTTTCACCGCAGAAACAGGCCGCTTCCGAGGCGCTTGCCGGTCTGGTGCCGTTCGCAGGCGGCATCCGCGTTGCTGAAAAGCTGGTACTGCTGACGCACGATGAATCGCTGAGCGACGCGCTGGCCAGCGTCGTCGCGCCCGAATCCCTGCTCGTCGTCGCCGATGAGGCTGCCCTGGCGACTCACCTGCTGAGCGGCCATGCCGGCGTCGTATTCATCGACGCGGCGACGGACCCCTCCCACCCTGGGACCACGGCGCAGCTGGCCCAGCGACTGCATGTTGAGCTACCCGATGTCGTGCTGGTCGTGGCCGGCGATGGCACCGCGCAGACCGAACTGGCCGGGCTGGTCGCCGACGGCACCATCTACCGGTTCTTGCACAAGCCCGTGTCCGCACAACGCGTGAAGCTGTTCGTGGATGCCGCCTGGCGCAAACGCGAGGACAGCGGCGCGACGAGCGGCATTCTCGCGGCCCTGTCGATGTCGCAACCGGAGCAGTTGGCGCTGCAGCCGCGGGAGTTGCCGTGGCTCCCGGCCACCGTTGGCGTAGCCGTGATCGCGGCGAGCGCTGCGTGGTATCACATGCACAGAAGTTCGCCAACGCACGCCGTTGCCATGCCGCCGGCCGTGGCGCAGATTGCTCCGCGCCTCGCGGCGCCTGTGGCGCCCGTGGCGCCCGTGGCGCGCCCGCCCACACCGGCGCCATCCCCGAAGATCGTAGGCCCCACCCCGGCACTTGCGCCGATCGTCGCAGCCAGTGCGGCCACCGCGATCAGTGCAACTCTCGTCTCCGCGCCGGATGCCCCCGGGCCGCCCACCTCTACGCCTCCGGCCAGCGAGGCGCGCGATCCGCTCTCGGTAGCCGCCGTCATCCTGCATCGCGTGTACGCCGTGGATCCGGAGTTTCCGGAGGTCGCTCGCGAGAACGATCTGGCCGGCTACGTGGATCTGGAATTCACGGTGCATCCGGACGGCAGCGTGACGGATGTGACGGTGCTGAAGGCCCGGCCCGTCGGAGTCTTCGAGAAATCGTCGGTCACGGCCGTGGCCCAGTGGCGCTATCAGCCCATCGAGCGCGATGGCATGCCCGTCACCGAGCACGCGCGCCTGCGGCTCAACTTCGGCTACAAATAGATTGCCCCCAAGATCCATGAACGCCCGCCTGCTGATTGTTGATCGTGATGCACGCTACCGCGAGTGGTTGCGCAATCACCTGGGCGTGCTGTTTCCGGACGGAGCCATTACCGCCATCGATGCCCGCGAATTCGAATCGCGCATCGAAACCCTGTCGCGCCAGGACTTCCACCTGGTCATGTTCGTCGCCCAGTTCGGCTACAGCCCCGAGGATCCGCATTCCGAAGGTCTCGAATGGCTGCGCCTGCTGCGCGACCGTCCCGAGTTGCCCGCCGTCATCGCCATTGCCGAGGACGGCAATGAACTGACGGCGGTGCGGGCGCTGCAACTGGGTGCACTCGACTATCTGCCGAAGCGACTGGTGAATCCGGATCGGCTGCGCACCGCGGTAAAACTTGCGTTGCGCCGCATTGAGCTCGACGCCGCACAATCCGCGGAACTGGCGGAGGAGTCCGTCGATCCCACCGCCGCGGCCCGAGCCCTGCGCGACCCGATACCCGGCTATACCATCCGCAAGACCATTGGCGAATCCGACAAGGCGCTGGTGTACCTCGCGAGCAGCGAAAAGCTCTGCGGCGATGTGGCGCTGAAGGTCACCAAAAGCGAGAACGATGATCCGGACGGGCAGCAGGTCTTTGCCCATGAGTACGAGGCGCTGTGCGCCCTGCGCAATCCCGCCATCGTCACGATCTATGACTATGGCATCAATGCGGGCCGCGAATTTCTGGCCATGGAATATTTCCCGCGCGGGGATTTCAAGAGCCGTCTGCTGCGCGGCATTCTCGAGGCCGATGCGCTGCGCTACCTCGAACAGATCGCCCGCGGCCTGCAGGTCGTGCATGCCGCCGGCATCCTGCATCGGGACCTGAAACCGCCGAACGTGATGCTGCGCGAGAACGACACCATCGTACTGATCGACTTCGGCCTCGCGCGCAGCGTCGATGGCGCAGCGAACATCACCCGCACCGGCGTGCTGCGCGGTTCCCCGTACTACATGAGTCCCGAACAGGCCCTGGGCGAGGATCTCGACGGTCGCACCGACCTGTACAGCCTCGGCGTCCTGTTCTACGAAATGATCACCGGCCGCAAGCCCTACACGGGGCACTCGGCCATGGATGTGCTGCAACAGCACGTCACCGCGCCCGTGCCGCAATTGCCGCACACCCACGTACACCTGCAGGCGCTGCTCGAAGGCCTGCTCGCCAAGTCACGCGATGATCGGTTCACAAGCGCCGAACAGGCGATCGAAGCGATCGCCGGTATCCGCGCGCTGCGCCGGACCGGTACCCGACGCTGAGCCCACGACTGCGCTAGACATTGGCAATGCCTTACAGCCGCCTGTGGCATCGGCTGACAGTGGCATGGGCGTCCGGGAATGGGCAGGCGCGCGCGATGCGGCCAACATCGCAAGCCTAGTACAGGAGACGCCCATGACCAGTAAGAAGATGGCCGTATTTGGCATCTATCCGTTGCAGTCGCAGGCAGAGATCGCCGTTGATGCCTTCATTGCAGCCGGATTCTCCAGCTCCGCGATTTCGGTCCTGTTGCCGGACACGCAAAGTTCGCAGGCTTTCGCGCATCACAAGGATACCAAGGCACCGGAGGGCACCGCCGTCGGCGTGACCGCCGGAGGCGCCATTGGCGGCGTGCTCGGCCTGCTCGCCGGCATCGGGGTGCTCGCGATTCCGGGCGTCGGCCCTTTGATTGCTGCCGGCCCGATCATGGCCGGACTGGCAGGCCTGGGCGTCGGCGGCGCGGTGGGCGGCATCGTCGGCGCACTGACCGGAATGGGCATCCCCGAATACGAGGCCAAGCGCTATGAAGGGCGCGTGATGGGCGGCGGCACCTTGCTGTCCGTGCATTGCGATACCTCCGATGAGATCGCGCGCGCGAAGAGCATCCTGAAGGGCACGAAGGCGGAGGACATCGCCTCCAGTAGCGAGTCAACGTCCCCCAAGACCGCCTCTGCCGCCTAGAGGTACGCCGCTATGAAGAGCGCAGCTATCGCAGTGCTCGCCGTGCTGGGCGCGGCGTCGGGCGGGGTGATTCTGGCGCAGGCGCCCGACAACAGCCGGTCCAATGCCGCCACGGAGAATTCCACTGACCCCGGCAGCATCGCCGACGGGCAGTCGAACCGCCGGCAGGACCTGAAACTGACCCAGACCATCCGGCGCAGCGTCATGGCGGACAAGAGTCTCTCGGTCGACGCCCACAACGTGAAAATTGTAACGCTCAATGGTCATGTGACCCTGAATGGCGTCGTACGCAGTGATGCCGAAAAGTCGGCCGTCGTCGCCAAGGCGGTCACGGCGGCGGGCGCAGGCAACGTCCTCGATGCCCTGAAGGTTGCTCCACGGAGCTAGAAACTGCGCGTTGCCTTCGGCAACGAGGATGGAGGCCCTCATGTCTGCACCATTGCCTCCCGGGCGCGGCTCGCGCAGATACTTCGTGCCCCTGTGCGCACTGGCAGCGGCCTGCTGCGCCGGGTGTGTGCTCGGCCCCGATTTTCAGGCGCCCGCACCGCCCGCGCACGCCTACAGCCCGCCGCCTGCGGCGATCGGCAACGAGGGCATTGAATACGGGGCGGATATCGAAGCGGCGTGGTACGCATTGTTTCATTCCGAGTCGCTCGATCATCTGGTGCAGGCGGCGCTGCGCTCGAACCCGAGCCTCGCGGCCGCCCGCCACAACCTGCGCGCCGCGCAGTATGAGCTCGAGGCGGTCGCGGGCAGCGCGTTGCCGCAGATTGACTTTGCCGCCCGCGCCGAACGTGCCCGTGTGAACGGCAGCCTGCTCTACGAACCGGATGAGGCACTGCAGGTGACCGCCAACCAGTACTCGCTCGGGCCCTCGCTGGCCTACGACCTGGACGTCTTCGGCAAGCTCAAACGCACCATCGAATCGCAGGCCGCGCAGACCTCAAGCGTGCGGCGCGAGGTGCTGGATGTCTACGTCACGCTGATTGATCAGGTGGTCGTAACGGCTTTCGGTTATGCCGCGCAAAGCGAGCAGCTCGAGGTGACGCAGCAGCTGATTGCCGATTTGCAGGCGCAGTATGACCTCACGCGCACCCTGGAGAATGCCGGCAAGACCGTGCGCAGCGAAACACTGCAGGCACAGGCGCAGCTGGAAAACGCCCGCGCCACGCTCCCGGCCATCGAAAAGCAACGCGATGTACTGCGGGATGCACTGTTGCGATTGATCGGATCGTCTCCCGAGCAAGGCGCCATACCGAAGCTCACCTTGCGCGACTTCGTGCTGCCCCCGAGCTTGCCGGTGGCGCTGCCATCGCGCCTCGTGCGGCAGCGCCCCGATATTCTCGAGGCCGAAGACCTGCTGCACGCGGCCAGCGCCAATGTCGGAGTCGCGCGGGCCGCACGCTTTCCTGATTTCGATATTTCGGCCCAGTTCGCGCAGCAGTCAATCAAGACCAGCGACCTGTTCACCGAGCCCGCATCGATATGGAGCGCCGCGCTCGGCATGTCGGCACCGGTGTTTGCCGGCGGCAGCTTGCGTGCCCGGGAGAAGGCCGCGCGCGAGCGGTTCGCGCAGGCACAGGCACAGTATCGCAGCACCGTCATCGGTGCCTTCGTGGAAGTCACCGATGCATTGAACGCCCTGCAGCACGATGCAGACAGTTATTCAGCCCACACGGCGGCCCTTGCTACCGCACGCGCGAACCGTGATCTGGCCCGCGATCAATTTCAACATGGCCTCGTCAACGAGCTGGTGGTGCTGACGGCCGAGCAACAGTACCAATCAGCGGTGCTGGGTGCGGTGCAGGCCAGTGCCCAGCGGTTCACGGACGCGGCCGAACTGTTCCGAGCGTCAGGCGGTGGCTGGTGGAACGCCACCGACCCGGCCGCCGTTCCCGACGAAAAACCGCTGGCGGCGAGGACTTCACCATGACGGACCAAGGCGATGAAGAGGACGAGGAGGATCCGGAAAAGGCCGCGCATGACAAGAAACGCAATTACATCGTCATTGCTGTCTTCGGCGCGGTGCTGGTCCTGATCGCCATTGGCGTACTGATCTATCACCTGGCCATCGGGCGTTACTACGTCGCCACCACCGACGCCTATGTCAACGGCGATCTGGTGCGGCTCGCGCCGCAGATCAGCGGGACCGTGGCCGAGATCACGACCGATGAGACTCAGGCCGTGCGGCGCGGCCAGCTGCTGGTGCGGCTGGATTCCCACGATACGGACAACTCGTTAGCACAGGCCAAGGCCAATCTCGCCCAGACCGTGCGCGAGGTCGTGCAGCTGTTTGCCCAGGAGATCCGTGACAAGGCGACGATTGCGGCGCAGGCAGCGCAGCTCAAACTGGCCGATCAGAATCTGAGTCGCGACCGGGGGCTGATCAGCGCGCATGGTGTCGCGCAGCAGGATCTCGAGCGGGACCAGGAGGGCACGCGCAGCGCCGAGGCCGGGCTGCGGCAGGCACGCGCGCAGTTCGTGGCCACGCATGCGGCCGTCGCCGATACCGACCCGCAGAACCATCCGCGCGTGATGCAGGCCGAAGCCAGCCTGCGCTCGGCATGGCTGGCCAGCAATCGCACGCGGATTCTTGCGCCCATTTCCGGATATGTCGTGCGGCGCAGCGTGCAGCTCGGGCAGCAGGTGACGCCAGCCTCCGAAATGCTGGCCATCGTGCCGCTGGAGAGTGTGTGGATCGATGCGAACGTCAAGGAAACGCAGCTGCAGAAGATACGTATCGGGCAGCCCGTGCGGGTGACCGCGGACGTGTACGGATCGGGCTTCAAGTACCACGGCATCGTGCTCGGGCTGGACGCGGGCACCGGCGCGGCGCTGGCGGTACTGCCGGCGGAGAACGCCACCGGCAACTGGATCAAGATCGTACAGCGGCTGCCGGTACGGATCGGCCTGGATCCCAGTGAATTGAAGGTCCATCCGCTGTTTCTCGGGCTGTCAACCAACATTGAAATCGACGTGCACGATCTGTCCGGCGCGTCACTGTCGCTGCGACCGACCTGGCCGGCCGATGTGAAAACCGACGTCTACGCGGCACAGGATGCCGGGGTGGACGCGGAACTGCAGCGGATCGTGACCGAGAACCTGAAGGGCGTGAGCATTGCGCAGATACCCGCGCTCGCCCGGGCCGCCCCGTGAGCGGTGGCAAGCGTCAGGCTATTCATCCGTGGATCATTGCCCCGGTGGTCGCACTGGCCGCGTTCATGGAGATTCTCGACATCTCCGTCGCTAATGTCGCCTTGCCGCACATCGCCGGCGATCTGTCGGCCAGCCAGGACGAATCCACCTGGACATTGACCAGTTATCTCGTCACCAATGCGGCGGTCATGCCGGTCTCCGGGTGGCTTGCTGCAAAATTCGGTCGGAAGCGCTTCTTCCTCACCTGCATCTCGATATTCAGCGTGGCTTCACTGCTGTGCGGGCTCGCGCCGGACCTGGCGACCCTCGTGGTACTGCGCGCATTGCAGGGGGCCGCCGGCGGCGGGCTGCAGCCCATCGGCCAGGCGATTCTCACCGACTCATTTCCCGCGCAGAAGCGCGGCACTGCGACGGCCATCTATGGAGTCGCCGCCGTCACCGCGCCGGCAATCGGGCCCACGATCGGTGGCTGGATCACCGACAACTATGAATGGCGCTGGGTATTCCTCATCAATGTGCCGGTCGGCATCATCCTGGTCTTTCTCATTGGCTTTCTCGTCCGCACGCCGAACGAAGCGGCAACCGCGGCCCGGGGCAAGGTCGATTGGGCCGGTTTTGCCTTCATCGCCATCGGGCTCGGCTGCCTGCAGATCGTTCTTGACCGCGGGCAGCAGGATGACTGGTTCGCCAGCGGCATGATTACCTGCATGGCGATCGCCTCGGCCGTGTGCTTCGTGCTGTTCGTGTGGTGGGAATGGCCGCACGAGAATCCGATGGTCGACCTGAAGCTGTTCAAGCAGCGCGATTTCGCGGTTGGCTTCGTGCTCATGGCCTTCTTCGGCTTCATGATCCTGGGCACGACCTATCTGCTACCCGCCTACACCCAGTCCCTGATGGGCTATCGGGCCACCGAGGCCGGCGAGGTCATCGCGCCCGGAGGGTTCCTGCTGCTGTTGATGTTTCCGGTGATCGGCAAGATCGTCGGCAAGGTCGACCTGCGCATTCTGATCGCGGTCGGCCTGGTCTGTTCAGCCGCGGCGCTGTCGTGGATGACGAATTTCTACCTGCAGGTATCCTTTACCACCATCGTGATGGGGCGCCTCATGCAGGCCTTCGGACTCGCGTTCCTGTTCCTGCCGATCAACTCGCTGGGGTTCCGCGGCATTCCTCACGAGCGTACCAACTATGCCTCGGCTCTGGTGAACCTCGCGCGCAACTTCGGCGGCAGCGTCGGGATTTCGTTCGCATCGACCCTGGTCACGCGGCGCGAGCAGTTTCATCAAAGCCGCCTGGTGGAGCATCTGCAATCGATGAATCCGGCGCTGAACGATCTCACCCGCCAGCTCAGCCAGCTCACCGATACGGCGAGCGGTGCGCTGAGCACCCTCGGCCGCATCTACCAGGCTGCGGTTCAGCAGGCGCAGATGCTGAGCTATCTCGACGCATTCAAGGCGTTCGCCGTGATCTTCCTGATGCTGTTACCGCTGCTGTTATTCGTAAAGCCCGGAGCCGTGGGCGGGGAGGCTCACGGCGCCGAGTGAGGCGCATCATTCACCAGCGGCACGCCGTACTGATGGAGCAGATGCTGGATCTGCGTCCGGTCCCGTTGCAGCAGATCATTGATCCGCGCCCGCAGCTGCGGCTCATTGCGGCGCACGCCAACGGCGATCGCAAAACTCATGGGAGCCGCGCTTGCCGCTTCGGAAGCGATCGGCTCCAGGCGCAGCGGCGTCGCGCAGTGGCGCGCGTAATAACCCGCCAATGGCCCCCATACCAGGGCCAGCTTCACTGAGCGGTTCACCACGGCATCGAGGATGGCCGTGGGCGGATTGGGCCGACGATAATCCCCGTACAGCGTAAAGCCGCGGACATTGCCGGTCATGCCGCGCGCTGCCAGCGCGCTCGCCGGCGGCGTATTCATGCCGTCATCGCCGACCAGTTGCACGCCGATCAGCATATTGCGCAGCCGCGGATCATCCAGCGACAGATGGTCAAGCGGATTTGAAGCCAGGCTGACGAACACGTACGTCGAGCGGTAGTAGGGAATCGAGGTCGCCATGCTCTGGATGCCGGCGGCAACTCCCGGCCAGATATCACAGCGGGATTGAGTCAGCGTCTGACGCGCGAAGCCGCGGCGCTGGGCCCACCACTCGTATTTGATCGGCATGTGCAGATCGCGACCGAGCAGTTGCGCAAGCTGATTTTCAAAGCCGTCCTCGTGGCGATTGGAGAACGGCATATTGTTGGGATCCGCGCATACCACCAATGCCGCGTGTGCTGCGAGCGAACAGCCGCACAGCAGGGCGATCAGGCCGAAGCGCGCCACCCGCACTATGGACCTTCGGTCGTGGACGTGTAGTCATTGGTGGTATCCGGCGCGGGCGACCATCCCGGATCCTGGCCCGCCGCCCGCGGCACGGGCGCGGGGGATTGGGAGGGAGTTGCGCCATTCTGCGCCGCCAGTGTCTGCGGCAGCGACATGGAGCGCACGTAGGCGGCCAACTCCCACAGCTGTTCGTCGGGTATCTTGCCACCCCATGCCGGCATGCCATTCGGACGACCTTCGACCAGGGTCTGGTGGATCTGCTCGAGCCGATCCCCATAGATCCACTCATCGTCCATGAGCGAGGGGCCCATGCCGCCCCCGCCATTCGAATGGCAACCGGAACAGTTGTACTGGTTGAAGAGTCGCTTGCCGTCGACCACCGCCTTGGCGTTGTCGTAATAAGGAGCCGCGCGCGGATCCACGGTGGAGAGACTGTGGTCAAGGCCCGGCGCCAGCGCCGAGGTGATGACGGCCCCGTCTGCAGCGTTCGGGGATGTCGGACCCGCCGGCTCATGATGGCTCGCCCCGCAGCCGGCGAGCAGCACGCTGATGGTCAGTGAGACATTAGTGCGGCAGCGCAAAGACATAAAGCGTCCCTCCGGCCGTGGTGTATTTCGGCAAATCCGACATGACGTTCACCATTCCCAGTGCGGCCGAGCCATCGCGCGGATCCACAGGTCCCGATACGACCGCGCCGGACCAGCCACCGACGCCCGAAAGCACCGCGATGTACTGGTGTCCGTCGGGTCCGCGGTAGCTGATCGGCTGACCGATGATTCCGCTGTCGACCTTGTACTGCCACAGCGCCTTGCCGGATTGCGCATCGACCGCCTTGAACCAGCCATCCATGGTGCCGTAGAACACCACGTTTCCGGCCGTGACGACCGTGCCCGACCAGATCGGAAAATTCTCGTTCACGATCCACGCCGGCCGGCGATTCACGGGATCCCAGGCCGTCAGCTCGCCGCGATGGCCGCCGGGACCGGGCTTCATGTGGACGTTGGCACCGACATAGGGAGTGCCAACGATGTAGCTCACCTCCATGTCGGTCCAGTCCATACAGATGTTTTCATGCGGGATGTACATCAGTCCGGTCTGAGGACTGAAGCTGCTCGGGTTCCAGTCCTTCGCACCCGATGCGGTCGGGCAGATGTCGTGCACCTCGCGGCCGACCTTCGTTTCCTTGTCCGGATTGACGATCAGCCGCCCCGTTGCAAGGTCCACGCCCTTGGAGGAGTTGACGGGACCATAGGGATCCGCCGACAGCACCTGGCCATTGGTCCGGTCGATCACATAGACATAGCCATTGCGGTCCGGGTGGATCAGCACCTTGTGCATGCGGCCGCCGAAGGGCATGTCGAGCAGGATCTGTTCGTTCACGCCGTCGTAGTCGTGCTCATCGTGCGGGGTCATCTGGTAATACCAGCGGGCATTGCCCGTCGCCGGATCGCGCGCAAAGATGCCCGTCGTCCACTTGTTGTCGCCGGGGCGCTGATCGGCATTCCAGGGCCCTGGGTTGCCGACACCATAGTAAAGCGCCTTCAGCTCCGGATCGTAGGTGACCCATCCCCACACGGTCGCGCCACCGATCCTCCACGCATCCGCCGGCCAGGTCGTGACGCCCAGGTTCGTGCCCTTGTCGGAAGGATAGTAGGGATGGAAGTCGGGCCCTATTTTCACATCCGCGTCGGGGCCGGTGTTATAAGCCCGCCACTCGAGCTTGCCGTGGCTTTCATCCAGGGCCGCAATCCAGCCGCGCACGCCGAGCTCGCCGCCCGAATCGCCGACGAAGACGCGCCCGTCCGCCACCAGCGGCGCCATGGTGATCGTCTCGCCGATATGGATGTTGCCTAAGCGCGTGCGCCAAACGGGCCTGCCGTCCTTGATGTTCAGCGCGATCGTTTGCCCATCGAGCGTATTGAAAATGAACTTGCCCGCATCGACCGTGCCGCCGCGATTGACGACGTCGCAGCAGGCGACGCCCTGGCTCGCCGGCAGCGGCTTTGAGGCGAACTTCCATTTCATGGGCGCGCCGGGCTTGCTCAAATCCAGCGCATACACGATGTTCGGGTAGGCCGTCACGAGATACATGACGTTGTCGGCCACGATCGGCGCAGCCTCCTGGCCCTTGTTGACGGCCAGCGAGAACGAGAACTGCGGTGTCAGCTTCGCGACGTTCTCCGGCGTGATCTCCGCCAACGTTGAATACCGGGTCGAGGCGTAGTTCTTGGATGGCATCCGCCATTGACCATCGTCCTCGGGAGCGTTGGCGCTGCTCGGCGCGGTGCGCCCGACTCCCGGCGTGGGCGGCGCCAGCGCATGTCCGATCTGTTCGCGGCTGAACACTTCATCGGCCGGCACTCCCGCCGGCACGGTCTGTGCGAGTATCGGGACTGGCGCCAGGAGCGTGACCACGGGCAGCCACTGCAGCACTCGCCGTGTGATTTGAAATCGCATTTAACCCCCACACCGTGGCAGCACAATCAGACCTACGCAGGTCAGCAATGTCGCCACAAAAAAACCACCGCCCAGGGCTGCGCCCCACAGCGCGGCGAATCTTGCCCGCGTCCCTGCCGTGGCGACCGGATGGCCCGCAACGGAGTGCCGTCGCAGGGCCGACATCGAAACGATGAACGCCCATAGGGCGATCAGCAGGCACAGCGCCGCGAGGCAGAACAGTCCGGTATGGGTCCAGGCCCATTGCGGGAGCGGAACAACGAGCCGGTGATCGGTGGGAAAGCACGGTTCAGTCGCGAGGATGTAGCCGATGTTGAGTTCAACGAACCACGCGACCGGACCTGCAAACAGGGCAATGGCACCCGGGCCGGAGGCCGCGTGCGTGGGCGTCGCAGAGAATTGATTGACCATGCTCAATGCCCGAACCCGAGGTAGGGGGTGATGTAGTACGTCGTGAACACGAACAGCCACACGATATCGACGAAATGCCAGTACAGGACCCCAGCCGACACCGATAGGCGGCGTCGGGGACTGAAGTAGTCATGGGCGGTCCATACAAAGATGGCGGCGAGAATCAGCACCCCGACGAACACGTGCGCCTCGTGCAGGCCGGTGGTCAGAAAGTACAGCGAACTGAAGCTCGAGGTGCCGAGGCTGAAGGGCTTGGTATGCCACTCATGCAGCTGCACCAGCGCGAACAGACAGCCCATCAGGAAGGCGATCCCGAAGCCCCACAGCGCCTGCGCGCGCCGCTGCCGCAGGACTCCGCGTTCACCCCACCAGGCGACACCGCTCGATGCCAGCAGCAGAATGGTGTTCGGCAGCGCCACGTGCAGATCCGGATGCGGCTCCAGTACCCAGTTCGGCCCCGCGGTCGCCCCGTAGTAAAAGTACGAAAACAGCAGATAGGCGAACAGCGCCGCCTCGCTGGCGACCAGCGTTCCGACGCCCCACCAGCCGACACCGCGGCGCCCGATCGGCCCCACCGGCAGCGCGACTCCCGGAACCGTGACGGGCTCAGCCATGCGCCGGCTCCCGCTCGCGCAGCGCACGCCGCGGCCACAGCCACCACAATAAGGCCATCGCCAGAACAACGCCGAAGATCGCCGTGACGACCCACAGTTTGAGTATGAGGCCCGCGAATGCACCTGCCAGACCCAGCGACAGGAACAGCGGCGCCAACGAGTCCTCCGGCATTTCCAGGATCATGTCGGCATGCGCATCCAGCGCCGTGCTGCCGATCGTCTCCTTGCCCGAATCAAGCAGCAGGCCGCGGTCCAGCGAGGAGCGTTCGGGAGCGGGCAGCCGGCCCTCCCACAGCGGATGCCGCGAGGCGACCTTCGGTATCAGCGCGAAATTGTAGGGCGGCGGCGGTGAGGAGACCGACCATTCCAGAGTCGGGGCGTCCCAGGGGTTGGCGGAGGCGATCTTGCCCTTGGACCAGCTGCGGGCGATGTTCACGAACAGCAGCAGCACCCCGATCGCGAACACGAAGGCTCCGATGCTCGTGATCAGGTTGAGGGTCGTCCAACCCATCTCGGGGGCATAGGTGTACACACGGCGCGGCATGCCCAATAGTCCCGTCAGATGCATCGGCAGGAAGCACAGATTGAACCCGATGAACATCGTCCAGAAGTTCCAGCGCCCCAGCTTCTCATCCAGTAGCCGACCGCGCATTTTGGGGAACCAGAAATAGATGGCGCCCACCACCGGAAATACGTTGATACCAATGAGCACGTAATGCAGATGTGCGACGACGAAATAGGTGTCGGTGAGCTGCCAGTCCACCGGCACGCTGGCCGTCATGAAGCCCGACACACCGCCGATCACAAACAGGAGGATCATCGAGGCGAAGAACAGGAACGCGGTCGTGATCACCGGCTTGCCGAGACGGATGGTGGCAAGCCATGCGAACACCGCCACTGCGGAAGGCAGCGTGATGGCGATGGAAGCTGCCGAGAAGAATGACATGCCGATGCCGGGCAAGCCGGTTGCGAACATGTGATGCACCCAGACCCCGAATCCGAGAATCATGGTCGCAACCGTGGAGACGGCGACCAGCGAATAGCCGACCAGCGGGCGCCGGCAGAACACCGGCAGGCCATCGGAAACCATGCCCATGGCCGGCAGCACGATCGCGTACACCCACGGATGTCCGAAGATCCAGAAAAGGTGCTGCCACAGCAGCGGCTGACCACCGCCCACGGTGTTGAAGAACTGAGTGCCGAACTGACGGTCCATCCACAACATCAGAAATGCAAGGCTGACGGCGGGCACCACGATCAGGTTGGCCACACTCGCCGTGAGCGTGCCCCAGACCAGGATGGGCAGGCGGTCGAGGGACATGCCCGGGGCACGCGTCCGAAACGCAGTCACGATGAAGTTGGCGGCGCCGACGCTGGTCGAAATGCCGAGAAACACCATTCCCAGGGAATAGAAATCTTCGTTCAAACCCGGGTTATAGGCCGCCGAGGCATAGGGCACGTAGTTGAACCAGCCATCGTTCGGCCCATTGCCGGTGAGGAAGCCGACATAAAGAAAGATGCCACTGGCGAGGTACACCCAGTAACCGAAGGCATTCAGCCGTGGGAAGGCCATGTCACGGCTGCCGAGCAGCAGCGGCCACAGGTAGTTCGAGAAACCCGACAGCACCGGCGAGGCATACAGGAAGATCATCGTCATGCCATGCGTGGAGAACAGCTGGTCGTACTGTGCGGGTGTCAGCAACGCACGGTCCGGGCCGGCCAGCTGCAGGCGCATCGCCAAGGCCTCCAGGCCACCCAGGACCAGGAACACGAACGCCGTCACGATGTAGCGCACACCGATGTGCTTGTGATCCACCGAACCGAAGAATCCGGCCAGGCCGGGCTTGCCCTCCCACAGCTCCAGCAACCGCGACTGGTGTGCGATGGAATCCGCGCCCACCACCGGAATGCGCAGGTCGGCGCTCTTCATCGCTGCAACTCCAGGTACGCGATGACATCCATCAGTTCACCGCCGGTCAGATTCTGATTGGGCATCTGGTTGCCAGGCTTGAGGCCGTGTGCGTTTTCGATCCATGCCGCGAGCGTGCCCGGCGTATTCGGCAGCAGGCCCGCCGCCAGCGTGCGGCGGCCGGCGATGTGGCTCAAGTCCGGTCCCGCATGGGCCCCCGCCTGCGTGCCGCGGATCTGGTGGCAAGCGCCGCAGCGGTATTCAAACAGCGCCGCACCGCGCTCGCTGGCCGAATCGGTGGGCGCGGTGGCGGGCTGCAGCTGCTGCGCAAACCACTGATCGAATTGCGCGGACGACTGCGCCACCACCTGCACCATCATGTGGGCATGCTGTTCCCCGCAATACTCGCTGCAGGGGCCGGTGTAGACACCCGGGACTCGCGCTTCCAGCCAGCTCAGATTCGTCTGGCCCGGGATCGTGTCGGTTTTGCCGCTGAGCTTCGGCACCCAGAAGCTGTGGATCACATCGGCGCCGTGCAGTCTCACCAGCACCCGCTGCCCGACCGGAATGTGGATTTCGTTTGCAGTGGTGAAGGTGTGCGCCGCCGGCGTTCCGTCATAGGTCACTTCCCACCACCATTGGTGGCCGACGACATCCAGCGTCAGCGCCGGCCGCGCGGGCGGTCCCGAAACGGCCGCGAGGGTCACCATGGTCCATACCAGCGCCACCAGCAGCGGCACGCTGGAGATGAGCAGTCCATTGCGGATCCAGTGGGTACCGCTCGGCCCTTCTTCGACAGCCACTGCGCGCGTCTCTTCGTCACCGCCGTTGGCCCGCGACCTGCGCAGCGCGCGCACCAGGATCCAGCCGATGATCACGCAGACCAGTATCGAGACGATGAGCATGTACCAGGTCAGCGGCAGGATGGCATCCGCGCGCGTGCCGGCCGAGTCCAGGTAACCCAACGGTGTGGCGGTGTTCATGCCGGTTTCGCGCGTTCGGCGAGCGTGCGCAGTCGTGCCAATGCATAGATCGCAGCCGCGAGGAACAGCAGGATGCCCGGTACCCACATGAGGACGCCACCCAATGCCTGGTCCTGGAGTGGCGTCAGCCCCCAGATCTGCGTCGTCGCCAGATGCGGAAAGTACAGTGCACGGCTTGCCGTGGTGAGAATGGCGCCCAGGAATCCCATCTGCATCGATGTCAAAGCGCCGGCCAGCAGCACGTCCCCACCGACCTGCCGCGGGGAGCGCAACAGCGCGCGCCACAGCGCGACGGCGCTGCCGAACAGCGTCAGATGCATCGCCCAGTAGATCGTGGTGTGCTCGAAGGTTGCGTCGTACGGGGCGGGCATGTGCCAGAACCACAGCGCGATGAAGAAGGCGAAGGTCGCCAGCCACAGGCCGGGTCGTGCCCAACGCGGTGAGACCGCCGGCGTGGCCAATGCCAGCAGCGGCGCCGCGCATAGAATCAGCACCATGTGCTGTCCCACGCGCGCCGCGAACAGCGACACCGACAGCGCGCACAGGGGTGAGAGCAGCGCCGCGCCGGCGACGCCCCAGCCTGCGCCCGCGAGGTACCGTCCGTCGCGGCGACGCACGCACCATAGGTGCAGGATCGCGGCCACGATCAGCACTGCGATCAGCACCGGATCGAGGTTGAATCGGGACAGTAACTTCTCGGGCGAAGGTGGCGTCCCGCAATACGGCAGTTGCGCGATCATGGTCCCCTCACTGCGCTAGCGGCCAACTCGGGTCAGGCTGCGGTTCGGCGCACCTGCCGGAAGGCCGCCACTGCGGCTTCCACCACCTTTTCGTCCTGCTCCACGGTGCCACCGCTGGCGCCCACGGCACCGATGACGGCGTCGCCGCGTTTTACCGGCAGGCCGCCGGCGAAGATCACGACCCGGTCGTGATTCGTACTGTTGATGCCAAACAATGGTTTGCCCGACTGGGCCATCTTCGCGAGGTCTTGCGTCGGCATGTCAAAGGCCCGTGCCGTCCAGGCTTTTTGAATCGAAATATCGATGCTGCCCAGCCAGGCGCCGTCCATGCGGATGTGGGAGATCAGATTACCGCCCGCGTCGACGACTGCCAGGTTGTAAGGGATGCCCAGATCCGCCGCCTTCTTCTCGCCGGCCGCAATCATCACGCGAGCTTCATCGAGACTGAGCGATTCCTGCGAGACTGACATGGTGACTCCTCACGTCGATCATTCTTGGACTTCGTTTGGCGGGACTTTGCGACAGCCGCAACGCCGCATCTGTAGGCGCATAGGTAGTCCCCGCGTAGGCAGAAGTCGGGCCGTACGGCTGATGCTGCCGTGCCTCAGCTGCGAACTGCAGAGCAGATTTTCGCGCCCGTCGGGCGGCTCCGACAGTGTGCCGCGCGCTTCGCCGGTCGAGCAGCGCTGCACACTCCTGCAGCCTTACCCTTCTATCGTCGCGGACCGCATATCAAGAGGAGAGCCGATGGACGCCCTAGTCAGATCCGATGCGATCGAGGAGATACGGCCCAGGATCAAGGCCATCGGCTATGCCGCCAAACACTGCTTCAGTCATCTCAAACCTTTCGAATTCGAGCGACTCGGCGCCGGGGCCCAGGAGGTTGAAATTCAGGTTCTGTACTGCGGCGTGTGTCACTCGGATATTCACCAGGTGAAGAACCAATGGCACAACACCATCTATCCGTGCATGCCGGGACATGAAGTCGTCGGCCGCGTGACCAAGATCGGCAGTGCCGTAACGCGCCACAAGGTCGGCGACCTCGTGGGCGTCGGATGCATGATCGACAGCTGCGGCGAGTGCGAAGCGTGCCAGGCAGGCCAGGAAAATTACTGCGAGTCACCCAATAGCTGGCTCGCGACCTACAACGGCCCCATGGTCCCCGCGGAGGCGGCACCCGGCAACACGAATATCTATGGGCGTGACAACACCTTCGGCGGCTACTCGACGCTGCTCGTGGTCAAACAGGATTTTGTGTTGAAGATTCCCGCGGCGCTGGATCCCGATGCCGCCGCGCCCATCCTGTGTGCCGGTGTGACGACCTACTCGCCGCTCAAGCGCTGGGGCGTAACGCACGGCAAGTACGTCGGAATCGTCGGTTTCGGCGGCCTTGGCAACGTGGGTGCGAAGCTCGCCAAGGCGATGGGCGCGCATGTCACGGTCTTCACCCGTTCCCGGCAGAAGGTCGAGGAGGCAACCCAACTCGGCTTTTCTGCCATGCTCGAAGGTGATGCGGCCGCATTTGCAGCGGCACAGTCGAGCTTCGATTTCATCCTCTCAACGGTGCCCGAGAAGCACGACATCAATCCTTACATCAAACTGCTGAAACGTGACTCTACCATCTGCGTGGTCGGATGCCTCGAACCACTCGACCCGGTCGACAACACGGAAGTTGCCCTGCATCGCAAGGACATTTCCGGATCGCTGATCGGCAGTATCAGCGAAACGCAGGAGGTCCTGCAGTTCTGCGCGCAGCACGATGTCGCCCCGGACATCCAGGTCATCGGCATCGATGAGCTGAACGACGCCTATCACAAGGTCGAGAAAGGCGAGGTGCGCTACCGCTATGTCATCGACATGGCGTCGCTGCAGAGAGCCCCGGACTGATGCGCGGGGACGCCGCGCGTCAATGACCGCCGATGGCAACCCCCGGGGCGGCATTAACGCCTTCGGCACTGCGCGCCGACTCATAGCGCTTGCTCAGCACCCAGGCGATCGGGAACCATATCAGCGACACTCCGATGCCGAGTACCGCCAGACCGATGTCGCCAAAGCCTTTGAGCACACCGACACTGGCAAAGGAGGCGACCAGGTCGCCGCCGCGATAGACCACGGTGTCGATGACGTTCTTGGCCTTGTACTTGCTTTCCTGGTCTACGACCGTGAACAGCATTTCGCGGGTCGGTCGCGCGACGGCATATTCAGCCACGCGGCGCACGACCTGCAGGCTCGCCAGGATCAGCAGCACCGGTGAGAAGGCGATCGCCAGGAACGCGAATACCATGATGATGGGATTCAGCAACAGACCGAACTTGACGCCAAAGCGCTTGATGATGCGCCCGGTCCCGAGCAGCTGGATGACCACCGCAAGGCTGTTGACGACCAGCTCGATGGTCGCATAGACCTGCGTGCGCTGATCATGGTTGGTGAAGGCCTTGGTGATCAGATCGCCGAGCTGCGTATAGACGATGGTCGAAATCGAGGTCATCAGGAACAGGAAGCCTGCGATCAGCAGCAGGTAGGGTGATTTTGCCAGCAGGATGAAACCATCCAGCGGGTTGCCACCGCCCAGCCGATGGTTGATGTTGGTACGCTGCGCCTCGTTGCCCGAAGTCGCCACCAATCTGGCGCGCGCGCGCTCGAGCAGCTTGACCAGCAGCGCGGTCACCACGAAGCCCCCCGCCGCGATCAGCATCAGGCCATCGTTGCCGACGCGCGTCGCCAGGAAGGTCGCGATGAGGGGTCCGACGATGCCACCCACCGTCATGCCCGCCGCGATGAAACCGAACAGCCGCTTCGCCTGCGAGCGCGAGAAGATGTCGGCCATGAAGCTCCAGAACACCGAAACAATGAGCATGTTGAACACGCTCACCCAGATGTAGAAGCCGGCCGCAACATAGCGGTCCGATAGCCTGCCACCGGAGAACAGTAGATAGAAGCCGAGAATGGTGACGGCAATGAAGCCGTAAACCCAGGGCAGGAAGGTCGACAGCTTGATGCGCGAAGCCATGCCAGCGTACAGCGGTGCAAGGATCAGCGTACCGATGAAAGTGCCGGTGAACAGCTCATTCAGGTGCTTGATGCCGTACACGGTGCCCATGGCATCGCGAACCGGCTTGATCACCGAGTAGCTGCCGAAGAGGAAGAACAGATACACCATGCTCAGCAGCACCGCCGAAATTTCGTGCGGTTCGATGCCCGCCATCGACTTGAGCGCTCCTGCGAACAAAGACGGGTTCTTATCCTGGGCCATGATGCATCCTTGAACTTGAGGCGCGGCGACTATAGCCCAACCGCGGTGCGGGGTTGAAGCCATCCTCCCGCTGCCTCGCGGTATTACACCTGTGCCGGCGGCGCCGCGTGCTGCGCCGCGGTCTGCTGCGCCCGCAGCACCTCGAAACGTCGGCCCAGCAGCAGTGCGCCCACGCCCCATATTATGGAAATGCCAAATCCCGCGGCCGCCGAGCCCACGACCCGCAGGCCGACGGCGCGCAGCCCGGTTTCCATCCATGCCGAGCTCAAATCGCCGAAACGATAGACGACGACGTCGATGACATTCTTGGTCTTGTAGCGGTCGCCCTGGGGTACGACGGTAAAGCAGATCTCGCGGCTGGGCCGGGCGATGGCGTATTGGGAAACCTGGCGGATCACCTGCAGTGCCTGGATCATCAGCAGCGTCGGGGAAAGCACCAGGGCGACAAAGGCGATGACCATGATGATCGGATTGAGAATGAGCCCCGCAGTCACGCCAAAGCGGTGGACATAGCGTCCCAGCCCAAACAGCAGGATGATCGCGGCCAGCACGTTCACGACCAGTGAAATGTCGGCGATGGCGACCGCGCGCGCGGCAACTCCCGAGAAAGCCTGGGAAATGACGTCCGTCTGCAGAAAGTATGCGACGGTATTGACCCAGGTCATCAGCAGGATGAACGCCGCCTGGTGCCGCGAGTAGGCCGAACGCAGCAGCTCCCGGAAACCATCGAGCGCGCCGCCCGCCAGATCATGATCCAGCGTCGTCGGCTGGCCGCCGCCGCTGAGCCGTCGCAGCCGCTCCTTTTCGCGCATCAGCAGATGCACCAGGACGATGACCGCCACAAACCCGACCGCGGCGACAATCAGCATCCCATCCAGGCCCAGTGCGTGCACGGCGAGTCGCACCACGAGGGGGCCGGCGATGGCACCGACGCTGCCACCGGCAGCGATCAACGCAAACAAGCGCGTGGCCTGGGAGGCCAGAAACAGGTCCGACATCAGCGTCCAGAACACCGAGATCATGAACAGATTGATGACGCTGAACCAGATGTAGTACGCACCGCCGATCCAGCGATTCTCAGGGGCCATTTTGAACAGCACCTGGAACAGCACCACATTCGCCAGCCAGAACCAGAACACACCCGGCAACAGCCGGTTCAGGCGCACGCGCGCCGCCAGCCACGCATACAGCGGCGCGGCCAGCAGCGTGCCGATGAACGTACCCGTGAACAGCAACTGCAATTGGTCGGTGCCGAACACCGTCGCGACCGTGTCACGTACCGGTTTCAGAATGTAGTAGCTGGCCAGCAGCAGGAAGTTGCAGGCAAAGGCCAGCATCACGGCCCGCCGCTCATGCGGCAGGATCTGGGTGCCTTGAGTCAGCAGGCCCTCGAGGCGCCGGGCCGACACGTGGCGTCAGCGCAGGATGGCGAGACGCGCCAGGTTGCTCTGCACCGTGGCGTCCAGTGCGCCGCGATCGGCGTACCAGCGCCGCACCGCATCGACGAGTGCCAACGCGGCTTCGCGTTCCGGTTCCTGTGCGGCATCGACGCGCACCAGGTCACTGATCGCGCTCTTGCGGCGCAACGGCATCGCGCGGGTCAGGCGACGCAGTCGCAAACGCCGCAGCGCCGCCGCCGGAACGACGGTGCCGGACTCATCATCCGGCACTTCGGCACGGGACTGTGCCAGCCGGAACAAGGCATCCGCCGTGGGCACGGTCACCGTCGTGTCGGTGCGCGAGGGTCGAACCCAGTTCTGGCACCACTTCAGGTATTCATCCGGCGAGCTGCGCAGCGCGGAATCACCAATGGCCACGCAGATGTGCGGCAGGGCGAGGGCGAGCGGTACCGCTTCGGCCCAGAGCCGCTCACGCATCAGATATTCGATGTCACCCAGATACGCGTCCAGCATTCGCGAGCGACCGCGGCGGGAATTCGATCGATCCCGTGCTGCGCTGCCTGCCCCGCGCTCTGCGGACGGGCGTTGACTCTCAACGGCCATGTTCTTCCCTCATCTGACAGTCACTCGGTCCGCCGTCTTTCTTGATCGATATGTGACGTTTTGTTGCGGCGGACGAGAATCTCCCAGACATCTTGGCCGAAGTACCGGCGCATTGCCAATTTCGGCTGAGATTTGACTTTTTTGAGCGATGGGGGGCTACGCCTATGCGCCAGTCAAGGCTTAGTCCGACTGCGCCGCGCCAGCAGCCACTGTCCCGGCGCAGTGGCCGCCGTGCCGAGCAGCGCCCGCCAGGCCAGACGGCGCGTCCAGGGCGCTACGCGCGGCGGCACCGCGGCATAGAACATGGCGCCTACGTCCCGGTGCAGCTGCCAGGTCACACAGTCGATGCGCCATTCGCGCGCACCGTCGCGCAGCGCGATCTGCGGCGCAGTCAACGCTTCAAAGATCACATCATTCAACTCATCGGGAAGCGATGGCACCTGCTCGCAAATCAGCGAGAGCTGCGCCGGAGTCGACGTTCCGTCGGGTTCCGCCAGCTGGCCGAGGAGCGTGATCCCGCCGCGGCCGGGCCCGGGCGCAGCCTTCACCGGCCCTGCGAAACGCAGAACCTTCGTCTGTGTGTTCAACCGGCCGTCTCGAGTTCCCACACGGTGAGCGGCGCGCCCCGGCGCAGCCAGAATCCCGCGCCGACTTCATGGAAATATCGCCGCAGGCGGGTGCGGTACCAGCTGCCATCGCGCATGTGTACTTCCGCATCGGTGCGGCGCCGATCGCAGTTGCGGTGCCAGTCCGTCGCGGTCAGGGCCCCGAAATACAGTACCGCACAACACAGCCGGCTCAGGTTTCCCAGGGCGCGCGCTGCACGGCGATCGTCCAGGTACTGCACCACGTCGTAGCAGATCACCAGGTCAAATCGAGTCGGGCTGCTCCAACCATCCACGGTGCCGTGCTCCCAACCGAAGCGCTCGCACAGGTACTCGCTCACATCCAGGCCGACATAACGCGCCTTGCGAAATGCCTTCTCGAGCGGTTTGCGCAGCATGCCCGTGCCACAGCCAGCGTCGAGGATGCGGCGCACCGGCAGGCCGACGTGCCCGGCATAGGCCGCGATCAGCTGCGCCCGGGCGCGCATCTCCGCCTGCGTGGTCACCGCCGTGCGCGGATCAAAATAGAACTTCTCGTAGTACGCTCGATCGAAGGCCAAGGTCACACCGCAGCGGTTACGGGCCGATTCGTGGCCCTCGCGAGGGACTATGCAACAGTCCGGGCCGCATTGGCGAGGTGATTGGCCGCCGGCATTGCCGCGGCTGCGCGGCGCGGGTAGATTGCATCCCCATGACAAGCGACCGAGTCTATGCGCGGGGCCACGCGACCCTGCGGCGCAACGCGATCTGGCCCTGGCTGGTCATGCCGGCGGTCATCCTGGCGCTGTTCGTGGTTCTGCATAATGTGCGCCGTTCCGGTGGCCCCAGCGATCAGGATAGTAGTTTCGGCAGCGGAATCCCGTAGAATCCGCCCCCCGTCACTGCCCGTGTCCTGCCATGCCCCATATCCCGAAAGTCGGCTTCGTGAGCCTCGGCTGCCCCAAGGCGCTGGTTGATTCCGAGCGCATCCTCACCGCCCTGCGCTCCGAGGGCTACGAAGTTGCCCCGACCTACGACCAGGCGGACGTGGTCGTGGTCAATACCTGCGGCTTCATCGATGCTGCCGTCGATGAATCGCTGGATGCCATCGGCGAGGCCCTCGAGCAGAACGGCCGCGTTATCGTGACCGGATGCCTCGGCGCACGCCCCGAGCGCATTCTCGAGCGCCACCCCAATGTACTGAAGGTGACCGGTCCACATGCCTATGCCGATGTGATGGCCGCGGTGCATGAACACTTGCCGCCGCGTCATGATCCGTTCGTGGATCTGGTTCCCGCACACGGCGTGCGCCTGACACCCCGTCACTACGCGTACCTGAAGATCTCCGAGGGCTGCAACAACAAGTGCAGCTTCTGCATCATTCCGAACCTGCGCGGTCTGCTGGCGAGCCGTCCCATCGACGAAGTACTGCGCGAGGCCGAGCGCCTCGTGCACGCCGGCGTGCGTGAGCTGCTCGTGATTTCGCAGGACACCAGCGCCTATGGTGCGGACATCAGATATCGCAGCGCGAAGTGGCACGATGCGGATTACCAGACACGCTTCATCGACCTGGCACGCGGCCTGGGGTCACTGGGCGCGTGGGTGCGGCTGCACTATGTGTACCCCTATCCGCACGTCGACGAAGTGATACCGCTGATGAACGAGCGCAAGGTGCTGCCGTATCTGGACATCCCGTTCCAGCATGGCAGTCCCAGCGTGCTCAAACGCATGAAGCGGCCGGCGCACGCCGTGAACACACTCGATCGCATCCACTGCTGGCGCCGCGAATGTCCCGATCTGACGCTGCGCAGTACCTTCATCGTCGGATTCCCAGGCGAAACCGAGGCCGAATTCGCGCATTTGCTGGAGTGGCTGACCGAAGCGCAGCTGGACCGGGTCGGCTGCTTCAAGTATTCGCCGGTCGAAGGGGCTGCTGCCAATTCACTGGGTGCGCATGTCGCGCCCGAAGTGCAGCAGGAGCGCTACGAACGATTCATGGAGCATGCGCAGGCCATCAGCGCGGCGCGGCTGCAGCGCCGGGTCGGCACGACCATCCAGGTACTGATCGATGCCCTCGACGGCAAGGCCGCCGTCGCGCGCAGTGAAGCGGACGCCCCCGAAATCGACGGCCAGGTGCGTATCACCAATGGTGGCAAACTGAAGGTCGGCGAGTTCACGCAAGTGTTGGTGACCAGGGCCGACGCCTACGATCTGACGGCCAAGGTTCCCGCGCAGGGTGCGGCCGCGCGGCCGTAATCAATCGCGCAGTGCGCGCACGGTCTTCGGCGGCAACAGCCACTCCAGCGTCGCCTCGCCGACCCGCGGCGCGCCCGGGAAGGACAGGCAGGCCGACCCGCCCTTGCGGAACCGCAGCGCCAGTCGTACATCGGGACCGGCGATACACACCGCGAGCAGGCGTCCCAGATCCGGTTCGTGTCCGACCATGACGATGGACTGCGCATCATGGGCGCGCAGCACCGCCAGCACCCGCGCCGCGGTGCGTCCCGGTGCCAGTACCGACTCCTCGATCGGCTCGGGAAGGCCCGCATTGTGCAGCAGGGTTGCGGTGTCGCGCGCACGCACCAGGGGACTGGTAATCAATCGGCCCACCGTGCCCTCCGACTCGATCAATTTCACCAGCGGACGGGCCGTTCGTTTGAAGCGGCGCGCGCCGGCGGGCGTGAGTGGCCGCAGCCGGTCATCGGGCCAGCGCTTCGGATCGGACTCGGCCGCAATCGCGTGGCGGACCAGGTACAGCCGCATTTTCAGCTCCCGAGGATCATGTCCGAGGCCTTCTCCGCAATCATGACCACCGCGGCGTTCGTATTGGCGCCCACGATAGTCGGCATGATCGATGCGTCAACCACCCGCAGACCGGTGAGGCCGTGCACACGAAGTTCGGGACTGACGACTGCATCCGGGCCGATGCCCATGGCGCAGGTGCCGACCGGATGCTGGGTGACGGAGGCGGTCGCGCGGATATAGGCGTCGAGCTCCGCGTCGGTTTTCACTGCGGCACCCGGGCTCGTTTCATGTGCGACGAGGTCCGCCTGCGGTTGTGTGTCGTAAATATGCCGCGCCGCCTCGATGCCGCGCTTCGCCGTCTCGAGGTCCTCCGGATGCTCGAACAGGTTCAGAAGGATACGCGGCGCATCGGTGGCATTGGCCGACGCCAGCGACACGCGTCCACGGCTCTTCTCGTGCAGGATCACGACACCCGCCGTGATGCGATCTTCCTGCCGGCTCGAAACACCCGGGAACCAGATCTTCGCATCCATGCGCACCGGATTGCACATCAGCTGCACATCCGGCTGTGACAGATCCGGGCGGGTCCGGATCACGACATTGCAGCTGTTGATCTGGTTCGCCAGAGCGCCGCCGCCGGACAGCATCCATTGCAGAACTGCGAATGCGACACGATCGACACGCAGCTCGTTGAGGAACGTCACCGGACGGCGGGCCGCAAACTCCACCGGCACGTGCGGGTGCTCGACCAGGTTGCCGCCGACCCCCGCAAGATCCACCCGCGGCTCGATGCCGTGACTGCGCAACTGCGCCGCCGGACCTACGCCTGAAAGCATCAGCAGTTGCGGGGAATTGTACGTGCCACCGCACAGGATGACTTCGCGATCCGCATGCACGCGGTGCACATGCCCGTTCTGTACGTACTCGACCCCGAGCGCCCGCCCCTTCTCAAACAGGACCTGCGTGGTCAGCGCATTCATCTCAAGGGTGAGATTGGCGCGGCCCAGCGCCGGATGCAGGTAGGCGCGCGAGGTGCTGGAGCGTCTGCCGTGTCGATCGATATTCACTTCACCACGCGCGAAGCCCTCCTGAACTTCCGCGTGCAGGTCATCGCTTACATTGAACCCGGCCGCCGCTGCCGTTCGCATCAGCGGGTCATGCAGCAACTTCTCGGTGCTGATGGGCCGGACCGGCCATGGCCCGCTATCGCCATGATAAGGGCCCGCGCCGCGCCAGCTGCTCTCCATACGGCGAAAGTATGGCAGCACGTCCTCGTAACCCCATCCGGTGCAGCCAAGGCTGCGCCAGGTATCGAAGTCCCGCGAATGGCCGCGCATGTAGAACATGCCGTTGATCGAACCCGAACCGCCGAGCACCTTGCCGCGCGGCAGCCACAGCCGCCGGCCACCCAGATGCGGTTCCGGCTCGCTGAAGTAGCCCCACGAGAATTCCGGGCGAAACAGCGCGCGCAGGAATCCCAGCGGCATGCGCAGCAGAAAGTGATCGTCGGGACCGCCGGCCTCCAGCAGCAGGACCTTGCAGTCGCTGCGCTCGCTCAGGCGCGCCGCGAGTACGCAACCGGCGGACCCGCCACCGACGATGACGTAGTCGAAGCCCGGTGTGGAACTGCTCATGCCGGACATCGATTACAGGCGCGTGGAGCGGATGTGCTGGAAGCGACCATTCACGATGGTGTAGAAGATCCAGCTCACGATATGAATGCTCTCGCCCTTGCGCAGCGGACCGGCGATGAAGTCCGGCCAGTCCGCCAGGGCATAGAACTCCGTCGCAACCTCTGCCGCCAGTCCCGTCTCGTCCGCGACGACCGTGCGTACCACCAGGGTCTCGCGAATCTTGGACTTGACCTCGCGGTAGAAGTCGACGATCGCCTGGCGACCCCGCAGCGTCTTGCGCTTGCCCAGCTCCAGCACCACATCCTCCGCGTAGTACTTGCTGAAGCCCTCGAAGTCATCGCGGTTGAAGCTCGCGATGTATTCGCCGAACAGCTGCTTGTTCATGCCGGCCCCGTTTATCTATCGAGGGCGGCAGTGTCGGATGCCAGGTGCCGGTAGCGCAAGCCCTTCAGGGTGGCGGCACGGCAAGAGCGGTGAGCTCGGCAAGCCGGACGAGCGGCGTATCCACGTGGCGGGTGAAGTGATCTCGAACGTCGTAAGTCTTTATGATCAGTCTGGCCGCCGCCACCTTTGACCCGTCCACCGGAAACCGTACCATTCCCAAGAAATCGTAGAAGCGAACCTCGCCACCCACCCTGTGGATCGCGTCCGGCCAGAATTTTGCGATCAACGCTGGCGCATAGTCCCGTTCGCAGAAATGGGATTCAGGATTCCTCAATCCCGTTGGCGGATACTCCAGGTAGGCCGTCACGCACGGCGGTTGCCGTGCGGTGCTCAGGCAGCCGATCGACACATCATCGCCCTCGGCATCGATCCCAGTGCGACACCGACCCAGACCGGGATACAGCTTGCGTGCGCTCGTCGTCGGCAGAGAGTACGTCCCGGCCGGCCCGAACAGGGTCAGTGAGTAGTCGATCGCCATCCGTACCGGACGGTCCGCCAGCCGCGCAAGGACTTCGGGGGGCAGGAAGATCCGTTCGTCCACGGAGTGGACCTGCGGATCATCTCGGCCCGCCCGCACTTCGAAGCGATCATCCGACATCGTGCGGCCGTCAAAACTCCGCGTGGATTTCCCCACATAGAGGGTTGCTCCATCGAGCCCCATAATGCGTATATCGGCCCGATCCATGAGCACGCTTGCGTCCTCAGGCAGGTCGCTGAACCGCAGCGGCACGTGCAACGTCGAGGCGCCGGTCGATGCGGCACCCACAGGTGCCCGGTAGCGTCCCGCCTGCGGATCGAACGCAACCGTAATCGCGCGGGACGCGGTGGGTTGCGGCGACAGCGCCGCCTGCATGCTGAAGGCCAGCGGCCACGGCACACTCAAGACGCTGATGAGCAGTGCCACGGCCACGCCCGTCAACAATCGTGCCAGGATCGTGCGGCGTCCCGAATGCAGAATGGCGAGGGCCGCGGCCGATCCGGCCAATGCGAGGACGTCGAAGGCGGCGAAGAACAGCCACGCGACGCCGGTGTCGCCAAGCGACTGATCTAGGCCCAGCAGCCCCGTGATGACGAACTGGACGATGCCGATAAAGCCGACGAATACAACGATCGTGACAATGAGCGCCTCGACAAAGGTGCGCGTGAGGGCGCCGAGTACCATCGCGGGCAGGGCAAAGAGGCACAATACCTGCAGATTCCGCGCGGCGGCCGCGGCGCCGGCGGCCCGCAATGCGAACCCGTCGGCCAGCGCGGCACCGACAGCGACTACCCACAGCGGCGCGAGCACCATCAGCAGCACAAACAGCAACTTGGCCACCGCCAGGTCCCTGCGCCGGATCGGTCTAATCAGCCAATCCTGGCGCGCGCCCGGTATCGGGTCCTGCTGCATGACCACCACGACCATCACCATGATGCCGAGCAGCGCGAGCCCCGGCAGCAGGTCCGCGAGCATCGCGAGCTGCGTGGTCCGGATGCCGTGGTCGATCAGGTGCTGCGGAATTGCCGCGCACACCTGCAGCACGGCCACCAGTGCCGCGATCGGCCACAGCAGGCGCGCGTCCTTCGTGAAGATGTGCCAGATCATGATGCGCTGCCTTCGCGCGATTCACGCGCCAGCGTGGTAAATATGCGTCGCAGGGCAAGCGGCTGGACTTCGACGTTCCTCACGCCTTTGAATCTTGCCGCAACGCCTTCTGCCAGACGCTGTTCGCTGAAGCGCGAGTCCACGAAGCTCACGACATTGCCCGCCAGCGTCGGCTGCAGCCAGCCTTCCGGTGCCGGAGTCGGCAGTGCGCCGGGGGAATCCAGGGTGACGCGCACCAGTCGGAACCGATCCGACAGTTCAATCATCGATTCCTGAAACAACAGTCTTCCCTGGTCGATGAACCCGACGTGGCTCGTCACGCCTTCGATTTCCGCCAGCTCGTGCGAGGAAATCAGGATGGTCATCTCGCCGGCCTGGTGCAACAGCCGCTCCATGAATTCGTCGCGCACCAGAGGATCGAGTCCGCTGAAGGGTTCGTCCAGTATCAGCACGCGCGGACGGAATGGCAGTGCGCACGCGAGCGCCATCTTCATCCGCATCCCGTGCGACAGGTCGCCAATCCGGCGCTCCGGAGGCAAGCGCAGCTCCTTGAGCATCGACCGTTCCAGCTCGCGGTCCCAGGTCGGATAGAACGGCCGCAGGTAGTCCAGGTACTGGGCCACGGTGAGCCGCGCCGGCATATCCTGATTCTCGGACACATAGCCGATGTGACGTAATTGCGGTATGCCCAGACGACGCGAGTCGACGCCGAGAATCCTGGTCGAGCCGCGCGTGGGCCGGATGATGTTCATCAGGGTCTTGATGGTCGTGGTCTTGCCGGCCCCATTGGCGCCGATCAGCGCGTAGGCGCTGCCCTCCGGTACGGCCAGACTCAAGCCGCACAAGGCCTCGTGACGGCCAAAGGCCTTGTGAAGGTTCTCGATTTCGATAGTCATCGTTCGTTGGCCTCGCGTGCCTGGTCAATTTTTGACCACTCGTTGGAGATCGCGGCAATCACGTCCCGAAGGTTCACGCCGACCCGGCGCGCCTCCACCACCAGCTGCTCGACTTCCTCCTGCAGCAGTCGCTGCCGATCCCCCGTGCGCGGCCGAGGTGGTACGGCGACGACCGTGCCGATGCCCGGATGCATCTCCAACCAGCGCTCCTGGATCAGGTGCTGAACGACCTTATGGGCCGTGTTGGGGTGGATCTTTAGATCCGCCGCCAGGGCGCGAACGGAAGGAAAGGCCTGCCCGGGCTGATATTCACCGCTGAGGAAAGCCTTCTGTGCGGCGAACAGCAGCTGCTCGACAATCGACTGGCCCGGACGCAGCGTGAAGCGAAGTAGTGTCACACGCGTAGTGTGACACATATGACTTCGGTGTCAATCATCCTTGCTGCGGTGCATCTGGAGCCTCAGGCCCATGACTTGCGATGCACGGCCGAGCGGAACAAGCTTGAGGCGCGCAATCGGCGCAGCACGGAGGTGGCGATATGAAAGTCGTTATCGGAGTCGTCTTCGGGGTGCTCGCAGTGCTCGGACTGTCGCTGGCCACGGGTCGCACCACACCGGACCGGCCGCCCGGGGTTGCCGCCGATCACTGGGCCCCCATCAGCGATACGCTGGGCTTCGTGCTGGTCCCGGATTCGGACCTGAATACCCAGCCACCACTTGCAGTGGGCGCGGCAGGTGTACCGGTGAACACGGATCCCGTCGCACCCGTTGATCGCATGGCGCCACAGCCTGCACCGCATGATATGACGGGACTGTATGCAAATCCGACCCCGGCCGTGCAGGCCATCATCGAGGAAGGCCACCCCGTCCGCGGCTACATCATGGTCAAGCGCGGCAAGGTATGGCGGCCCCTGACGGTGGTACCGCCCACCGTGAATGACTGAAGAGCGCCGTTGAGCTCAGCCCGCGGCGATGGCGCACGAACGGGACGGGACGAGACACTGTGCGAGTCGGTCCGCCGCGATCAGGGACCTTCGACCTCGTAGCCCCGGGCCCGGAACGCGGCCAGCACCCCGTGAGGCCCTAACAGCTCGTGAATGGGCTTCAGTGCCAGGGTCGAACGGTTGTTCATCAAGGCGAAATCGACCTCGCGTTGCCAATCGCCGTTCGCAACGTCGATGAGTTGCCGAGTTCGAGCTGATGAAGACACCGCGGCGGTGCAGACATCGATGGTTTTCGGAACCATCAGCTGGCGCAGTGCCGCCACGTCGCCGAGCGACCAGGCGCGGGCTTCTTCCTGCATGCTGGTCACTCCCGTTTCGAGGCGCTCCACGACGGCTTCGAGACAGTCAACCTGGGCGTCGTGCGGGATCTGGCCCAACTGTGCGAGCAGGTCGCGTGGCTCTTCGATCTTCAGCTTCGATTGCCGGATCGGCACTTTATGAGCACGGGCCAGTTTGAGAACCGTGGCCTCGGCCTGGTTTCCGGGCGCCAGGCGTGCGAAGTCCAAAGCCTGCCGATACAGTCGCAGGGCCGCGAAGACCGGTTTCAAGCGCTCGATGCGGTGATCACCTGAATCGTAGCGGGCGATCAGTGCGGTGACGCGTGCATAGAGTCCAGGAGGCAGAACGTCCTGCAATCGGCCATCCTTATCGATCACCTGTACGCCACGCCATTGGAAGTACAGGCGGATCCAGGTGAAGGGATTGGCGTGGACGCTGACTGAGGGGTTGGTGGGGATGACCTCCTGCACCTCGCCGAGTACGGATTCCACTTCGTGCGATTTCCAGATCATCTTGCGGGGCAGCGGGTCCAGCGTCCCCAGCAGCCACAGTACATGATCGCCCTTCGCAACCCGCCACAGACGCGGTCCGGCACGCTCGCCCGTCACCTCAACTTCCTGAATCGCCTCCGACTGCACCGGTGGCGCTGCCGCAGTGGCGGCAGCGACGCCGCGACCGGCTCCGAATGCCAGCAGCACAAGAGTGATCGCCATACAGGCATACTCTCGGCCAGGCACGGCGTGCGGTGAGAGTTCGGGGCGCTTCATGAGTGAAATCCTAACGGGGCGATGCCTGTGTGGCGTAATCCAATACCGCTGCGGGCCGCTGCTGTACCGGCCCACATTGTGCCACTGCGAATCCTGCCGGCGCGCCAGTGGCGCGCATGCCGTCGGCTGGCTGACGGTGGCCATCGGGAACGTCGCATTCACCGGCGAGGTGCCGCGCGAATATGCCTCCTCGCCCGGTGTACTGCGCACGTTCTGCGGGCGCTGCGGCACGCCGCTCACGTATAGCAACGTGCGCCGCCCCGCCGAACTCGACATCACGTTGTGCACGCTCGATCAGCTCGAGCTCGCCGCACCGGTCGATCATATCTGGATGCAGGATGCGCCCGGCTGGGACGTGCCGTCCGATGCACTGCCGCGGCACGCGCGCGGCCGGCATTGAGCGCGGCCTACGGTCCGGGAGTCGGCGCCGGAAGCGAAGCTGATGAAGTCATGCTGACAGCTCCCTGTTTGAGTCCGGGCGCCACCACCGTCACGAGTTCCAGCCGACTAGGACTTCAGAACCCACGGCTCCTGCGCACATGACGGGTGCTCATGGACCGATCCGCTGTCCTGCGCGCCCGTCTTGCGTTTGCGCCATTCGCCCGGCGTGCAGTGGAACGAGCGCCTGAAGGTGCGGCTCAGATGCGCCGGATCGGCGAATCCGGCCGCGAAACCGATCTGCGCAACGCTGCGAGTGGCCAAGCGCGACTCAATGAGGTCTTCGGCCACCTGCGACAGGCGCCGTTTCCAGATCTGCGCCGCCACCGTGGTGCCTGCGGCCTCCACCATCAGCTTGTCGAGGCGACGGCGGCTGATCTCCTGTGCGCTCGCGACTTGTTCAGCACTCAGGGTCGGTTCTGCAAAGTGTGAGCTGATGTATTGCACGGCGGAGAGCACCCGCCAGTTGGTTTCCTCGATATGTCCCGCATGCAGTTTCGATACGCCGAGCAGCTCGATGATGGCGGCCAGTGTGGCGGCGCGCTGGTAGTTCTCCAGCGCCGCAGCGCTATCCAGGCTGTTCATCAGCAGCCCCCGCAGCAAGCTCGTACCCGTCTCCTCCCGATCAAAGAGTTCGGCCGTGTGGCGGGCCAGGGACGGATGCCTTCCCAACACCGATAGCCGTGGCATTTGCAGGAAGATCAGATAGGAGGAATCGGTGGGCACTTCGAGTTCGAATGGCGCGCCGTTGTCGATCGCGCAGCAGTCACCCGCCTGCAGCACGCAGGAGCGGCGCTGCTGACGGGCGGCGGTGGTCCCGGTCAGCTGGATCATTATCGAAAACAGATGCTTGTCGTCATGGCTGGTCGATGGGTCGTAGCTGACGAGCAGCGGCGGCGAGAGCACCGACCAGATTCGTCCGCATCCAAAGGGCATGCTGCTGATCCGGCCCGCCTCCGGACTGTCATCCAACCGGAGTACGGACACGCCCGGGAAAAATCCGCGGGTGCTGTGCGCCCACAGTGATGCTCGCTGCGCGGCACCCACCGACTGCAGGTTGAGGAGTGTGGCCATGGGCGACGGCATGGAAGCATCCTCCCGAGTTTCAAGATCGAGGTGCGGACGATACAGCGCGCGAAGCCATTCGTCGCGCGCGATCTCGATCTCAGCCGTGAAGTGTGGCGCTCAGTGCCGCCCGAGTCGAGTCCCGATCATACTAACGTTTTGAAATATATATGATTAGCCTCCCTAGAAGAGAACCTGGGCCAGGACACGGCGGTTAGCAGCCAAAGGTCAAGCTGTGCCTGAGACCCTGATGTATATTTTTTACCACAAGGGCACCGCGCGCGGCCGGTACCCGCGGGATTGCCTTGGCCGATGGCGAAAGCACCTTCGGCGCACGGGGGTGTTGAACGCTGGGTCCTTAGCCGTCAAGATAACCGCGAAAGACCCGTTGATTGCGCAAGTACCGAAGTGGCACGACTGACCCCAACGGGGTGGCCTGGGACTCTAGGGGAAATGTCCGTGAAGATCAGATCGATTGGAGCGCGGATTCATACGCGTTTATTGACTACCGCCATTACTGCGCTCGCGGCCGTTCCGGCCTTCGCCCACCACTCCTTCGCCATGTACGACCAGACCAAGATGCTGGTGCTGACCGGGGTGGTATACCAGTTCGTCGCGCAGGCCAATCACGCCGAGATCCACCTCTACATGATTGGTGCGGATGGGAAGCTCGAGAAAGACAAGGATGGCAAACCGCATGCCTACGGCGTGGAAATGGCCGGTGCCGCCGCCATCGCCGAGCAGGGCATCACGGCCGATACGATGAAGCCCGGGACCATCATCAGCGTGAAGGTTAACCCGCTTCGGACCGGCTCCGATTTTGGATCCAAGTCGGGTAGCAGCGGGCTGGCAGTGTGCCCGTGGAAAACACCCCCGGTTCCCGGTAAGACCTGCGACACCGTGCAAGGCCGGGAAATTCTCGGCGCCCCAGCCTTTTAGCTGCCTCGCGCCGGTTAGGAGTCGCGGTGAAAAACTTTGCCGACTGGCTGTCCGCTACGGTTCCCAGCATCTATCTGCAAACCCATGAAGCGTGGGTGCTCCCCGCCATTCAGTCACTGCATATCACCGGCATCGGGATCGCCGTCGGCTCCGCACTGATGATGACGCTGCGCCTGCTCGGATGGGTGGGCACCGATCAGACGCTGCTGGAGAATCATCGACGTTTCGCGCCCTGGCTCACCGGTGCGCTGTGCCTGTTGCTGGCCAGCGGGCTGTTGCTGATCGTCGCGGAGCCGATCCGCGAGCTCATTACCCTGTCGTTCTGGCTGAAGATGGCCTGCGTTGCCGTGATGGTCGTGGTCTTTGCCTCGTTTCAGGCCTCGATCCGCAAGCACGGCGCGGACTGGGAACAGACCCTAAGCAAGCGCCGTTCGGTGCGGCTGGCAGCAGTGCTCACGTTCGTGCTGTGGGGCTGCATCATTATCCTCGGGCGACTGATCGCCTACGACCACATCTGGGGTCACCTCTCGCCCGCGACCAAGGCGTGACTTGAGCGTGGATTTTTCGGCATTCCTGAAGAGTCTTGAAGACTCGGGCCTGGCGAACAGCCTGCGCGGCTCGCTGTATTACTTTCCGTTCCTCGAATCCTTCCACGTCATGGCGCTCGCCGTGTTGTTCGGCAGCATCCTGGTCGTCGATCTGCGCGCGCTCGGAGTGGCCTCGACCCACCGGTCCTTCACGCGCATGTCCACCGAACTGCTGCGGATCACCTGGGGCGCGTTTGTGATCTCGGCCTGCACCGGCGCGATGATGTTCATCACCAACGCCCGCGTTTACGCCCACAACACGCCCTTTCAGATAAAAATGGTGTTGCTCGCACTGGCGGGCATCAACATGGCGGTTTTTCACCTGACGGCCGGCCGCACCGTCGCGACCTGGGATAAGGCACCGGCGGCCCCGAAGGCCGGCCGTATCACCGCCGGCGTGTCGCTGGGCTTATGGCTCGGAATCATTCTCGCCGGACGCGTGATCGGATTCACGACCACCGGCGCGGAGGCCAAGGAAATGCCGGTTTCGAACGTGGATTTCGATGATTTCCTGAACAACGCCCCTGCAGGCGCGCCATCGAGCGCGCCCGGACACAGTCCATGAGACTCATTTCGGGCCGCGAGCGCAGACTCGCAGTGCAATGAAGGCGAGCGTCTGCAAAGACGCCGCAACCTGCCTGAAGGTGCGTCTTTTCATCCTCGCCGCGATTGCGAGCCTCGCCGGCTGCACCACCGCGCAGCCGACTGCGCCGATCGCTCACAGCAATTCGGTCGGCACCCCAGTCACGGTGTATATCGCCCGGCGCAAATGGCACATCGACGTGGGCTTCGCCGCCGCGGATCTCGAGCCAGCGCTCCTGCCCGTGAAAATCGAATTCCCGGCAGCCAAATATCTGTTTTTCGGTTTTGGCGATCGGCACTATCTGCTGACGAAGAACAGGAGCGCAGCACCCCTGCTGCTGCGTGCTTTGTGGCCCGGGCCTGCCGTGCTGCTGGTGACTGCCATCAAGGATCCGCCCGACTACGCATTCGGCCCATCGCAGGTCATCGCACTGGAAGTGAGCGCAGCGCAGGCGCACGCCATTCAAGCCTTCGTGCGCAATTCGATTCCGGGCTCACCGCTGGCCCCGCTGGCGGTCGGACCCTACGAAGGCAGCGTGTACTATCCGGCATCGCAGCCCTACTCGGCGCTGCACACCTGTAATACCTGGGCCGCAGACGCCTTGCGCGCCGGCGGTGAACCTGTTCACTCCACCGCAGTGGTATTCGCCGGCCAGCTATGGCACCAGGTGAGGCGGTTGCGCGCTCAGTTGCAGGGCGGCTTGGTTCCATCCTGACAGACCACTGTCGTGCCGTTCGGCGGCACGACCACCGTCGTCTTCTGCGGCTCCGGCGGGCTCGAACTGCTGATGCAGCCGCTCAACATGCCGGCCGCCAGCAGCGCACCTGCAGCAAATACCGGTCCGATTGACACTTTCATTCTCGCCTCCTTGGTCTCGGCAACGCGCCGGACCTGCAACCTGATGCTCTTCGAGCGCCGGGCCAGGAGGCAGAGGCGAATAGCGTGAGGCCATCTCAGCATGCACCTACAGGTGTGCTGCGTTGCGCCAGCGAAATCGGGACGTCGTCTCACAACGCATACGCTGGTGCTATCGTGGTGCGCACACCCCGGGGAGAATGCGGTGACCACGAACGTCCGCGGCGGACCCTCACTCGACGACTATCGAATGATCGCCGAGGGTAGCTACGACTGGGATTCGTGGATCAGCCCGGACGAGTCGCTGCGCTGGACGAGCCGGGCCGGATCGGCCATTTCCGGCTACAGCGCCGCCGAGTGCCGTGCGATGGAGCGCTTTCCGTGGCCGTTGGTGGCGAAAGACGACCACGTCACTTTCGAACTGTTCGATCATTTCGTCGGCGAGCAGCGCCCGGGGAATGACCTGCCGGTCCGGATCGTGCGCAAGGACGGCTCGGTTGTGTGGGTGACGATGTCCTGGCAACCGCTGCACGATGCGGCGGCCACCTACCAGGGAGTTCGACTCTCAATCAGGGACCGCAGCTGGAGTCTTCATAACCGCTATCTGGATCACTTTCGGCCGGTCGCCATCGGGCTGCTCGCCGAAATCATGCCGGCGGCGCGCGCGGGTGACATGCAGCGCGTTTATCACCTGATGACTGAGCGGGCCGCGCGCGCGCTCGGGGTGGCGCGGGTTGGCATCTGGATGTTCGACGAAACCGGGCAATCGCTGGTGGCTGCTGACCGGTTCAGCAGCATTGATTATCTGCATCTGGAAGGCTCCGTGCTGTCGCTGGCCGGTTGTCCGCGCTACAAGGCCGCGTTGACCGGCGACCAACTGGTTGTCGCGACCGACGCGATCCACGATCCGCTCACCAGCGAACTGGCGGACTCCTATCTGCGTCCATTGGGTATCGCATCCATGCTGGACGCACCCATCGTGCGCGGCGGCCGCACCATCGGCGTGATCTGCCATGAGCACGTCGGCCATATGCGCTCCTGGTACGAGACGGAGCTGGCCTTTGTCGAAAGCCTGTCGGACTTCGTGACCCTGGCCCTGTACGCGAATGAAGGCGCGCAGCTGACCGAGCGCAACCGCATGCTTGCCTCGATCGTCGAGGTACTGCCGGACCCGGTCGTGACGGTCGGCCTCGACGGCAATCCCGTGTACATCAATCAGGCCGCATACCAGACTCATGAGCCCACCGAGGGTACCGGTTTGGTCGAGTTCCAGGACCAGCATATTTCGAAATCCTATTCCCCCGAGGCGTTGAAGTTTCGCAACGAGGTGATCGTTCCGGAAGCGCTCCGCAATGGCTATTGGCGCGGCGAGGTGCGCCTTCAGACCGACCAGGGAACCGAGATTCCGGTATGGCAGACGATGGTGGCGCACCGCGACCGGACCGGAGAGCTGAAGCTGTTGACATCGATCCTGCGCGATCTGCGCGAGCAGAAAGCCGTGGAGTCCCGCCTGCGCGAGAGCGAAGCCGCACTGCGTGTGCTGAATTCGGACCTGGAGGGCCGCGTGGCGACTTTTTCCGCGGCGGTTTCCAGCGACCTCGATTCCCCCATGAGTTCCATCGACGCCGGTACACGCCGCGTCCTGGAGCAATTCGGGGCGAGCCTTCCGGAAGGCGCGCGCGATCTGATCGAGGAACTGTCCGGCGCGAACGGTCGCATGCGCACGCTCATCGATGCTTTGTTGTTGCGCTCGCCTTGAGGTCACGAATTATCGGGTGAGTGCGTGGCCAAACTGCGAGGCCAGTGTCTGGGCTTCCTTCGGACTCAGCCCCGTGATCTGAAACTGTGTTCCGAACGCCCCGCGAATGGTCGCGGCCGAGATCACACGGCCGGGCCGGCTGTGTTCCGAGTAGACGACGGCCATCTGGTTACCGATATTCTCACGGGTCGCACGCAACAGGGACGCTGAAGCCCGCGCGTTAAACCGGACTTGAACGACAGTTCCGTCCTCAGTTTCCTTGGTATCGACCTGCTTCAGCTCGGCACTCGAGACGACGGGTTTGCGCTTCAGGAGAATTGGCCGGCCGTTCGCCTGGTAGAGCCTGTCACCGGTGGGCACCTTCCCCGTCTGCTGCGCCAGCTCTGCATTGGCGTGCGCATCGACGAGGTAAAACTCCAGATTCGCGACCTGTTCGGCGGCCAGGGCCGTGGCACGTCCCATGGGCACGGCCGCAACCGCGATGAGAATGAGGATCGCGCACATGAGAACCGCAGTCTGCCTGCCGCCCAGGCGCGCGCCGGGGTTGGAATTCTGCGCGAGCATCTTGATGCGGCGACTCAGCGTCGACGGCGTCGCCATCGCGACGGTCGCGGCCAAGAGCGGCTGTTGAGAGGCGACGCGACGCAGGATCTCGGCGTAACCGGCCCGGTCGCCGAGTGCGGCGGTGGCGGCGGCGTCGCTGGTCAGCTCGCTCAGCATGTGCAGGTGCCGATAGAGCAGATGCGCAAATGGGTTGAACCAGAAGGCCGCTCGGTACAGCGCGGCCAGCCACAGGCGGTAGCAATCGTGGTTGCGAACATGGGCCTGCTCGTGTGCCAGGACGGCCGCCAGCATAGGCTTGTCCCAGGACGCGTATGCGGACGGGAGCAGTATCGTCGAGGCGAAGGATGCCGGACCGCGCAATGCGGGGCTGACTCGCACATCGAGCCGGTCCGTCGACAGGCTCGATAACCTCACCGCGCGGCGTCGCAGCCTGGCACCCATCCACAGTCCGATGATGAATCGCAGTGACAGTGCCACCAGCCCCAGCAGGTAGATGATCAAACACGTCTGCGTAACAGGCAGCGGTTCCGGCCGCGACCGGAACACAGCAAGCGGTGGCGCGACGGAGACGGCCGCGCGCGACAGGAATGGCATGACCAGTGACGCTGCGGCGACGAGCGTCCAGGCATTCTTCTGCGCCGCAAGGTCCCGCACCCTGACGGCCTTCAGCACGAGCCACATCATTGCCAGCAATGCGCTGCCGCGCAGGGCCGCCTCAATCACAGCTGTGACCATCACTTTTCTCCGGTATTGCCTTTTTCGACCTTTTCAACGAGCCGTCGCAAATCCCGCCGGCTCAGGACCTTGGCCTCCACCATTCCCAGAAGTACCGCATCAACTGAACCGTCGCAGAACCAGTCGGCCACCCGCTGCACGGCTCGGGCTGCCAGATGCGCGGGAGACTTCACGGCTCGATACATAAAGGTGCGTTGTGCGCGGCCATGCGCGAGATAGCCCTTGGCCTCCAGGCGGCTGAGCACCGTCCGGATGGTCGACTCCTTCAAGGGACGTCGCAGCGCCTGCCGGACCTGATCGGCACTTGCCGGACCCGATCGCCACACGATATGCAGCACTTCACGCTCAAGCTCTCCCAGATCTGCCCGCATACCTTCCTCATTCGACGGTGTGTAGCGCTACCGATTGTAGCACTTAGGTTCAGGCGCGCAAGCGGTGCGCGTGAATTCTCCGGCCACCGCCAAGGCCAGTAGGATCCGGCCGGCCGTATCCCCACCCCGCAGTCAGCATCCACGGCGTCACGGCGGTTGCCATGGTGATTGCCGCAGTGCTCACGGTGCTCTGACAATTTCTTGCCCGGCCGGACCAGGTTCAGGCACCATTTTGCCCTCCGATTCATGGTGGGGAAGGTTGTGACGGATGCACGTCCTGGCGAGGTGCCATTCCAGGCGCATGTCGAACTTCTGCAGGTATTCCTCGGCCGCCGCTCTGAAATCGTCGAACGAGTCCAGGAGCTGTTGAACGCTCAGCGCCGGCCGGAAGGGTATCGGCAGGACGCTCCACTCCTCAGCCGCCAATTCGAGGATTGTTTCTTCGCGGTGGCTGCACTCGCCTCCGAACAATCCCATCTTCGAGGTCAGTTGAAAGCAGCGCACTGGGTCAGTGGATTCAAGCCCAACGTAATGCCCGGAATGCATAACGACCTGATTGACCCGGGCGAAATGATGGTACGCGGCTTTCATTTTTGGCAGCAGACGCGCTGGCCCGGTCGCAACGGCCGCGCCCGATACGCTCACACCCTGTTCAATGCGTACGTGATCCGTTGCCTTGAACTGTTGAGCATGCGCCTTTGGGATGAAGGTGCGGACCAGGCCAGCAGTCGGTTGCCGCAGATTCAGCACCTGCTCGGGCAACTGTGGAAAGATTCACCGCCCGACCAGCCGGTGTTCGTACGCGATGCGCGCTGGCTGTTCCCGCTCGCGCAGAGTCCCACGACCGAACAATTGTCGGCCTACTTCGACATTGCGGAACATATCGCCACCAGCCTCGCGTCAGAGGATCGGATTGAAATCGACAAGGCCAGTGTGCAGATGGCCGGCGGCCACCTGCGTTCACAGCTGCGCCACTACATCCTGAAGAATGGTGTATCAATGGCCGAGAACGGCCTCGTGCTCAAGGCGCGCAGTTCCAATGCCCTCGATATCGCCCTGTCGATTCAAAGTCTCGTGCCGCTGCTCGAGGCCTATGACCTCGCGATCCACAGCGGTAACCAACGGCAGCGACTTGAGCTGGCTGGCGCCATTTGCCAGGGCATATCCGCGGATCCTGAGCTATTCGTGAATCGCGTCGATCTGGTGGGTGCCTACAGCATGATCGAGCACCTTTTCATAACGACGGATGGTGAAGGGCGGTCTGCATATACGCCCATGGGATGCCGACACGTGCAGCTGTTGGGCGAGTACGCGGAACTGATCAGTCATCTGGCGAAGGCGTTGCGCGAGGATTGTCCGCATTTCAGGCCGATTCCGGGCACCTATTCCCCATACGGGGTCATTTATGGATTTTCATCCAACCTCACCGAGCATATGGCACTGAAGACCCTGCTCCCCGACCCCGCGCCCGCCTTCAGCGTGGAAGATGTCTTCACCGCTGGAAATGCCGACAAGCTCGCCTGGGTGAGCGGCTGGCGAAAGCTGCCGCACATCGACCCGCAGGTGCAACGGCAGTTCGACTACCCCCAGCGGTTTGCCGAACAAATATTCGATCGGATCGAGACTGCCTTGCGCAGACACGTTGCCGAGCACGACGCTAACGCGGTCGTTCAAACCGGACGCCTGATCATCCTGACCGGCGACGATTCGCAGCAGGACCCGAAGGTGTCGCAGATTCCGGAGCTGCCCATCCAATATATCGGCTCCTCGGACCCGCAGATCGTGGCGGAGCATAAAGCTCATCCTGATGATGAAGCCGCACTCCTGCACGATCGGCGGGAGGGCACCTTCCTGGTCAGTTATCAGACCTCCGGCGGATGGGTCGCGATCACCAAGGATCTGCTCACCGATGTCCTCGGGACGGGGCGCGATGTGAAGATTGTCGGCTTGCCCCGCGCGGCTGCTGCAGTGCTGAGGTTGATGTGCGTGTAACTGAACCCGTTCAAGCGACTTACTCTTTATAAAGGGTCTGGATCATGAAGAACATAGTCCTTCGAATGGTGGTCGCGCACTGTCTGAAAAACATCACGGCATGGAACCTGGCCTTCTGCTCATTCGCAATCTGTGTGGTCATCACAGCCCATGCGGGGCTGATCCAGGGACACACGCCCCCGCTCATCAAGCCCGAACAACAGGAAACTTCAAGTAGCACCACGGTGAGAGAGGATGATCAGCCTCGATAAGGTCGTCCAGTTTTGGCGTGGCGATTTGACCCGAATCCGCCGGATCGCCTTCACTCCACCGTCACGCTCTTCGCGAGGTTGCGCGGCTGGTCCACGTCGGTGCCCTTGAGAATGGCCACGTGGTATGCCAGCAGCTGCAACGGAATGGTGTAGATGATGGGCTCCTGGAAGGCGGTGACATGCCGCGGCATGTTGATCACGGTGACGTCAGCGGTGGTCTGGAAGCCGGCTTCGGGATCCGCGAACACGACCAGCTCACCGCCGCGGGCCCGCACCTCCATGAGGTTCGCCTTAAGCTTTTCCAGCAATTCGTTGTTGGGCGCGACCGCAATCACCGGCATGTTGTGGTCAACGAGCGCCAGCGGACCATGTTTGAGTTCGCCGGCCGGATAAGCTTCGGCGTGGATGTAGGAGATCTCCTTGAGCTTCAGCGCGCCTTCCATGGAGATCGGGTACATCGCCCCACGACCGAGAAACAGGGCGTGATGCTTGTCGGCGAAGCGCTCGGCGAGTTTTTGGATCACGGGGTCCAGCGCCAGGGTCTTCTCGATCAGCGCTGGTAATTCCACCAGTCGCGCCACCAGCGCGCGCTCGCGCTCGGCGTCGGCGCCGTGATGCTTCGCCAGCGCCACGATCAGCATCCCCAATGCGGTCAATTGCGTGCTGAAGGCCTTGGTGGAGGCCACGCAGATTTCCAGACCCGCGCGGGTCAGCATGACCAGGGATGATTCCCGGACCAGTGCGCTCTCCGGCGCGTTGCAGATCGCCAGCGTGGAAAGGTAGTCCGCCTGGCGTGCGAGGCGCAGCGCCGAAAGGGTATCGAGGGTTTCGCCGGACTGCGAGAGAGCCACGAACAGCGAACCGCGCGGCACGACCGGATGGCGATAGCGGTACTCGCTGGCCACTTCCACGGTGCACGGGATCCTGCAGATCTGTTCAATGAAGTATCGTGCGACCAGGCCTGCATGAAAACTGGTGCCACACGCGACGATGTGGACGTACTCGGTCCGTTTGAATACTGCGGTCGCCTCCGGACCGAACGCGGCCTCCAGCAACCGGCCGTTGGCCACGCGCTCCTGCAATGTATCGGCGATTGCGCGCGGCTGCTCGTGGATTTCCTTGAGCATGAAATGCCGGTACTGGCCTTTCTCGGCGGCATCTGCCGACAGTTCGCTATCGCGGGCCGGACGGTCGGCACTGTTGCCTTGGCGATCGAGGATGCGGTAACTGTTGCGTCCCACTTCAGCGACATCACCCTCTTCGAGGAACACGAAGCGGCGGGTCACCGGCAAGAGCGCGGCCACATCAGAGGCGACGAAGTTTTCTTCCACGCCCAGTCCCAGCACGACCGGGCAGCCCTCGCGCGCGACGATGAGGCGATCCGGATCTTGCTGGCTGACGACCGCCAGGGCGTAAGCACCCTCCAGCTCCGTGACGGTCGCACGCACCGCCTTGAACAGATCACTGACGGTGCGCAGGTGGTAATGAATGCGGTGGGCGATGACTTCGGTGTCCGTCTCGGACATGAACTTGTAGCCCAGCTGCTCTAAGTCAGCGCGCAGCTCCGCATGATTCTCGATGATGCCGTTGTGAACAATGGCAAGGCCGTCATGGGAGACATGCGGATGGGCATTGCGCTCGGTGGGAGCGCCGTGGGTGGCCCAGCGCGTATGGGCGATGCCGATCTTGCCGCGCGTCGGATCCCGCTCGATTGCCTCCTCGAGGGCACGCACCTTGCCGACCGCCCGCAGCCGCACCAGGGTGCCGGAGGAGTTGAGTACGGCGATGCCGGCCGAATCGTAGCCCCGGTATTCCAGGCGCCTTAAGCCCTCCATCAGGATGGGGACGATGTTCCGCTCGGCAATTGCCCCGACGATTCCACACATTAGGAAGAAGCCTCGATCCGCATTTTTGTACGATTAGTTTGCCTGATCCTCGCGCACACCGCGAAAGGCTAGCCGGGCGAGCGGCGCGCCGTCGGAAAAGCGTGCCTTTTCAGCCATGTATGCCATTGATTCTTATGTATAATGCCGCCTGCGCACTTGCAGTGCATGCATCCATTAGATCTGGAGACTGCCCCAAGATGATTCTGGTCACTGGCGGAGCCGGTTTCATTGGCTCCAACCTCGCGGCAGCCTTGGCCGAACAGGGTATTCCGGTGGTGATCTGTGATCGCCTGCGCTGCGGCGACAAGTGGCGCAACATCAGCAAACTGGAACTGCGCGACATTGTCGCCCCGGAACCGCTCGACGCGTGGCTCCAGCATCGCGGCGCGGCCATCGACGCCGTCGTGCACATGGGGGCGATTTCCTCGACCACCGAAACCGACTGCGATCTGATCGTCGAAACCAACTTCCGGCTGTCGCAGATGCTGTGGCGCTGGTGTGCGCAGCACGGCAAGCGCTTCATTTATGCCTCCTCGGCTGCCACTTACGGCGGCGCCGAGGCCGGCTTCGAGGACGATTGGTCGATGACCGCGATGGCGCAGCTGCGGCCCCTGAATGCCTACGGTTGGAGCAAGCTGCTGTTCGATCGCTGGGCGGTGCGCGAAGTGGCACTCGGCAACGGCCAACCCGCGCAGTGGGTCGGGCTGAAATTCTTCAACGTCTACGGCCCCAATGAATATCACAAGGGCGGCATGCAAAGTGTCGTGGCGCAGAAGTACCCGGCTGCTGCCGCCGGCGAAGCCGTCACGCTGTTCCGCTCACACCGCGACGGCGTGAGCGACGGCGGCCAGCTGCGCGATTTTGTATACGTCGCCGATTGCGTCCAGGTCATGTTGTGGCTGCTGGCCAACCCAAAGGTGAACGGCATCTTCAACCTCGGGACCGGCAAGGCCCGCAGTTTCGCGGAACTCGCCACTGCCCTGTACGCCGCTGTCGGCAAGCCCCCGCGCCTGACCTATGTGGATACACCGCCGGCAATTCGACCCAATTACCAGTACTTCACCGAGGCGCGCATGGACCGGCTGCGCGCCCTCGGGTTTACGCGCCCGTTCATGACGCTCGAGGAAGGTATACGCGATTACGTGCAGCGCTACCTTTCGCAACCCGACCGTTACCGCTGATGGCAGTCACGCCGCTGTTGCCGACGGGCCTGCGCCATCTGATCCTCGATCGCGATGGTGTACTCAATGAGGAAGCGGCCGATGACGGGTACATTCGGCGCGCCGCCGACTTCAAGTGGCTGCCGGGGGCACTCGGCGCACTGGCCGCCTTCTCGCGCGCCGGATTGCGCATCAGCATCGCCACCAACCAGTCCGCCGTGGGCCGCGGTCTGATGAGTGCGCAGGATCTGGATCAGATACTCGCGGCCATGCTGGCCCAGGCTGAAGCCGCCGGCGCGAGCATCAGCGGCGTGTACTTCTGCCCGCACGCGCCCGCGGCGCACTGCGATTGCCGCAAACCAGCGCCGGGTCTCATCCGCTGCGCGGTTCAGGACTCCGGCCTTGCGGCCGCCCTCACGCTGGTCGTAGGCGACGATGTGCGCGATGTCGACGCTGCGCGCGCCGCCGGCGTCGCCGCCGCACTGGTGCGAACCGGCAAGGGCCGGCGTGCGGCCGCGCAACTGCAGGAGCGAGGCGACAGTGTGCCGGTCTTCGATGATCTGGCGCAGCTCGCTGAACGATTGAATTCCTGTTCCGAAACGCATTGCACCGAATTTTCAGGACCGGCCATTCCATGAGCGACTCCGAACAAACCGATCTGCTCGCACTGCTCGCGGTGCTTGACCGCTTCGCCGGCCTGAAGATATGGGTCATCGGCGATCTCATGCTCGATGAATACGTCATGGGTGCGGTGGACCGCGTGTCGCCGGAGGCGCCGGTGCCCGTCGTGCGGGTACGCGCGACCGAACATCGCCTCGGGGGCGCCGCCAACGTGGCGCGCCAGGCTGCGGCCCTGGGTGCGACCGTCACACTCGCGGGCACCATCGGCCAGGATGCCGCCGGCGATGATCTGGTGCGGCTTTGCGCCGCATCCGGCATCGATACGCGGGCCATTGTCCGCAGCGACGAGCGGCGTACCACGCGCAAGCTGCGCGTGCTCGGCCACAGCCAGCAACTGCTGCGCATGGATTGGGAAGACGCGCGCCCCTGCGGCCCCGACATCTGCGCCCGCATGCTCGCCGGCCTGGGCGGGGTGCTACCCGATGCGGTCATCCTCAGCGACTACGCCAAGGGCGTGCTCACCGCGCCAATCATTGCGGCCATTACCACGCGGGTCGGCAAGCTCCCCGTGGTGGTGGATCCGAAGACCCGCGACTTTACCTTGTATCGGGGTGCGACCACGATCACGCCGAATCTGCGCGAACTGGAAGCGGCAGCCGGCGGCTCCTTGGACCCAACCGATACCGAATCGATCGCGGTGGCTGCCCGCAAGCTGATCGCGGGCGCCGGGCTCGACTCGATGGTCGTAACGCTGAGTGAACACGGCATGCTGGTCGTGCCTGCCGCAGGCCCAGCCGTGTCCGTGCCGGCAAGCCGTCGCGCGGTCTTCGATGTCACCGGCGCAGGTGATACGGCGATTGCCGTGCTGACCCTGTCGCTGGCCGCGAAGGCACCGTTGCCCGACGCCGCCAGACTGGCCAATGCCGCCGCCGGCGTTTCGGTCGGACAGGTCGGTGCCGTCGCGGTTGATGCGGACAGTATTCGCAGTGAACTGACCGCCACTCCCGACGCCAAGGTGTTGTCGCGCGTCGAGCTGGCGGCGCGGGCGGCGTCCTGGCGCATTGCCGGCAAGCGCATCGTCTTCACGAACGGCTGCTACGACCTGCTGCATGCCGGACATCTGTCACTGCTGCACAGTGCGGCGCGACTCGGTGACGTGCTGGTGCTCGCCATCAACAGCGACGCCTCGGTGCGGCGCCTCAAGGGCCCCGAACGGCCGCTGGTGCCGCAGGCCGAACGGGCTGCGCTGCTCGCCGCGCTGGCCTGCGTGGATGCCGTCACGGTTTTTGACGAAGACACGCCCCTCGAGACCATCGAGGCCGTACGCCCGCACGTTCTGGTAAAGGGCGCCGACTACAAAGCCGAGCAGGTCGTCGGGCGTGAAGTGGTCGAGGCCAGCGGTGGTCGCGTGGCCCTCGTGCCGCTGCTGCCGCAGAAGTCCACATCGGCACTGGTCGAGCGCATCAAGGGCCTGGCCAAGAGTTAAGTCTGGCGCCTTGTCGGCCGCTTCCATCCCGGAATGCTGACCTGCCGCGCACGCGCGACGGTCAACTGCCCGGCCGGAGCGACGCGCGAGAGGGTCGAACCCGCACCGATGGTCGCGCCTGCGCCGATCTGCACGGGTGCAACCAGCATGCTGCCGGAACCCACGAAGACATCGTCTTCGATGATCGTCGGCCATTTGTTGACGCCGTCGTAATTGCAGGTCACCGTACCGGCGCCGACATTGACGCCCGTACCGACCGTCGCATCGCCCAGGTAAGTGAGATGATTGGCCTTGGATCCGGCACCGATGCGCGTCTTCTTGATCTCCACGAAGTTGCCGACGTGCACCTGCTCGGCGAGCACTGATTCGGGCCGCACCCGCGCGAATGGCCCGATGCGGCAGTCCGGTCCGATGATCGCGCGGTCAATGACGCAATTGGCGAAGACCTCAGTGCCGGCGGCAATCTGCGCGTCGCGGATCAGGCAGTTGGGGCCGATCCTTACGCCATCGCCAAGTCTTACCTCGCCTTCGAATACGACGTTCACGTCGATCACCACATCGTGTCCTACCGACACGACGCCACGCACGTCAACCCGTGCCGGGTCGATGAGCGTGGCGCCTTCGAGCAGCAGCTTGCGGGCCTGGCGCATGCGCCAGGCGCCTTCCGCGGCAGCAAGCTGGATCCGATCGTTGATGCCCTGCACTTCACGTTCATCGGCGGCGATGACCGGTCGCACGGCCACCCGCTCGCGTACCGCCATCGCGATCACATCCGTCAGGTAGTACTCGCGCTGCGAATTGCCGTTTCCAAGGCGACCCAGCCACTTCGTCAGCCGCACCGCTGGCACGGTCAGTACACCCGTATTGCATTCGTCCACACGACGCTGTTTCGCGCTCGCATCGCGCTCTTCGACAATCGCCTGAACCCGGCCGCTGGCGCTGCGCAGCACGCGCCCGTAGCCGCTCGGATCGCTGGCCTTCACGGTCAGCAGCCCCACCTCGTCCCGGCCGGTCGCATCGAGGAGTGCCCGCAGGGTTTCGGGGGTGATCAACGGTCCGTCGCCATACAGAATCAGCACCCGCTGATCGGGCTTCAGCAAGGGCGCCGCCTGCATCACCGCATGCCCGGTGCCCAGCTGCTCGAGCTGCTGCACCCAGGACACCGATTCATGGCCAAACGCCGCCGGCACCGCCTTGCCGCCGTGGCCGTACACCACGTGGATCGCGACCGGCTTGAGGCTGCGTGCCGTATCCAGCACGTACTGCAGCAGCGGCTTGCCGGCCAGGGGCTGCAGCACTTTCGGCAACGCCGATTTCATGCGCTTGCCGGCGCCGGCCGCCAGGATGATCACCGCCAGCGGCGGTGCAGCCTGCGGCGTCTTCACTTTGGGGCGGGATCGAGATGCTTTTTTGCGAGCCACGTTGTGCCTCAATGACGAGTGGGGGTGGGTGGTGCCGCGACGTTGCAGCTGCGCGCCGCGGCTGCATCCAGCAGCGGCAGCCGTGCCCGCATGCGCGGTCCGACAGCCAGCCTGGGGTTCGAATGAATCTCACCTTCGTCGCTCTCGCGCTTGTCGATGATGCGCGCCATGTCGGCGTAGGCCGCGGTGAGCGAACAGGCGTGGGGCAGCGCATCGCGCAGCAGGGCCTCGCCGAAATAGGTCAGATCGCGGGTGTCATCGCAGCCGAACGAACTGTGGCGCGAATCCGCCGCCGTCATGATCAGGGTCGACTCGTTCTGGAGCACGGGTATGAAGATGCCGGAGTAGCACGCCGAGACGATGATCACCCGCCAGCGGATATGCGCCTCATCGAGGAGCTTGCGGACATCCTGCGGCGACAACGCATCCTCGGGCATCTTGCCATTCGTGATCGCGATCCCATCCTCATCATTGCCGTGCGAGGTCAGCATCAGCACCAGCGTGTCGCGATCCGGGTGCATGCGGCGGCCGATCGCATCCACGGCAATGCGCAGGTTGTCGAAGGTCGCCAGCGGATAGGTGCGCCGGTCATGGATGTCATTGACCAGCAGCAGCGAGCGGTTGGCGGTGGCAAAGCGCGCTGCGAACACCTGCCGCGCCAGCTCGGCTTCCTTGCGGAATACCTTCTGTTCGCCATACCCCGCAAAGCCCACGAAATAGACATCGCCGCCCGCGGCATTGCCGTGGTCCATGCGCGCGACGGTGTTCAGCAGTGTCTGGCGCTGGCTATCGGCCGCCCGGCCTGCGCCCGCATGCAGGCATAGCATTGCGGCCAGCGCCGTGAGCCAGGTTGCCGCGCGGCTCGTGTTGTCGAGTTGCAGGAGGCTGCCCATCGCGGCAGCTTACCGCGACGGCGGCCCGACGAGCGCGGTCTAGCTGCGGATCTTGCGCAGACGCTCGAGGATTTTGAGCTGTGCGGCAATCCGGGCGAGTTCCGCCAGCGCCTCGGCGTGGTCGATGAGACCGGCATGATCCCGCAAGGCTTCCTCGGCCCGCTGCTTGGCGGCCAACGCTGCCGCTTCATCGATGTCCTTGGCGCGCAGCGCAGTATCAGCCAGCACCGTCACCAGGTGCGGCTGGACCTCCAGCGCCCCACCGCCCACGTAGAACACCTGCTCGGCGCCGTCGGGCGTCTGAACGCGTACTTCGCCGGCCTTGAGCAGGGTCAGCAGCGGTGCATGCCGCGGGTAGATGCCCAGATCGCCCTGCGAGCCCGGCGCAAACACCATGGTCGCATCCCCCGAGAAGATCTCGCCTTCCGCGCTGACGATGTCGACCTTGATGGTGTGTGTCGTTGCCATTACTGCAGCGTCTTGGCTTTTTCCACGGCCTCATCGATCGAGCCGACCATGTAGAACGCCTGTTCGGGCAGGTGGTCGTACTCGCCGCTGAGGATACCCTGGAAGCCGCGGATGGTGTCCTTCAGCGATACGATCTTGCCATCCTGGCCGGTGAAGACCTTGGCGACGTTGAACGGCTGCGACAGGAAGCGCTCCACCTTGCGGGCGCGGAACACCGTCTGCTTGTCCTCAGCCGACAGTTCGTCCATGCCGAGGATGGCGATGATGTCCTGCAGCTCCTTGTAGCGCTGCAGCACGGCCTGCACGCCGCGCGCGGTGTTGTAGTGCTCGTCGCCGATGACCAGCGGGTCAAGCTGCCGGCTGGTCGAATCCAGCGGATCCACCGCCGGATAGATGCCCTTCGCCGCGATCTGGCGCGACAACACGACAGTCGCGTCCAGGTGCGCGAAGGTCGTGGCCGGAGACGGGTCCGTCAGGTCGTCCGCCGGCACGTATACGGCCTGGATGGAGGTGATCGAGCCGGTCCGGGTGGAGGTGATGCGCTCCTGCAGCACGCCCATTTCCTCGGCGAGGGTCGGCTGGTAGCCCACCGCCGAAGGCATGCGCCCCAGCAGCGCCGACACTTCGGTGCCGGCCAGCGTGTAGCGATAGATGTTGTCCACGAAGAACAGCACATCGCGTCCCATGCCACCGTCCTCGCGCACTTCGTCACGGAAGTACTCGGCCATGGTCAGTCCCGTGAGGGCCACGCGCAGGCGGTTGCCCGGTGGCTCGTTCATCTGGCCGTACACCATCGCGACCTTCGAGTTCGACAGCGTGTCCTTGTCGATGACGCCCGACTCGATCATCTCGTGATAGAAGTCGTTGCCTTCGCGGGTGCGCTCGCCGACTCCGGCGAACACCGACAGACCGCTGTACTGCTTGGCGATGTTGTTGATCAGCTCGAGCATGTTGACGGTCTTGCCCACGCCGGCACCGCCGAACAGGCCGACCTTGCCGCCCTTCGCGAACGGCACCAGCAGGTCGATGACCTTGATGCCCGTGACCAGCAGATCCTGACCGCCGGCCTGCTCATCGAACGCCGGCGGCGCGCGGTGGATCGGCAGCTGCTGCGGTGATTCCACCGGGCCGCGGTTGTCCTGCGGACGACCGAGCACGTCCATGATGCGGCCCAGGGTCGCCTTGCCCACCGGCACCGAAATCGCACCGCCCGTGGAGCGCACCGACAGACCCCGCTTGAGGCCCTCGGAGGCACCCATCGCGATGGTGCGCACGACGCCATCGCCCAGCTGCTGCTGCACTTCCAGGATCAGATCCGAGTCCGCGAGCTGCAGCGCCTCGTACACGTGCGGAATCTGCTCGCGGGGGAACTCGACGTCGATGACGGCGCCGATGATCTGGATGATCCTGCCTTCAGCAATGTTGGTCATGCATATGTCCTTGACTTATACGGCAGCCGCGCCGCCGACGATCTCCGAAAGTTCCTTCGTGATCGCGGCCTGGCGGGCCTTGTTGTAAACGAGTTGCAGCTCTTCGATGAGCTTGCCGGCATTGTCGGTGGCAGCCTTCATCGCGACCATGCGCGCGGCCATTTCGGAGGCGACGTTCTCGACCACGCCCTGGTAGACCTGCGATTCGATGTAGCGCATCAGCAGACCATCGAGGATCGCGATCGCATCCGGCTCGTAGAGGTAGTCCCAGTGCTCCGGCAAGCCGTGGTTCTCGGCCGTATTCACCGGCAGCAGCTGCGTGATGGTCGGCTGCTGCGTCATCGTGTTGACGAATTTCGCATTGGCGAGATACAGCCGGTCGATCTTGCCCTCGCGATAGGCGTCGAGCATCACCTTGATGGTGCCGACCAGGTCCTTGATGTGCGGACGGTCGCCCAGTCCGGAGATATTGCCGAGCATCGGCGTGCCCAGGCGCCGGAAGAACGCCGTGCCCTTCGTGCCGACGATCGCCACGCTCGCCTGGACGTTCTTGGCCTGCCACTCGCGCATCTGCAGCAGCACCTGTTTGAACAGGTTCGCATTGAGCCCGCCGGCAAGTCCGCGATCGGTCGAGATGACGATGAAGCCGATCGCCTTCGGCTCGCGCTCCATCAGGAACGGATGCCGAAAGTCCGGATTGGCATCGTTCAGATGGCCGATCACGGTGCGCATCTTTTCCGCGTACGGGCGCGCGCGCTTCATGCGCTCCTGCGCGCGGCGCATCTTGCTGGTGGCCACCATCTGCATGGCCTTGGTGATCTTCTGAGTGCTTTTGACACTCGCGATCTTGGTGCGGATTTCCTTGGTGCCGGGCATGCGCGCTTCTTCAGTAAGTGCCGTTGGCCAGGAAGTCTTCGATGATCTTCTTCAGCGTGGCCTCATGTTCCTTGAGGACCGGCTTGGCGTTGATCGCATCCAGGGATGCCTTGTGGGCGGAGTTCGCGTAGCCCTGCAGCGCCGCCTCGAACTCCACGATCTTCGGGATCGCGACCTTGTCCAGGTAGCCATTGTTCACGGCATAGATCGACAGCGCCATCTCCGCCACCGACTGCGGTTCGTACTGCTTCTGCTTCATCACCTCGGTGGTGCGCTGGCCGCGTTCGAGCTGCTTGCGGGTCGACTCATCCAGGTCCGAGGCGAACTGCGAGAACGCCGCCAGTTCCCGGTACTGCGCCAGCGCCAGACGGATACCGCCACCCAGCCTGCGAATGATGTCGGTCTGCGCCGCGCCACCGACGCGGGATACCGAGATGCCGGCGTTCATGGCCGGGCGGATGCCGGCGTTGAACAGGTCGGTTTCCAGGAAGATCTGGCCATCGGTGATCGAGATCACGTTGGTCGGCACGAAGGCCGTCACGTCCCCCGCCTGGGTCTCGATGATCGGCAGGCCGGTCAGCGACCCGGTCTTGCCCTTGACCGCGCCCTTGCTGACCATCTCCACGTACTCTTCGTTCACACGGGCGCTGCGCTCGAGCAGGCGCGAGTGCAAATAGAATACATCGCCGGGGAAGGCTTCGCGGCCCGGCGGGCGGCGCAGCAGCAGCGAAATCTGCCGGTAGGCCACCGCCTGCTTCGACAGATCATCGTAAATGATCAGCGCGTCCTCACCGTTGTCCATGAAATACTCGCCCATGGTCACGCCCGAGTAAGCCGAGATGTACTGCATGGCCGCCGGGGTCGAGGCCGAGGCGGCCACGATGATGGTGTGCTTCAGCGCGTCGTGTTCCTCGAGCTTGCGCACCACGTTCGCGATGGTCGACTGCTTCTGGCCGATCGCCACATAAACGCACTTAATGCCGGAGGACTTCTGGTTGATGATGGTGTCGATCGCCATCGCGGTCTTGCCGGTCTGGCGATCCCCGATGATGAGCTCACGCTGGCCGCGGCCGATCGGCACCATCGCATCCACGGACTTGTACCCGGTCTGCACCGGCTGCGAGACCGACTTGCGGTAGATCACGCCCGGCGCCACGCGCTCGATCGGCGCGGTCTTCGTGGCATTGATCGGACCCTTGCCATCGATCGGGGTGCCCAGCGCATCGACGACGCGGCCCAGCAGTTCCGGTCCCACCGGCACTTCGAGGATGCGGCCCGTCGTCTTGACGGTATCGCCTTCACCCAAGTGCTTGTAATCCCCCAGCACGACCGAACCGACCGAGTCCTGCTCCAGGTTCAGCGCCAGGCCGAAGGTGTTGCCCGGAAATTCGAGCATTTCGCCGTAACGCGCATCGGCCAGGCCGTGCACCCGCACGATGCCGTCCGTGACCGACACGATGGTGCCGACATTGCGCGCCTCGGTGACGCCCTTGAAATTCTCGATGCGCTGCTTGATGAGATCACTGATCTCGGTTGCCTTGATGGCCATGCTTAGGATTCCTTGCGAATAGCGTATGTGTGGCCGGTCATCACGCGACCAGTTCGTTGGCGATGCGCATGAGTCGACCGCGCACCGAACCATCAATGACCAGGTCACCGCAGTGCAGCACCGCGCCCCCGAGCAGTTCCGGATCGGTCGTGCAATGCAGGCGCACTTCGCGCTTGAGGCGGCGGGCCAGCGCCGCCGTGAGCGACTGCTGCTGCTTCTCATCCAGCGGCACGGCTGATGTCACCGTGACATCGGCGATGCCCTCGGCTTCATCCTTGTAGGCGTCGAATAGCGTCGCGATCTGCTGCAGGAAGTCCAGGCGCCCGGATTCGGCCAGGGTGCGCACGAAGTTGCGTCCGTGTTCGCCCAGCCCGGCGCCGGCAATATCGAGCACCAGCTGCGCCAGCTGCTCGGGGGTGACATGCGGGTCACCGAGCAGCGCATGCACGCGCCGGTCGTCCATCACGGCCGCGGCCGCGTGCAGCGCCGCGGACCACGCGCCCAGCATGCTGTCCGCACGCGCCTCGGCGAAGGCCGCCTTGGCATAGGGACGGGCGATGGTTGTCTTGTCCGCCATGCGCTAGATCTGCGCCGCGAGTCTGTTCAACAGCTCGGCGTGCGTCTTGGCGTCAATCTCGCGCTCGAGCACCTTGGAAGCGGCCCGCACCGCCAGACCCGCCACATCCTTGCGCAGTGATTCGCGCGCGCGCGTGGCTTCCAGTTCGATCCGCGTCTGGGCCGAAGCCACCAGTCGCGCCCCTTCCGTGCTCGCCTGGGTCTTGGCCTGCTCGACCAGCTCGTTCGCACGCTTCTGTGCCGCATCGATGATGTGCGTCGCGTGCTCGCGGGCCTCGCGGATCACCTCGTCGGCCTTGACCTGCGCCTGCGCCAGGGACTGTTGTCCCTGGTCGGCGGCCGCCAGGCCCTGTGCGATCTTGCGCGCACGTTCGTCCATGGCACCCAGAATCTTCGGCCACGCGAACGTCATCACTGCCCAGATGAGGATCGCGAACACGAACATCTGGATGATGAGCGTCAGATTGAAGTTCACCCTCGTCTCCTGGGATCCGCGTTCAAGATGCGCTTCAGTGCGCCGCCGCGGCAGCCGCCTGCAGGGCGGTTACGAACGGATTCGCGAACGTGAAGAATAGTCCGAAGGCGATGCCGATGAAGGCCACCGCGTCGAGCAGTGCCGCGACGATGAACATTCTGGCCAGCAGCGCCGGAGCCAGTTCCGGCTGACGGGCCATGCCCTCGAGGAAGCGGCCGCCGAGGATGCCGAAGCCGATGGCCGTGCCGAGCGCGCCCAGGCCGAAGATGATGCCGACGGCCAGTACGGTCATACCTTCAATGTGTGCAATGTTTTCCATTCAACTCTCCAGATGCCAAACCGTTTTCAAATAAGTTGCGACTAAGCTCAATGATGCTCGGACGCCTGCGACAGGTAGACGATGGTGAGCATCATGAAGATGAATGCCTGCAGGCCGCCAATGAACAGGTCGAAACCCGTCCACACCAGACCAATGCCCACCGATCCGACGATGCTCAGCCAGCCGCCGGCCGAGTGCAGCGCCTGGAACCCTGACGTCAGGGTCAGCAGCGCGATGAGGACGAACACCATTTCGCCCGCGTACATGTTGCCGTAGAGCCGCAATGCCAGTGATACCGGCCGGGCAAAGAAGGTCGGCAGCTCCATGACGAGATTCACGGGTATGCAGGCGATGCGCAGCGCGATGTTGGCCTGCTTGCCGCTGGGCGGAAACGGATGCATCGACAGTTCGGCGAGGAAGCCACCGAGTCCCTTCATCTTGATGCTGTAAAAAATGATGAGCGCAAACACGGTCAGCGACAGCGCGAACACGACGTTCAGATCAATGCTCGGGACGATGCGCAGATGCGCGAGCCCGGCGGCGGCGGCCGCGCCGGGCAGCAGGTCGATCGGCAGGATGTCCATCACGTTGAACAGGAAGACCCAGCAGAAGATCGTCAGCGCCAGGGGTGCGATCAGTTTGCTCTGGCCCTGGAAGATGCCCCGGACCTGATCATCGACGAACGTAACCAGCACTTCGACGAAGGTCTGCAGCTTCCCCGGCGTGCCGCTGGTAGCCCGGCGTGCTGCGAAGATGAAGGTGCCACCGAAGACCACCGCCAGCAGCACCGAGAAGAAGACGCTGTCGAAGTTGACGACCGACAGGTCCAGCAGGCCGTTCGGCTTGTGGTTGGTGAGAAAGGTCAGGTGATGGGCGATGTACTCCGTCGGATCCGGAGCCCCCTCAGCCAGTTGTGGAACGAAATTGATCATCAACCCATCTCATGCGGCGCATCGCCGACCGAACCCTTGGCATCCGGCAGTGGCGCAGTCCGTCCGGACCACAGCGCACGCGCCAGCACCACCCAATAAACCAAAAACGTGGCCATGAAGGCCGCAATCATCGCCACCGGGTTCACCTTCATGAACACCAGCGCCAGCACCAGCGCCGCGATCACCGCCGTGATCTTGGCCAGTTCGCCGACATAGAACGCCAGCAGCATCCGCTCGGCGCCCGCTCCGGACAGCCGGCCGAAGGCCAGCAACGCCATCGCCACGCTCCCCACGGTGCTGGCGCCACCGCCCACCACCGCCGACCACGCGGCATGCGCTCCCGCAACCACCAGACTCATCAGCGCGACCAGCAGCGTGACGAGCACCTGTGCGCGCACACACATGAAGGCCAGCCTGCGCGCATGCGGCAGGTCAAGGGCGATCACCGGAATTCCTGGTGCATTTCAGGCGACACGCATTAACTCCCTGACTGCACTGTTAAGGCGAGTCACACTGCTGAAATGTGCGGCTGGATTTGTTTGTCCTACAGCCACTTACGTGACCGGGCCACAACGGCGGCGAATTATAGATATGCCGGCAGCAAAACGCCACTGCGCCGGCACGGCGCCGCGTCATTCAACGAATATGTTCGAGAATGCCGTCCAGCTCATCGAGGCTGTTGTAGCTGACGACCAGTTTGCCCTTCCCGGACTGAGTATGTTGAATCGCCACCCGGGCGCCGAGCTTCTCGGCCAGGTCCTGTTCCAGGCGGCGCACGTCCGGGTCGGCGCCGGCTGCCGCCACCCCCTCCCCGGAGCGTTCGGCACCGGACTGGGCCATGCGCCGGACGATGGCTTCGGTTTCGCGCACCGAAAGACCCTTCTTCACCACCAGCGCCGCCACTTCCACCTGCTGGCGGCGGGTGGTCAGGCCCAGCAGGGCGCGCGCATGCCCCATTTCGAGGGCGCGCGCTTCCAGCTGATCGCACACCTCCGGCGCCAGATCCAGCAACCGCAGCAGATTGCTGACGGCCGCGCGTGAGCGGCCGACGGCCTCCGCGGCCTGCTGGTGCGTCATGCTGAACTCGGTGATGAGCCGCTCGAGGGCCCGCGCCTCTTCCAGTGGATTGAGATCCTCGCGCTGGATGTTCTCGATCAGCGCCACCGAAATGGCAGTCTCATCGGGCACGTCCCGCACGATCGCCGGGATGTCCGCCAGTTGCGCCAGCTGCGCCGCGCGCCAGCGGCGTTCTCCAGCGATGATCTCGTAGCGCTGGCCGCCCGTGGCCGTCGTCGTCTCAATGGGGCGTACCACGATGGGCTGCACCACGCCCTGCGAGCGGATCGAGGCTGCGAGTTCCGCCAGCGCCTCCTGATCCATGTGCGAACGCGGCTGATAACGGCCGCGTTGCAGGATGTCCAGCGGCAAACGCGTCAGGCGGTCCACCGGGGGCCCCGCGACCGGCGCCGCAGCCAGCGGCACTGCGGCGGGCGCAACCAGCGGCCGTGGCGCATCGGCCGCACCCATCAGTGCGTTCAAACCACGGCCGAGACTGGGTTTCTTCTGGCTCATGCAGGCCTACTGACTTCGTCGTCGCGGCGGATCATTTCCCCGGCCAGTGCCAGATAGGCCAGTGCCCCGCGCGAATCCTTGTCGTGCAGCAACGCCGGCTTGCCGAAGGACGGCGCCTCAGCCAGGCGGACATTGCGCGGAATGATGGTCCTGAACACCTTGTCGGGGAAGTGCATGATGAGCTGCGCGCCCACCTCGTTCGAGAGGTTATTGCGCGGGTCGAACATGGTGCGCAGCAACCCTTCGAGCTCCAGACCCGGATTGACCGCCGCCCGGATCTGCTCCACGGTCGCGAGCAGGCCCGAGAGGCCCTCGAGCGCGTAGTACTCGCACTGCATCGGAATGAGCACGCTGTCGGCGGCGACCAGGGCGTTCACGGTCAGCAGATTCAGCGCCGGCGGACAGTCGATGAGGATGACATCGAACTCGTCGCGGACCGGCTTCAGGGCCGTGCGCAGCTTCATTTCGCGCCCCGCGAGCACGGTGAGCAGCCGCACTTCCGCCACGGTCAGGTCCTGGTTGGTCGGCAGCAGCGTGAAGCCGGCCGGCTCGATCGGCACCAGCGCGGAGCGCATGTCGCAATCACCGAGCAGCACTTCGCAGGTACCGCGCTGCAGCTGCGACTTGTCGATGCCGCAACCCATCGTGGCATTGCCCTGCGGATCACTGTCTATCAGCAGCACCTTGCGCTTGGTGGCCGCCAGTGATGCCGCCAGATTCACGGCCGTGGTGGTCTTGCCGACGCCGCCTTTCTGGTTGGCAATTGCGATGACCCGTTTCATGGCTCAAGTCTACAGGCGGCGATGATCAGATGGCGCGCCTCGTTCAATCCGGGTATCTGCAGCGGCAGCACCTGCTCGATGACCCAGGGCGGCGCCACTGCCGCCAATTCGGCATCCGGCCGGCGGCCCTTCATGGCCAGCACCCGGGTGCCCGGGCCGCACAGCGGCCGCACCCATTCCAGCAGCTGCGGCAGCGCGGCGCACGCACGCGCCACGACGGTGTCGAAAGGCTGCACCGGGCGCACCTCCTCGATGCGCGCGTGCAGCGCCTCGACGTTGGCCAGCCCCAGGGTGCGCGCCGCGTGGGCCACGAAGCGCTGCTTCTTGCCGTTTGAATCCATGAGCACGCAGCGCCGCTGCGGAGCAACCAATGCCAGCGGCAGGCCCGGAAACCCGGCACCCGTTCCGACATCCGCCAGCGTGCTGCCCTGCACAAAGGGCGCCACCGACAGACTGTCGAGCAGGTGATGGGTGAGCATCTGGTCACGGCCGGTGATGGCCGTGAGGTTGTACGCACGGTTCCAGTGCTCAAGTTCGTCCAGCAGGCGCAACAGGGCAGCCGCTGCCGTTGCATCGAGGATTACCTGCAGCTGCCGCGCGCCTGCCACCAGGCGTGCGCGCTCATCGTCCATTGCTGACCAGTTCAGCCATGAACTCATTGACGCTCAGCGCCGCCAGGCGCGCCGGGTCGGCAAAGACGGCCACCACGCGGGCCGCCTGTTTGGCCGGATAGTGCGCGCGCACCGCCGCTTCGAATTTCGCGCGCATCAGCGGCTCGCCCTCGGCGCGCCGCAGCCGGTGGCCCACCGGGAAATCCACCTGCATGCGCGGCGTCGCGCTGCCGTCCGTGAAGAACACCTGCAGCGCATTACCGATGAAGCGACGCTGCGGATCGTAGTAGTCCTTGGTGAAGCCGGGATTCTCGCGTACTTCCATCAGCGCGCGCAGCGCGTCGATGCGCGGATCGGCCGCGATCTCATCCTCGTAGTCCGCCGCGGTGAGGCGGCCGAAGATCAGAGGCACCGCGACCATGTACTGGATGCAATGATCGCGATCCGCCGGGTTGGCCAGCGGACCGGTCTTGTCGATGATGCGCACGCCCGGTTCCTGGGTCTCGATCACGATGCGCGCAATGCCGTCGAGCCGCTCGCGCACCGTGGCGTGCAGCGCCACCGCGCATTCCACGGCGGTCTGCGCGTGAAATTCCGCGGGCCAGGAGATCTTGAACAGGATGTTCTCCATCACGTAGCTGCCGAAGGGCTGTGACAACGACAGCGACTGGCCCGCAAACAGCACATCCTGGAATCCCCAGCGTGGCGCAGTCAGCACCGTCGGATAGCCCATCTCCCCGCTCAGCGCCATCAGTGCATGGCGAACGCCGCGACTGGTCGCATCCCCCGCCGCCCAGCTCTTGCGCGAGCCGGTATTCGGCGCGTGACGATAGGTGCGCAACGCCGCGCCGTCGGCCCACGCATTCGAGAGCGCATTGCCGATCTGCGCTTCTGAGCCGCCCAGCATGGCCGTCACGACCGCAGTTGTTGCCACACGCACCAGCAGCACATGATCGAGGCCGACGCGATTGAAACTGTTGGTGAGCGCCAGCACACCCTGGATTTCGTGGGCGCGGACCATGGCCTTGAGCACATCCGCCACGCGCAGCGATGGGCGCGCGTGCATCAATGCCTGGCGCGACAGATAGTCCGCGACGGCGAGGATGCCGCCGAGATTATCGGATGGGTGGCCCCATTCGGCCGCCAGCCACGTGTCGTTGAAGTCCAGCCAGCGGATCACGGCGCCGATCGCGAATGCGCCCTGCACCGGATCCAGTTCCAGCGAAGTCCCCGGGACGCGCGCACCGCCCGGCATGACCGCGCCCGGCACGACCGGGCCAATCAGCCGCGCGCAGGCCGGCACCTTCAGGGCCATCAAACCGCACGCCAGCGTATCCATCAGACAGTGGCGCGCGGTTTCGAATGCCAGCGCCGACACTTCCGGTGGTGCACTGACGAAAGCCGCGATGTCCGAAATCACCGCATCCGGCGCCGAGCGTTGCGCCCGCCTGGGATCAAATGCCGACATCACCTCACCGCCGCTGGTCCAGCGGGAGGTAGGGTTTGGGCGCCGGTCCGATGTACTCGGCCGCCGGACGCACGATCTTGCCGTTGTCGCGCTGTTCCATGACATGCGCCGACCAGCCCGTGGTGCGCGCCATCACGAACAGCGGCGTGAACATCGACACCGGAATCCCCATCAGGTGATAGAGCACGGCCGAGAACCAGTCGACGTTCGGAAACAGCTTCTTCTGCTGCCACATCACCGCTTCGATGCGGTCCGCGACCTCGAACAGCGTGGTATCGCCGGTTTCGTGCGACAGCAGCCGCGCCAGTTCCTTCGCGATCGGATGGCGCGGATCTGAAATCGTGTAGACCGGATGGCCGAAACCGATGATGACCTCCCGGCCCGCGAGCCGCGCCAGGATGTCCGTCTGCGCCGCCTCCGCGCTCGCGTAGCGCTGCTGGATTTCCAGCGCCACTTCATTGGCGCCGCCATGCTTCGGGCCGCGCAGCGCGCCGATGCCGCCGACTTGGCACGAATACAGGTCCGAGCCGGTGCTCGCAATCACCCGCGCGGTGAACGTCGAGGCATTGAACTCATGCTCGGCGTAGAGGATGAGCGAGACATGCATCGCGCGCACCCACGATGGCGATGGTTCGCGCTCGTTCAGCAGATGCAGGAAGTGCCCGCCGACCGAGTCGTCGTCCGTCTCGACCGTGATGCGCCGGCCCGAGCGGCTGAAGTGGTACCAGTACGTGAGCATCGAGCCCAGCGATGCGACCAGCCGATCGGCAATATCGCGCGCGCCGCTGGCACCATGCGCAGCGCCTTCCGGCAACGCACAGCCCATGGCCGAGACCCCGGTACGCAACACATCCATCGGATGCGCGGCCGGCGGCAGCACTTCCAGTGCGCCGCGTACCGTGCGCGACAGGCCGCGCAGCGATTTGAGTTTGGCCTGGTAGGCGGCCAGAGTGGCCGCATTCGGCAGCTCGCCGTGAATCAGCAGGTAGGCGACTTCCTCGAACAACGCGGCGCGCGCCAGGTCCTGAATATCGTAGCCGCGATAGTGAAGATCATTGCCCATCTGCCCTACGGTGCACAGCGCCGTCGAACCGGCCGTAACGCCCGCGAGGGCGACGGACTTCTTCGGACGCAATGCGGGTGACGTTTCGCTCATTGCTACTCCTGTGGCGGGTTGCTGCCGAACAGCCGATCCAGCCGCTCCTCGTAAGCGTGATAGCCGAGCACGGCGTACAGGTCGTCGCGCGTCTGCATGCGCGCCACGAGCGCGCGCTGCGTGCCGTCTTTGCGGATACTGGCGTACACCTCCTGCGCCGCCAGGCTCATGGCCCGGAATGCGGACAGGGGATACAGCACCAGGCGCACGCCGGCCGCGCCCAGCTCGTGCGTGCCGAACAGCGGTGTGCGGCCAAATTCGGTGATATTGGCCAACAGCGGCACCGCCAGGGCCGCGGTGAACTGCCGGTATTCGGTGAGCGTGGTGAGGCCTTCGGCGAAAATCATGTCGGCCCCCGCTGCGACGTAGGCCTGCGCGCGCGCAACCGCCGCGTCGTTCCCCTCGACCGCGTACGCATCGGTGCGCGCCATGATCACGAATGCCGCATCGCTGCGGGCATCGAGGGCGGCCTTGAGCCGGTCACACATCTCCTGCGCCGGCACCAGCTGTTTGCCCGGCCGGTGACCGCAGCGTTTGCTTTGTACCTGGTCCTCCAGGTGCATGCCGGCGGCACCGGCGCGCGCCAGCTCCCGGCAGGTGCGGGCAATGCTGAACGCGCCGCCGAATCCGGTGTCCGCGTCCACCAGCAGCGGCAGCGCGCACGCGGCGGTGATGCGCCGCACTTCCTCGGTCACATCGTTCAGGGTGGTCACGGCCAGGTCCGGCAGGCCGAAGGCGCTGTTGGCCACGCCGGCCCCCGAGAGGTAGAGGGCACGAAAGCCGGCACGCGCCGCCAGCATCGCCGTATACGCGCTGACCGCCCCGACGATCTGCAGCGGACGCTCCAGCTCGAGCGCAGCGCGCAGGGATTGGCCCGGAGAAAGCATCGACATAGCTGGCTACCTTCGCTGGCGTTGCAACCAGGCGATCAGACCCTGGGTGTTGAGATCGAGGTCCTTGGACAGGTATTCATCCACGCTGGCCGCCGGTTCGGCAAGCCCGTGCCGGCGCGCGAGCTCAATCCACAAGGCGCGCATTTCCGCATGGATCGCGGCGTAGGGATCAGCGGCGTCGGCGTGCCGCAGCGCCATGGCCGCGAATTCCGGGATCTGCGCCTTGAGCGATGCGGCGAGCGCCGGCAGGCCCGTCACGCGGCTGTAGTGCATCAGATAGGCCGCGCGCGGCTCGGTTGCCATCAGTCGATCGATGGAGGCGATCAGCTGCACCGGATCGAACTGGGTCGGAGTGGTGGTCGGCACCCCCATGGCTCCGTTTGCCGTATCAAGTTCGCGGTAAGACAGACCGAAGGTATCGCCGGTAAACAGATTGCGATGCTCGAGATCGACCAGGCAGTAGTGATGCAGGGCATGCCCCGGCGTGTGCAGCAACTCGAACGGCCTGCTCTCCAGATTGATGCGCATCCCGTCGGTGCTGCTCATCACCCGGCCGGCATCGATCGGGATCAGGTCGCCGTAGAGCTCCCGGTAGCGCTCCTCGCCGTAGACGGCCTTGGAGGCGGCGATGAGTTTCGCCGGATCGATCAGGTGCGGCGCCCCGCGCGGATGCGCCACGACCCGCGCGTTCGGAAGCGACTGCAGCAGCAGCCCCGCGCCACCGGCGTGGTCCAGGTGCACATGCGTGATGAATACATACGCGACCGCCTGCGGTCGGATCTGCAGTTCCCGCAGCGCCGCCAGCAAATGCGGCACCGAATAGTTCGTGCCCACATCCACGAACGCGGCCGTCGCGCCCTGCTGGATGACATGGGCCGCAGCCAGCCCCGGCCGGATGTATTCGGTGTCGACCGCCGTGATGCGATCCGGGTGGCGGGTGAGGCGCGCGCCTGCGAAATGGGCTGTCATGATGCCAATGCTATCAGGCACCATACCGGCAGCTTGATACGATGCAGTAATACCTGACAATCCATGAGACATCCGGTTCGCGCATTTTGCCTGGGCGTCGCTATTGCACTGCTCGCCCAGCCGCACCGCGCCGTTGCTGCAGACCCCGTGATGCCGCTGCCCGTGCAGGGACTGCCGGCGCAGTCCCACGGCGATCTGATATTCGATCGGGTGCCGCCGAGCGATCCGAATCTGGACGCGCGCATTGGCGACTATCTGGTCGGGCGCGATGCGTCGTTTGCCGCCTGGCTACCCGATAACAGCCTGCTGGTCAGCACCCGTTTTGCCGATGTGCCCCAGATACATCGCGTCATCGCGCCCCTGGGGATGCGTGAACAGCTGACCTGGAACGCGGATCCGATCACGCAGGTACTGACCGCGCCCACGGGCGCCGCAGATGGCTTTGCCTTCCTCAAGGAGCACAACGCCGACGGACAGCCGCAGCTGTACTACTACAGCTTTGCGGCGCATGGCGCCCGCATGCTCAGCGGCGGCAGCGGCCGCCATGGCAGCCCGCTGTGGTCACCGGACGGTAAGCACATCGTGTTCACCGGCAATGACCGCGATGCCGCCGTCACCGACATTTATATGGCGGATATCGCCGGCCATACCGCGCCGCGCCTGGTGGTGGCCGGGCGCGATCGCCCGTGGGTCCCGCTGGACTGGTCTGCCGACGGTCAAAAGCTGCTGTTGTGGCAGCCAGGGACCAACGACGAAAGCAGCCTGTTCATCGCCGACGTGAACACCGGAGGCGTGCTGCCCGCGGAGGCGGCCGGCAAGCACCTCGGCATACGGCACGCGCGCTTCGCCGCGGACGGCCGCGGTATCTACATCAGCTCCGTGGACGACGGCGACTTCTCCGAGCTGCGCTACCTGGACCTGGTCACGCACCAGGCCCGCGAGCTCACCGCCACGATTGCCTCGGACATCGAGGACTTCCAGGTCGGCGTGGACGGGCGTTATCTGGCCTACGTCACCAACGACAATGGCCGTGACCGCCTGACGGTGCTCGACAACCAGTCGAAACTCGAACTGTCACCGGCGGGGCTGCCCGAAGGTCGCATCACCGGACTGCGTTTTGATCGTACCGGTCACCAGCTGGCCTTCAGCGCCGAGGGACCGCAGTCGCCGAGCGACGTCTATGTCTATGAACCGGAACACAACCAGCTCACACGCTGGACGCACAGTGAACCGGGCGCGGTCGACCCGCAGGCCTTCGTGCCGGCGCAGGCCGTGCAGTATCCGACTTGGGATCGTGGCAAGTCCGGCCAGCGGCTGATCCCGGCCTTTGTGTACCGGCCGCGCAGCGCCGGACCGCATCCGGTGCTCATCGATATTCATGACGGTCCGGCCGGCCAGTTCCGGCCGGGCTTCGATGCGTTCATCCAGTTCGCCGTGAACGAGCTCGGCTACGTGGTCATTGCACCGAATATCCGCGGCTCCACCGGTTACGGCAAAGCCTTCGCGGATCTGGACAATGGGCCGGCGCGCGAGGATGCGTTGCGGGATCTCGGTGCCCTGCTGGTGTGGATCGGGATGCAGAAGGATCTCGACCGCACGCATGTGGCCGTGATGGGCCAGTCGTACGGCGGCTTCATGGCGCTGGCCATGCTCGCGACCTATAACGACCGCCTCAGTGGCGGTATCATCGTGAATGGCTATGCCAGTCTGCCGTCCTATCTCGCCGATGGCGCGCCCGATGAGATCGCAGCCCGGCGCGCCGAGTTCGGCGATGAGCGCGATCCGCAGGTGCGCGCGCAGCTGAACCGGCTGTCACCGCTCAACAGCCTGGCGCAGATCCGCAAGCCGGTGCTGGTATTCCAGGGGCTGCAGGACACGCCGGCCCAGGTGCAGCAGGCCGGCCAGATCGTCGCCGGCATCCGCGCGCGTGGCGGCGAGGCATGGTATGTGACCGCCCGGAACGAAGGCCATGACCTGCGGCGCAGTGCCAACCGCAATGCGTGGCTGGCCACGGTGGCGCAATTCCTGAGGAAACTCGCGCCGTAGTGGCGACCGCGTCGAGCTACCGACCGGCGGTCAGGATCGAAAACGGCCGCTTCAGAGTGCCCAGTGACGGCTGCATCTTGCTGAAATAATCAGCCAGCGCATCGACATCCGAGTCCTTGATGGTCGTGGCCATGCCCGCCATGATCGGGTTCTTGCGGCCGCCATCCTTGTATTCAGCGATTTCGCGCTTCAGGTAATCGGCATGCTGGCCGGCGAGGATCGGATAGTTCGGTACCACGCTGATGCCCGTGACGCCATGACAGGCGGCGCACACGGCAACGGCGGCCGGAGCGGGCGGCGCATTGGCGGGGACCGGACCCGGCTTCAGCACCGTGCCCGAGAAATACGCCGCGATGTCGACCATGTCCTGGTCGGACAGATCCGAGGCCTGCGAATGCATGGTGAGGTGCGAACGCTGGTCACCCTTATATTCCTGCAGCGCCGCGACGATGTACTCGGGGTGCTGGCCGGCCAGCTTCGGCACGCTGTAGTTCGGGTAGGCATTGCGATACCCCTCCACGCCGTGACATCCCAGACAGGTATACGAGATGGCCTTGCCACGCACGGGATTGCCCTTCAGGGCCGGCGCCTCTCCCGAGCCTTGAGCGAAAGAGGACGCTCCCGCGAGCACGAAACCCGCGGCAAACACCGACACCAGACCCCAGCGGATCCAAAAACCCATACCCGTAACCACCTTGCACAAAACGGCTCCGAATCTTAAGGATTCGTCCGCGGAATTACCACCCACTTGGCATGGCACCGCGGTTTCGCGGATGCTTGGCCGAATGATCGCACTGATTCAGCGTGTCACGCAGGCCGAAGTGCGGGTGCGCGGCCAGCTCACTGGCGCCATCCAGCGCGGCGTGCTCGCGTTCATCGGCGTGCAGCGGGAGGATGCCGAGTCCGACGCCGAGCGGCTGCTCGAGCGGGTGCTGACCTATCGTATCTTTGCCGATGCTGCGGGCCGCATGAACCGGGACGTGCGCGCGGTGGGCGGCGGAGTGCTGCTGGTGTCGCAGTTCACACTCGCCGCGGATACGGCCTGGGGAACCCGGCCCGGTTTCAGCACCGCGGCGGCGCCCGCGCGGGCGCGGGAACTGTTCGATTACCTGATCGCGCAGGCGCGCGCGGCGCATCCGCAAATCGGCACCGGGGAATTCGGCGCCGACATGCAGGTGAGTCTGGTGAATGACGGACCGGTCACCTTCTGGCTCGGAACCCGTTGAATTTGAGAGAGAAGTTTACTGCGCCGCGGACCCCATTTGTCCTATCATTCCGGCTATGTTCGAATTTCTCATTATCGTCGTGGTACTGCTGTTGGTGTTCGGCGCCAGCAAGGTGCGCGGTGCCGGCTCCGACCTCGGCGCGGCGGTGAGGGGCTTTCGCAAAGCCGTGAAGGCGCCTGCGCGCGCCGCCGCACCCTCGGACAGCAAGGCTGACCCTTCCGCCAATGCGGCCGATACCTTGCCGGATGCGGAATTTCCCGAGGTCCTGGCCGGTCGAGCGCGCGGGAGCGGCAAGCCAGGTGCCTAAGATGATGCGAGCGCCCGCCGCGCGGGCCCGACAGCGCGGTTTCTTTGACTTCAGCTTTCCGGAGCTGGTGATCACCTTCGGTGTCGCCCTCGTGGTCCTCGGCCCGAAGAAGCTGCCCGGCCTGGTGCAGCAGGTCGGTCGCTGGGTCGGACGCGCGCGGCATATGGCCCGGCAGTTTCGCGAGCAGCTCGAGTCGGAGGTCAACTCCATCAATGCCGTGAAGCCGGTCCCGCGCAACGTCGCCCCGGACGTGGGGCCACCCGCACCGGGAACCGAACCGGCACCCGACCCGAATGCCAGCGCCGCGGCGAGCGAGGCCACCGTGGCAGCGGAGAACACCACGGCGCCGCCGGATGCCGCCGCAGCGCCGGCCGTCAGCCCCGAAGTGGTGGGGAACGAGATGCATCCGGAAGCACAGATCTACTTCGCGATGAACGGCAGCGAGCCGGCGGTCAGCGCGCAGGATCCCTATGCCATGCCCGCGGAGACCGCCGATCCGCACGCCACGATGGATATGTTCCCCGCGCACGAGCTGAACGGACCGGTGGTCCCGGCCACCGCGGAGGGCGGCCAGCCCGGTGCGGCCGCTGCCACCACGGCAGCCGCGAAAACCGCCGAGACCAATCAGCCGGCTACCGTGGAGGTAGTGTTCCCGCACGATCATGGCTGAGGAACCGCCCAAGGAAAATCTTGCCGAAGGAACGCTGATCTCGCATCTGCTGGAGCTGCGCAACCGGCTGATGCGCGCGCTGGTCGCCGTCATCATCGCGCTGGTTCCCTGCGTCTACTATCAGAACAATATATTCACCTTCATCTCGCAGCCCCTGCGCGCAAAACTGGCCCCGGGAACCAAGATGATCGCCACCGGCGTGATGGCGCCCTTCACCGTGCCGCTGCAGATGGCACTGTACCTGTCGATATTCATCGCCATGCCGTACATCCTCTACCAAGTGTGGGCCTTCGTGGCGCCGGGCCTGTACAAGCATGAAAAACGTTTCGCGATTCCGCTGCTGGTGTCCTCGGTGGTGCTGTTCTACCTGGGCATCGGGTTCGCCTACGAGGTCGTCTTCCCACATGTGTTTTCGTATTTCGCGAGTGCTACGCCCGTGGGTGTGCAATGGCAGACGGACATCGCCAGTTACCTGAGCTTCGCCATGCAGATTTTTTTCGCCTTCGGCCTGGCATTTGAGGTGCCGATCGCCGTGGTACTGCTCGTGCTCACGGGCATCGTGAAGATCGAAAAGCTCAAGCAGCATCGCGGCTACGTGGTGGTCGGAGTGTTCATCGTCTCCGCAATGGTCACGCCACCGGATGCAATCTCACAGTGCGTCATGGCAGTGCCCATGTACCTGCTGTACGAGGGCGGACTGGTCATGGCCGGAATCATGTACAAGATGCGGCAGAAGGACATCGCACGCCGGGAGGCCGAGTCGCCTTGAGCGCGGATGCCGCGCGCGGGACCTGGATGGGTCACCCCCGCGGGCTTGCGACGCTGTTCTTCACTGAGATGTGGGAACGCTTCTCATACTACGGCATGCGCGCACTGCTGCTGCTGTATATGACCGCGGCGCTCAAGGCCGGCGGCCTCGGCATGAGCGATGAGCAGGGTGGCGCCGTTTATGGCCTGTTCACCGCCGGCGCCTATCTGGGGAATCTGCCCGGCGGCTGGATCGCCGATCGGGTGCTCGGTCAGCGCAAATCCGTTTTCTGGGGTGGGGTACTGATCGCCGCGGGCAATTTCGCCCTCGCGCTGCCCGCCGGCATGACGACCTTTTACCTGGGGCTGCTGCTCATCTGTCTCGGTACGGGCATGCTGAAGACCAACTGCAGCACGCTCGTGGGCGCACTCTACCAGGGCGACTCCGGCTCGCGCCGCGACGCGGCCTTCTCCATCTACTATGTCGGCATCAACCTGGGCGCCCTCTCGCCACTGCTCGTCGGCACCATCGGCGAAACGGTAGGCTATCGCTGGGGCTTCCTCGTCGGCGGCATCGGCATGGTGCTGGGACTGATCCAGTATCGCTTGACCGGAAAATGGCTGGGCGATGCGGGCCTGGTGCCGCATCCGGCACCCGCGCGCGAGCGCGCGCGCGCGCAGCGGCTGCTCACCGCGGCGCTGGTGGTACTGGGTGTTCTCGTGCTGCTCGCCACCTTCGGCCTGCTGCCCATCGGCGTCGTGCCGCTGGCCAATCTCACCGGCGCGGCGATGATCGCCCTGGCGATTGCGTTCTTCGGCCATGTGCTGCTGTTCGGCAAGCTCTCCCCCGCCGAGAAAAAGGCGGTCGCAGTGATCGCTATTTTCTTCGTCTGCGCGGCCGTGTTCTGGGCCGGCTATGAACAGGCCGGCTCAACGCTGAACCTGTTCGCACGCGATCACACTGACCGCTCCTTCCTCGGCAGCTGGTTCGCCTCCGGTCAGCATCCGGTCAGCTGGTATCAGATCGCGCAGGCCGTGTTCGTGCTCGGCCTGGCACCGGTGTTTGCCTGGATCTGGATCAGCTTAGGCAGACGGGGCCGCGATCCGTCCGCCGGCGCGAAGTTCGGCCTGGGGCTGTTGCAGCTGGGTTTCAGCTTTGTGGTGATGATGGTGGCCGCGCAGACCGTGCTGCGCACGGGCCACCGCGTGCTGCCGATGTGGTTGATCGTCACCTACCTGCTGCAGACCACCGGGGAGCTGTGCCTGAGTCCCATCGGACTCTCCAATGTCACGAAGCTTGCGCCAGCCCGCTACTCCGCGCAGATGATGGGCACGTGGTTCCTCGGTGCCGCGATCGGCAACCTGGCCGCGGGGCTCATCGGCGGTGAGATCGGCTCGGACCTCGCCGACATGCCGGCACAGTTCCTGCGCATGGCGCTGGTCGGCGGCAGCTGCGGGTTCGTCATGCTCGCGCTGGCGCGACCGATGCGTGCCTGGATGGGAGCCACGCGCTAAGCTGCGCTGGCATGGAAACCCAGACACTGGCCGGCAAAACCATTGCCGTGCCCGAAACGCGTGAGCTGGATCTGTTCGCGGCATTGCTCGAGCGCCGTGGCGCGCGCGTGCTGCGCTGCCCCCTGGTCATGATCCGCGACGCCGCCGATCCCGCACCCGTCATCTCCTTCATCCGCCGCTTCGCCGAAGGGGCGTGCGATGATCTCATCCTGCTCACCGGGGAGGGATTGCGGCGGCTGCTCAGCTGCCTCGAGCAGCACGCGCCGCAGTTGCAGCCCGCATTCCTGCTGCAGCTGGCGAAAGTGCGCAAGATCACCCGTGGACCGAAACCCGCGCGCGCGCTGCGCGAGCTGGGTTTGAAGCCCGACATTGCTGCGCCGATTCCGACGACCGCCGGCATCATCGCCGCCCTGCAGCCGCTCGCCTTCAGTCTCGAGGGGCGCAGCTTCGGCGTGCAGCTGTATGGCAGCGAGCCGAACCTGGCGCTGGTCGAATTCCTGCACGGCTGCGGGGCTGCGGTCATCACCGTTGCGCCCTACCGCTACGCGGATTCGACTGAGGATGAGATGGTGCTGGAGCTGCTCGCGCGCATCGAGCAGGGTGAAATCGACGCCATCGCCTTCACCAGCACCCCGCAGGTGCGCCGGCTGATCGCGGTCGGTGGCGACGCGCGCGTCACGCAGGCCCTGCAGCGCACCCACGTCGCCGCCATCGGGCCGGTGGTGGCCGCTGCCCTGGGTCGGTATGGCATCCGCGTGCAGTCGATGCCGGCGGAGAATTTCTTTCTCAAGCCCATGACCAGCGCCATTGAGGCGGCGCTGAGCGGCGCGGCGGGTGGGTAGGGCGCGGAGTCAGCGCCGGCGGTGGGTGTAGACCTCGAACCTGCCGCGCGGTCCGATGAACATCGATCCGATCCAGCCCGTCACACTGACGATGAGGCTCGCGAGCAGCGCCGCGCGAAAGTCCGCCACATGGAAGCCGCGCAACAGCCACGCCGTCAGCCCGAGCATGCCGGCGTTCACCACCAGCAGGAAGAAACCGAGCGTGACCAGGGTGAGCGGGAAGGTGAGGATCACGGCAATGGGGCGAATGACGGCATTGACCACACCCAACACCAGCGCTGCCAGTACCAGGGTCTGCGCATCATCGATGCGGATGCCGCTGACCCAGCGCGTTGCAATCCACAGGCCCACCATCGACAGCGCGGCGCGGAACAGGAATCCGGCCATCAGACGTTCTCCCTCACCGTCTGCTCAACGAGCACCTTCAATCTGGCAATCGCCCGCTCCCAGCCGGTCCGCAGGCGCAGATAGGCCGTGTCGGACTCGCGATCGGCTGGAAAGCCCGAACCCAGCAGTCGCAGCACGGTCTTGCTGGCATCGGAGCCATCGAGCATGAAGTCATCGATGATCGCGCTGGCGTGCTGCGGCAGATTTTCCGATGGCAGGTAGATGAGGCGCATGCGCCGCGGCGGCAGCAGCACATCGATATGGGCCTCAAGTTCCGTGACGCGATCGACGGACGCGCGGAAATGTCCGCCTTCGCGGGCGCTGATCTGCGCCTGCGGGGAGCACCACTTGCGCAGGTTCTCGGTGTCCGTCAGGGCCTTCCAGACATCTGCCGCCCCGGCCGCAATATCGGCCCGGTGGGCGTATCCTCGGGTACGTCCGCTCATGGCCGGATTGTGCCATGCATGAGGTGGGGTGCAGCACCCGGTTTGTGACGGCGCTCATAAGTTCGCGCGACCGGGTATGACACAGTCCAATCTCTGAAGCTTAAGGTTTCCCGTCCATCAGACCCATGGTCGCAAGCTCCCCCTCACCCGAGTCCCTGCAGCAGCGCAGCGCGCATCTGCTGGACATCATTGCCGAGATGACCGGCCTGGGGGCCTGGGAGCTCAGCGTCGATTCGATGGTCCCGCTGTGGTCCAGCCACGCGCGGCAGATCTTCGGGATGGACCCGGCCGCGACCCTGCGCCTGGAGGACATCCTTCAATACTACGCAAGCGATGCGCGGCCGCTCATCGCCACCGCCTTTCGGGAGGCTGTCGCCAACGGCAAGTCCTTCGATCTGACGCTGCCCGCCCTGCGCAGCGACGGGGCACGGCTGTGGGTGCGCTGTGTTGGTGATCCGGAAGTCGTCGACGACCGCACCGTGCGCCTCTCCGGAGCGGTCCAGGACGTCACCCGCCAGTACGACGCCGGCCAGGTTGAGCGCCAGGCGCAGGCCGAACTGCGCGAAATACGCGCCCGCTTCGAACGCGCCGTGCAGGGCAGCAGCGATGGCCTGTATGAATACGATCTGCGCAGCGGCGCCACCTGGTACTCACCCAGCGTGCGCGACATGCTCGGCTACGCGGCCGATGAGCCTTTTCCGCAAAGCATCCTGGAGCTGACACCGGCCGCCGAACGCTACTCGGTGGAGGATGCCGCGCGCCGCCACACCGCGCAGGGCACGCCCTTTGATGTGGTATTTCCGGTGCGCCATCGCGGCGGCCAGACCCGCTGGGTACGCTCGCGCGGCCGCTGCGAACGCGATGGCCACGGCACGCCAACGCATTTTTCGGGCTCCATACAGGACATCACGGCGCAACTGACGGCGCGCGCCGCCCTGGTTGCGGCCACCGAAGCGGCCTCCGCGGCGAATCGCTCCAAGAGCGCGTTTCTGGCCAACATGAGTCATGAAATCCGCACGCCGATGAATGGCGTGCTCGGCATGACCGAGCTGCTGCTCGATACCTCGCTCAATTCGGTGCAGCACGAGTACGCCGAGACCATCCGCACCTCGGCGACCTCGCTGCTGGAGATACTCAACGACATACTCGACTTTTCAAAGATCGAGGCCGGTCGCCTCGAAGTCGAGTCGGTCGAGATGGATGTGCGCGACTGCGTCGAGGATGTCGGCACGATGATGGCGGTGCAGGCAGCTGCGAAGAATCTCGAATTCATCGTCAACGTCGATCCGGCGACCCCCGAGTGCGTGCTGGGCGACCCGCACCGGCTGCGCCAGATACTCACCAACCTGGCGGGCAACGCCATCAAGTTCACCCAGGCCGGCGAGGTCGTGATCGAGGTGCACAACATCGGCACGCGCAGTGATCGGGTACTGCTGCACTTCGAAGTGCGTGACACCGGCCTCGGGATGGCGCCCGAAGTGGTCAAGAAGCTGTTCCAGCCCTTTGCGCAGGCGGATGCCTCCACGACGCGGCACTTCGGCGGCACCGGCCTGGGCCTCTCGATCGTCAGGCGCCTGTGCGAGTTGATGGGGGGCAGCGTCAGCGTCGTCTCGAGCCCCGGAATCGGCACGAGTTTCTCGGTGATGCTGCCCTGCGAGGCGCTCAACGCCAGCCCGGAGCGCCTGCTCGAATCACCGCACGCGACGGTCAGCCGCCGCATCCTGGTGGTCGATGACAATGATACCAACCGCCGCGTGCTGCGCGGGCAGCTGCTGCCTGCCGGGCATGACGTCACCACCACCGGCCGTGCCGGCGATGTCGTCGGATTGCTCAGGCAGGCCGCCGCGCGGGATGCGCCCTTTGATCTCGTCATCGCCGACGACCAGATGCCCGATGCGGACGGCGGCTGGCTCGCGCAGACGCTCAAGAGTGATCCTGCGCTTGCGACCATTCCGCTGGTGCTGCTCACCTCGCTCGACCGGCACGGCAGCACGCGCCGGCTCGCGGATCTGGGTTTCGCCGGATATCTGACCAAACCGGTACGCGGCCGCGAGCTGCGTGCCTGCGTCGAGCGGGTCATGGACACGACCAACCAGAGTGGCTCGCATTCCCAGCTCGTCACGCGCAGCTCCCTGGCCGCCGAGAAAGTCCACGGCCACTATCGCGGCCGCGTGCTGGTCGCCGAAGACAACATCGTCAATCAGCAGGTGACGCGCCGCTTCCTGGAACGGCTCGGCTGCAAGGTCGAGGTGGCCGACAACGGCTTGCGGGCCGTGGAGTTCTGCGCGCAGTCAGATATCGACCTGGTACTCATGGACGTGCAGATGCCCATCATGGACGGCCTGACTGCGAGCCGTGAAATACGGCGCGCCGAGGCGGGTGGCCGCCGCGTGCCCATCGTCGCCCTCACCGCCAGCGCCATGACCGATGAACTGGATCGCTGCCGCGCCGCCGGGATGGACGGCATGCTGACCAAGCCACTGCAGCCGCAGCGGCTGCGCGAGACTCTCGATCGTCATGGCCTCGGCGATCCGCGGGCCGCGGCCCGCGATACGACCAGCACCCAGCCGTTGCGCGTGCTGGCACCCGCGCTGGATATCGAGCGACTGCAGGGGCTGGTGGGCGATGACCCGCAGTTCATGGCTGAGCTGTGCCGGACTTTCATGGCCAGCAGCGCCCGCCTGATCGTGGAGCTGCGGCACGCGCTCAGCACCCGCGACCGCACCCAGCTGAAGGCGCTCGCGCACAAGTTGAAGGGTGGTGCCGGCAGCGTGTGCGCCCGGCGCATCACCGATCTGTCCCTCGCCCTGGAACACACGGCCATGGTGGAACCCTTCACTGATCTGGCTGGCGTGGTCGATCAGATCCAGGCGACGCTGGACGAATGCGCCAGCGTCATCGAAGTGCACTTCCCGTGAACCGGGAACAGGGCAACCCCACGCCGCTGCGTCTGCTGCTGGTCGAGGATGAGCCCACGCAGTTGCTGCTGACCCAGCGCATGCTGCGGCGCGGCGGCTACGAAGTCGACACCGCCAGTGACGGCGCGACGGCACTCGAGAAGCTCGCCACCGGGCGCTATCAACTGCTGGTCACCGATTGGGAAATGCCCGGCATGGATGGGCCCACGCTGTGCCGCATGGTGCGCGCAACCCGGTTGCCCGGCTATCTGTACATCCTGCTGCTGACCGGACAGATCTCCACGCGCAGCGTCGTGATCGGCCTCGATGCTGGCGCTGACGACTATGTGCGCAAGCCCGCCGATGAGGCCGAGCTGCTGGCGCGCCTGGCGGCCGGAAGACGCATCGTGCAGCTCGAACAATCGCTGCGCGACGCCAACGCGCAGATCCAGCGCCTGTCTATCACGGACCCGCTGGTCAATACCTATAACCGCCGTTACCTCAATGAACAGCTCGTGCACGAGGTCGAACAGGCGCGCCACCTGCCGCATGCGCTGTCGGCGATCCTGGCGGATCTGGATCATTTCAAGTCGATCAACGACCGGCATGGTCACCAGGTCGGTGATGAGGTGCTGCGACGATTCGTCGCGCTCGCGCGCGGCGCAATCCGCGAGAATGTGGACTGGGTGGCGCGCTACGGCGGCGAGGAGTTCGTGGTGGTGCTGCCGGACACGGATCTGGCCGCGGCGGTGGCGGTGGCGGAAAGCATCCGCACGCTGTGCGCGCAAGGTGCGCTCGCCACCGACGCCGGTGAGTTGAAATTCACCGCAAGTTTTGGCGTCGCAGCCCTGGATGCCGGCGCCGGATCGAACGCCACGGCGGCCGAGGCGCTGCTGCGCCAGGCCGATGCCGCGCTCTATCGCAGCAAACGCGAGGGCCGCAACCGGGTCAGCGTCGCCGCTCAGTGAGCAGCGTCCACGCCATCGGCACCACCGACACAGCGATGATGCCCAAGGTCACCAGCCCGAAATTGTTCTTCACCAGCGGGATGTTGCCGAACAGGTAACCGCTCCAGATGAACAGTGTCCCCCAGGCAATGCCACCGGCAATGTTGAAGCTCTGGAAGCTCACGTAGGGCATGCGGCCGACACCGGCCACGAAGGGCGCGAACGTACGCAGCAGCGGCACGAAGCGCGACAGCAGGATGGTCAGCGCACCGTGACGGGCAAAGAACGCCTCGGTGCGCCGCAGATGTTCCGGCCGCAGCAGCCGCCAGCGGCCCGAGAACGCACGCGGCCCGATGGCGCGGCCGATCGCGTAGTTGCTGGTGTTGCCCAGGACGGCGGCGACGCACACCAGGGCCCACATCAGCGGTGCGCGCAAAGTGCCCGAGGTATCCACCGCGGCAAGTGCGCCGATGGCGAACAGCAGGGAATCACCCGGCAGGAACGGCGTTACTACCAAGCCGGTTTCGGCAAAGATGATCACGAACACGATGCCGTAGATCCAGGCGTGATACAGCGCAATCACAGCACCCAGATGCCGATCGAGATGCGCAAAGGTGTCGATCAGGAAATGCAATGCGCCCAAGGCTCAACCCTACAAAACCAGGCAACGATCCTCGGGCGGCTCAGCCGCTACCGACCGCCAGCGTCGCGGCCACCTCTCCCGCCGGCGTGCACGCTGCCGGTGTCCCACCGTTGAGCTGCGGCAGAGTCTTGAGGAGTTCCTCGAAGGATTCCGCCCGCCCGATGGCATAGCCTTGCGCATAATCGACGCCGTGCTGTGCGATCCGGTCGCGGATCTCATCAGTCTCCACGTACTCCGCGACGGTGTCCAGTGACATGGTGCGCGCCAGCTGCGCGATGACCTGAACCATGCTGTCAGCGCGCGGGTCGCGCATGACATCGCGCACGAAGCTGCCGTCGATCTTCAGCATCGTGACGGGCAGCTGCCGCAGATAGGAGAGTGAGCACAGACCCGTTCCGAAATCATCCAGCGCCACCTCGCAGCCCATCCGCCGCAGGCGGCGCATCACCACCTCGGCGCGCGACAGGTTGAGAATGGTCGCGTTTTCGGTGAGCTCGAAACAGAAGACCTTCGGATTGATGCCGCTCTTCTGCACGGAGTCGAACAGAAACTCCGGGAACTCGTCATCGCCGAGCGACTGGCCGGAGAAGTTGATCGAGAAGACACACGGACGCGACTGCAGTGCATCCGCATAGGGCTTGAGCAGGTGAATCGCGCGCGTGAGGACCCAGCGGTCAATGTCGGCCATCATCTGGTAGCGCACCGCCGCCGACAGGAACGTGTCCGGTCCCAGGGCCGAACCGTCGCGGCCAATCATGCGCAGCAGCAGTTCGAAGTGCGCGGGCTTGCTTGCGGATATCTTGAAGGGCGCGATCGGCTGGGCAACCAGCAGCATCCGGTCATGCGTGAGCGCCTCGCGCACCCGCGTCACCACGTCGATGTCCGAGAACCTGCGCATGACGCTCTGATCCGCGGCCTCGTAGGTCGCGACCCGGTTGCGGCCGCGGTCCTTGGCGGCCTTGCAGGCGGTTTCCGCGGCCGCGAGCGAATGCGCAAGCTCGCCACCGCGGCCATTCTCCAGCGGCGCTACGCCGATGCTGATCGTGATGCTGATGTCCTGTCCCGGATGCAGCGCGCTGAGCATTTCCGCACCCACGCGCAGCGATTCAGCGAAGCGGCTGGCATCATCGAGTTCAGTGGGCAGCAGTACCGTGAAGCGGTCGCCCGAAATGCGCGCCGCGAGCGCACCGGGCGGCAGACGGCCACGTATCAGTTCGCCCAGCTGGCCGATGACGGTATCGCCGACGTGCATGCCGTGGTTGTCGTTGATGACGTGCAGCCGGTCGCAGTTCACGTACAGCGCGCTCCAGGGCGCGCTGCTGAGGGTGCGCTCGGCCACGATCGCGCGGACGCGTTGTTCGAAGGCGCTGCGCGTGTACAGCCCGCTGAGTGCATCGTAGTGCCCGGCCACCACGACGGCCGCGCGGCGTGCGAGGATCTCGGCCACTCGGCCGTCGCGCGCCGTGAACTCCTGGACCACCGGGTCGCGCAGCAAGGCCAGCACGCCCATGCCGCGGCCCGCGCCGCTGCGTACCGGACACACCAGTGCGCGGCAGGAGATCACGCTGGCCAGCGGGCCGTTGTGCGTGTCATTGAGAATCACCGGATGCGCATTCGCATTGGCGATCTGCAGCAGCTGCCGATGGGCACGCGCGATGAGCTGACCGTCGGTCTTCGAATCGCTGGCGCCGCGCACCAGTGCGATGCCCTTCTCCGGAACGATCAGCGCCGCCACCATGCACTTCAGATGACCGACCATCCGCTGCAACAGGGTCTTCAGTTCATCGGCGCCGTCGGGCGCCATGTTCGCATCCGCGGCGTCCGCCAGCAGCAGATCCAGATCGCCGTCGAGCTCGCCGATCGAGCTCTTCAGTCCATCGATGGTGTGCATCGCGAGCAGCTCGCGGCGCAGGCACTCCAGGGCGGGACGCAGCAGCGAGTGGGTGAAGGAGAAGCCGCGCGGCTCGGTTTCGTTCGGAGCCGGTCGGGTCAGTACTGCGACCACCGCCAGCAAGGTGCCGTCCTCGGCGCGCAGCCAGAACAGATACGCCGGCTGCTCACCCAGCAGTTCGAGCGTGCCGTCCCCGGAACCGCGATCGTGCGCGACCGGCAGCATGGCATCGACGCGGCTCGTCAGATCCGGACCCATGGTCGAGTCGTTCGACCAGCGCATGCGGCCGGCGGCGTTGTACACCGCAATGGTCGCCGCGCGCGGCATCATGGCCCGAAACAGCTGCGAGAACGGCTCGAGCCACCCCCACACTGCATTGCTGGCGTCTTTGGACAACGGACCGGTCATAACCTCAAACATCGCAAATGCAGCGGTCCGGAACATTGCGCCAGTTGGCGAATTGCGTAATGACTTACGCGGCGCTTGCGCACCGCTTGGGTGCGCCGGCACTGCCGGAGCGGGAGCCGACGAATGCTGCATCGCAGCATAGCACCTAATTGCTGACGGGAGCCGGTTGCCGGAACCACGGACCGGGGTCGAGCGGTCGGCTGCCCTTGCGAATCTCGAAATACAACTGCGGCCGGCTGCTGCCGCCGCTGTCGCCACTGGCCGCGATCACCTCGCCCGCCGCCACCGTATCGCCGACGGCCTTGTAGAGCCGGTCGTTATGACCGTAGAGACTGAGGTAGCCGTCGCCGTGGTCGATGATGGTGAGCAGCCCCAGGCCGGGCAGCCAGTCGGCGTAAATAACCCGGCCCCGGTAGATCGCACGCACGTCCGCGCCGCGCTCGGTATCGATCAGCATGCCGTCCCACTTCAGGCCGCCGGCGCGCACCTGCCCGAAGCGCGCGGCCAGATGACCCCCGACGGGCCACGCCAGGCGGCCGTGCCAGGACCCGAAGGCGCCGCCCGCATCGCTGGGAAACGGCTCCAGCGCGCGCTTCAGCTCGGCCAGCAGCGTCGTCAGCGCCGCCTGCTCACCCTGCAGCCGCTGCAGCATCCGGGCACTGTTGCGGGAGTCAGCCTTGATGGCGATGAGGGCCGCGTCGCGCTGCGCGCGCGCCGCCTCCAGCTGCGTGACTTCATCCGTGGTCGCGCTCTGCAGGGCATCCAGGCGCAGTTCGTCCGCCGCCAGCTGCGCATCCAGCACGGCGAGCTGGCGGATGTCCGTGTCGAGCGTGCCAATGACGGCGGCGCGGGCGCGACCTACGTAGCTGTAGTAGACGAACATGCGGCTCGCCCGGGCAGAGTCTTGCTGATTGAGCAGCAGTTTCAGGGGCTCCTCGCGACCGATCATGTAGGCCGCGCGCATCTGCTGCGCCAGATCCGCGCGCATGTCGGCGACTGCCGCGGCGCGGCTGTGCTGCTCGGCGGCCACGCTCGCGCGATGGGCCGTGCGCGCGGCGCGCTCGTGGCGCAGGTCCGCGAGCTTCGCACGCCCCGCCGCCACCGCCTGCTCGGCCGCCTGCAGGGCCTGGGCACCGCGGTCGGACTCGACCGCGTCGTGGCTGACCTGGTCCCGAATGGCCGCGATCCTGGCCTTCAGTGCCAGGAGCTGCGCTTGTGTGTGTGCCTGGCGGTTCGGAGTGGGGCTGGCCGCCAGGAGGGTCGCTGCGGCCGCCGCGAGGCAGACCCGCAGCACAATGCGACGCGATTGACCCATGCTCGTTATACTACGCGCCCTTTTTTGCGGGTGTGCCTCGGGGACGTGTTGGATGGACAGGCTGATCGAATACATTGGACACCATCCCTTGCTGGCGGCCGCTGCGGCGGTCGCCGCACTGATGGTTTTTGCCTACGAGTACTACCTGCGCAAGCAGGGTATGAGCGCCATTTCTCCCCAGGAGCTGATCCGGTTGATGAACCAGGGGGCCCTGGTGCTGGACATCCGCAGCCTCGATGAGTTCGCCGCCGGGCATATCAACGGCGCCCGGCAACTGCCCTTCGACCAGGTGCCCAAGGCCAGTGACACGCTCAAGAAGCACCGCGAAAAGCCGGTGGTCGTGTATGGGGCCGATGAGACCCAGGGGCCGCTGGTCGCGCGCAAGCTCGCATCGCAGGGATTTACCCAGGCGTTTTGCCTGCGCGGCGGGCTGGCGAGCTGGCGCGCCGAAAATCTGCCGCTGGCCAAGGGCTGATGGCAGCGAAAGTCGAGTTCTACGCCACCGGCTGGTGCCCCTACTGCACGCGGGCGCGGCAACTGCTTGCATCCAAGGGTGTCGCGTTCGAGGAAATCGATGTCGAAGTCCGACCGGGAGCCCGTGAGGAGATGGTCGCGCGCAGCGGGCGCAGCTCGGTGCCACAGATTTTCATCAACCACACCCATATCGGCGGCTGCGACGATCTGCTCGCGCTCGAAGCCGCCGGTGGGCTGGAACCGCTTTTACAGGAGACGCATGAATGACCGATAACAATGACGACGCCGCCCCCGCAGCCCCGGTGCTGGGTGATCCGAACGCGACGGGCAGCCAGCTGGCCCTGCAGGCCGTGTATCTGAAGGACTGCTCGTACGAGGCACCCAACGGCCCGCGCGTCGATGGTCAGTGGAACCCGCAGATCAACCTGGATCTGCACACCGGGGTGAGCATCCTCACGCCGGAGCTGCGCGAAATCGTGTTGACCGTGACGGTCTCGGCCAAGCAGGGCGAAGCGACCATGTTCCTGGTCGAGGTCAAGCAGGCCGGCGCGTTCCTGATGCGCAACCTGTCCGATGACGATGCGCGCCGCGCCATCGGCACCATCTGTCCGAACGTGCTGTTCCCGTTCGCCCGCGCCGCGGTTTCGAATCTGGTGACGCAGGGCGGATTCCCGCAGTTCCTGCTGCCGCCCGTGAATTTCGAAGCGCTGTATGAGCGCGCACTGACGGATGCGACCAGCCAGACGTCCGCCACGAAGAACTAGACCGATGCGGGTCGATCCTGGTTTGCCGCAGACCGGGTCAGCCGTTGCGGTACTCGGCGCGGGCTCCTGGGGGACCGCGCTCGCCATCCAGTTCGCCCGCAGCGGCAAGGCCACCCGGCTGTGGGGTCGCGACCGCGAACAGGTGGCCGACATGGTCCGCGAGCGGGCCAACCGCCGCTATCTGCCGCAGGGTGATTTTCCGGATTCACTGAGTGTCGGTGCGGATCTGGCCGCGCAGCTGGCCGGCGCTCTCGATGTGCTGGTCGTGGTCCCCAGTGATTCCTTCCGCGCCATGCTCGGTGAAATCCGGCCACTGCTCGGCCCGCAGATGCGGCTCGCCTGGGCAACTAAGGGCTTCGAAGCGCAAAGCGGCCTGCTGCCACACCAGGTCGCGCGCGCCACGCTCGGCACGGGCCGCGCGTTCGCCGTGCTGTCGGGCCCGACCTTCGCGTCCGAAGTGGGTGCCGGCCTACCCACGGCGATGACGGTGGCCTCGCCGGACGCCGGCTTCGCGGCCGCCCTCGCCCAGGATCTGTCGTCGCCGACCTTCCGTGCGTATACCTCCACCGACATCGTCGGAGTCGAGGTCGGTGGTGCCGTGAAGAACGTGCTCGCGCTGGCCGCGGGACTGTCCGATGGCCTCGGCTTTGGGGCGAACACCCGTATCGCGCTGATCACGCGCGGGCTGACCGAAATGGTGCGCCTGGGGGTTGCGCTGGGCGCCAGCCGCGAGACCTTCATGGGCCTGGCGGGCCTCGGTGACCTGGTCTTAAGCTGCACCGATGATCAAAGCCGCAATCGGCGCTTCGGCCTGTTGGTGGCGCAGGGCCGCAATATCGACGAGGCCCGGGCGCAGATCGGCCAGGTGGTCGAGGGCGTGCATGCCGCGCGGGCGGTGCGCGCCGTCGCCCAGCGCGAGCAGGTCGACATGCCGTTATGCGAGGGGGTCTACCGCGTGCTCTACGAAGGGTTGCCCGCCGCGGAAGTCGTGCGCACGCTGATGCGCCGACCGATCAAAGCCGAGGCCGAGTAGCCCCTACGCGCTCGGCGCGAACCCCTGCTGACGCCAGGCTTCATAGACCACCACCGCGACGGCGTTGGCCAGGTTGAGGCTGCGGTTGCCGGCGCGCATCGGAATGCTCAATCGGCGCGCCGGTTCGATCCGCTCCAGCACTGCGACGGGTAGCCCCGCGGATTCGGAGCCGAAGAGCAGCGCATCCGCGCACTCGAACCGCGCCAGCGCGTAGGTCGTCGGGGCGCCGGTTTCGATGGCGAACAGCCGCGTCGGCCCGATCTGCGCGAGGCAGGCCGGCAGATCGGCGTGGACCGATACCTGCGCAATTTCCGCATAGTCCATGCCCGCGCGCTGCACGGATTTGCGGTCGAGTTCGAATCCCAGCGGGCCCACGAGGTGCAGCCTGCAGCCCGTGTTCGCGCACAGCCGAATGATGTTTCCCGTATTCGGCGGGATTTCAGGACGGTGCAGGATGACGTGAAACATGCGCTATTAACTCGTATTGGAAACAATCCGCCGCTGCGACGATATTTTGTAGCGCTGGCGATGTAATCAGCGGGTCTTGGCGTCTGCGGCAAATCGCGGCATCGGCCGGTGATTCTGGAAGATCTGCTCGATGGGCAGCGCGAACAGTGCCGCGATGGCGAACGCCAGGGACAGGCTCGGCTCGTAGCGGCCCGTTTCCACGGCATTGACGGTCTGCCGCGAGACCATCAGATGGGTTGCCAGATCGGCCTGCGTCCAGCCACGTTGCGAGCGAAGTTCGCGCAGGATGTTCTTCATCGGGCGCGGTACAACACCCACAGCATCAGGACCGTGAAGACCGACCAGCCGTACAGGTTCACGACAATCATCGATAGCGGCGGATAGCCGAGGCGCTCCAGACAGAAGTAGCCGAGCGTGCTGAATGCCAGGATCACGCCGGTGACCGCCGCGCACCGCAGGATGCGGTGGCGGATGTACTCATCGCTGGCGCGATACACCCAGTAGGTGACACACACGACCAGCAGCAGCGTGAGCAGCGGCAGCAGCAGCACGAACTCCCGCACGCCACCCGCCGCCAGGTACCGCGGGGCGACTGCCGCCATGATCAGCGTACACAGGTAGGCCCACAGACTGAACAGGATGGCCCTGACCGGCAGGGGGTAGATGCGCGTGGGCTGGTATGTGGGGACCAGCGGGTCGTGCGGGAGGTCTTCCATGGCGCCTATTGTAAAGCATGCTTGACAGGCCGCCAATGTACGAGATATCGTACTATTTGTCTGGTTTACCTTACAAACTCAATCCAGCGTGGAGTGCCTCATGTCGCAGCAGGAACGGGTCAGTTGGGTCTCGCTCGTGGTCATCGCCTTCATCAGCGTCTGGTACTTCGCCTACGTCCTGTCCCTGCCAGGGGACAGTCATCTGTTTGGCCCGGGCATGGCGGTGTTCGCGCTCAACCTCATCATCACCGCAATCTTTGCCGGCATCGCCAGCGAGGTCATCCTGCGTTGGGTACAGAAGCGCGCCGGGGGCGACCCGAGGCGGCGCGAACGGCCGGACGAGCGCGACCGGTTCATCGCTCTGCGCGCCGGACGCAATGCCTACGTGGTGCTGTTTGCCAGCGTTGCCATCGTTCTGGGTCTGATCCCCATGATCCAGTTCATGCGCTCCATCCCGATGCGCGCAGGCCCCGCGTTGCGCGATACCGTCCTGATGCGCATGCTCGCGGGCCCTCTGGACCCGCCGCTCCTGGCCCAGTGGCTGTTGCTGGCACTGGTGCTGGCCGATGTATGCAAGTACGTGACCCGCATCGTGAGCTATCGTCGTGGCTACTGAGGTGCGCAACCACATCCGCAGGCTGCGCTTCGAGCGCGGCGAGCTCACCCAGCAGCAGCTCGCGGATGCCGTTGGCGCCACGCGCCAGACCATCATCGCCATCGAGGCCGGCCACTACGCGCCATCGCTGGAACTGGCATTCCGGATTGCTCGGGCGTTTGATAAGGGTATCGAGGAAGTATTCAGTGACGGGAGCCCACGATGAACGAGACGCCCATTGCCGCCCTCGCCATTGCCGAGCAAGCGAAGAAGACCACCTATCCGGAGCCCTTCGCGAAGGTGGTGGCGGGACGCGCCAAACGCCGGCTCGGGGACCACTTCGGACTCACGGCCTACGGCGTCAATCTCACGCAGCTCGCTCCCGGCGCAGCGTCCGCGCTGCTGCACAGCCACTCCGAGGAGGATGAATTCGTGTACATCGTTGCGGGCACTGCCATGCTGATCATCGATGCGGCCGAATTTACTCTGCAGGCCGGGGACTGCTGCGGCTTCAAGGCCGGTACCGGCAAGGCGCACCAGCTCGTGAATCGCACCGACGGCCCGGTCACGTACCTGGAGATGGGCAATCGTGCCGCGAACGAACAAGTGGACTATCCCGACGCGGATCTGAGAATCGGGATGGCCCCGGACGGCCAGCGTTTCTGGGCGCACAAGGACGGCACGCCCTACTGAGCGGGAGTCGCGGCCGGCAGTGCGGCTTTCGTCGGCATCGGCACCTGCGCGGGCGTCGGAAACTGCACGCCCAGTTCGCGGAATTTCGCGAGCAGCGCGATCATGATGCCATGCTGAACCTCCGCGTACGCCGCCATTTCCGGCGCCCGCACGAAGTAGACGACCTCGTAGCGCAGTGCGGTCTCGGTCAAGGTCAACAGACTGCAGCGCAGGAAGCGCGCGCGCGGCGACTCCTCGATGAGGGCACGTACGGCATCCGGCAGGCCGCGCAGCACCGCCACCGCCGTATCGTGCGCCAGCGGAATCTCAAAGGACACGCGCCGTTCTCTCATGCGTCCGAAGTTGCGGATGCGCGATTTGGTGATGTCGGCGTTCGCGACCACGATCTGTTCACCCGTAATGCTGCGGATCCGGGTGCTCTTGACGCCGATGTATTCGACCGTTCCCGTCAGGGTATCGACACTGAGCAGATCGCCGATGACGAAGGGCTTGTCCATCGCGATGGACATCGAGGCGAGCAGATCGCCGAGTACCGCCTGCACCGCCAGCGCGACTGCGATGCCGCCGATCCCTAAGCCCGCGAGCAGCGGCCTGATGGCCACCCCCATGTTGTCCAGTGCCAGCAGCAGCGCCAGTGCCCAGATCAGCACGCCCGCCACGAACAGGATGATCTCCATCGAGCCGGCGATCGCGGCGCCATGATCGCCGGAACTGCGCCGACGCTGGTCGATGGAATAACGCAGCGTGGCCGTGGCCCAGCGGGCCACCTGATACCAGAAGATCAGCGTGATGAGGATGTCGACGCCGCGATCGATGCGATGCGCCAGATGACTGGTGGAGGGGAAATCCAGCTGCTCGATGGCGCAGTACAGCGCCACGCCCCAGATGAACAGGCGCGTGGTCTTCTCGATGAGCTGCGCGGTAAGATCCAGCGCCACGGGCAGCGCCCGACCCGCCGCGCGCCACTTGCGGCGCCGTGCCTTGAAGATCCCGCGCACGGCCAGCAGCCCGACGAACACGATCAGGAACACGCCCAGTGCGATTATCCAGGCGCCGACGCTGTTCCACAACAGCGCTTGCTTCCAGAATTGGTCCAGATTCGGCATGGCTGCGCAGCGGCCGCTAATCGGCGGTGTTCATCCCCAGTTCCTTGAGCTTGCGGGTCAGGGTATTGCGGCCCCAGCCCAACAGCTTCGCCGCATCCTGGCGATGGCCCTGCGTGCGCTTGAGCGCCGCCCGGATCAGCACCCGCTCGAACTCCGGCTGCGCGTCGGTGAGCAGTGGGCGCTTGCCCACCATCGCCTGGCGGTCCGCCCAGCTGGCCAGCGCCTTGGCCCAGTCCACTTCCCCCGACGTTTCGCCATCGGTAGCCAGCTCGACCGGCAGATCCTCCATGCGGATTTCCGAACCCGGCGCCAGCACCGTCAGGCGGCGGCACAGATTCACCAGCTCGCGCACATTGCCGGGCCAGGTGTGCGCGGCGAGCTTTTCCTTGGCATCGGCTGCCAGGGCCTTCGGATCCACGCCCAGCTCCATCGCCGCGACGTGCAGGTAGTGATCGAGCAGTTCCGGAATGTCCTCCGCCCGCGCGCGCAGCGGCGGCAGCTCGATGCGGATGACATTCAAACGGTGATAGAGATCCTCGCGGAACACGCCGCGCTGCACGCGGTCCTGCAGGTTCTGGTGCGTCGCCGCGATGACTCGCACGTCCACGCGGATCGGGGTCTGGCCGCCGACCCGATAGAACTCGCCCTCGGCGAGTACCCGCAGCAGACGCGTCTGCAGGGGCGTGGACATGTCGCCGATTTCGTCGAGGAACAGCGTACCCCCATCCGCCTGTTCGAAACGGCCGCGGCGCAGGCTGTCGGCGCCGGTGAACGCACCCTTCTCATGGCCAAACAGCTCCGATTCCAGCAGTTCGCTGGGGATGGCCGAAGTGTTCAGGGCGATGAAGTGTTTGGCGGCACGCGGAGAGTGCTCGTGCAGCGCGCGCGCGACCAGCTCCTTGCCGGTGCCCGATTCGCCGGTGATCAGCACCGTGACGCTGGAGCGGGACAACCGGCCGATGGCACGAAACACCTGCTGCATGGCCGCCGCGCGCCCCAGCAGTTCCGGAATCGGTGGCGGACTGCCGCCATCCGCGGTGGTCGGCGTGGCGGTGCGTGCGGCGCGCCGCACCAGGTCCACGGCCTGGTCGATATCGAATGGCTTGGGCAAATACTCGAAGGCCCCGCTCTCGTACGCCGATACCGCATTGCCCAGATCGGCGTAGGCAGTCATCACGATGACCGGTAGGTTCGGGCGCGTCTCACGGATGCGCTTGAGAAGTTCCAGCCCCGACTGGCCCGACATGCGGATGTCGGTGATCAGCACATCCGGCGCGTCCCCGCGCAGCGCCGTAAGGGCCGATTCCGCCGCGTCAAAGGTCCGGGGCAGCATGCCGCCATTGCGCAAGGCACGCTCCAATACCCAGCGGATCGATGCGTCATCGTCCACCAGCCACACGCGAAGGTTCAATGTACTCATACAGATTCCTCGAGAGGCAACAGCAGCTTGAACACAGTTCGGCCGGGTTCGCTCTCAAATTCGATAAGGCCTCCATGGCGGGTGACCAGATCCTGTGCCACCGCCAGCCCCAGGCCCGTGCCGGTGGATTTGCCCGTGACCAGTGGATAGAAGATGCTCGCGCGCAGTGCCGCCGGAACGCCCGGCCCGTCATCCTCAATATATACGCCTGCAGCCAGACGCTGGCGCCGGCCTGCGATGCTGACGTTCGAAAAGGCCCGCGTACGCAATGTGATGTGGCCGTGGTCGCCGACCGCCTGCATGGCGTTGCGCGCCACGTTCAATAGCGCCTGAATCAGCTGGTTGCGGTCGAAATTCGCGCTCGGGAGGCTTGGGTCATAGTCGCGATCGATCACTACGCCGGGGGGCGCCTCGCCGCGCAGCAGGTGAAACACGTGCTCGCACAGCTCATGGATGTTGAGCTGAGTCTTCTGCATCGGCCGGTTCGGTCCCGTCATCGAGGCCACCAGCGCACTCAGGCGATCGGCCTCGGAAATGATGACGTTGGTGTATTCCTTGAGGTTCTCGTTCGGCAACTCGCGCTCGAGCAGTTGCGCGGCACCGCGCAACCCGCCCAGCGGGTTTTTGATCTCGTGGGCGAGCTGCCGCAGCATCATCCGACTGCTGTCCAGGCGCACCAGCATGTCGTTCTCACGGGAAATGCGCTGGCGCGCGGTCGTGTCGGTGAGCTCGAGCAGCAGGTGCGTGCCGGTGACCTCGCCTTCGAGCGGCGTGATCGTGACATCCACGACGTGCGCTTCGCGCGGCGTGGACTTGAGGTTCAGGACCAGTTCGCGGTCCGCGAAGGCTTCGCCCGTCTCGATCGAGCGTCGCAGTATCGGAATGAGGCCATTCGATTCGAGCAGGTGATCGCCGAAGGGGCGACCGCGGCTCTGGTTGAGACTGAAGGCCAGCAGATCCTGCGCGGCCACATTGGCGTAGATCGGGCACAGTTGCGCGTCCAGCAGGATGATGCCCGTGGTCAGCGCATTCAGCAGATCCGCGGAATCGAAATGCGACAGCAGCGAGGGCGACACATGCTCAGCGGCCACGGCGCACCTCGGGCCATCGCAGCGCTAGTGAACGACTCCCACTCCCGGCGCCTTCGGCGCGGCCGGCGCGCCGGGAGCCGTCGGCACGCCCGGTACCGAAGCACTGCGCTGCCGTATGGAAAAGCGCACGGCATTGGCCTGACAGGTAACGTCCCCGCGCGCATCGGTGACCTGCAGGCTCAGAGAATGCTCGCCGCGATCGATCTGACTGATCGCAAAGCTGCCATCGGGCCCGACCAGGCCCGAAATATCCTGGCCGTCCAGGCGCAGCGAGATCTGGCTGTCGTCGCCGCCCGCATGGGCAAGCGTCACGTGCCCCGTTATGGAAAATGTGTCGAGAAAGACCTGGCCGGCACCGGGGGAATCGATGACGCATACCGCCGGAGCCGCGGCGGGCCCCCGGCTGGCAGCCGCGGGAGAGGTGACTGCCGCGGCTTGCGCCCCGTAGGTCTGCGCACCCGAAATCTGCAGCTTTTCCGCCTTCGGATTCGGCTGGTCGCTGTAATGCACCACGCCATTGTCGTCCACCCACTTGTAGACAGTGGCCGACCAGGCGCTGGCGCAAACCCCCAGCAGGAACAGTAGTGGCAGTCCTCGCATATACCCTGAGCATAGCCCCGACCGGGGCGGAGGACAAAAATAGACTGCAACCGTACCCCCCCGCGGTTAGCGGGGGAGCCGGGTTGTTGCATTTCTGCGGTGCATTATCGAAGACTGCCACCGGTGTCATTAGCAGCTGTAATACAACTCCAGTTCCACCGGGTGCGTGGACATCCGCAGCCGAGTCACTTCCTGCATCTTCAGCGCGATGTAGGCATCGATCAGATCGTTCGTGAACACCCCGCCGCGGGTCAGGAACTCGCGGTCCTTGTCCAGATGCTCCAGTGCCATGTCCAGTGAATGGCACACGGTCGGGATGTGCGCAGCCTCCTCAGGCTCCAGGTCGTACAGGTCCTTGTCGGCCGGATCGCCGGGGTGGATCTTGTTCTGGATACCGTCCAGGCCAGCCATCATCATCGCCGTGAACGCGAAGTACGGATTCGAGGTGGAGTCGGGGAAGCGTACTTCGATGCGCCGCGCCTTCGGGTTCGACACCCAGGGAATGCGGATCGAGGCCGAGCGATTGCGCGCGGAATACGCCAGCATCACGGGCGCTTCGAAGCCGGGTACGAGGCGCTTGTAGCTGTTGGTGGAAGCGTTGGTGATCGCGTTGATCGCCTTGGCGTGCTTGATGATGCCGCCGATGTAGTACAGGGCGAGCTCGGACAGGCCACCGTACTTGTCGCCGGCGAACAGCGCCTTGCCGTCTTTCTGCAAGGACTGGTGGACGTGCATGCCGCTGCCGTTGTCACCGACCAGGGGCTTCGGCATGAAGGTCGCCGTCTTGCCATAGCTGTGCGCAACGTTGAGCACGGCATACTTCAGAATCTGCACCTGGTCCGCCTTGCTGACGAGACCCCCCGGGCCCACCCCGATTTCGCACTGGCCGCCGGTGGCGACTTCGTGATGGTGCACTTCGACCACCATGCCCATCTCTTCGAGGGCATCGCACATGGCCGAACGGATGTCCTGGAACGCATCGATCGGCGGCACCGGGAAGTAGCCGCCCTTGACGGTCGGGCGGTGCCCCTTATTGCCTTCGACATAATCCTTGCCGGAGTTCCAGGCACCCTGGACGGAGTCGATTTCGTAGAAGCAGCCGTTGAGGCTCGAACCGCTGCGGACGCTGTCGAAAATGAAGAATTCGTTTTCCGGACCGAACAAGGCGCCGTCCGCAATGCCGGTGGACTTCAGGTAGGCCTCGGCACGCCGCGCGGTCGAACGCGGATCGCGCTCGTAGCCTTGCATGGTGGCCGGCTCGATGACGTCGCAGCGGATGTTGACGGTGGCGTCTTCGAAGAACGGATCCAGGACCGCGGTGTTCGCATCCGGCATCAGGATCATGTCGGACTCATTGATCCCCTTCCAGCCGGCGATCGAGGATCCGTCGAACATTTTTCCGTCCGTAAACAGATCGGCGTCGACCAGGCGGGCCGGAATGGAGACGTGCTGCTCCTTGCCGCGGGTATCCGTGAACCGGAGATCTGCGTACTTGACCTCCTTCTCTTTTATTAGCTTCAGTACATCAGTCGGTGTCATATCGCCTCCGAAAATGGGATTGCCCGATGCGCATCGAGCGGCAGGATATTGCAGCCCTTGTGCCAGCATGAGGCAGTCTGGAATCAACGAGTTAGAGCGAGGGCCGGGAAATCTCGCACCACCATGGAGCAATTGTAAATGTCGACGCTCTCAAATGGGGCGTGGCGTGTACTATAAAATCAATTCCGCGTGGTTGGAAACCCCGAAATGCATGTTTTCGGTGCGGCGGACAGGCTACCGAACGGTGCAATTGCACGCGAATCATCGGGTTGCAGCACACACTGAAGTCATCGCTATACTTCGCGCCCATGCAATTTCTGGCTTCACTGCTCTACACGCTGTTTTTGTTCGTCTGGACCTTTCTGTACTCCATCGCCTTCGTATGCATGGCACTGTGCGTGCCCTTTCCGCGGCGCGCCGCATTGGCGCGCGTGTGGGCCGCGGTGCTGCTGACGGTGCTGCGGTGGCTGTGCCGCCTGGACTACACCGTGGAGGGTCGCGAGCACATCCCCGCTGACAATCACATTGCCCTGTGGAAGCACGCCTCCACCTGGGAAACCCTGGCCATCGGGGTCGTTTTTCCGCGCCAGGTATGGGTGCTCAAGCGCGAGCTGCTGTGGCTGCCCTTCGTCGGCTGGGGCATCCGGCTGCTGCACGCCATCGCCATCGATCGCGGCGCGGGGCACAACGCCGTCAACCAGGTGATCGAGCAGGGGCGCCAGCGGCTGCAGGAAGGCGACTGGATCGTGATGTTTCCGGAAGGCACGCGCATGCCGGCCGGTCAGACGCGCCGTTATGGCGTCAGCGGGGCGCTGCTCGCTTCACAGACCGGCAAGCTCGTGATCCCCGTGGCCCACAACGCCGGCTATTTCTGGCCGCGCCGCGGCCTGCTCAAAAAGCGCGGCACGGTGCGGGTCGTCATCGGCCCGCCCATCAAGGCGGCCGGGCGCGATCCGCGCGAGATCAACGCCGAAGCGCAGGAGTGGATCGAGGGCCAGTTGCGCCACATGGTGCCGCAGTTCAAACGCGCGCCATGACCGCGGCACGACGCGCGCGGCTCGCGGCCGGCCACAGTTCGGCGGCCTTGTAGTACTCGGCAAAGGCCGGCACCCCCGGCGGCAGCACCACCCAGGGTTGTTTGGACTGCGTAAAGATGTGCACGTCCGGCGGGCACCGATCCGGCTCATCGAGCGTGCCGACACGCACGAAACGAATCGCATCACCGCCGCCACCGTAGTTGCTCCACAGCGCAATACGGCAGGTCGGGCAGCGCGAAATGCGCTGGCCCCGGCCGCTGTTCGACGGCGTCGCGATGATGTCCACCGCCCCGCTGAGCAGCTCCATGCGGTCAAACTCGATGAGGGCGTTCAGCGCAAACGAAGCGCCCGTTTCACGCTGGCACCAGCGGCAGTGGCAGCAATGTATGAACATCGGCTTCTCATTCAGACGATAGCGCACCACCCGACAGGTACAACCGCCTTCGTAGCCGGACATGCGTCGCCTTCAGCCCCGCGGCTTGCGGAACACGAACACCGTCTGGTCGGTCAGTCCGCGCAGGCTCGGAGCGAACACCAATTGCGTGTGGTCATCGCCCGGGTGCGCGAGCAGCTTGCTCTCCTTGACCAGCCTGAAGCCGGCCGCCGGGACTTCTTTGCGGATGACCGCCGGGTCGATGCGGTGCAGTTTCGCGGTATCGGTGGTGCCGGAGCCTGGCTTCGCATTGTGGTCGACGACCAGGAAGATGCCGCCGGGCTTGAGCGCATTGAAGATGCGCTTGTTCAGGCTCGCCGTATCAATGTGGTTGATGAACAGGTCATGGTAGTAGAGCACCATGAACACCTCATCGACCTTCTGCGGCAGCTCCACCGTGTTGTAGTCCACAAGCTGGTATTGCGCGTTCGGGTGCGCCGCGACGAAGGCGCGGCTCGCATCGCCGGCGCGCTTGTCGGTATAGGGCAGATCGTACATGTACACCTTGCCCTTCGGACCCGCGATGTCCGAGAGGAAGGTCGTGAAGTACTGGCCGAAGGAGGCGAACTCGACCACGGTATTGCCGGGGCGGATGCCCGACATCATCAGCAGTTCGGCCGGCTTGCGGTTCGCATCGCGGGCGCGTTGCTCAGGCGTCCGCGCCGGGTCATCGATGGCCGCGCGGATATAGGCGGGCGTGCCGGACGGCAGGGTGTACACCGCGGCATCGTCGGCCCTGGCCGGCAGGGCGCCGCACGCGAAAACTCCGGCGGCAACCAGCGCCATGCCAGCGCAAATATTTCGACGCATCATGTCTTTCTCCCGCGTGTTCGTGTGCGCGGCAGGATATGCGAGGATACAGACTCAGGGAAGCGCGAATTCAACGCAGGAGGGATACCACATGACCCAGCTGACACGACGCGAGCTGTTGGAGATGGCCGCGGCCGGCGTGCTCTTGAGTGGCACCGCAACCCCGGCCATGGCCGCGGGCAATGACCGGATCGTCATTTCCGGGGCCTCGGGCCAACTGGGCGACCAGGCCGTCAAGGACCTGCTGGCGACGGGCGTGCCCGCCCGGAGTCTAATCCTGGTCAGCCGCACCCCCGAAGCGCTCGCGCAGTACGCAAAGCTCGGGGCGGCGACGCGCTTCGGCGACTTTTCAAAGCCCGAATCACTCCCGGCTGCCTTCGCCGGCGGGACCCGCATGCTGCTGATCAGCATCGGCACGAGTGCCGGACCGCGCTCGGTTGCCCACGGCCATGCCATCGATGCGGCCAAGGCCGCCGGCGTCAAACAGATTGCCTATACGTCATGGCTGGGTATCAGCAAGGGCGATACCCAAGGCATCGCCGTCGATCACGTCGCGACCGAGGCGCTACTGCGCAAAAGCGGCGTCGCCTACACCTTCCTGCGCAACTCTCTATATATGGAGATCCTGCTGCCACAGGCCGCCAGGATGGTGGCGGATGGCAAGGCGACCGTCGCGGCGCACGAAGTACGCGTGGGCTACGTGAGCCGCGGCGACTGCGCGGCCAGCGCCGCTGCCGCGCTCGCTACGCCGGGGCACGACAACAAGATCTACGACATCACCGGACCCGCGCTGCTCGGGGTCGCGGACATCGCCGCGGCGGCCACTGCCGCCACCGGCAAGCCGATCTCCGTGGTGCCGGCCGATCCGAATGCGCCGGCGCCGCGCAGTTTTGCCGGCCCATCGCTGGCATTCACCAGCACTGCGGTCGCCGACCTCACCGGCCGCCCGGCCACCACCGTCAAGGCCTTCTTCGCTGAAAACCGCGCCAAGCTGGGCGCCTAGCTGCGGCTCTTCAGCAGCGCGTTTTCGATGCGCCGATCCGGAATGAGCCACAGCAGCGCCACAAGCAGGTACAGCGCCTGCGCCAGCCAGGGCGCCCAGAACGCGACGCCGATGCCGAGCGCATATAGGAGCGGCGAAAGCTTGCCCTTCAGATCGCGCCCCACCGCCCGTTGCAGCAAGGACTGCGGCCCCTGTGCGGTGATGATAACCCGCTGCAGCACCCAGTACGCGACGGCGGCCAGCAGCAGGACTGCGCCGTAGAGCGCGGTGGGCACGCTGGCGGTGTGGTTCTCGCCCGCCCATTCGGTCACGATCGGGAACATCGACAGCCAGAACAGCAGATTCAGATTGGCCCACAGGATGGCGCCGCTGACCAGCCGGGTCGCATGCAGCATGTGGTGGTGGTTGTTCCAGTAGATGCCGACATAGATGAAGCTCAGCGCATAGCCCGCGAACTTTGGAATATGGCGATGACCCCATCGCTGAAGGCCTCCATGCGGTTGGTGTTCATGTTGCAGTACCGTCAGTTCTTTCGGTAGACATCGTGGCACCCGCGACACGCCATCTGGATCTGGTCGATTGCCTTGAGCGCAGCGCCTTCATCACGGCTTGCGACCGCCCCGTCCAGAGCGTCCGCGGCAAGGGTGAGCGCCCCGGATTTCGCTTCGAAGTCTTCAGGCTGCATCCAGATGATGTCAAGGGCGCGGGTTTCCACGACGAACGGTCTCGTGTCTTTCTGAAAAACCTCCGGGACCAGGGACGACAGGTCCGCCAATCGATTCGCGCTGACCCCGGCAACATCCATGTTGACCGGCAAATGTTGCTGCCTCATCAGGCTCAGCGGCGCCATCAGGAAACCCAGGACTTTGAACAGACCCTGGCGAGTGGCAACCGCCGCTGCGGCCTGCTGCTGCGGTGGTTGCGGCCCGGAGCTCGTGATGGGCGCGATGACGAAATTCGACTTGACGGCGGGCGCGGCGACCGGTTGAGCATCGGGTGCCGGCTGGGCAGCGCGTGAGACTTCCCGGGACGTCGGCAGCGTCTCCGCTTGCGGCGCGGCAGCCTGCGGAATCAGCGCTTCATGGCGCGGCGACACGGTGCCAGGCGCACTTTCAGCCTCGCGGTACACGCCCGGAACAGAAGGCGGCGGCAATTGCAGCAGGTCGGTACTTTGTACCGGAGTGTGGGCAAATAGATCGCCCAGGACGCGTCGCACCGGCGGTGATACCAGCGCGAACGCGGTACCGAAAATTGCGAACACGAGCAGCAGCCGTACCCGCGACGGGCGAGCCGCCGCCGGCTGATCCAGCTGCCACTTCAGCCGGGTCGCAAATCCGGCCGGTGGGTCGCGCCGCAAGCGATGAAGGAACTGGTCATCCATATTCATGCTCCTGCTACCACCGTGCCCGGAGCCGCTCGACGGTTCGCTGCAGTGTCGTGCCCACATTCGATTCACTCAGACCCGTGACGCGGGCAATCATCCGATTGCTCAAGGCGGCGCCGTATTTGAGTGCAATGAGTTCCTTGTGCCGGTCGGCAAGTCCGGCCGTGAGCGTGGCCAACCGCTCCATGTCTGAGCCGTGCATCGCGTTGCCCTCCGGGGTGACCTGCTCGATTGGCTCGGACCAGGTTGCCGCCCGGGTCCGAAGCGCATCCGCGCGCAGCTGATCCGTCATCACATTGCGCGCGATGGCAAACAGCCAGGTCGAAAATCCGGCCAGGTCGCGTCGATACTTGGCACGCGCCCGCCACGCTTTCTCGAAAGTGCGCGCAGTGAGCTCTTCGACATCGTGCGAGCGGGCGGCGCGGAACCGGAAGTAGTTATAGACACGCGGGAGCTGGTCGGCGTATACCGCGTTCCAGTCGATTCCCGGGGGCGATCCTTCCGCTTCCTGCAGCCGCTTCGCGTCGTGCGCCGTCATGCTGCAATATACGGTTGAGATGGCGCAGTATCACAGCGCCTAGACGTGGCCCTCGGGAGGTTCCAGTTCGAGGGCCGGCAGTTCCTGCTGGGCGAGCCCCTGAATGTCCCCGGCCACGCCGAGCAAGTCGGCCAGCCCGCTTTGCAGCTGCTTCTCGCGGCGTGCCCAGCGCTGCATCGTGACCGAGCGTTCCGACTCCAGCTGCTCGCGCATTTTCTGAAAAGCC